>NZ_JBEZIJ010000004.1:0-33121 GCF_040650955.1 Streptomyces sp. NPDC048560
GTCCCGTTTCACCGGGGCCCTCCGGGCGCTTCCCTTCGTTCTTGCGTTTCCGACTCTATCAGACTCTTTCGTGTCCGATTCCCGGTCGAAGCGGGCCCCCTGCAAAGCAGAGGAATTGTTGTTACTACTTGCCTTCGAGAAATTCGCTTTCGCGCTTTCCCTTTCCGGCGAGTCCGACTCTATCAGCCTTTTCCTGTTCCCTTTGACCGGTCCCGCAGACATGCAGAAGCGGAAGTCAGGGTTAGGATCTGGGCTTAATGGTCGCCGCCGACCCCCGACTCAATGTCGCGTTGGGGTCAGGCAGGAGTACGACAGTACAGGCCGCCGGGAGTCGAGGCAAATCGTTTCTGGTGCACCCCTAGGTCCGCCAACCGGTAGGTCTCGGGCGGAACCGGGACTTCATATGACTTACCCTGCTGAGCAGTACGCCGTCCCCCATCAGCCGCGGCGGCGACACACGAAGCTCCACCCCCTGGGAGGCTCCCCATGACCAACGTGACGTCCCCTCTGCCCGGACGTGCCATCGGACTCACCGCGGTGCCGGACCCGGTCTTCTCCGGCGCCATGGTCGGCCCCGGAACCGCGATCGATCCCGTGCGCGAGCCGTCGGAGGCCGTATCCCCGGTCGACGGCATCGTGGTCTCCCTCCACCCCCATGCCTTCGTCGTCGTCGACAGCGAAGGACACGGAGTGCTGGTCCACCTCGGTATCGACACCGTCCAGCTCAACGGCGAGGGCTTCGAGCTTCTCGTCAACAAGGGTGACACCGTCGTCCGGGGCCAGGGCATCGTCCGCTGGGACCCGTCTGCCGTGGAGGCAGCCGGCAAGTCGGCCATCTGCCCGATCGTCGCGCTCGAGGCCACCGCCGACTCCCTCTCCGACATCCGCGAGGACGGCGACGTGAAGATCGGCGACGCACTGTTCGGCTGGAAGTAGCACCTCCCCAGAGATAACAGCCAGTTGCACAACCACCGCGGTGGCACGGCCACCGCACAACCGGAGACGGGTGAAATGGAGACAACGCTGCGAGGCGTCGGTGTGAGCCACGGTGTGGCGATCGGCGAGGTTCGGCACATGGGTACGGCGGTTCTCGAACCGCCCGCCAAGCAGATTCCCGCGGAGGAGGCCGAGCGCGAACAGGGGCGTGCTCGCCAGGCTGTGGAAGCTGTGGCCGCCGATCTGATTGCACGCGGCAATCTGGCCGGGGGCGAGGCGCAGCACGTGCTCGAGGCCCAGGCCATGATGGCGCAGGACCCCGAGCTCATGGCCGACGTGGACCGGCGCATCGCTGTCGGCAGCACCGCCGAGCGCGGCATCTACGACGCCTTCGCCTCTTACCGTGCTCTCCTGGCCAACGCCGGGGAGTATCTGGCGGGGCGCGTCGCCGACCTCGACGACGTGCGGAACCGGATCGTCGCCCGGCTGCTCGGCGTTCCTATGCCCGGTGTGCCGGACAGCGACGAGCCGTACGTACTCATCGCACGGGACCTGGCGCCGGCCGACACGGCTCTGCTCGACCCGACGCTGGTTCTCGGGTTCGTGACCGAGGAGGGCGGGCCCACCAGCCACAGCGCCATCCTGGCTCGCGCGCTCGGTGTGCCCGCTGTCGTGGCGCTGCCCGGGGCCGGCGAGCTGGCCGAGGGCACGGTGGTCGCGGTGGACGGTTCGACCGGCGAGATCTTCGTCGATCCGAGCCCCGAGAAGCGCGCGGAGATGGAGAGCGCCGCCGCGGCCCGCAAGGCCTCGCTGTCGGCCTCGACCGGTCCGGGTGCGACGTCGGACGGGCACAAGATGCCGCTGCTCGCCAACATCGGCGGTCCCGGCGACGTGCCGGCGGCCGTCGAGGCGGGCGCCGAGGGTGTCGGGCTGTTCCGTACGGAGTTCCTGTTCCTGGACGACAGCAAGCAGGCGCCGTCCGAGGAGAAGCAGGTCGCGGCGTACCGGGCGGTGCTGGAGGCGTTCCCCGAGGGCCGTGTGGTCGTGCGGGTGCTCGACGCCGGCGCCGACAAGCCGCTGGACTTCCTGACTCCGGCGGACGAGCCGAACCCGGCGCTGGGCGTGCGGGGGCTGCGCAGTCTGCTGGAGCACCCCGACGTGCTGCGGACGCAGCTGACGGCGCTCGCGAAGGCCGTCGAGGGGCTGCCGGTCTATCTCGAGGTCATGGCGCCGATGGTGGCCGACCGTGCCGACGCCAAGGCGTTCGCCGATGCCTGCCGCGAGGCCGGGCTGCAGGCGAAGTTCGGGGCGATGGTGGAGATTCCGTCCGCCGCGCTGCGGGCGCGCTCGATCCTGCAGGAGGTGGAGTTCCTGTCGCTGGGCACCAACGACCTGGCGCAGTACACCTTTGCGGCCGACCGTCAGGTGGGAGCCGTGTCCCGGCTCCAGGACCCGTGGCAGCCGGCGCTGCTCGACCTCGTCGCGCTGTCGGCGGATGCCGCCAAGGCCGAGGGCAAGAGCTGCGGTGTCTGCGGTGAGGCGGCCTCGGACCCGCTGCTCGCCTGTGTGCTGACCGGTCTGGGTGTCACCTCCCTCTCTATGGGTGCCGCGTCCATTCCTTACGTACGGGCCACGCTGGCGAAGCACACGCTGGCCCAGTGCGAGCGTGCGGCGGCCGCCGCGCGTGCGGCCGACTCCGCCGAGGAGGCGCGCAACGCCGCGCAGGCGGTGCTCTCGGGCGAGTAGTCCGGCGCGGTTGTCGCTGGAAGGGGCTTCCCGCCGATGGTGGCGGGAAGCCCCTTCTTCATGCCGGGTTGCTGTCAGTGGTGCGTTTCCGGCTCGTCGGCACCGATGTCGAATCCGGCGCGGTATTCGACGCCCGATTCCGGGGCGACCGGTTCGCCCGTGTCGGCGTCGGTGCAGTAGGCGCTGAAGACCTCTCCTTCGGTGAGGGGGGCGAGGCCTCCTCGGATCAGGCGCCAGCCGTGGACCCGGTCCGGGGTGTCCGGAGTGCTTGTGCGCAGCACCACTCCGCCCCGGGTCTCCAGGGCGATGCCCACCGCGAGGACGGTCGCGAACTCGGCTCCTTCCGAGGAGTCGAACGAAGCCGGGCCCGAGGGGCCGCGCTCGGTGTGGAGGACGGCGAGGAGCTGTTCGTTCTCCGTGGGGGTGCTGCACACCATGTGGTGGGTGCCCGGGCCCGCTGTCTCCAGGAGGCGGGCCAGCAGGTGGGAGGCCCGGTCGAAGGCGGCGCGTCCGATGTCCTGCCCGCAGTCGGCGCACTCGCCCAGGTCGGCGAGGAGCATGGTGGCGTACTCCCAGGTGGCCCGGCGGACGGCCCGGCTGATGAGGAGGGGCACCAGTGCGTCGATGGGCTGGCCCGCGTACGCCACGGCGGCGCCGCCCGCCGCGATCTCCGCGGTGAAGCGGGTGCGGCTGGCGCCGCTGTCCGGGTCGAGGTGCGCTCCGGCGCAGAACTCCGCGTAGTCCTCGGGGTCGAAGAGGACGACCGTGGTGTGCATCCCCTGGGCCGCGAGGGTCCTGAGCAGGCCCTCGACCTGCTGGAGGTAGACGCTGTGGTCGTCGAAGGTGAAGCTGCGGTAGTGCCGCATCGCCGCGAAGTCCTGGGCGTCGACCAGGAGGCCGATCGTGCTGGGTGCTTCGCGGCGCAGCGTGCGCCGCATGGACGTGATCTGCCTGAACTGCCGGGTGTGCGCCATGTGTCCCCCTGTGCGCTGTTGATCGATGCTCACTCAGCGTAATCATGGGGACTGACAGCGGGTCCGCCGTGCGGGCCGTCAGTGGCGGGTGCGGGCCAGGTCCACGTAGAAGTGGAGGAGTTCCAGGTTGTCCACGGAGCCCGGGTTCACGGCCTTGGCGAGGGGTGTGCCCTGGAGGAGGCGCTTGACCGGTACCTCGATGCGCTTGCCGGTGAGGGTGTGCGGGATGGCGGGCACCTCGATCACCTCGTCGGGCACGTGGCGGGGCGAGAGGTTCTCGCGGATGGTCCGCTTGATGGTGCCGCGGAGCGTGTCGTCGAGGGTGGCGCCCTCGGCGAGGTGGACGAAGAGCGGCATCCAGTAGCCGCCGTCGGGCTCCTCCAGGCCGATCACGAGGGATTCGCGGATCTCGGGGAGCCGCTCGACGGCTTCGTAGATGTCGGCGGAACCCATGCGTACGCCCTGCCGGTTGAGCGTGGAGTCCGAACGGCCGTGGATGACGACCGAACCGCGGTCGGTCATCGTGATCCAGTCGCCGTGGCGCCAGACGCCGGGGTACATGTCGAAGTAACTGTCGTGGTAGCGGCTGCCGTCGAGGTCGTTCCAGAACCGGATGGGCATGGAGGGCAGGGGGTTGGTGACGACCAGTTCGCCGACCTCGCCCATCAGCGGTTTGCCCGCGGGGTCCCAGGCCTGGAGGTCCGTGCCGAGGCAGGGGGCCTGGAGTTCGCCGATGTGGACGGGGAGCGTGGGGACCGCGCCGGCGAAGCAGCTGCAGACGTCCGTGCCGCCGCTGACCGAGGCGATCCAGAGGTCTTCGGCCACCTCGTCGTGGAGCCAGCGGAAGCCGTCGGGCGGCAGCGGGGAGCCGGTGGTGGCCACGCACTGGACGCGGGAGAGGTCGTAGTCGCGCCCTGGGTGGATGCCGGCCTTGGCGCAGGCCATGACGTAGGCGGCCGAGGTACCGAAGAGCGTGGCGCCGGTCTGTTCCGCGACGCGCCACTGGGCGCTGACGTCCGGGTATCCGGGGCTGCCGTCGTACAGCACGACCGTGGTTCCGGTGAGCAGGCCGGAGACGAGGAAGTTCCACATCATCCAGCCGGTGGAGGTGTACCAGAAGAGCCGGTCGTCGGGGCCGAGGTCGCAGTGCAGGCCGATCTGCTTGAAGTGTTCGAGCAGGATGCCGCCCTGCGACTGGACGATGGCCTTGGGGAGTCCGGTGGTGCCGGAGGAGTAGAGGACCCAGAGCGGGTGGTCGAAGGGGACCTGCTCGAATACGGGTTCGACGTCGGCGGAGGTGAGTGCGGCCCATTCGAGGGTGCCCTCGGGCGCGTCCGTGCCGAGCAGCGGGATGTGGACGACGGCCCGCAGGGTGGGGAGCTCGCGGCGCAGTTCCGCGACGGTGTCGGTGCGGTCGTGTTCCTTGCCGCCGTAGCGGTAGCCGTCGACGGTGAACAGGACGACCGGTTCGACCTGCTGGAAGCGGTCGAGCACGCTGCGGGCGCCGAAGTCGGGGGCGCAGGAGGTCCATACCGCGCCGACCGACGCGCTGGCGAGGAAGGCGACGACCGCTTGCGGGATGTTGGGCAGGTATCCGCTGACCCGGTCACCGGGGGCGACGCCGAGTGCGCGGAGTTCAGCGGCGAGGGAGGCGACCTGGCGGCGCAGTGCCGACCAGCTGATCGGCACCTGGGTGTGGGTCTCGTCCACGTGGAGCAGGGCGGGGGCGTCGGCGCGGAGGGGGTCCTCGGCGGTGCGCAGGGCGTGCTCGGCGTAGTTGAGGGTGGCGCCGGGGAACCACTGGGTGCCGGGCATGGAACGTTCGCCGATGACGGTTTCGTACGGGGTGGAGAACCGTACGTCGAACCAGTCGGCGACTGCCTTCCAGAAGGTGTCGAGCTCGTCGACCGACCAGCGGTGCAGTGCGGCGTAACCGCCATCGGCCGGTGCTCCGTACCGTCCGGCCGCCCAGTTCTGGAAGCGGGTGACGGCCGCGGCGGCGATGCGGTCGGCGTCGGGCTGCCACAGGGGGGCTTCTTCGGCACGTGAGGTCATGGGTCGGCTCCCTGGCTGTACGGGTACGCGGGGGTGGGCGTGTCGCGCGCACGTGCTGGGGTGTGCGCGTGAGCGGCTTTTACGGACGATGCCATGTGATCGTCTTTCGCACCAGGGTCGCCCTGCCATGGTTGCCCGTCCCGTTATGTGGTCCGGCCACGGTGAACGGAAGTTGAACGGAGCCTGTTTCGCCTCGGGCGGCTGGCAGGGTGGGCCGTATGGACGGTCGTGACCTGGTGCGCTCGGTGAAAATGGTCGGTTCGGTGCAGGGGCTGCGCACGGTGCGCACAGCGTGGCGGCACCGGCGGGCGGATGCACGGGCCCTGCCGCCGCGCGGGGCTGAGCGGGCGAGAGTGCCGGGCCTGCTGGCGGGTGCGGAACCGGGTCCCGGCGGTGGTGTCGTGAGGTTCACCCGTTCGGAGCTTCGGATACGGGTCGCGGCGGGTGGGGCCGTGTTCTGGGCCTGGGACGGTGCGGACGCGCTGCCGTCGTACGCCCTGCCCGGCGCCGAGCCGGAACCGGACCCGCGGGCCGCGCTGGAGCCGGACAAGGACGGCGGCTGGCAGGTGGTCTCGGAGCGGCTGACGGTGGCGGTGTCGCGGCACGGGGCGGTCGAGCTGCGTACGCCCGGCGGGCTGGTGCTCCGGCGGGAGCTTCCTCCGCGCTGGTGGGAGCCGGTGGCCGGAGGTGCGGCGCGGTGGGTCCAGCGGTCGGAGGTGCCGGCCGACGCGCGCTTCTTCGGGCTCGGCGGGCAGGCGTCCGGTGCGCGGCTGCGCGAGGGCACGTACCGGCTGTGGAACCCCGGTCCCGGGGACGCACCGCGGAATCTCACGATGCCCGTGCATCTGGTCGTGTCCGACGCGGGGACGCATCTGTCCTTCCACGACAACGCCTGGGCGGGGCAGATGACCTTGCGCGAGGGCGAGGAGGGTGCGGGTTCCGGGCACGACAGGCCGGGGACCTGTGAGGTGCGGATGGACGGTGGTCCCCTGCGGTGCTGGGTCGTCGCCGGGACCCCGGCGCGGGTGCTGCGGGGATGGACCGCGTTGACCGGTTCCCCTGCCCTGCCGCCCTCCTGGGCCCTGGGTGCGCAGCACGGCGGGCCGGGGTCCGGCGGTGGTGAGGACGACGTGCGGCGGGTGGTCGCCGGGTACCGGGAGCGGGGGATGCCGCTGTCCGCTGTTCACCTGGACACCCGGGACGGTGCCCGGCAGGTGTTCGGGGTCGATCGTGAGCGGTTCCCCGGCCTCCCCCGGCTGGCCGAGGAGCTGCGGGAGGACGGTGTCCGGCTGGTGTCGGCCGTCGGGCCCGCGGTGTCGGCGGAGGCTGGGGATGCGGTGTTCGACGGCGGGGGGCGGATCGGCGCGGCCGGTGCGTACGTCCGGGATGCCGGGGGGCGTGTGGTGCGGGGTGCGGGGCGGCCGGGCGAGTGGGTCTGTCCGGACTTCACCGATCCGCTCGTGCGGGAGTGGTGGGGTGCGCTGCACGAGGAGCCGCTGGAGCAGGGTCTCTCCGGGGTCTGGCACGGGCCGGGTTCACCGGAGGACGGGCGTGGTCCCGCGCTTCCGTTGTCGGCGCGGTACGCGTTGGAGGGGCGTGGGGGCGATCATCGCGAGGCGCACAACGTGTACGGGCTCGCCATGGCGCGTGCCGGGTATGAGGGGGTGCGGCGGCTGCGGCCGGCCGAGCGGCCGTTCCTCGTCTCGCGTTCCGGGTGGGCGGGGATACAGCGTTACGGGGGCGTGCTGTCCGGTGCGGGCGCGGACGGCCGGCCGGGACTGCGGGCCTCGCTCGCGCTGGTGCTGGGTCTCGGTCTGAGCGGGGTGCCGTACGCGGGCGTCGAGCGGGGCGGGGCCGGGGAGTCCGTCGAACTGTCCGTACGCCGGCTTCAGCTGGGTGCCTTCATGCCGCTGTTCGACATCAGCGCGTACGGGGGTCCGGGCGGGCGGGAGCCGTGGGATTCGGGGCCGCGGGTCCTTGAGTACGTGAAGGCCGCCTTCGACGGGCGGGAGCGGCTGCGCCCGTATTTCGTGACGCTGGCTCAGGTGGCCAGGCTGACGGGCGCCCCGTACGTGCGGCCGTTGTGGTGGGGGGCGCAGGGTGACCGGTCGCTGCGGGACTGCGAGGACGCGTTCCTGCTGGGCGATGCCCTGCTCGTCGCGCCGGTGCTGGAGTGCGGGACGGAGCGGCGGTCGGTGCGGCTGCCGCGCGGACGCTGGTACGACACGGCGACCGGGGAGGCGTACGAGGGGCCCGGGACGGTGCTGGTCGACGCTCCGCTGTCGCGGATTCCGGTGCTGGCGCGGGCCGGGGCGGTGATTCCCGTGCGGGGGGCGGAGGGCGGTCTCGAACTGGAGGTGTGGGCTCCGCGGGTGGGCCGTACCGGCGGGGGTCTGCTGGTGCGTGACGCGGGTGACGGGTGGGAGAAGGCGGCGGTCGAGCGGTTCACGTCGCGGATGGCGGGTGGGCGGGTGGTCGTCGAGCGCGACGGTGGCGAGGAGCACGCTGCTCTGCCTCCGCTGCGGGTGCGGGGGCTGTAGGGGATCGCTGCGGTGCCCGGTTGCCGGGATCGCATCCGTGCCGGGTTCGCCGGGGTCGCTTCCGGATCGAGCGGTCAGGCGTACCGGCCGGCGAACCAGGCGTGCGCGGCCCGGGTGTGCAGCGGGAAGGCCAGTTCCGTGGCGGCGCGCAGCACCTCGTAACCGGCGGTCTCGTCGGTCGGTACGGAAGGCGGCAGGGACGCGGCCGGACGTGGGGGCAGCAGGCCGAAGAGCAGGAGGTGGCCGTCCAGGCTGCTCATCGCGTCGGCCAGGCGGACGTCCTGCTCGTCGGCCTCGATGCCGGTTTCCTCGCGGAGTTCCCGTACGACCGCGCGACGCCAGTCCTCCGAGTGGTCGACGAAGCCGCCGGGCAGCGCGATTCCGCCCTGCTGGGGTGGGATGGTGCGGGTGATGACGACGAGTCCGCCGCCGAGTGCGTCGGTCACGGGAAGCAGGGCGACGGCGACCGGCAGCGGATTGCGGTAGGCGGTGGCGCCGCAGGTCGCGCAGGTCCGGGGCCAGGAGGCGGACAACCGTGCGGAGTACGGCGTACCGCAGCTGCCGCAGTGCGAGTCCCGGGCGGGCGTGGTGGGCGGGTTCATGGGTGCGGACACGGGCGGGACTGTATCCGATCACTCTTTCGCGGGGGCCCATGAGCTGATAGACGATGTGCACATGACAGGAATTCGCACCGCTTTCCGCGCTCTGGCGGCCACGGCCGCCACTCTGCTCGCCGTGACCGCCGCCGCCCCGGTGGCCGGCGCCTCACCCGAACCGAAGGCTCCGCGGGAGTTCGTCTCGCTGCGCTCCGTCGATCCGACGATCATCCAGGAGATGCGCTACACCACCGCCCACAACTTCCTCGGGGCGCCCGTCGACGGCTACCGCCAGCCGGTCTGCATCCTGACAAGGCCCGCGGCCCGCGCGCTGCACGAGGCGCAGACTCGGCTGCTGCGCCAGGGCTACTCGCTCAAGGTGTACGACTGCTACCGGCCGCAGCGGGCCGTGGACCACTTCGTGCGCTGGGCGAAGGATCTCGACGATCAGGTCATGAAGGACGAGTTCTATCCGCAGGTCGACAAGACGCGGTTGTTCGAGGACGGTTACATCGCGGAGAAGTCCGGTCACAGCAGGGGCAGCACGGTGGACCTGACCCTGGTGAAGCTGCCGGCACTACCCAGCAGGCCGTATGTCCCGGGTGAGGCGCTGGCGCCCTGCTACGCGCCGCTTTCCGAGCGATTCCCCGACAACTCGGTGGACATGGGAACGGGTTACGACTGCTTCGACACGCTGTC
Source organism: Streptomyces sp. NPDC048560 (assembly GCF_040650955.1). Lineage (NCBI taxonomy): Bacteria > Bacillati > Actinomycetota > Actinomycetes > Kitasatosporales > Streptomycetaceae > Streptomyces > Streptomyces sp. NPDC048560. The sequence continues at coordinate 9,547 of NZ_JBEZIJ010000004.1, forward strand.
GCACACCGAGAATCCGCGGATCCAAGGAGCCCAGCGCGCCAACCGGCAGGTGCTGAAGCAGACGCTCGTCGGTCTGGGCTTCGTGAATCTGGCCGAGGAGTGGTGGCACTTCACGTTCAAGCCGGAGCCTTTCCCCGACACCTACTTCGACTTCCCGGTGGCGAAGCGGTCGGTCGCGGGGCACTGACGAACGGGCGGCCGGGACCACCCCCGTGGGCTCCGGCCGTCCGTTCCCCTCCTCTGACGCGGTCGGACCGTATCCGGTTGCCCTTTCAGCCATTACCGTGCCCGTATGTCACAGCAGACGTTCGATTCGTACGAGGAATTCTGGCCCTATTACGTGGCGATGCACTCCCGCGCCGCGACCCGCTGGGTGCATCTGACCGGGACGCTGAGCGGGCTCACGATCGCCGCCTACGGGCTGGCGCGCGGGCGGCCGCGGTACATGGCGGCGCTGCCGCTTCTCGGGTACGGGGCCGCGTGGCCGGCGCACTTCTTCATCGAGGGGAACAACCCGGCCTCGTTCGGGCATCCCGCGTGGTCGCTGCGCGGTGACGTGCAGATGATCCGGATGATGCTCGCGGGCCGGGACGGTGAGCTGGCCGAGACCGCTGCCAAGTGGCTCGCCGAGAACAGCTGACCGTGGCACACTTCTGACGTTCCGTCAGATCCAGTGCCGGGAGGGGCTTTGTCGCGCACGCGCACACCCGTGGTGGCCGGTTGGTTCACCGAGGACAGCACCGATGAGGACTTCCGGCTGCTGGGGACCCGGTGCTCCCGCTGCCGGACGGTCTTCTTCCCCCGCGAGGACCGCTTCTGCCGCAACCCTGGCTGTCGTGGCGGGGAGATGGCCGAGGTGCCGCTCTCCCGGCGGGGCACCGTCTGGTCGTTCACCGACGGCCGCTACCGTCCCCCTCCCCCGTACGTCTCCGATCCCGATGTGCCGTGGGAGCCCTGCACGCTGATCGCCGTCGAGCTGGCCGCCGAGCGCATGGTCGTGCTGGGACAGGCCGCACCGGGCGTCGGGGTGGCGGATCTGGCGGTCGGGATGACGGTCGAGGTGGTGCCCGGTGTGCTGGGCGAGGCCGCAGGAGGCGAGGGCCCACGGGCCACGTGGAACTGGCGGCCCGTGCCGGCCGCGCCCGCCGCGGCACCGGACGGAGACGCGGCGTGACGGGCGATGTGGCGGTCCTCGGGGCCGGGATGCACCCCTGGGGCAAGTGGGGGCGCAACTTCGCCGAGTACGGCAGGGCCGCCGCGAAGGCGGCTCTCGAGGACGCGGGCCTCGACTGGCGGGACGTGGGCTCGGTGGTCGGCGCGGAGACCGTGCGCGGCGGCTATCCGGGGTACGTGGCGGGAGCGACGTTCGCCCAGGCACTCGGCTGGCAGGGCGCGCGCGTGACCAGCGTGTACGCGGCCTGCGCCTCGGGCGCCCAGGCCGTCGGCGCCGCCCGGGCCCAGATCCTCGCGGGCCTGGCCGATGTGGTGCTCGTGGTGGGGGCGGACGCGGCACCGAAGGGCTTCTTCGCCCCGGCGGGCGGCGACCGGCCCGACGATCCCGACTGGCTGCGCTTCCGCGTCCTGGGCGCGACGAATCCCGCCTACTTCGGGCTCTACGCCCGCCGCCGGATGGCCCTGTACGGCGACACGACCGAGGACTTCGCCCTGGTCAAGGTGAAGAACTCGGCAGCGGGCGCGCTCAACCCCCTCGCCCGCTACCGCACGCCCGTGACGGCCGCCCAGGTCGCCGCGTCCGCCGTGGTCGCCGATCCCCTGCGGCTCCTCGACATCTGTGCCACGTCCGACGGCGCGGCGGCGCTCGTCCTGTCGGGCATGGACTTCGCCAGGCGCCACGGAGCCGCGAACCCTGTCCGTATCCGCGCGGTCTCCACCGTCACCCCGACCTTCCCGCGAGAGGTTCTGGATCTGCCGGACATCGCGACGGACTCAGCGGTGGCGGTGGAGCCCGCACCGGAGAGTTTCCGGGCCTCGATCGCCCGGGCCGCGTACGAGGAGGCGGGCATCGGCCCACGGGACCTCTCGCTCGCCGAGGTGTACGACCTCTCCACCGCACTGGAACTCGAGTGGTACGAGGACATCGGCCTGTGCCCGCCGGGTGAGGGCGCGAAGCTCGTACGCGAGGGGGTGACCGCGCTCGGTGGACGCGTACCGGTCAACCCGAGCGGTGGGCTGGCCTCCTTCGGGGAGGCGGTACCGGCCCAGGCGATCGCCCAGGTCTGCGAGCTGACGTGGCAGTTGCGCGGGAGCGCGGGCGGGCGGCAGGTGCCGGGGGCGCGGGCCGGGATCACGGCGAACCAGGGGCTGTTCGGTCACGGCTCGGCGGTGATCGCGGTGCGCTGAGAGGGGGCGGGTCCTCGCGGACGCGCCCGTACGGCGCACGGCCCGTACCCCGGTCGGCCGGGGTACGGGCCGTGTGCGCGTCGAGCTACGTCGTCGCGGGCTCCCGCAGCCGGTCGGCGCGGGCCACCGCGTGCTCCACCACCGCGACCAGCACGTCCCGTACGGACGGGCGGTCGCGAGCGTCGCACAGGAGCACCGGTACCTCGGGGTCGAGGTCCAGCGCCGCCTGCACCGTCTCGACGGGGAACCGGTCGGCGCCCTCGAAACAGTTGACGGCGACGGCGAACGGGATCGACCGGCGCTCGAAGTAGTCGACCGCCGCGAAGCAGTCCTCCAGCCGTCGGGTGTCCGCGAGGACGACGGCGCCCAGGGCGCCCTGGGACAGCTCGTCCCAGAGGAACCAGAAGCGGTCCTGTCCCGGGGTACCGAACAGGTAGAGCACCAGGTCCTCACGGAGCGTGATGCGGCCGAAGTCCATCGCCACCGTGGTGGTGGTCTTCGCCTCGACCCCCTCCAGGTCGTCCAGTGGACGGCCCGCCTCGCTCAGCCTCTCTTCCGTGCGCAGCGGTCTGATCTCACTGACCGCTCCCACCAGAGTCGTCTTGCCCACTCCGAAGCCGCCCGCCACCAGGATTTTCAGGGTAACGGGCTCAACGGGCCGCCTCTTGCGGCTAGAGCGCCCGAAGGCCATTGATCACCTCGCGAAGAATGTTCACGTCCGGCAGCTCGGCCGGCGGAACGGGACGGGTTACGTGTACCAGCTCGTCCTCGACGAGATCACCGACCAGAACCCGGACCACCCCCACGGGGAGGTCGAGGCCGGCCGCGAGTTCCGCGATCGACTGGGGCATGTCACTGCAGAGTTCGACGATCTCCACGTGTTCCGGGGAGAGCGTCTGGTCCCGGCCCGGATCGTCGGCCGCCGGTTCGGGGACGACGATCGCGATCAGGTCGAGGCGGTGGCGGGAGGCGCTGCTGGTCCGCCCACGGGTCATCGCGTACGGGCGGACCACCGGTCCCGCGTCCGCGTCGTACCAACGCGAGGACTGGGGGACGGCGGACGCGGCCGGATGTCCGGAGACCGTGCTCCGGGAGGAGTCAGCGCTCATGCCATCCCCTCACCCTCCGGCGTGCAGACCGGTCGTCCGGGGGGCGTTGGCCAGGTGGACCCCCACGCGCTTGACCATCAGCGTCATCTCGTACGCCACCTGGCCGACGTCGGAGTCCGAGTCGGCCAGGACGGCGAGGCAGCTGCCGTCACCGGCCGCGGTGACGAAGAGGAACGCCTCGTCGAGCTCGACGACGGTCTGGCGCACCCGGCCGGCGTCGAAGTGCCGGCCCACGCCCTTGGCGAGGCTGTGGAAGCCGGAGGCCACGGCTGCCAGGTGCTCGCTGTCCTCGCGGGTCAGGTCCTTGGACGTACCGGTGGCGAGACCGTCGCTGGAGAGCACCAGCGCCTTGTGGATGCTGCCGACGCGATCGACGAGTTCGTCGAGGAGCCAGTTGAGTTCGCCGGAGCCGTTGCGGCTCCCGCTGGATGCTGAGGCGTTCGGTGCGGTCATGGACCGTCCCCTCCCGGAGTGGTTCCTGGTGCTGTCTCGCCGCGCCCTGTCACGTCTTCGGCGTTCTCGCGCCGGCCACGCTGCCAGCCACGTTGTAGCGAAGCCATGCGATTGCGTACTTCTTCCGCGTCGCGTTCGAGATCGTCGGCGGCGTCCGCGGGAACATGACCGGGGGTCCGCTGCGCGGAGTCCTCCCGGAGCTGATGGGCGAGGCTGGCCTGCCGAACCCGGCGGGGCAGACCACCCACGGTCTCCTGTGCGGCCGGCGCCGCGGGGGCCGGGTCGTGCCCGTCCGTCGTCGCGGTAGGCGGCGGGACGGCCTCCGCGTGGCCGCGGCCCTCCTCGCCGACCCGGCGGCCCCGGTCGGTGACCAGGGTCGGCGGCTTGCGGCGCGGGAGCGGGACGGGTCCCGCCGGGCGCATCGGGCGGACGTCGGCCCCGTGCTCGCCGGTCTGGTCGGCGGCCTGCTGGTGCTGCTCGCGGTCGGCGTCGCGCCGCAGGTCGCGTGCGCGGAAGATGCCGCCGCGTTCGCTCTCGGTGTCCTCCAGGTCGGAGACGCCGTCGAGTACGGGGGCGAGTGCCGGGTCGAGGCCGAGGTCGGGATCGGCGGCCCTGACGGGTGCCTGCGGGAAGCCCAGGGTGTCGAGCGGGCCTTCGAGCTCCACGGGGCCGTCGAGGACCGAGGGTCCGGTGAGTCCGGTGGGTACCGGGGACAGCACGGAGGTGCGGCCGACCTCCTTCGTACCGCTCTCGGGCAGGCCGTCCCGCGGCGCAGCGTCCTTGTGGGGCCGCCCGTCGCCGATCGCCCGCTCCGCCCTGCGGTCGAGGCGGAAGCCGGTGCCGTGGGTGTCGGGCGCGTCCGTCAGCAGCGGGGCCGGGATGAACACGACCGCGGTGGTACCGCCGTACGGGGACCGCTGGAGGGAGACGCGCACGTTCTGCCGCTGGGCGAGCCGGCTGACCACGAAGAGTCCGAGCCGGTCGGTGTCGGAGAGTTCGAAGTCGGGCGTCTCGGCGAGCCGGAGGTTGGCGTCGAGCAGGATCTCGGGTGCCATGCCGAGGCCCCGGTCGTGGATCTCCAGGGTGAATCCGTTGGCGACGCGTTCGCCGTGCACCTGGACCGCGGTGTGGGGCGGCGAGAACACGGTGGCGTTCTCCAGCAGTTCGGCGATCAGGTGGGTGAGGTCGGCCACGGCGGGGCCGCCCACGCCGATGCGCGGCAGCCGTCGGACCTCGATCCGTTCGTAGTCCTCCACCTCGGCGACAGCCGCCCGTACGACGTCCATCAGCTGGATCGGCTTGCGCCACTGGCGGGAGGGAGCGGCCCCGGAGAGGATCACGAGGCCTTCGGCGTGCCGCCGCATACGGGTGGTGAGGTGGTCGAGGCGGAAGAGGTCGGCGAGTTCGTCGCTGTTCTCCGTGCGGCGCTCCATGGTGTCCAGGAGCGTCAGCTGGCGGTGCAGGAGGACCTGGTTGCGGCGGGCGAGGTTCACGAAGACCTCGGAGACGCCGCGGCGCATGTCGGCCTGCTTGACCGCGGCCTCGACGGCGGCCCGTTGCAGGGTGTTGAGTGCCTGGCCGACCTGGCCGATCTCGTCGCGCTCGTACTGCAGGTGCGGTGCCTCGGTCTCGACGTCCACCTGCTCGCCGGCGGCGAGGCGGCGCATCACGCTCGGCAGTCGTACTCCGGAGACCTCGTGGGCGTCCTTGCGGAGCCGGGAGAGGTCGCGGATGAGTTCGCGGCCGATGCGCACGGAGACGAAGACCGATACGAGCAGTGCCAGGAAGCCCAGGACACCGGCGACCCCTGCCTGGATCAGCACCCGGTAGCCGGCCGGTTCGGCGCGGTCCTGGAAGCGGTTGGTCATCTCGGTGGTGTCGTTGGCCAGCCGGTCCAGGACCGGTTCGGCCACTTCCTGCCACCGCTCCGCGTCGACGCTGCCCGGCCGTGAGACGGGGCCGGCGCCGATGAGCGTCTTCTCCGCGCTGCGCAGGGGTTCGGTGTCGGGGCTGCCCCAGTAGCGCTCCACGCGGCGGCGCTCGGATGAGGGCAGGAGTTCGACGTTCACCTCGTACAGCAGCTCGCGGCCGGCGATCAGGTCGGAGGCCGCACGCAGGTCACCGGCGTCCAGCCGGCCGGCGATGAGCCCGGAGGCGATCAGCGCGTCCTCGCGGGACAGCAACTCGCGGGCGCGCGAGACCCCGATCAACGCCCTGACCTGCTTGTCCATCGATACGTTCTCCATCGTGTGGAGACCGTTGAGGAAGCGGTAGCAGGGGTCGATGAGCCCGTTGTAGAAGTCCAGGGCCCGGTCGCGGTCGATGGTGCGCCGCTCGACCGACTGCCGCAGGGCGTCCAGGCCGTCGACCGCGCTCAGGATCGAGTCCAGCCTGTCCTCGGCGTCCGGCCGCAGCGCGTCGCGGATCCCCTTCTCCTGCGCGCTCGCCCGTACGTCCGCCACGACACGGTCGGTGGTGGCACGCTGGCGGCGCAGGAGGGGCAGGGCGTCGGAGGCCCGGGGGTCGGCGAGGAAGACCATCGTCTGGCGTCGCTCGCCCTGGACGGCACGGACCGTGTCCTCCAGGGGGTGGCCGACCTTCTCCATGATGGCGCCGGCGCCCATGAGTTCGCCGGCCTCGCGACCCGTGATGTAGGTGGCGAAGACCCAGAGGCCCGTGAGGGAGACGAGCGGCACCATGAGCAACGCCACGATCTTCCTGCGGATGGACTTCCCGCGAAAGCGCATGGCCTCCCCCAGCTCGCCCCGCGGTGCGGGGGTGGTTTACGTCGGTGGTTCGCCGGGTCCTTGTCGCTGAACCGGTCGGCGTTCCGTCGGCATCCGTCAACAAACGGCGCGAGCCTACTACTGACCCACAGACAACTCGAAGGCTTGTCCGTACGAATTTCGGCCGCCCTGTCCTGACTTGATCACAGGTTGTCCTGGTATTCCCTGAGATGAATTTCGCGAAAGCGACAGCAGAGGCTGTGCGGACCGGCACATGAGCGACACGGGCAGTTGGCTGGAATTCTTCGCTCTGCGGCCTTCGGGGCTCAATGACCCACTTCCGCGGGAATCTTCGCGGCCCGGCATTCGTCCCTCTGTACGGGGCAGGGGACTACATGGGTGCGTACGAGAGGGTGGCGCGCGCCGGCCGCGTAGAACAGCCGCAATCCGGGCAGCCACCCTGAAGCCGGACAGTGGTGGGGAGTTGAAGTTTCTTGGACACGGAAGAGCGTCGGAGCGAGCGGTCGCCGGAGCGCGCGGCGCGGATTCCACGGCAGCTCTGGGTGGAGGAGCCGGCGGAACGGCGCAGAATGCCGGACCCGGTGCGGACGGCGGCCGTGCGGGCCGTGCTCATAGTGGCGCTGACCCTCATACAGGCCATGGTGGCGTTCCTGAGCGCCATGGCGGGCTCCTGGCTGGCCTTCCCGACCATGCTCAGCAGTGTAGGCAGCACGGTCGTCGCGACGTGGTCGGTCCTGGATGTGTGGGTCACGCGGCAGGTGTGGAACCAGCGCAACGGTGTGGTGTCCGTACCGAGCAGCACCGCGCGGCGGATACGCCGTGAGCGGCGCCGCGCCCGGCGGGAGGCCAGGAACGCGGCGCGGCAGGCCACCCGGATACGCCGCCGGGACACGGGCGGCCTGTCACGGGCCTGACCGGCCGCCCGTGCCCCGGGTCATGGGCGTGATGCGGGCACAGGGCCTTGGTTCGGGTTCGGATCAGGCCGGACGGAACCCCGCGAGCCCGGCCTGATCCGAACGACGCCCTAGTTCCTGCTCTTCGGGGCTTCCCCGCGTGCTTCGGCGCCACGGGCCGCCTGCGCCTGGGCCGCTTCCTCCGCTGCCTGCGGGCTGCGCTTGAACATCCGGGTCGCGGTGATCTCGCCGTGGACCGTCTCCACGTCCGGGTCCTGCTGCGGCAGCCCGGGACGCAGGTGCTCCTCCACGCTGATGTACTTCAGCCCGGCCCGCAGGTCGGCGTCGTTGCGGAGGCGGATGACCAGCGGGAACTCGGCGAGCGCCGTGGTGTCGAACAGACCGGTCGTGTACAGCAGCTGGACACCCAGCGCGTCCGACACCGCCCGCTGGAGCTCCAGCAGGTACGTCGCGTTGGCGCGGCCGATGGGGTTGTCGAGGAACAGCGTGCCGGCGTGCCGGTGGCGGTCCCGGCCCCGGTCGTTGCTGCGGAGCGCCGCCATCGTGCAGTAGAGGGCGATCGCCGCAGTGAGCAGCTGGCCTCCGGAGAAGACGTCTCCCATCTGGCCGACGGGGACCCGTTCGGCGCGGAGCACCGCGTCGGGCTTGAGGATCTCGACCGCGATGCCCTTGGGTTCGAGGGCCGCCTGGACGCCGCGCAGCAGCAGGGACATGCCGTCCCGGCGCAGATCGGAGTTCTTCTTCAGGGCGGCGTGGGTGGCCTCGTCGATGACCACGCCGAGCCGTTCGGTGAGGGTGGCCTGGTCGGGTTCCTCGAAGCGGATCCGCAGGAACTCCTGGCCGGACCACTCCCCCAGCCCCTCGGGGAGCTGGGAGAGCCGCTGGGCCGAGCGGAGGGTGGCGAGGGCGGACTCCACGAGCCCGCGAAGGCGGGCGACGATGGAGTCGCGGTTGCGCTCCAGCTGGGCCATCTCGTCGGTGAGGACGCGGAGCCGGGGGGCGAAGGCTGCCGCCCACCTGGCTGCGTGCTCGGGCAGGGCCGAAGCCGGCAGCTCCCGGATCTGCTGGCGCGCGGGCGTGCGGACCTGCTCGTACCGGGTGGAGTTGGCATGCCGTACGAGCACGTCGCTCGCCTCCCGTACGGCGGTCTCGGCGGCCGACAGGTCGGCGGCGCAGCCCCGCAGGGAGCGGCGGGCCTCGGCGGCGGACTGCCGGGCCTCCTCCAGGGAGCCGGGGTACGGCTCGGGGCCGTCGGTCTCCTCCTCGGTGCCGTTGTCCCTGAGCAGGTCACGCAGGAGGGCCCCGGTCTCCTCGAAACCGCGTGCCGAGTCCTCAGCGGTGCGGTGCGCGTGGAGCAGTTCGCCGTGCGCGGCCCGGGCGGTGTCCAGGGCGTCGGAGGCGGAGGCCAGTTCCGTGGTGGCCGTGCGGAGCAGGCTCTGTGCCTGTCCGGCGTCGGCCGGGACCAGTTCGTCCGGCAGCTCCGTGTGGTGGGGCGTCTCGTCGACGGGGGCGAGCCGTTCGGCCTCGCCGCGGAGCCGGCCGAGCTGTTCGCTGGCCGTGGACGCCCGTGTCTCCAGGAGCTGGACCAGGGACTCGGCGCGGGCTGCCGCGGCCTGCCTGGACGGTCCGTCGGCGCCGTCGGTGCCTTCGAGGAGCAGGGCGGCGCGGGTGCGGACCTTGTTGGTGAGACGGTCCAGTTCGGCGAGTGCGGCGCTCTCGTCGCTCTCGGCGCGGGCCTGTTCGGCGCGCAGATCGGCTCCCACGCCGACCTTCTCGTACAGCTGGGACGCCGAGCGGTACGCCTCGCGGAGAGCGGGCAGCGAGGCACGGGCGGCCTCGCCCTGCGGTTCCGGAAGCCGCTCCGGCGCACCGGCGATCTCGGCCCGCTCGGCACGCAGGGCGCGGGCGGTACGGCGGGCGTCGTCACCAGCGCGCTGGGCCGCGCGGCGGTCCTCGTCGGCGGCGCGGGCGCGGTCCAGGCAGGCTGTGGCCCTGGCCTCGGACTCGGCCGCCTCGTCGACGAGTTCGCGCAGCCGGGACTGCCAGCGCGCGCGTTCACGCAGGCGGTGGGCGAGGCCGGCGAGGGCGTCGGCCGCCCGGCGGGCTCGCTGGGCGGCCTCCTGGCGTTCCTCACGGACGCGGGCGGTCTCGGCGGCTGCCTCGTCGGCCTCGGCGCGGACCGTGCGGGCCTCCGCGAGCGCGGCCTGCGCGGCCTCGGCGGCGGTGCGGGCCGTGTGTGCCGCCTCGGCCAGTTCGGTCAGCCTGCCGGGCGGACAGTCGGCGCGCCAGGAGCCGATGCGGGCGGCGAGGGAGCGGTCCGCGGTGAGCCTGGCCGCCAGGGTCCGGATGTCCTCGTCACGGGCGGCGGCCCTGAGCCGGAGCGCCTGGCGCTCCTCGTCGGCCGCGTGCTCGTCGTGCATCGCCGGGTTCGGCGGGACGAGGAAGACCCCGCTCGTGCCGTCGTCGGATCCCGGGGCGGGGACGGGGGCGAGGAGGGCGGCTGCCGTACCGACAGCGACGGCGGAGCGGGGCAGCAGCGCGGCGCCTTCCAGCACCTCGCGGGCGCGGGCGTGGGACTCGGGGTCGGTGATCACGACGCCGTCGACCAGCTCGGGGCGGGCCGCGAGGACCGACGCGTGGTCGGCGGGGTCGACGGCCTGGGCGAGGTAGCGCCAGCCGGGCAGGGCGGGGATGCCGTGCTCGCCGAGGAACTCGACGGTGGCCAGGACGTCGGGTCCCGGCGGCAGCAGTCCGCCGTCGCCGAGCGCGCCGAGGATCCGAGCGTCGTCGGCGGCTGCCGTGCGGAGCTCGAAGAGCCTGCGCTCGGCCGCGGTGACGCCCTGGTCGAGCAGCTCACGCAGCTCGTCGGCGCTGCCGTCGAACTGCTCGGCGCTCAGGGCCATTTCCGTGGTGGGGGCCGCGGCGACGGCGACCTGCCGGCCGGGGCCCGACGCGGCGTCGTGGGAGTCGCCCGCGGAGGCCGACGAGCCGTCCTGGGGGCCGCTGCCCCGCGCTCCGTCCGGTTCGGACGGGTCGCCGCCCGTGCCCTGACGGGGCCTGGGCACGCCCGTGGGCTGCGCCGAGGGGAGACCGAGCAGGTCGGCGATGCGGTGGTCGGCGGCGATCGACTCGGCGGCCCTGAGCTCCGCCTCGTACGACTGCTCCGCCGCGTCCGCCCCGTCGGAGGCGCGGGCGGCGGCGAGTTCGGCCCGGCTCTCGGTCCCGGCCGCTTCCCTCGCGCGGTCCGCTGCCGCCCTGGCCGCTTCCCTGGCGGTGTCCAAGGCGGCGACGGCCGCCTGCTCCGACTCGCTCGCGGCGAGTGCCGCACGGGCCGGGTCCGCGTCCGGCGCCGTGTTGTCGAGCCAGCCCGCGCGTACCGCTTCGGCCGTCTCCTGCTCGACCTCCGCCAGACGCTGGCGCAGATGGCCTGCCTCGCTGCGCGCCCGCTGGGCCTCGGTGGCGGCGGTGGTGGCGTCGCGGTGCGCCAGCTCGCCCGTCTCCTGCAGGACGTCGGAGCGCTCCTCCTCCTCGTTGGCCACCCGCTCCCCCGCCTCCGCGGCGGTGTGGAGGGCGCGTACGAGGTCGGCGGCGGCGGTGGCCCGGGCGGCGAGGGCGGGCGCCGCGTCGCGCTCGGCCTCGCGGATGGCGGCGGCGACGCGTGTGGAGCGGTCGGCGGCGGCACGGTGGCGCAGGACCGCTTCGGCCGCCTGCCAGGCCGAGTGCAGCGTCCGCGCCTCCACCAGTTCGCGGCGCTGGGCGGCGGCGCCCTTCTCGGCGGCGGTGAGGGCCAGCGACGCGTGCCGGTAGGCGAGTTCGGCGGCGATCAGGGCGCGGCCGCCCCGGGTCCGCTCGGCTTCCGTGACGGTGTGGGCGGCGGCCGTGACCTGCTGCGCGAGCTCTCCGGTGCGGCCGCGTTCCTCGGTCGCGCGGGCGGAGAGCCTGCGGGCGAGGGTGCGCGTGCGGCGTTCGGCGCCCGCGTGGACGTCCCTGCTGCGCGCCCGGGTGTCGGCGGCCTCGACGATCCGGCCGAGCAGATCGACCGACCCGGCGGTGAAGTCGCGCTCGGCTGTGAGCTCCGCGCGGCGGCCCAGCTTGTTGCCGAAGCCGCTCACCAGGTCGGCGAGTCCGTCGGTGTCGCGGGTGTCGGTGACGGCCCGCAGCAGGAGGTCGGTGAAGTCGGAGTCCTTCTTGACGGCGAAGAGACCGGCGGCCTCTCCCTCGTCGGCGTTCATCTCGCGCTGGTAGCGGAAGAGTTCGGGGTCGAGTCCGAGATCGCCGAGGTGTTCGTTCCAGCGGTCGTGGATCTCTTCCCAGTGCACGTCGAGGTGCTGGTAGAACTTGCCCGCGTCGGTGAGGGCGTCGCGGAAGCCCTTCATGGTGCGGCGCCTGCCCCGCGCGCCGGAGACGCCTTCGGCGGGGCGGCCGACGGCGGTCGCCTCGGCGACCGGAAGCGAGTCGAGGCTGAGCCCCGGCCCGGGGCGGAAGGAGTACCAGGCCTCGGCGAACTTGCGGGGGTCGCTGGAGACCTGGCGTCCGCGCCACTCGCTGACCTTGCCGACGACGACGCACTCACCGGTCAGGGTGTGCTGCCATTCCAGGGCGACATGACCGCAGTCGTCGGCGAGCAGGAACTTGCGCAGGACGCCGGAGCTGGCGCCGCCCAGGGTGTTGCGGTGTCCGGGCAGCATCACGGAGAAGATCAGCTTGAGCAGGACGGACTTGCCGCCGCCGTTCTCCAGGAAGAGCACACCGGCGGGTGCGGGGCGGCGCGGCGGGCCGACCGGCTCGTCCTCGAAGAACTCCGCCTGGGCCGGGGCGGGGTCGGGTACGGGCTCGCCGACCCCGCGCAGGTCGAGCACGGTGTCGGCGTAGCGCGCACCGGCGGGCCCGATGGAGTAGAGGCGGACCCGGGACAACTCGTACATGGCGGCGGACTCTCGTCGTTCAGGCAGCGGGAGGGGAACGTCGGGGGCGGGGCCCGGTGGAGGCGGGCCCGCGGCGGGTCAGGCGTGGAAGGGCAGGCCCTCGTCGGCTGCCAGCTCGGGGCGGTCGGCGTCCGGTGGCGGCAGCAGGGTGGCGGTGCCGTCCGAGACCGGGACCACCCCCAGCTCCAGCAGTTCGGCCATGGCGGCGCCGCCTGCCATGTCTCGGACCTGGAGCTGGTAGCGGGCGGTGGTGCGGTACGCGCCTCCGGCGTCGTCCCCGGTGCGCTGGAGGAAGCCGGAGTCGGTGAGGAAGGCGACGGCCTTGCCGATGATGCCGGTGGTGGAGCCGGCCAGCCGCCGGGCGTCCTTCGTCGCCCCGGTGGCGCTGCGCCGGGCGTAGATGCGCCACCCCGCTTCGAGGCCGGGGGCCTCGGTGGCCGGGTCAGTGTTGTCGCCGTGCTCCTCGGCCCGCTCCTCCAGCCGCCGGCAGGCCTGGCGTACGAAGGCGTCGACGCCGTTGACCGTGATGCGGCCGATGTAGCCGTTGTCGGCCAGGTCCTCGGGGCGCGGGAAGGCCATGGCGGCGACGGCGAGGTGGGCGAGGCCGTGCAGGAAGCGGTCGGCGGAGTCGGAGGAGGCACGGCGGGCGTAGTCGCCCATGCGTACGGCGAACACGGAGTCCTCGCCCGCGGTGACGGCCATCCCGGCGCGGGTGGACACCTCCAGGACGATCAGCCCGAGTCCGGTGGCCACGGCGTCGGCGAGCCGGGCGAAGGCGGGCTCCTCCCGGTAGCGGCGGAGCAGTTCGGCGTACTCGGCGTCGCGGGCGGGGAGCAGCTTGGGCTGGAGCCCGAAGGAGACGAGGCGCGCGGCGTCGGCGGCGTCGGCCGGGGTGACGGGCGCCGGGGCGCTCGGCTCGGCTGCCGGGGCCGGGTCAGCCGTCCCGCTCCACGCGTCGGCGTGCTCGGCGTGGTACTCGCTCACGGTCGGTGCTCCTCGGTGCGGAAACTGCGGAAGGTCCTGGGTACGGAGGGGTGGCGGCCCGCGTGGGCCGCGGTGGCGGGGGTACGGGGCACGGGGTCCATGACGCGAGGGGCCGCGAGGCGGGGAGCCAGGACGCGGGTGGTCATGACGCCTCCCTGCGGTCCGCCGTCGCCGCGGCCGTGTCCAGCAGCGCGGTGCCCACTATCAGGTCGGCGCCGCCGAACTCCGGGTCGTCCAGCTCCGTACCGTCGTCCACGGCGAAGAGCAGACGCCGTTCGCCCTGGCGGTACGCGGTGCCGACCGGGGGGCTCGCGGCGTGGACCGCGAGCAGGGCGACCAGGTAGGGCAGCTCGGGATCGCTGAGCCGGGCCTCGGCCAGGAGCCCGGAGAGCCGGCGCGGTGCGTCGTGCTCCAGATCGAGCAGCGTCATGGCGTGCGCGAGCTGGTCCTCACTGAAACGGCTGTCGTCGGGGGTGGCGATCAGGTCCGGTTCGGGCATGGCCGCGCCCAGGTGTTCGCGCTCCGTGGGGGGCGTGAGCAGCATGTCGACGAGGTCACCGACCCGTACGGACGTGGGTGTGCGCAGCCCGGTGCCGTGCGCGAAGAAGGCGTCCGTCGCGCGGATGGCCTGTTCGACGGGGAGCGGCAGCAGTGGGGTGATCAGCTGTCCGTACAGGTCGAGGCCCGTCCGTGCCGTGGGGGCGGCGAACGCCTGCCGGTCCTGCTCGGCGCGGAACAGCGGTCCGGCTTCCAGCAGCCTGGACTGGAGCTGGGTGTGGCGGCGGATGCAGTCCTTGACGATGTCGACGAGCTCGGCGGCGCGCCGCTTGTGCTCGGGGTCCTCCGCCTCGTCGCGCGACTTGCGGATGTTGGTGAGGATCGCGTTCTCGTGGCGGTAGCGGTCGGCGATGTGGTCCAGCGCTTCGGCGATCATGTCCGGGACGGTGTTGAGCCAGTCGACGGCGCGGACGTTGCGCCGGGTGGCCTCCAGGGTCCTTCGGAGCGTCTGCGCGTACTGCACGGTGCGGTAGCGGGCCTGCTCGGCGGCGAGCTGCGCGTCGGCGAGGCGCCCGCGGCTGATCAGGACCTCCAGCTTCACCTCTGCGGCGATCTGTGCGCTGGTGACGTCCGTGTCCAGGGCGCCGACCAGCACGTTGACCGCTTCGTCGGTGGCGCGGAGGTAGACGCTGCCGCCGTAACCGGGGACTTCCTCGATGAGCTTGAAGTCGTAGTCCCTGCGGACGTACACCCCGTCGGGTCCGAAGGTGCCGTACACCGCGCGGAAGCCGCGGTCGACGCTCCCGACGTTGATCAGGTTCTCCAGCACCCAGCGGGCGACCCGCTCGTGCTCGGCGACCGGGCGGCCGGGGGCCTGGGCCCCGACGCGCGGCAGCAGTCTGGACACTATCTGGTCGTGGTCGGCGCCCGTGTCGAAGTCCATGTTGAGCGTGACCAGGTCGATGGCGGCGAGCGCGACCTCGGCCATCGAGTACACCGTGTACTCACCGGCGAGATTCGCCTTGCGCACGTCGAGGTCGTGCAGCGGCGCCGTACAGGCGAGCGCGCGCAGCCGTCGCGAGAGCCCCTCATCGGCGGCGGGGCCCTGGGCGGGCCGCGGGCCCCCGCTGAGCTGGGGCGCAGCGTTGTCCGTGTAGGCAGGCGAAGTCACGCTGCACAGATTAGGTCCTCGCACCGACAACGGTCGAAACGGCGCAGAAGCGACCGACCGGCCGCCCCGCGCGCGGAGGCCCGGTCAGCCGTCCTCGGGCCGCCGCGGAGGCCCGTATCCGCCGCCGCCCGGGGTGCGCAGCACGAGTACGTCCCCGGCCGCGAGATCAGCGGTGTCGCAGCCCTCCAGGGGCGTCACCGTCGTACCGTCGGCGCGCTCGATCTGCTGGCTGCCGGGCGCGCCCGGTTCGCCGCCCGCCATTCCGTACGGAGGGACCCGGCGGTGGCCCGAGAGCAGTGCCACGGTGACCGGTTCGAGGAAGCGGATGCGCCGTTCCACTCCCTGTCCGCCGTGCCATCGTCCCGCCCCGGCGCTGTCGGCCCGTACCTCGAAGCTCTCCAGGAGCACCGGGTAGCGCCACTCCAGCACCTCCGGGTCGGTGAGCCGGGAGTTGGTCATGTGGGTCTGTACGGCGTCGGTGCCGTGGAAGCCGTCGCCCGCGCCGGAACCGCTGGCGACCGTCTCGTAGTACTGGACGCGCTCGTTGCCGAAGGTGAGGTTGTTCATGGTGCCGGAGCCTTCCGCCTGGATCCCGAGCGCCGCGTAGAGGGCGCCGGTGACGGCCTGGGAGGTCTCCACGTTGCCCGCGACGGTCGCCGCCGGGTGGGCGGGCGCCAGCATCGATCCCTCGGGCACCCGGATCTCCAGGGGCTTGAGACAGCCGCTGTTGAGCGGGATGTCGTCGGCCACGAGCGTCCTGAAGACGTAGAGGACGGCGGCCATGACCACGGACTTCGGTGCGTTGAAGTTCCCGGGCTGCTGCGGTGAGGTTCCCGTGAAGTCCAGTACGGCGCTGCGGGCCGCCCGGTCCACGGTCAGCCGCACCTCGATCACCGCGCCGTTGTCCGTCTCGTAGCGGTACGAGCCGTCGTCGAGACCGGCGACGATGCGGCGGACGGACTCCTCCGCGTTGTCCTGCACGTGGCGCATGTACGCCTCGACGACGGCGGGACCGAACTGCTCTGACATGCGGCGGAGTTCGGCGATCCCCTTCTCGTTGGCGGCGATCTGGGCGCGGAGATCGGCGAGGTTGGTGTCGGGGTCGCGCGAGGGGTACGCGGCGGTCGTCAGCAGTTCCCTCGTGGCGGCTTCTCGCAGCCTCCCGTCCCGTACGAGCAGCCAGTTGTCGAACAGGACGCCTTCCTCGTGGATCGTGCGGCTGAAGGCGGGCATGGAGCCGGGGGTGATGCCGCCGATCTCGGCGTGGTGGCCGCGCGAGGCCACGAGGAAGCGCGGCCCGCTCCCGTGTTCTCCCGGGGGCTCGTCGAAGACGGGCGTCACGACCGTGACATCGGGCAGGTGGGTGCCGCCGTGGTACGGGTCGTTGATCGCGTACACATCGCCGGGGCGCATGGTGCTGCCGTTGCGCCGCAGCACTTCCTTGATGGACTCCCCCATCGAACCGAGGTGGACCGGGATGTGCGGGGCGTTGGCGATGAGATTGCCGTGTGAGTCGAACAGGGCGCAGGAGAAGTCCAGTCGCTCCTTGATGTTGACGGAGTGGGCGGTGTTCTCCAGGCGCACGCCCATCTGCTCGGCGATCGACATGAAGAGGCTGTTGAAGACCTCCAGCATGACCGGGTCCACACCCGTCCCCACGGCCGTCCGGTCGGGGCGCGGACGCACCCGGGTCAGCACAAGGTGTCCGGTGGGGCCGGGCGACGCCTGCCAGCCGGGGTCGACGACGGTGGTGGCGTCGCTCTCGGCGACGATCGCTGGTCCGGTGACGGTGTCCGTCGTCCGGAGTTCCGTACGCCGGTACAGACGGGCGTCCTGCCATCGCCCTTCGCTGAACATCCTCACGGTGTCGTGCGGCCCGGCCCGGTGACCACCTGCCGACGGGGACGCGGCCGGACGGGGTCCCGAGGTCCCTGTGGCCTCCACGGAGACCGCTTCGGCGACCAGCGGTCTGTCCATCGTGAAGCCGTAGCGCGCCCGGTGAGCGGCCAGGAACTCCCCGGTCATGCCGGACACCGTGCCGAGGTCCACCGGCAGGCTCGCGTCCGTCCCGGCGTAACGCAGGAGCACACGGGCCCGGGTGGTGACGGCGGAGTCCGGTACGCCGTCGGCGCGGAGCCCGGCCCGGGTCCGCTCGGCAAGCTCCGCGCAGAGGGTCTCCAAGCGGGCGCGGGTCCGCTCGTCGAGTTCCTCCTCGACGGACTGCTCACGCATCGCCGTCACGTCGGCGAGTCCGATGCCGTACGCGGAGAGCACCCCGGCGAACGGGGGCACGAGGACGGTGTCGACGCCCAGTGCGTCCGCGACCGCGCACGCGTGCTGGCCGCCCGCTCCGCCGAACGCGGCCAGGGCGTAGCGCGTGATGTCGTGGCCGCGCTGGACGGAGATCTTCTTGACGGCGTTCGCCATGTTGAGCACGGCGATCTCCAGGAAACCGGCCGCGACCTGGGCCGCCGTCCGCCGGCTCCCGGTGGTCCGGGCCACCTCCCCGGCCAGGGCCTCGAAGCGTTCGCGCACGGTCGCGGTGTCCAGGGGCTGGTCGCCCCCGGGCCCGAAGACGGCGGGGAAGTGGGCGGGCTGGACCCTCCCGAGCATCACGTTGGCGTCCGTGACGGTGAGGGGTCCGCCGCGTCGGTAGCAGGCCGGCCCGGGGTCGGCGCCCGCCGAGTCGGGTCCTACGCGGTAGCGCCGGCCGTCGAAGTGCAGGACGGAGCCGCCGCCCGCGGCGACGGTGTGGATGCTCATCATCGGAGCGCGCATCCGGACACCGGCCACCTGGGTGCCGAGTTCGCGCTCGAACTCGCCCGCGTAGTGCGACACATCGGTGGACGTACCGCCCATGTCGAAGCCGATGACACGGTCGTGTCCGGTCTGTTCGGAGGTGCGGGCCATGCCGACGACACCTCCCGCCGGTCCGGAGAGCACGGCGTCCTTGCCGCGGAAGTGTGCGGCTTCCCGCAGTCCGCCGTTGGACTGCATGAACATCAGGCGGATGCCCCGCAGTTCACCGGCGACCTCGTCGACGTACCGGCGCAGGATCGGGGAGAGATAGGCGTCGACGACGGTGGTGTCCCCCCGGGGCACCAGCTTGATCAGGGGGCTGACCTCGTGGGAGCAGCTGATCTGCGTGAAGCCCGCCCCACGTGCCTCGGCGGCGACGGCGGACTCGTGACCGGGGTGGCGGTAGCCGTGCATGAGCACGACGGCCGCGCTGGTGAATCCGTCGGCCTTCGCGGCCCTCAGCCGCTCGGCCACCGCCGGGAGGTCGAGCGGTTTCACGATCGTGCCCCGTGCGTCGACGCGCTCCGGAACCTCGATCACCCGCTCGTACACGGCCTCCGGGAGCAGGATGTGCCGGTCGAAGAGGCGGGGCCGGTTCTGGTACGCGATTCTCAGCGCGTCCCGGAAGCCCTCCGTGATGACGAGCACCGTCGGCTCGCCGGTCCTCTCCAGCAGGGCGTTCGTCGCGACGGTCGTGCCCATCTTCACCACGGCGACCCGGTCGGCGGGGACGGGTTCGTCCGGCCCGAGGCCGAGCAGCCGTCTGATCCCGGCGACGGCGGCGTCCCGGTAGCGGTCCGGGTCGTGCGAGAGCAGTTTGTGGCTGACCAGGCGGCCCTCGGGGTCCCGGCCCACCACGTCGGTGAAGGTGCCGCCCCGGTCGATCCAGAACTCCCAGCGTCCGGTCATCCCCCCATTCTGGCCCGGGGACGGGCGCAAGGGCAGACCGCGCACGGCTTCCGGCCGGGCGTCGCGGCCGCGCGGGGCGGGGCGGGGCGGTGGGCGGGGCGAGGGCGCTGGGCGGCACGGCGGGGCGCGGTGGACGGGCCGGGGCGAGGGCGCCGTCCCGTGCGTGGCGCGCATCCGGCGCCGGGCCGTGCTCTCGCCGGCGCCCGGAGACGTACGGGCGGTCAGGCACGCCGCGCGCCCCGCCCCGCCGACCTGATGCGGGGTGCGGGGCCCGTTGATTCAGACGGCGGGTGCGTCGGGCCCGATCCTGCTGCGCACGGCGGTCTGCACCTCGGCCTCCTCGGCCGGGTCCGCGGCCAGCCGCCGCAGGCGTTCGGCGACCCTGATGTCACCGGTCTCCGCGTGCAGTGCGGCGACCTCCCGGGTGGTCTCCTCGCAGTCCCACAGGCACTCGACGGCGAAGCCGGTGGGAAAGGACGGGTCGGTCGCGGCCAGGGCCCGGGCTGCCCGTCCGCGCAGATGCGAGGAGGACGTCTCGCGGTAGACGTGGCGCAGTACGGGTGCGGCGCAGGCGATGCCGAGCCGGCCGGTGCCGTCGACGAGCGTCCAGAGTCGCTGGGCGTCGGGCCCCTCGCCCCGTACGGCCTCGCGCAGGGCGCCGAGGACGAGCGGGGCGTCCTGCGATCCGCCGCGGCAGGCGAGCACTCCGGCAGCCGACGCTCCCAGCGCGTCGGGCCGGTGGGCCCAGCGGCGGGCACGGTCCACGGCCGCTTCGCCGCACATGCGCTCGAAGGCGCCGACGGCGGCTTCCGAGACGGTGGGCGAGGGGTCGGTGGCGGCGGCCTCGATCAGGTCGAGGACGGCGGGGTCGCCGGCCTCGGAGAGGTAGTGGAGCGAGGCGCAGCGGGCGCCCTCGGAGCCGCTGCGGGCGGCCTCGATGATCAGGGGCCGGTCGTCGGGACCGGCGACCGCGGACAGGCAGCGGGCTGCCGGTACGTGGAGGACGCTGCCACGCTCCAGGCCCTGCTGCGCCCAGTCGAACACTGCCTGGACGCTCCAGCCGGGGCGCGGGCCGCCGGGTCGCATCTGGCGCTGCCAGCGGTCGAACGAGCCCTGTTCCGAGGCGGCCCTGACCCGGGCGCCGACCTCGTCACGCGGGTCGTCGGCCCACAGCCGCCAGGGGCGCGGTTCGAAGGCGTCGCGGACGACCGCGGCGAGTTCGGCGGTTCCCTCGGGGGTGGCGGGGAAGCGGTCCAGTACGGGCACGGCGAGCGAGCGCAGGCCGGCGTCGTCGTCGCGCAGGGCGAGCTCGTCGAGCGCCCACGCCCAGTTGGAGCCGGTGGCCGCGTAACGCCGCAGCAGGGCGAGGGCGTCCTCGCGTCCGTACGAGGCGAGGTGCCCCAGGACCGCGAGGGCGAGGCCCGTGCGGGAGTCGTCGGGGTCGAGGTGGTCCTCGGGGTCGCACAGGTGCCGTTCGATCTCTTCGATGCCGCCGTCGAGATCGAGGTACAGACGTGCGTAGTAGAGGGAGCGGTTCTCGACCTGCCAGTCGTGACGCGGATCGCTCAGGACACAGTGGTTGAGAGCCGCCAGGGCCTCGGGGCGCGGTGCGGCGAGCGCGTGGAGCGTGCCGTCGCCGCGGCCCCTCTGCAGCAGGCCGAGCAGGGTGCCGCTCGGCGCTATGAACGGATCAAACATGGAAAAAGCCTCACATCAAGCTGTCGACGCAACCGGGACTGTGCAGTTCCAGGTGCCGGGCAGGCACCGGAGCCGGCTCTAGGCCGCGCAGCAACATGATCGGCCGTCCGCCGTCTTCTGCCTGGTGTAGACCATCTTCCTCTGCCTCTCGTCGGTGGCCCTGAGCGGACCCGCGACGTCATGATGACCCAGCCATTTCGCCACCGCGACCACATTTACGGCGCAAAGGCCGGCGCGTGCGCCGGTGAGCGCCCCGGCGGGCACCTGCGCGCTCATGTCAGCGGGCTCCGAAGCGTTCCAGCAGGTCGGCCTTGCCGAACATGCGGGCCGTGTCGAGCGCGGAGGGCGTGCCGGACGCCGGATCGGCACCCGCCGCGAGAAGTGCCTCGATCACGGCGTTCTCGCCCTTGAAGACGGCGCCTGCGAGCGGGGTCTGCCCCCGGTCGTTGGCCCGGTCCGGGTCGGCGCCGCGGCCCACGAGGGCCGTGACCGCGCCGGCGTGCCCGTGGTAGGCGGCGAGCATGAGCAGGGAGTCACCTCGGTCGTTGGTGAGGTTCGCGGGCACGCCCGCGTCGACGTACGCGGCGAGCGCGTCGGCCTCACCGCGACGAGCCAGGTCGAAGACCTTGGCGGCCAGCTCGACCACCTCGGGATCGGGGGTTTCGCTCATCGGACGGACCGCCTTCCATAACCGTTGTCGCTGCCGCTGACCTGGTGGGGAGTACGGCGCGGAGCCGTACGAGTGAATCGACAGGGTACTGGTCCCGCGCCGACATGACCCGGCCCCCTTGAGGCAAAAGATCACCTTGAGCGGACCGTTCCGGTCACGGAACGTAGACATTCTCGGCGGTGAAGTCCCTCTCCTGTCCGCCAGTCAAGTGAAAATGTCAGCTTTTCACTCAATTGCACCTTTTATCGTATAGATACTTCCCGTAATCCTGGAAGGACTCATGGTGACTGTCCCCTCAACCAGGAGAACGACTCATGATCCTTTCCATCTCGGGCGTCGTACTGCTCGGCATCATCGTCTTTCTGTTCTTCAAGAAGGACGGCCTCAAGGCATCGCACGCCATGATCTGCGCCCTGTTCGGCTTCTACCTGGCCGGCACCGCCATCGCACCGAGCATCACGGCGGGCGGGGCGAGCCTCGCCGGCCTGCTCGGCGGGATCAAGTTCTGACGCTCGGCAACCGTTCCCACCCCTTCAGGAGACCGACGTGGCCCGGCGACCACTCCCCCGCATTCTGAGCAGCGGCAGCGCATCGATCACTCGCAGTCGAGAGATCGCGCGCACGGCCGCCGACAACGCCACCGACGTCCTCCATCCGCTGATCACGATCGTTCGTGGTCTGCGGCTGCTGGCCGCGGCAGGACGGCAGAAGTGGGCCGCGACGCCCAAGGACCGGCGTGGTCCCACGCTGTTCCTCGCCGCGGCCTGCGTACTCGTGGTGGCGCTCATCCCGTACGGGCCTCTGCTGGCCGTGATCACGGTGATGAGCGCCGCCGCGTGGAAAGGGCGGGACCGCACGCCCGTCAAGACCGGCCCCGACGAGGCGGAGTCCGCAAGACTTCAGGCCCTGTACGAGGCGCTCGTGCCCTACTTCTCGACGGCCGACGACCCCAGTCCGCTGTTCTCCCACGGCGGCGACTGGGACAAGGGCTTCAGCAGCCACACGTTCGACGCCGACGGGCGCCTCACCAGCCTCCAGGTGAACTACCCCGCGTTCTTCACCGACAGCGAACCGGCCTCCCGCAGCCGGATCGAGCAACTGCTCCAGGCCAAGTCCGGCCGTGGCCGCGAGTACCACTTCGCCTGGGACGAGGAGAGCAACCACCTCGTCATGACCGTGCTCGACGCCCTGCCGGTCTCGATCGCCGCCCAGCGCTTCGTGACCGCACCCGGTGAGACCGTGCTCGGCTTCACCGACGCCGACTCCGTCCGGCGGACCGTGCCCGTGCGGGACGGTGACGCCACGCGGGACGCGCCACCGGTCGTCTGGCGCACCGGGGCCCGCTCCACGGAACCCCATCTCCTCGTCGTCGGACAGCCCGGCAGCGGGACCACCACCCTGATGCGCTCCATCGCGCTCCAGGCCCTGCAGAACGGCGACGTCATCGTCGTCGAAGGCAGCGGCACCGGCGAGTACGGATCCCTGGCCGGGCGTACCGGGGTGCTCGCGGTCGAGTGCGGCCTCGCCGGGGCGCTCGCGACGCTGGAATGGGCCGCCCACGAGACGGAACGGCGGCTGATCGCCGCCAACCGGGCACGCCAGGCCGGGCACCCCGCCCCCGAGGACACCAAGCGTCCGCTGTGGATCCTGCTCGACCGTCCCAGCGTCCTGGGCCATCTGGCCGCGGCCGACGGCAGGCCCGACCCGCAGGAGCTCCTCCAGGTCCCTCTCCGGCACGGCAGGGCTGCCGGGGTCACGGTCGTCATGGCGGACCAGTTCGACTGCGTCGAATCGCTGACCGAGACGGTCCGGACCCACACACGCGCCAGGGCCGTCCTCGGTCCCGCCTCGCGTGAGCAGATCGAGGCCGTCCTCGGCGCGGAGCCGCACACGACACCGACCCCGGACGTCCCCCCGGGCCGGGGCTACGCGCGGCTGGGCACGGGACCGGTCCTGCGGCTCCAGGTGCCCGCCACACCCGACCCCTACGACGACGCCACCAGCGAGGCGCACCGGCAGGCCGTGCTCGACCTGCTGCCCGACCGGCAGTCCGCGGCCGACGACGGGCCCGCGACCGCGCCCGTCCCCGTGGCCGTCGAGACGGCCGTCGCGGGGCCCGCCGCCCGGGACCCGCTGATCGGAGCGCCTGCGATCGCCGAGGGCTGACCGGCAGGGGAAATGGCGGTGGGCGGGTGGTGGACTCCGGAGTCCCCCACCCGCCCCCCCCCCGTTTGCCCGGGAAGCGCCCCCACGGCCCGCCGGCGCGGCGCCCCCGCCCGGAGCCCAGGGGCGCGTGGCCGCCCCCGGGGGGCGCCCCCAGGGCGCCGCGGGCGCCAC
>NZ_JBEZIJ010000004.1:33131-502167 GCF_040650955.1 Streptomyces sp. NPDC048560
CGTCGAGACGGGCGGCGCCACCACAGCCGAGGCACGCGCGCACGCCGAGCGGATCGTGCGGGCCGGTGGCGCGGACGGCGCCGTCGCCCCCACCCGCCCACCGCCTTTTCCCCTGTCAGGCCACGAACGTCCTCGGCGCCTCGGCCACCGCGCCTACGCCCGAGGCGACGAGCTCCGCCGCGGCGGCGAGCCGCAGGGCCGCCTCGTCCGCCACCGGACCGCCCACGGTGAAGGGCAGCCGCACATAGCCCTCGAACGCCCCGTCGACCCCGAAGCGGGGCCCTGACGGCACGCGCACGCCCACCCGCTCGCCCGCCACGGCCAGCCGCGAACCGGAGAGCCCTCCCGTACGCACCCACAGGGTCAGTCCGCCGCGCGGCACCTCGAACTCCCACTCCGGCAGTTCCCGGCGCAGGGCCCGGACCAGGTCGTCACGGTTCTCCCGGGCCTGGGCGCGCCGGATCTCCACGGCCTGCTCCCAGCCACCCGTACGCAGCAGCCAGTTGACGGCGAGCTGCTCCAGCACCGGCGTCCCCATGTCCGCGTAGGCGCGGGCCGCCACGAGGCTGCGGATCACGTCCGGGGCCGCGCGCACCCAGCCGATCCGCATCCCGGCCCAGAACGCCTTGCTCGCGGACCCGACGGTCAGCACGGTGCTGCCCGCCGGGTCGAAGGCACAGACCCGGCGCGGCATGTCGACGTCCTCGTCGAGACAGAGCTCGTGCATGGTCTCGTCGACGACGAGGACCGTACCCGCGGCGCGGGCCGCGTCGACGAGATCGCGCCGCTGCTGCTCGTCGGCGAGCGCCCCGGTCGGATTGTGGAAGTCGGCGACCACGTACGCGAGGCGGGGCGCGGCGTCGCGCAGGACCTGGCGCCAGCGGTTCATGTCCCAGCCGCCGAGCCCCTCCTCCATCGCGACCGGCACCAGCCGGGCACCGGCCTCCCGCATCAGCTGGAGGATGTTGGCGTACGAGGGGGACTCGACGGCGATCCGTTCGCCGCGCCCCGCGAAGAGGTGGCAGATGGCGTCGATGGCACCCATCGCGCCGGTGGTGACCATGATCTGTTCGGGCATCGTCGCGATGCCGCGCTCGGTGTAGCGGGTGGCGATCATCTGCCGCAGGGCGGGGAGTCCCGCCGGGTAGTCGCCATGGGTGTGCGCGTAGGGCGGCAGTTCTTCCAGGGCGCCCTGCACCGCCCGGGTCAGCCAGGGCTCGGGCGCGGGCAGCGAGGCGCAGCCCAGGTCGATCATCGAGCCGAGGGACTCCGGGGGCAGCGGTTCGAGGCCACGTGCGGGCAGCGGGTTGCCCGCGGGCACCGCGGTCCAGCTGCCGGCGCCGCGGCGGGACTCCAGGAAGCCCTCGGCCCGCAGCGCCTCGTAGGCGGCGGCGACGGTCGTCCGGCTGACCGAGAGGGCAAGTGCCAGCTCGCGTTCGGCGGGCAGCCGCGCGGCGACCGGGACCCGGCCTTCGAGGACGAGCAGCCGGACACCGTCGGCGAGCGCGCGGTAGGCGGGCTGCTTACGACTGCCGGGCCCTGCGGGGCGGTCATGCTGGGCCTGGAGCTGGCGAGCGAGCTGTGCCGCGCCGACCGTCGAAGTCCACTGAGCCATGGAAATCAGTCCACCTTCCTCGGATTGGCCATAGTTGGCAGCCAATCCCCTGCCACAGAGTGACACGCAGCAGTCCACCATGACCACACCAGGGGGCACCACTTGTCCGATACCACCGGCCGGAGCCGGACCCACCTCACTCGGCGGTTGATCCAGCTGTATGTGGGCCTGGCCCTGTACGGGGCGAGTTCGGCGCTCCTGGTCCGTGCGGAGCTGGGCCTCGAACCATGGGGCGTACTGCACCAGGGCCTCACCGAGCTGACCGGCATCTCGATCGGTGTCGTCTCGATCATCGTCGGTGCGATCGTGCTGCTGCTCTGGATTCCGCTCAGGCAGCGCCCCGGTCTCGGCACGGTCTCCAACGTCTTCGTCGTCGGCATCGCGATGGACGGCACGCTCGCCGTCGTGCCGGCGATCCATGGACCGGGCGCGCAGATCCCGGCGATGGCACTCGGCATCCTGCTCAACGGTGTGGCGACGGGGCTTTACATCACGGCCCGGTTCGGCCCCGGCCCCCGCGACGGGCTCATGACCGGCCTCAACCGGGCCACCGGGCGCTCCATCCGGCTGGTCCGTACGGCGATCGAGGTGGCCGTCGTGGCGACCGGATTCCTGCTCGGCGGCTCGCTGGGCGTCGGCACGGTCCTGTACGCCCTGGCGATCGGCCCGCTCGCCCAGTTCTTCCTGCGCGTGTTCGCCGTCCCCGAGCCGGCCGGAGTCACCGCCGCGGCCGCCGAGCCGTCACCCGGGCAGGCGATACTTCCCCGGTGACCCAAGGACGCCACCCCTATCTGGACCATCCCTCCACGATCCCGTTCGCCCACCGCGGCGGCGCGGCGGAGGGCATGGAGAACACCGCCGAGGCCTTCCGCCGGGCCGCCGGCGCGGGCTACCGCTACTTCGAGACCGACGTGCACACCACGTCGGACGGCCGGCTGGTGGCCTTCCACGACACCACGCTCGACCGGGTGACGGACGCCCGGGGGCGCATCTCGGAGCTGCCGTGGAGCGAGGTGAGCCGGGCGCGCGTGGCGGGCCGCGAACCCCTTCCGCTCTTCGAGGACCTGCTTGAGGAGTTCCCGGACGCCCGGTGGAACGTGGACATCAAGGCGGAGCCGGCCCTCGCCCCGCTCATCGAGCTGGTCCGCAGGACCGGGGCCTGGGACCGGGTGTGCGTCGGCTCGTTCTCGGAGTCCCGGGTGGCAAGGGCGCACCGGCTGGCGGGGCCCCGCCTGGCGACCTCGTACGGCGTGCGCGGCATCCTGGGCCTGCGGCTGCGCTCCTACGGCATTCCGGCGGCGCTGCGGGCGGGCGCCGTGTGCGCGCAGGTCCCGGAGAGCCAGAACGGCATCCGGGTGGTCGACCGCAGTTTCGTCCGGACAGCGCACGCGCGGGGCCTCCAGGTGCACGTGTGGACGGTGAACGACGCGGAACGGATGGCGAGGCTCCTCGACCTCGGGGTGGATGGCATCATGACCGATCACATCGAGACGCTGCGCACGGTGCTGAGCGAGCGGGGGGCCTGGGCCTGACGCCTGCTTCCCCGCGCGCGCGGGGACGAGCGAGGGGGCGCGGTGTGACCACCGGTACCGCAGGAACGGCCGATCCGGCGGAGCGGCCCGCAGGGGCCGAGGAACGCCGCCGTGAGCAGCGCGGCTGGTACTTCTACGACTTCGCCTGCTCGGTCTATTCGACGAGCGTCCTCACCGTCTTCATCGGCCCTTATCTGACGTCGGTCGCCAAGGCCGCCGCCGACGCCGAGGGCTTCGTGCACCCGCTGGGCATACCCGTGCGCGCCGGGTCCCTGTTCGCGTACACCGTTTCGGTGTCCGTGATCGTGGCCGTCCTGCTGATGCCCGTGGTGGGGGCCGCGGCGGACCGCACGGGGCGCAAGAAACCCCTGCTGGCCGCCGCCGCGTACACGGGTGCCCTTGCCACGACCGGCATGTTCTTCCTGGACGGCCACCGGTATCTGCTCGGCGCGTTCCTCCTGGTCGTGGCCAACGCCTCGATCTCCGTGTCGATGGTGCTGTACAACTCCTACCTCCCGCAGATCGCCGGGCCCGACGAACGCGACGCGGTCTCCTCCCGGGGCTGGGCCTTCGGATACACCTCGGGCGCACTCGTCCTGGTGCTGAACCTGGTCCTCTACACGGGACACGACTCGTTCGGGCTGTCCGAGTCCGAAGCGGTACGGATCTGCCTCGCCTCCGCCGGTGTCTGGTGGGGCGCCTTCACCGTCATACCCCTGCGGCGGCTGCGCGACCGCAAGGTGAGCCCCGACGGCCCGGGAGCGGTCGGCTCGGGCTGGAAGCAGTTGACGGCCACCCTGCGCGACATGCGCCGGCATCCGCTGACCCTCTCGTTCCTGCTGGCCTACCTCGTCTACAACGACGGGATCCAGACGGTGATCTCCCAGGCATCGCTGTACGGCTCCGAGGAGCTGGGCCTGGACCAGACGACCCTGATCACGGCCGTGCTGCTGGTACAGGTGCTGGCGGTGGCCGGCGCTCTGGGGATGGGGCGGCTGGCCCGGGTGTACGGCGCGAAGCGCACGATCCTGGCCTCGCTGGTCGTCTGGACGCTGATTCTTCTGGGCGCGTATGTACTTCCGGCGGGTGAACCGGCCTTCTTCTACTCCCTGGCCGCCGCCATCGGCCTGGTCCTGGGCGGCAGCCAGGCCCTGTCGCGCTCGCTCTTCTCGCATCTCGTGCCGCGCGGCAAGGAGGCCGAGTACTTCTCCGCGTACGAGATGAGCGACCGCGGACTGAGCTGGCTGGGGCCCCTGGTGTTCGGCCTCGCGTACCAGCTGACCGGCAGTTATCGCGACGCGCTGCTCTCGCTGGTGATCTTCTTCGCGCTCGGTACGGTGCTGCTGGCGCGGGTGCCGGTGCGGGCCGCCGTGGCGGCGGCGGGCAACCCGGTTCCGGCCCGGATTTAGACGTTGAAGTGAAAGGCCGGTAGTGTACGCCTTTGGCCTGCCCGGAGGACCGTTACTGCGAGCGGAAGAAGCCAAACCGTTGGGTGACAACTTCTGCCAGATGTGACAAACCGGGCATTGGTGGGTACCTAGAACCCTGGAAACCCAGTACAAGCAGCGGCACGACGGGCGACGCAGACCGGCAACGGGAATCTTTACCGCCGACCGGACGTTGACCGGATGACGACGACAGCGACACCTGTCCTGTGGGCGACAAGCCCGGGAGGCACGATTCATGAGTGAGCGAGCTCTCCGCGGCACGCGACTCGTGGTTACCAGCTACGAGACGGACCGCGGCATCGATCTGGCCCCGCGCCAGGCGGTGGAGTACGCATGCCAGAACGGACATCGATTTGAGATGCCGTTCTCGGTAGAGGCGGACATTCCGCCGGAGTGGGAGTGCAAGGCGTGCGGCGCCATGGCACTCCTGGTTGACGGGGATGGCCCCGAAGAGAAGAAGGGCAAGCCTGCGCGTACGCACTGGGACATGCTCATGGAGCGGCGCACCCGCGAGGAGCTTGAGGAGGTGCTGGCCGAGAGGCTGGCGGTTCTGCGCTCCGGAGCCATGAACATTGCCGTGCACCCGCGGGACAGCAGGAAGTCTGCCTGACCCGCGTACAGCCGCACAGATCCAGAAGCCGCGGGCCCGGACACACATCGTGTGTCCGGGCCCGCGGCTTTTCCGTGCGCCGGCGGAGGGGATCAGGGGGTCAGCGGCGGCCTGGGTCCCTCGTCGGGGCGAGGACGCGGCTGCGCGCCGTCCTCGCGGATGACCTCGCCCTGGACGACCTTGCCGTCGGGGCGGTGCATCCGGGCCTGCTGGAAGGCGTCCGAGAGGCTCCCGGGAGAAGCGGCGCGCATCCGGCTCTCGAGCGACCGCTCGGTGTACCGCCCGAGCGCGGTGCGGACCGGCGGCAGCAGCATGAGCAGGCCGGCCGCGTCCGAGATCACGCCCGGGATCATCAGGAGCAGGCCGCCCAGCATCAGGAAGCCGTTGCCCTTGCGGCCCTGGGCGGGGCCGGGTGGTACGGCCGAGGCACCTGGCCGGCCGGGCGTCTGCTGGAGCGTCTCGGAGAGACTGCGGAAGGCTCGCCGGCCGGCGCTCTTCATCACCACGGCCCCGAGCACGGCCCCGGCCACCAGGAGCAGCAGCACGACGAAGCCGCTCGACGCCTGCGCGATCACCGTCAGCAGCCAGATTTCCAGCACCACCCAGCCGGCGAGGGCCAGCGGCAGCAGCCGTCGGGTGCGTGAGCGTCGTGGACGTGCGGGGGGCGGGGTGGCCGTCGTCATGCCCCCAGTGTGCCCGTACGGACATGCATACGGCGTAAGGGGGTGATCATGAGGCGGCGACGGCGGGCGTCAGGGGGTCTTGCGGCCCAGGACCTTGTTGGCCCGGCTCGTGATGCCCCAGCCGGTGACCCGCCACAGCGCCTCGACCAGGATGTCGCGGCTCATCTTCGAGTCACCGATCTCGCGCTCCATGAAGGTGATCGGGACCTCGACGACGTGATAGCCCGCCTCGACGGAGCGCCGGGCCAGGTCGACCTGGAAGCAGTAGCCCTGCGAGGCGACCTCGTCGAGTCCGAGGCCGGCCAGGGTCTCCGTACGGAAGGCTCGGTAGCCGCCGGTGACGTCCCGCACCGACAGGCCCAGCAGCATCCGGGAGTAGAGGCTGCCACCGCGGGAGATGACCTCGCGGTGCTTGGGCCAGTTCACGACCCGCCCGCCCGGCACCCAGCGGGAACCGAGGACGAGATCGGCGCCCTTCAGGGCGGTGAGCAGCCGGGGCAGCTCCTCGGGCTGGTGCGAGCCGTCGGCGTCCATCTCGACCAGGACGCCGTAGCCGTGCTCGCTGCCCCAGCGGAAGCCCGCCAGATAGGCGGCGCCGAGCCCTTCCTTGCCCTTGCGGTGCAGCACGTGGACGCTGCCGTCCGCGGCCGCGAGCTCGTCGGCCACCTTGCCGGTGCCGTCGGGGCTGTTGTCGTCGGCGACCAGGATGTCGGCATCAGGAACGGCGGCACGCACCCGGCCAACGATCAGCTCGATGTTCTCGGCCTCGTTGTAGGTCGGGATGATGACCAGGACTCTGCCGAGCGGGCCGTACTGCCGCTGACCGCCGTCGTTCACAACTGCCCCTTAAAGTCCGTACGCAGGTGTCCACCATATCCAGCGTCCCGGCGCGGGTCGCCGACGCGGTCGGGGGGCGTCGTCACACCGGACCGGACAGAAGCGCGGAACTACGGACAGAACTGCGGATCGGGGCCCGGCGTCCTTCGGGCCGACCTGGGACCCGCTGGCTGCGGGTCGACCGAAAGCCGTTGTCTACTGAACGTCCGGGCCCCACCCGGGTCACACCCTCCGTCCGGCTGAAACCTTCCCTCGCCCCCGAGGCGCGGGCGCTGAACCTGGCTGTCAGCGGTGGTGCGCCGGTGCGGCACACCACCTCATGACCCAGCGGCGTTCGACGACTGCGTGGACGTTTAACCGGTCGGACGTCCTGTGGTGGACCCGGCCGAACCTACCGGCCGGTGGGCGCGTTCTGTCAATAGCCCTTTGACCTGCGACTTCTACCTAAACCGCCTGGTCAGTGACGAAGATCCGCAGGTCGCGGCAGAGTGGCCGCGCCTTCGGTCGGCGGTACGAAATGTCCGCACGTCACTCGTTCGGCCGTACGTAGACACTTTGTCCGAAGACCACAGTGCGCAGACAGACCGGCAGCTCGGCGCCCGGGGTGAGATCCGGCAGGCCAGGGGTGCCTGACCGGGGGTCGGTGGACCAGCGTGCGACCCGGTCGTCGGGGGCCTGGACGACCAGTTCGGCCGTACGCCAGACCGCGTAGTCGGCCGGGGCTCCGGGCACGAGAACGCCGGCGTCGTCGCGGCCGACGGCCCGCCAGCCCCCGCGGGTGTGTGCGGTGAATCCGGCCCGTACGGAGATCCGGTGCTCGGGCGTCCGGTGGAACGCGGCGGCCCGCACGGTGCCCCAGGGGTCGAGCGGGGTGACCGGGCTGTCCGAGCCGAAGGCGAGGGGCACTCCTGTGCGCAGGAGCGCCGCGTACGGGTTCAGCGTCCTGGCGCGCTCGGCACCGAGGCGCTGTGCGTACATGCCGTCGTCGCCGCCCCAGGCTGCGTCGAAGGCGGGCTGGACCGAGGCGGTGAGGCCCAGCTCCGCGAAGGCGGCGATCGTCTCGGGGGTGAGCATCTCGGCGTGCTCGACACGGTGCCGGGCCGCCCTGACGCGAGCGAGCCCGAGGGTCTCGGACGCGGCCCGGATGCCCGCCACGACGGCGGCCACGGCCGCGTCGCCGATGGCGTGGAAGCCGGCCTGGAGTCCGGCCTCGGTGCAGGCGATGACGTGGGCCGCGATCTCCGCCGCGTCCAGGTGGGAGGTGCCGGTGTGCGGGGCGTCCGCGTACGGCTCGTGGAGGCACGCCGTGTGGGAGCCGAGCGAGCCGTCGACGAAGAGGTCACCGGCTGCCCCGATGGCCCCGAGTTCGCGGATGCGGCGCGCGCCCTTCTCGTCGCTGATGCGCTCGGCCCAGTAGCCGTGCACCCTCGGGCCGGGCTGTTCGGCGGCGAGCGCCAGCAGTCCGGTGAAGTCGTCCTCGTCGGAGATGTCGGGTCCCGCGCACTCGTGAACAGTTCCGATGCCGAGCGAGGCGGCGTGCCGCAGGGCGGCGCGCTGGGCCTCGGTGCGCTGGCGCGGCGACAGGGCGCCGTGCGCGGCCGAGCGCACGGCGTGGTGGGCGGCGCCGGTGAGGGGGGCGTCGGGGTGGTACCCGGCGAGCCCTGTGACACCGGGGACGAGGTCCAGCAGGGCGCTCGTGACGACCGCGGAGTGCACGTCGATCCGGGGCAGATAGACGGGCCTGCCCCCGGCCGCGGCATCGAGCTCGGCGCGCGTGGGCGGGCGCTGCTCGGGCCAGCGCGTGGCGTCCCAGCCGTGGCCGAGCAGGACCCGGTCCCCGGTACGGGTGCTCACGTACGCGCGGACGAGGCCGAGTGCGTCGGGAAGGCTGCGGGCGCCGGAGAGGTCCAGGCCGGTGAGGGCGAGGCCGGTGGACGTGGTGTGGACGTGGGCGTCGGTGAACGCCGGGGTGACCAGGGCCCCGTCGAGGTCGATCACCTCGTCGACGCCGCTCGCGAAGGCGTCGGCCGCCCCCTCGGAGCCCACCCAGGCGACGTGACCGCGTTCGACGACCATGGCGGTGGCGAACGGGTCGGCTGGACTGTGGACGTCTCCACCGCGCAGCAGCACGGTGCGGTGGTCGCTCTGGGGGGCGGTGCTCTCGGTCATGGGACCAGTCTCCCGCCTGCCCGTCGCGCCCCCGTCCGCGGCCCCCCTCAGATATGCGGCGGCCGTGCCTCGTACGGCGTGGAGAGGACGACGGTCGTGCGTGTCGACACGCCCGCGAGCGTGCGGATGCGGGTGAGCAGGTGCTCCAGTTCGAGGGGGGTGGCCACCCGCACCTTGAGGATGTAGTTCTCGTCGCCCGCCACGCTGTGGCACGCCTCCAGCTCGCGCACCTCGGCGAGCCGCTCCGAGATGTCGTCGGGGGCGCTGGGGTCGAACGGTTTCACCGAGATGAACGCGGTGAGGGGCAGGCCGACGGCCTCGGGGTCGACGACCGCGGCATAGCCGCGGATCACCCCGCGCTGCTCCAGCCGGCGGACACGCTGATGAACCGCCGAGGTGGACAGGCCCGTGGCCTTGCCCAGGTCGGTGTAGCTCATCCGCCCGTCCTTGACGAGCAACTCCACAATCTGACGGTCCAGCTCCTCCATGCGGATCAACCTATGCCCCACGCCTCTTCCGGCACAGTCGTAAGGCCCCCGGAACGGCACCTGCGGCTGTCATGTGACGAATGCCACAGGTTTACGAGTGGGTAGCGGACCGCCTCGCGGTTACGGCCATCTCGCGACGGGAAGTGCTTGCTGTGGCCGAGGCCACGGCGCCTTGTCGGCCCACCCGAGGGGGGAATTCCCATGCAGAGCCTGAAGCTCACCGGACGTACCGAACCGGAACCCGTCGATCCGGACGAGGACACCGCACTCGACGCGTACGACACCTTCGAGATGTTCCGGGTGATCTGCCCGGACTGCGCGCAGCCGATCGCGCTGCTGGCGGACGAGGACATCCTGCCGGAGCACGCGCTGTGCCCGAGCCCCTGGAACCCGTTCGTCCTCACGGTCTGCGCGGGTACGGGCCGCTCCGCCGCCGAGGCACGCCCCGCGGACGAGTCGCTCGACGCCCAGGAGCAGGAGACGGCCCTGCTGTTGACGCTCCCGCAGGGTCTCGACTGGCGGATGCAGCCGTTCTCGCACGCCGGCGGCGTGGGGTCACGCCCGCTGCGGATCCCCCACCAGATACGGCGTCACGCCGCCTGACGCACCTCTGTCGCAGCGCACCACGCCCGGCCAGGCCGGCGTGGTGCCGACAGCCACCCACCGGCCGGTCCATCGACGGACCGGCACGGCATGGAGCGGCACGGGCATGGAGCCCGGTCACGCACCCGCCGCCGTCCCGGCCACGAGGGCCAGGGCACGGCACGTCCACCTGGCGAACTGGCGCTCGACCACGCCCGGCAGTGACCCAGCGCCTTCGTCCGGCGTTGGTCCTGCATGACCATGCTGCATTCCACGGCCGGCCCAGGTCGACGCCGCCTCGTCGCTCCGACCCCCGAAGAATCGGTTCCGCGCCCGGTTCCACACCCGGCTCCCCGGCCCGAACAGCAGCCGCAACAGCGCCCCGAGCCTCAGCCCACGACCCGGGCGACCGGCCGGTCGGGCCTGCCGTTCTCGGCCGACCCGCCCATCTACCGGGCCATGCTGCGCCATTGGGAGAGCTCGGGGCGGACTCTGCCGGGCCGCCAGGACACGGAGTGGAACCGGATCATGACGACGCCCGTGTGGTCGGACCGCTCGGGTCGCGTCAGCGCGTCTCGGGCCCCGCGAGGTGACGGGCGATGACCATGCGCTGGATCTGGTTGGTGCCCTCGACGATCTGGAGCACCTTGGCCTCGCGCATCAGCCGTTCGACGGGGAAGTCGAGCGTGTAGCCGTAACCGCCGAGCACCTGGACGGCGTCCGTGGTCACCCGCATGGCCGCGTCCGTGCAGAACAGCTTCGCCATCGCCGCCTCCCGCGAGAACGGCCGTCCCGCGTCGCGCAGCCGGGCCGCGGCCAGGTAGAGCGAGCGTCCGGCCTCGATCTGGGTGGCCATGTCGGCGAGCATGAACCGCAGGCCCTGGAAATCGGCGATGGGACGGCCGAACTGGCGCCGCCCGGTGGCGTACTCGACCGCTTCCGTGAGGGCCGCCTGGGCCACACCGATGGCACACGCGGCGATGCCGAGGCGCCCGGAGTCGAGCGCGGACAGGGCGATGGCGAATCCCTGCCCCTCCTCACCGATGCGCCGGGAGTCGGAAACCCTGACGCCGTCGAAGTTCAGCTGGGCGGTGGGCGAGCCCTTCATGCCCATCTTCTTCTCGGGGAGGGCCGCGTTGAGCCCTTCGGCGTCCCCGGGGACGAGGAAGGCGGTGATTCCGCGCGGGCCGTCGACGCCGGTGCGCGCCAGCACCGTGTAGAAGTCGGCGATACCGCCGTGGGTGATCCACGCCTTCGTGCCCGTGAGGACCCAGTCCTCACCGTCGCGCACGGCCTTCGTCCGCAGCGAGGCCGCGTCGGAGCCGGACGCCGGCTCGGAGAGGCAGTAGGCGCCCAGCAGGCCGCCGGAGAGCATCGCCGGGAGGTGTGCGGCCTGCTGCTCCTTGGTGCCGAACCCGGCGAGGGCGTGGCAGGCCAGCGAGTGGACGCTGACGCCGAGGCCGATGGTGAGCCGGGCGGCCGCGAGCTCCTCCAGGACCTGGAGGTAGACCTCGTACGGCTGGTCGCCGCCGCCGTGGTCCGATGCGTAGGGCAGTCCGAGCAGTCCGGATTCGGAGAGCAGGGTGAAGATCTCGCGCGGGAAAAGGCCCGCTTCCTCCTCCTCGGCCGCGCGGGGCGCGATCTCCCTGGACACGATGTCGCGGACGAGCGCGACGAGCTGCCGGGACTCCTCGGTGGGCAGGCTTCGTTCCACCAGCTGCGGGGCACGGTCGGACATGACGGCGCTCTCCTCCCTGTCGGGCGTAGCGGCGGTCGCACGCGCGGGGTAGGAGCGGCGCCGCCGGGTGATCCCGGGCGTGGCCCGGACATATGGCTCCCCAACCGATCCTGCCCTCTCGGATCACAAGAGGCGCTGGCCAGCGGCTGTGGCGGCTTGAGTATGCCCGATGGGAGCGCCGCCGTCACGGGGTGCCCGGCGCGCCCCACGGTCCTGGATCTGGTCCGGACCTTTGACCCAACTGGTGCGGTCCGTCCGGAGTTCAGCCGATCGGCACGCCTTCCGGGCGGACCGGT
Organism: Streptomyces sp. NPDC048560; assembly: GCF_040650955.1. Lineage (NCBI taxonomy): Bacteria > Bacillati > Actinomycetota > Actinomycetes > Kitasatosporales > Streptomycetaceae > Streptomyces > Streptomyces sp. NPDC048560. Next base: position 45,130 of record NZ_JBEZIJ010000004.1, read on the forward strand.
GGGGCGGAGGGGCACGCTTCACCCTCCGCCCCGTGGGCCGTCAGAGGATGCCGAGCCCCTTCAGGACACAGCTCTGGGCCGGTGTCGGAGCGGCGGGGAAGTAGACGTAACAGACCCCTCCCGTGCCTCCCCTGACCTTGCCCGTGGAGTCGTAGCGCTTGGTCCTGAGCCAGATGTTCTCCCACTCGCGCCGTCGGTAGACACGGCGTACGGCCTCGTTGGAGGGCGACGCGGGGTCGTTGGCGATCACGTCGCCTTCGGCGGTGAAGCCGATCACCGTCATCAGGTGGCCCGAGGTGCCGTAGCCCGCTCCGGTCAGCTCCTCCTTGGTGAAGGACTGAGACGTTATGACCGGGATCCCGGCGCCCACCAGCTCCTCCAGGTCCGTCAGCGAACCGAGGCGGGTGACCACGGCGCTCATGTCCTCGTACGTGGCGGCGTAGGCGGCGTTGAAGGGCCAGTTGCCGCAGCCCTCGTACTGGTAGTCGAACGTGTGGCGGGCCGCGTGGCAGACCTGTGGGTCGGCGATCTCCGGCCTGACCCAGGCCAGGTCCTCCGCGGTGGGCCCGCGTCCCCAGTACTCGATGATCATCTGCGACGAGGTGGGGCTGCACCACGCCTCACCCCCGTTGTCGTACTCGGGGTACTCCCCCACGTGCACGTTCTGCGAGTAGCGCGGCACCGGCAGCTCGCGGGCCGCGCCGGGAGCGGTGGCGGGGACGGTGAAACGGTCCGGGACGTCGGAGGCCATCGCGCCGATCCGCCACACCGTGGGCGTGGCGGTCGTCCCGGGAGTGCGGTGGAGGGTGAGGCGCAGCCGGTACGAGACCAGCCGGAGCCCGCTCGCCGCGTCGTCCACGGCGAAGGTGTCGGTCCAGATCGAACTCTTGCCGTCGCCCTGGTCGTCGACGGACGTGCGCCGGATGTCCTCGTCGCCGGCCGCCCAGCGGCCCATGACGTACCAGGGGGTTGCGGAACCGTCGGAGTAGCTGCCGCGCAGTTCGATCTGGATCCACGTGCCCGCTGGGGCGTGTGCGTTCCAGGAGGCGATCACTTCGGTGGCCGGGACCGTGGAGCGGTGGACCGGCGAGGTCCAGGTCGCGTACTCCCAGGAGCTGGTCCTGCCGGTGTGCGGGTCGGTGTAGTCGCTCCGCCCCGCGGGGGTGGCGATCACGAGGCCCGGCCTGCGGCCGCCCAGGACGCGGGTGCCCGTTCCGGACCCGGAGCGCCACTCGGTGTACGTGTTCCAGAAACGGTTGTCCACCTGCGAAGCCGTCCCTGCGGGCGCGGCGGGGTGGGACGCGGCGGGGTGGGACGCGGCGGGGTGGGACGCGGCGGGGTGGGACGCGGCTGCGGTCGCGGGCCCGGCGGAAGCCACGGCGCCGCCGGTCGCGGCCGCGGCGAGCGCGGCGGTCAGCACGGTTCTGCGCGAAGTCGGTCTGGTCATGGGCGAGACCCCCGGTCGTGAGCGGAATGGGGCTGCGGGTGCCGGTCAGTGGGGCAACTATCGCGGGTCGCGGCACCGTTCGGCCAGCGATTCGCCTCGTGCCGCCGGACCAATATTGGTCTGGTCCACTGGCGTGACCTGCGGTTGCTCCGGCCGGGCTCGTAGGCTGGGTTGATGAACGACCTCGACCCCGGCCTCGCCGGGCACGCCCCCCGCCTCCGGTCGCTGCCTCCGTCCTGCGGCCCGGTGCGCCTGATCGCGGTCGACGGTCACGCCGGTTCGGGCAAGAGCACGTTCGCGGCCCGACTGTCGGCCGCTCTCGGCGACGCGCCTGTTCTGCACCTGGACGACCTCGCCACCCACGACGAGCTCTTCGCGTGGACCGCCAGACTGCGCGAGCAGGTGCTCGACCCCTTCGCACGCGGCGAGAGCGCGCGCTACGCGCCGTACGACTGGACGCGGCGGGGCTTCGGGACCGAGCGGACACTGGAGCCCGCGCCCGTGGTGATCGTGGAGGGCGTCGGCGCGGGGCGGCGGGAGTTGCGGCCGCTGCTCGCGGGGCTGCTGTGGATGGAGTTGGCGAGTGACGTGTCCTGGGAACGGGGCCGGCACCGCGACGGCCCCGCGCTCGGGGAGTTCTGGGACGGCTGGACGGCCGCGGAGAGGAAGCATTTCGCCGACGACCCCTCACGGCCCTTCGCGGACGTCCTGATACGGCAGTTGCCCGAGGGATACGAGTGGGTGAAGGGACCCAGCACCACCACAGGGGTGAACCATTTCGTCACCGAGAGTGAAGGCGTGGCGCCGCCCCGCTGAGCAGTCGGCAATCGGTCCGGAAGTCCCTCAACTCTGCTTGACCGACGGGCCGTACAGGTCTTACGTTCTCAATGTGCGGCTTTTCGGAGCCCCCGCAGACGCGAAGCCCCCGGTTGTTCCCCCGTGACCGGGGGCTTCGTTCTGCCTTCAGACACTCTTGCGGCGGCCCGAAACCGGCCTTTTCGCTCACCCACGGTCACGGTCGGCCGTCGGCCGCACTCTTAGCCGCCTGCTGCCTTCGCGGGTACCATGCACTGCGGTGCGGTCAATTCCCGTCCCCGGCACAGTGATTCGACGCGCCCCGGTGGGCATGATGTGCGGGCGGGACATCCTGGGGGCACGGTTTGTGGGGGACCTGATGGACATCGGCACGCAGGGCGCACAAGCCCCCGCCGACCTCGCCTGGCTGCGCGGCGTCGACGCCTACACGATGGGCGCGTATCCGCAGGCCGAGGAGGAGTTCAGAACCGCGGTGCGCTTCGATCCCGGCATGGCGGACGGCTGGCTCGGCCTCCATGCCCTGCGGGTCGACACGACCACGGCGCTGCTGCGCATGTACCGCCATCGCGACCGCTTCGGCGAACAGCGCGCCCGGCATCGACGCACCCTCAACTCCTGGTACTGGCTGGGCTGGTGGGTGCAGCCCGTACTGGAGAGTTCGCGTGATCTGCTGCTCGCGCACGCCTCCCACTGGCTCGACGGCCGGCACGTGCCCGAGCTGGACCGCGCCCTGGCGGGGCTGCCGCCGGTCGACGCGGACCCGCAGGTGCGGTTCCTGCACGCCTGCCGCTCGTATCTGGTCAAGGACTGGGAGCAGCTCGTCCGCAACACCGAGCAGCTCGTCGAGGACCCGCTGCTCGGCATCGAGGCGGGCCTCTTCGGGGGCATGGCCCGGGTTCGCCTGGAGATGTACGGGCAGGCCGAGCCGCTGCTCTCCGCCGCCCTGATGCGCTGTCGCAGCGAGCAGCCGCAGCGCAAGGAACTGCGCTACTGGCTGGCGCGGGCGCATGAGGGCACGGGCCGCAGCGCTGCGGCCCTGCCCCTCTACCGTGCGGTGCACCGGGTCGATCCGGCGTTCATGGACACCTCGGCCCGGCTCGCGGCGATCTCGGAGGGCGACGGGTACGACGATTCGGCCGATCTGGCCTCCGTGGCCCTGACGGGCTTCGGTTCGGACGGCATGGGCATGGAGACGCAGACCGACGGTGAGGCGTTACTCGGCACCGATCTCGTGGACGGCCGGGAGCCATGGCTCGGCGGCGATCCGCAGGGCCTGACCGGGGCCGTCGCGCCGCCGCCGGCAGACGCGGTGCGGGAGAAGTCACCGACGGGCGGCCGGTCGGGGCCCACGGTCTTCCCGGCGGGGCCGAGTGACACCGCACTGCTCGCCGAGGCGCTGGCCGAGCTGGAACGGATGGTCGGCCTGGAACCGGTGAAGCGGCAGGTCAAGGCGCTGTCCGCCCAGCTGAACATGGCACGTCTGCGCGCCGAGCAGGGGCTGCCCGTGCAACCGCCCAAGCGGCACTTCATCTTCTCCGGCCCGTCCGGCACCGGCAAGACGACGGTGGCCCGCATTCTGGGCCGGGTCTTCTACGCGCTTGGCCTGCTCGGCGGGGACCATCTGGTGGAGGCCCAACGGGCGGATCTGGTCGGCGAGTTCCTCGGCCAGACCGCGGTGAAGGCCAACGAGCTGATCGATTCGGCGCTCGGCGGGGTGCTGTTCGTCGACGAGGCGTACAGCCTCTCCAACTCCGGCTACAGCAAGGGCGACGCGTACGGTGACGAGGCCCTGCAGGTCCTCCTGAAACGGGCCGAGGACAACCGGGACCATCTCGTCGTCATCCTCGCGGGCTACCCGGAGGGCATGGACCGGCTGCTCGCCACGAACCCCGGACTGTCCTCCAGATTCACGAGCCGCGTCGACTTCCCCAGCTACCGTCCGCTCGAACTCACCGCGATCGGCGGGGTGCTGGCGGCGGAGAACGGGGATCTGTGGGACGAGGAGTCCCTGGACGAGCTGCGCAGCATCAGCGGGCACGTGGTGGACCAGGGATGGATCGACGAGCTGGGCAACGGGCGCTTCCTGCGGACGTTGTACGAGAAGAGCTGCGCCTACCGTGACCTGCGGCTCTCCGGGTACGCGGCGGTGCCGACCCGGGACGATCTGGCCACGTTGCGGCTGCCCGATCTGATGCAGGCGTACGGCGAGGTGCTGTCCGGCCGGGGGCCGGTGAACCGGGGGCCCCAGGAGCCGGGGGCGGTGTGAGGGTGCGGGGCGCAAGGGCGGGCCGGGTCGTCCTCGGTCACCGGACCGGCTGAATACCGGTCCTCCCTCGCCGGGCGGGCTTGATCCGGCCCGCCCGGCAAGAGAGCTCCGGGGTCAGGGGCGGCCGGCCATCGCCTTCGGTTCCTGCTGTTCGTGGTGTCCCGCGGGGACGTCCACCGTGCGGCGTGGCACCGAGACCCGGTGGGCGGGGTCGCGGACCTCTCCCACCAGCATCTCCAGGACGTCCTCCATGGCGACCAGGCCGAGGACCCGTCCGGAGGCGTCGGCGACCTGGGCCAGGTGGGTCGCGGCCCGGCGCATCACGGTCAGGGCGTCGTCGAGCGGGAGCTCCGCGCGTACCGTCGCCATCGGGCGCCAGATCTGCTGCGGAACGGCGCGCTCGCCGTCCTCCAGGTCCAGCACGTCCTTGACGTGGAGGTAGCCCATGAACGGGCCGCCGCCGTCCGCGCAGACCGGGAAGCGCGAGAAGCCGGTCCGTACGGTCAGTTCCTCAAGACGGCGAGGGGTGACCGAGGGGTCCACCGTCACCAGGGACGCCCGGTCGAGCAGCACGTCGGTGACGGGCCTGCTGCCCATCTCCAGGGCGTCCTCCAGCCGCTCCTGCGCCGCCGGTTCCAGGAGACCCGCCTGGCCGGAGTCCTCGACGAGCCGGTTCAGCTGCTCGCTGGTGAAGACCGCCTCGACCTCGTCCTTCGGCTCGACCTTGAAGAGCCGCAGGACGAGGCGGGCGCAGACGCCCAGGCCCGCGGTGACCGGACGGCAGAGCCGGGCGAAGCCGACGAGCCCGGGGCTGAGCCAGAGCGCCGTCTTCTCGGGGGCGGCCATCGCGAGGTTCTTCGGGACCATCTCGCCGATGACGAGGTGGAGGAAGACGACGAGGGCCAGGGCCAGCGCGTATCCGAGGGGGTGGATCAGCCCTTCGGGCACGTGCGTCGCGTGGAAGACCGGCTCCAGGAGATGGGCGACGGTCGGTTCGGCGACGGCTCCGAGGGTGAGCGAGCACAGGGTGATGCCGAACTGGGCGGCCGCCATCATCCGCGGCAGGTTCTCCAGTCCGTACAGGACCTGCTTGGCCCGGCTCGATCCACTCGCCGCCAGCGGTTCGACCTGGCTGCGGCGTACGGAGACGAGCGCGAACTCGGCGCCGACGAAGAACCCGTTCGCCAGCACGAGCAGCCCGGCGAACAGCAACTGGACGAGACTCATCGCACGGCCTCCAGCCGGCTGGGGGCGAACGCTTCGGCGGCCGGTTCCTGCGCATCGGTCAGGCGCACGAAGCGGACCTGTTCGGCCCGGTAGTGGCCGACCTGGCGGACGGCTATCCGCCAGCCGGGCAGCTCGGCCCGGTCACCGGGGGCTGGGATGCGTCCCAGCAGACCGGCGACGAGCCCGGCCACGGTCTCGTACGGCCCCTCGGGCACGTCGAGGCCGATCCGGCGCAGGATGAGGACCCGGCAGCTGCCTTCGACGTCCCAGGCGGGACGTCCGTCCTCGGCGACGGCGGAGACGAATTCGGGCCGGTCGGCGCCGATGGCGTCGTGCTCGTCCCTGACCTCGCCGACGAGCTCCTCGATGATGTCCTCGAGGGTGACGACTCCGGCGGTCCCGCCGTACTCGTCGACGACCACGGCGATCGGCTGCTCGTTACGCAGGCGGTGCAGCAGCTGTTCCACGGGAAGCGTCTCGGGGACCAGCAGCGGCGGTACCGCGATCCGGCCCGCGGGGGTGCGCAGCCGGTCCCCGGCGGGCACCGCGAGGGCGTCCTTGAGGTGCACCATGCCGACGACCTCGTCGATGCGTTCCCGGTAGACCGGGAAACGGGAGAGGCCCGTGGCGCGCGTCAGGTTGAGGACGTCCGCGGCGGTCGCCGAGGACTGCAGGGCGCTGACCTTCACCCGTGGGGTCATGACGTGCTGCGCCGTGAGTCCCGCGAGCGACAGGGTGCGTACGAAGAGGTCGGCGGTGTCCTGTTCCAGGGCGCCGGCCTCGGCGGAGTGCTGAGCCAGCGAGACGAGCTCGCCGGGTGTGCGCGCGGAGGCCAGTTCGTCGGTGGGCTCGACGCCCAGCAGCCGTACCAGCCGGTTGGCGACGGTGTTCAGCGCGGTGATCACCGGGCGGAAGAGGGTCGCGAAGCGGTGCTGGGGGCCGGCGACGAACCGGGCGACCTGGAGCGGCCGTGAGACCGCCCAGTTCTTCGGTACGAGTTCGCCGATCACCATCTGCACGGCGGCCGCCAGCAACATGCCGATCACGACGCCTGCACCGGGGACGGCCCCTGCGGGCAGTCCGGTGGCGGTGAGCGGTCCGGCGAGCAGCTCGGCGAGCGCGGGCTCGGCGAGCATACCGACGACCAGTGAGGTGATGGTGATGCCCAGCTGGGTGCCGGAGAGCTGGAAGGAGAGTTCGCGCAGGGCGGCAACGACGGTACGGGCCCGCCGGTCGCCTTCGGCGGCGGCTCGTTCGGCGTCGGGCCGGTCGACCGTGACGAGCCCGAATTCGGCCGCCACGAAGAATCCGTTGGCGAGGATGAGAAGGAATGCCGCGGCGAGCAGCAGCAGCGGGGTGGTCATACCGCCGCCTCCGGGAAGAGCGTGGGCTCTGCTGGGGCGGCGCAGGTACTACCGGACGATCCGTCCATTGCTGGAGGGAGTCACTCCTTGGGTCGCAGGAAAGCCCCGCCGGCCTCGTGGACCTCTCGTGCGGGGCGGGGCGCACAGGGCGCCGCCGCCCTCAAGAGTAGTCAAGAAGGGGCCGTGCGGGGCAGGGGGCTCAGCCGTTCTCCGTACCGGCGTCCGCTCCGGTGCCGTGGGATTCGGCGAGCGCGCGGAGCGCACGGGCGTCGCGGATGGCCTGTTCCTTGGCGATTCCGGGCTGGATACCGAGGGCGGGCAGGCTGGTGCCGTCGCTGAGGTCGAGGAAGACCCAGGGGTCACCGGCCCGCAGGTTGACCCGGACGATCTCCGCCCAGGCCAGCCTGCGGGTACGGGTGATGTTGACGACCGTGACCCCGGCCTCGTCGGCGACGATCCTGGGCCGGCTGAGCAGTGCGAGGACACCGAAGAACAGCAGGGCCACGAAGACGAAGCTGGTCCGCTCCCCCGCGCTCAGCTTCTCCAGGGCCAGGGCGACGACGGTGATGACGACGAACATCACCAGGCCGACCGTCAGCAGGACCACCCGGGTGAGGGTGGGCCGGAAGGTGGCCGGGAGCGTGGGCGGTCCGGTCCTGGGCGCGGGGGTCATCAGGTTCTCTGTCTTCCGGTGTTCGGTGGATCCCCGGCCGTCAGAGGCGGCAGGCGTGGATGGCCGTGGTGAGGATCGCGCGGGCACCCAGTTCGTACAGGTCGTCCATGATGCGCTGGGCCTCCTTGGCCGCGACCATGGAACGGACGGCGACCCAGCCCTCGTGGTGCAGCGGGGAGATGGTCGGCGACTCCAGGCCCGGGGTGAGGGCCACGGCGCGCTCCAGGTGCTCCACGCGGCAGTCGTAGTCCATCATCACGTAGCTGCGGGCTACCAGGACGCCCTGGAGGCGGCGGAGGAACTGCTGGACCTTCGGGTCGTCGACGGGGGCGCCGGTGCGGCGGATGACGACGGCCTCCGACGTCATGATCGGCTCGCCGATGACTTCGAGTCCGGCGTTGCGCAGGCTGGTGCCCGTCTCCACCACGTCCGCGATGACCTGGGCGACGCCCAGCTCGACGGCGGTCTCGACCGCGCCGTCGAGGTGGACCACGGAGGCGTTGACGCCGACCTCGGCGAGGTGCTTGGCGACGATGCCCTCGTAGGACGTGGCGATCGTCATGCCGTCGAAGTCCTGCGGGCCCTCGGCGGTGCCGGGCTTCGTGGCGTAGCGGAACGTGGAGCGCGCGAAGCCGAGCTGGAGGATCTCCTCGGAGTCCGCGCCGGAGTCGAGGAGCAGGTCCCGGCCCGTGATGCCGATGTCGAGGCGGCCGGAGCTGACGTAGATCGCGATGTCGCGCGGTCGCAGATAGAAGAACTCGACCTCGTTCTCCGGGTCCACGAGGACGAGCTCCTTGGACTCCTTGCGCTGCTGGTAGCCGGCCTCATGGAGCATCGCCATCGCAGGCCCGGAGAGTGCACCCTTGTTGGGGACGGCGATGCGCAGCATGAGGTCAGGTTTCCTTTGTGCGAAGGGGTGTTGGAAGCGTGTTCCGCGGTCGTACGGATCGCGGGGGTGCGTCGGCTCAGAGGTGGGCGTAGACGTCGTCCAGGGAGATCCCGCGGGCGACCATCATCACCTGGACGTGGTACAGCAGCTGCGAGATCTCCTCGGCGGCGGCCTCTTTGCCCTCGTATTCGGCGGCCATCCAGACTTCGGCGGCCTCCTCGACGACCTTCTTGCCGATCGCATGGACTCCCTTGTCCACCAGTTCGGCGGTGCGGGAGGTGGAGGGGTCGCCGTTGGCGGCCTTGAGCTGCAGCTCGGCGAAGAGCTCTTCGAAGGTTTTGTTCGCCATGATGTCCTTAGAATACGGGGTCGCCGGCCCGCACTCAGCGCCAGGGTTCGCTGACGGTGCGCAGTGTCGCGGCCGTCGCGACGGCCGCGGTGACCGCTTCGTGGCCCTTGTCCTCGTTGGACCCTTCGAGACCTGCCCGGTCGAGTGCCTGCTCCTCCGTGTCACAGGTGAGGACGCCGAATCCGACGGGGACGCCGGTGTCGACGGTGACCTGGGTCAGCCCGAGGGTGACGCCCTGGGACACGTACTCGAAGTGGGGGGTGCCACCACGGATGATTACGCCGAGGGCGACGATCGCGTCGTAACCGCGGCCGGCGAGGACCTTCGCGACGACCGGGAGCTCGAAGCTGCCGGGTACGCGGAGCAGTGTCGGCTCGTCGATGCCGAGGTCGTGCAGGGCGCGCAGCGCGCCGTCGACGAGGCCGTCCATGACCTTCTCGTGCCACTGGGCCGCGATCACCGCGACCCGCAGGTCACCGCAGTTGCGTACGGACAGTTCGGGTGCGCCCTTGCCGCTCATGTCTTTCTCTCCTGCTCGTTCCGTGATCGTTACTGGTTGCCGCAGGTCGACGCGGGAACCGCGTCGAGCCAGGGCAGGTCGTGCCCCATCCGGTCGCGCTTGGTGCGCAGATACCGCAGGTTGTGCTCGCCGGCCTGGACGGGCATGGGCTCGCGGCCGGTCACCACCAGTCCGTGGCGCAGGAGCGCCGCGGTCTTGTCGGGGTTGTTGGTCATCAGCCGGACGCTGTGGACGCCGAGGTCCAGCAGCATCTGGGCGCCCGCGGCGTAGTCCCGCGCGTCGGCGGGCAGGCCGAGTTCCAGGTTGGCGTCGAGGGTGTCGACGCCCTGCTCCTGGAGCTCGTACGCACGCAGCTTGGAGAGCAGTCCGATGCCCCTGCCCTCGTGGCCGCGCAGATAGACGACGACGCCGCGGCCCTCCCGGGTGACGCGTTCCATGGAGGCGTGCAGCTGAGGGCCGCAGTCGCAGCGCTGGGACTGGAAGATGTCGCCGGTCAGGCACTCGGAGTGGACCCTGACCAGGACGTCGTCGCCGTCACCGATGTCGCCGTGGACGAGGGCCACGTGCTCGACGCCGTCGATGATCGAGCGGTAGCCGTACGCGGTGAACTCGCCGAACGTGGTGGGCAGCTGGACCTCGGCCTCGCGGCGGACCGTCGGCTCGGCGCTGCGGCGGTAGGCGATCAGGTCCTCGATGGAGATGATCGTGAGGCCGTGCTTGCGGGCGAACGGGACCAGTTCGGGCAGGCGCAGCATGACGCCGTCCTCGCCCGCGATCTCCACGATGGCACCGGCGGGCCGCAGCCCGGCGAGGCGGGCCAGGTCGACGGCGGCCTCGGTGTGGCCGTTGCGTACGAGGACGCCGCCGGAGCGGGCGCGGAGCGGGAAGATGTGGCCGGGGCGGACGAAGTCGCCTGGGCCCGCACTGCCCGCCGCCAGCATCCGGAGCGTGGTCGCGCGGTCCGCGGCGGAGATTCCGGTGGTCACGCCGTGCGCGGCGGAGGCGTCCACGGAGACGGTGAAGGCGGTCTTCATCGACTCGGTGTTGTCGTCGACCATCTGGGGCAGGTTGAGCCGTTCCAGCTCGTCGCTCTCCATGGGCGCGCAGATCAGTCCGCGGCACTCGCTCATCATGAAGGCGACGATCTCGGGGGTGGCCTTCTCGGCTGCGATGACGAGGTCGCCCTCGTTCTCGCGGTCCTCGTCGTCGACGACCACGACGGGGCGTCCGGCGGCGATATCGCGGATGGCCTGCTCGACGGGGTCGAGCGACAGGTCGACGACGTGGCCGCCGTGTTCGGGGTGGAACCAGGTGGGCTGGGCAGTCATGCCGTGGCTCCTTCCAGAGCGGGTGTCCGCGTACGCAGCCACCAGTCGCGCATACCCCACAGGACGAGGGCGCCGTAGACGACGTAGATGAGACCGGAGAAGGCGAGACCGCTGTGGAAGTTCAGCGGTACGCCGACGAGGTCGACGAGCAGCCAGGCGAACCAGAACTCGACCATGCCGCGGGCCTGGGCGAGCATCGCGACGAGGGTGCCGGCGAAGATGTAGGCGTCGGCCCACGGGCTCCAGGAGAGCGAGGGGAACGCGGTGAAGAGGCTGCCGACGGCGAGCGTGCCGAGTGCGGCGCCGCCGATGAGGTAGCCGCGTTCGCGCCAGGTGGCGAAGCGGATGGCGATGGAGCCGTCCTGCGCCTGCTGCCTGCCGCGGGTCCACTGCTGCCATCCCCAGACGGCGACCGCGACGACGATCACCTGTTTCCCGACGCTGCCCGCCTGCTGTACGGAGACGTTGGCGGCGATGAGGACGAGGCCGGAGAGGAGCTGGGCGGGCCAGGTCCACACGGAGCGGAGCCAGCCCAGGGTGAGGGCGGCCAGACCGATCGTGTTGCCGATCAGGTCGGACCAGATGATGTCCTGGTCCAGGACGGTGAACGCATCCGAGTTCAGCCAGGTCAGGGCACTCACTTCACCGGCTCCTCGGGCTCCTGGGCCGCGCGGTCGCCGAGCAGGCGCTCGACGTACTTGGCGATGACGTCCACCTCGAGGTTGACCGGGTCGCCGGCCTGCTTGAGGCCGAGCGTGGTCAGCGCGAGAGTGGTGGGGATGAGGCTGATGGTGAAGAAGTCGGGTCCGGCCTCGACGACGGTCAGGCTCACGCCGTCGACGGTGATCGAGCCCTTCTCCACCACGTAGCGCGTCAGGTCCGCGGGCAGGGAGATCTTGACGATCTCCCAGTTCTCGGAGACCTCGCGGTCGATGATGCGGCCCGTGCCGTCGACGTGTCCCTGGACGATGTGCCCGCCGAGCCTGCCGCCCAGTGCCATGGGGCGCTCCAGGTTGACCCGGGAGCCCGCCGCGAGGGCGCCGAGGCTGGAGCGGTTCAGGGTCTCCGCCATCACGTCGGCGGTGAACTCGTGCTCGCCCAGGTCCACGACGGTGAGGCAGACGCCGTTGACGGCGATCGAGTCGCCGTGCTTGGCGCCTTCGGTCACGACAGGACCACGCAGCCGGAAGCGGGAGGCGTCGTCGAGTTCCTCGACGGCGGTGACTTCGCCCAGTTCTTCGACAATTCCGGTGAACACTCAGTTTCCCTTCCGAGCAGGGACGGGGACGGCGGTGATGCGCAGATCGGGGCCGATACGTTCGGTCTCGGTCACATCCAGCCGCAACGCCCGGGAGATGGTGGAGATTCCGGCGTCGGCGAGGGCTGCGGGGCCCGCGCCGAGGAGAACCGGAGCGAGATAGCCGACGACCTTGTCGACCGATCCCGCGGCGACGAAGGCACCGGCCAGGACCGGCCCGCCTTCGAGGAGTACGGAGCGGATGTCGCGGGCGTGCAGCGCGCCGAGCAGGGCGCCGATGTCGAGCCCTCTGCCCGTGGCGGCGCGGGGCAGCCGGAGCACGGTATCCGCGGGGAGGTGAGCCGTGCCGGCGTCCTGCGCGACCGCGATCAGGGTGGGGGCGGTGCCGTCGAGGACACGGGCGCCGGGCCGCACGGCGGTGGCTTCGGTGTCGACGACCACCCTCAGCGGCTGGCGTGCGCCCTCGATCCCGCGTACGCCGAGCTGCGGGTCGTCGGTGCGGGCGGTGCCCGACCCGACGATCACGGCGTCGGCCTCGGCGCGCAGCCGGTGCACGTCCGCGCGGGCCTCGGGGGAGGTGATCCAGCGGCTGGTGGCGTCGGCGGCCGCGATCCGGCCGTCGAGGGTGGCGGCGTACTTCCAGAGGACGTACGGGCGGCCGAGGCGCACGGAGGTGAGCCAGGCGGCGTTGCCCGCCTCCGCCTCGTCGGCGAGGAGGCCCTGCGTGGTCTCGACCCCCGCCGCACGGAGGGTGTCCGCACCGCCGGTGGCCTGGGGGTTCGGGTCCCCGACCGCGTAGACGACCCGGCTCACACCGGCCTCGGTGAGCGCCTGGGCGCAAGGGCCGGTCCGGCCGGTGTGGTTGCAGGGTTCGAGGGTCACGTAGGCGGTGCCGCCACGGGCACGCCCGCCGGCCGCGCGCAGGGCGTGGATCTCGGCATGGGGACCGCCGGCCCGCTGGTGGAAGCCTTCGCCTGCCGGTTCCCCGGCGGCGTCGAGAATGACGCATCCGACGACCGGGTTCGGGCTGGTGGAGCCGAGACCGCGCGCTGCGAGCGTGATCGCTCGCCGCATGGCGGTGATGTCGGCTGCGGTGTCCACCGGGTCCTCCTGCCTCTTCGGGCACGGACTCCGGGGCTGTCGATGACGACAGATGAAGCGGAACGCAACAGGGAACGCCGAAACCGAGGAAACGGACGCGGGTCACCGGGAGATCCCGGAACGCATCCGCCGACGGCGGCGTACCTGTGACGGCCCGCCGCGCACTGCCTCCCATCCGGACTTTCACCGTCGGTCCAGGAATCTCACCTGGTCAACCGGCCGCTGGATGCGGACGGGTCGCGGACTATAACCGCCGGTTCGGAATTACACCGACCCCGGAGTGCGCTGCTGCTGGTACAGGACCAGTCTGCCACGGCCGCCCGTCGGCCATACGGGCGAGTGCCTGTGTGCTGACTCACAGGAAGCCGTGAGGGGGGTACGCACCGTGACAGTCATGGGCAGATGGTCCAGACCTATTGACTCACTGGTCTAGTCCTCTTAATCTCTGCGTCACCTCCGAGGTCCGGTCCGGGTGTGCGCACTCCCTGACCCCAACACGACCAATCCCCCTTGCCAGTTGTGTTCTGCCGACCTCCCCAGGAGGAACGACAAATGCTGTCCCCCACTCGTGCGAGAGCCACCCTCTTCGCAGCAGGCGCGGCCGTCGCCGGGCTGCTGATGGGTGGCCTCGCCGCCGCGCCGTCGGCCGCCGCCGACCAGGAGTCCTGTCGCCCGGACGGACTGTACGAAACACCCGGCGTGGACGTCCCCTACTGCTCCGTCTACGACAGTGACGGCCGCGAGAAGATGGGCGCCGACCACCAGCGGCGCGTCATCGGTTACTTCACCAGCTGGCGCACCGGCAAGGACGGCAAGGCCGCCTACCTCGCGTCGGACATCCCCTGGGACAAGGTCACCCATCTCAACTACGCCTTCGCGCACATCGACGGCGAGAACAAGATCTCCGTCGGCTCCGACAGCCCGCAGAACGCCTCCACCGGAATGACGTGGCCGGGCGTGGCGGGAGCCGAGATGGACCCCGCGCTCCCCTACAAGGGCCATTTCAACCTGCTGAGCAAGTTCAAGAAGCAGCATCCGAACGTGAAGACACTGGTGTCCGTGGGCGGCTGGGCCGAGACCGGCGGGTACTTCGCCGACAACGGCGACCGGGTCGGCTCCGGCGGCTTCTACTCGATGGCGACCAACGCCGACGGCTCGGTCAACCAGGCCGGCATCAACACCTTCGCCGACTCGACCGTCGCCTTCATCAAGAAGTACGGCTTCAACGGCGTCGACATCGACTACGAGTACCCGACGACGATGAAGGACGCGGGCAACCCGCTGGACCACACCCTCGCCAACGCGCGCAGGGCCGGTCTCGTCAAGGGCTACGCCGCGCTGATGAAGACCCTGCGCGAGAAGCTCGACCGGGCCGCGGCGGCCGACGGCAAGCACTACCTGCTGACCGTGGCAGCGCCGTCGTCCGGCTACCTGCTGCGCGGCATGGAGACCTTCCAGGTCCAGAAGTACCTGGACTACGTCAACATCATGTCGTACGACCTGCACGGCGCCTGGAACGAGTACGTCGGCCCGAACGCCTCGCTGTTCGACGACGGCAAGGACGCCGAACTCGCCCAGGCGGGGGTGTACTCCACCTCGCAGTACGGCGGCGTCGGCTACCTCAACACCGACTGGGCGTACCACTACTTCCGCGGTTCGATGCCGGCCGGCCGTATCAACATCGGTCTGCCGTACTACACCCGCGGCTTCAAGAACGTGCAGGGCGGTACGGACGGGATGTGGGGCAAGGCGCCCACGACCGAGTGCCCGGCCGGGGCCGGTCTGACCAAGTGCGGTGACGGAGCCGTCGGCATCGACAACCTCTGGCACGACCTGGACACCAACGGCAAGGAGGCACCGGCCGGTTCGAACCCGATGTGGCACGCGAAGAACCTGGAGAAGGGCGTCGTCGGCGACTACGTCACCCGGTACGGATTCCCCGCCGGCACGAAGCTGACCGGCACCTACGCCCGCAAGTACGACTCGACGCTCGTCGCGCCGTGGCTGTGGAACGCCGAGAAGAAGGTCTTCCTCTCCACCGAGGACGAGCAGTCGGTCGCCGCGAAGGCGGACTACGTCGTCGACCGCGGAATCGGCGGCACGATGATCTGGGAGCTCGCGGGCGACTACGCGTACGACTCCGCCAAGGGGCAGTACGGACCGGGCTCCACGCTCACCTCCACGATGTACGAGAAGTTCAGATCGGCCACGCCCTACGGCGCGAAGCGGTCCACGATCGAGCTGCCCGCCCAGGCGCTGGACATCGACGTGGCCTTCGAGCAGTTCCCGCTCGGCGACTCCAACTACCCCATCGGCCCGAAGCTGAAGATCACCAACAACACCAGGACCACCCTGCCCGGCGGTACGGAGTTCCGGTTCGACTACGCCACGTCGGCGCCCGGCAACGCCAAGGACCAGTCGGGCTTCGGGACGACGGTCATCCGCAGCGACCACACCGCCGCGAACAACATCGGCGGACTCAAGGGGGACTACAACCGCGTCTCGCTGAAGCTGCCGGCCTGGCAGACGCTGGCACCAGGTGCCTCGGTACAGCTCGACTTCGTCTACTACCTGCCCACGTCGACGCCGTCGAACTGGACGGTGACCTTCGGGGGGACGTCGTACTCGCTGGCGGGTGATCTGGCACGGGGCACGACCGTGGTGGAGCCCGGCACGGGCACCAGCCCTTCGCCGGACCCGTCGGCCACTCCCCCGACCACCCCTCCCACCACGCCTCCGGCGGGCGGCAGTTGCTCCGCGCCGGCCTGGAGCTCGACCGCGGAGTACGGCTCGGGTACGACCGTCAGCCACGCATCCCACCAGTGGAAGTCCAAGTGGTGGACGAAGGGCGAGACGCCCGGCACCACCGGTGAGTGGGGTGTCTGGCAGGACCTCGGGGCCTGCTGAGCACCGAACACGAGACCGCCGTGCGGTGACCGGAACGCCCCCGGTCACCGCACGGCCATGTCCGGGCCCGCTCGCGGCCTGGAGCGTCAGCCGCCCGGAGCGAACAGCCCGGCCGGAAGCGTCAGCCGCCCTGAGCGAACAGCGCGTCCTGGGCCGCCTCGCGGGCCGCGACCAGGGCCCCGCGCAGCACCGCGGCCCCGCCGAGCGCGCCCGCCCTGACCTCGGTGGGCAGCGGCGACAGCCTGGCCAGCCGTTCCTCGACCCGTGCGGCCAGTGCGGCTCCGCCCGCGTGGCCCACCTCGCCCGCCAGGACCACGCAGCCCGGATCGAGCACCGACACCACTGCGGCGGCGCCCAGCGCGACCCGGTCGGCGAGCGCGTCCAGGAAGGCGTCGCCGTTCGCGGCCCCCGCGAGGGCGGCGCGGACCGCGTGAACCGCCGCGGGGTTCTGCTCACGACCCCGCGTACCGGCCGGCGCGTCGGCCGGTACGCCGTACCCGGCGGCCAGCTCACAGACCGCGGCCGAGCCGGCCAGCGAGTGGAACCCGCCGTCGCAGCTGACCGCCGACGGCACGCCCTTGGTCCACGGGACGGGCAGGAAGCCGATCTCGCCCGCGCCGCCCGAAGCTCCGCGGCGCAGCTTGCCGTCCAGCATGACGGCGGCCCCGATGCCGTGGCCGAGCCACAGCAGGACGAAGGTGTCGCGGTCCCGGGCCGCGCCGACGCGCTGCTCCGCGACGGCCGCGAGGTTGGTCTCGTTCTCCACGAGCACCGTGGCGGGCAGCCGCTGCTGGAGGGCGGCGACGAGCCCCCGGTGCCAGGCGGGCAGACCCGTGGTGTCGCGGAGTTCCCCGGTGGCCGGGTCGATCAGGCCGGGGGCGCCGACGCCGACGCTGTGCAGGGGGGCCGGGCCCGCCTTGCGCGCCGTGCGCTCCAGGAGCCCGACGGCCTGCTCGATGGCCGCCGCGGTGCCGGTTCCGCCGTCGATGGGCAGGGTGTCCTCGGCGAGCGTCACCCCGAGGAGGTCCGCGACGACGACGGCGACGCTGTCGGTGCGCACGTCCAGGGCCGCGAGATGGGCCCGGTCGGCGACGATCCCGTACAGCCGGGCGTTGGGCCCGCGGCGCTCGGCACCGCTCTCGCCGACCACCCGGATGAGCCCGGCCCCCTGGAGGCGCTCGACGAGGTCGGCCACCGTGGGGCGGGAGAGACCGGTGAGTGTCTTGAGCTGCGTCGCCGTCAAGGGGCCGTCCCGCTGGAGCAGTTCCAGGGCGAGCCGGTCGTTGATGGCCCGGGCGGTGCTCGGTGAGGCGGGCATGCCGCGATCCTTCCAGATCCTGCCGCACGGGTCGCCATCTATTTATCAGGCAGGGTTCCTGATAGTTTACAGCCCGCGTTGTGGAGACGGCCCCCGGGACCCCGGCGGGCCACGCATCCCAGGGGAGGGCACGGCGGTATGACAACGGATCCCGGCAGCATGGTCTTCGACAAGGAGCGGGTGAGGCGGGCCCGCATCGCGGTCGCCGCGGTCTTCACCGTGCACGGAGCGGTGACCGGCAGCTTCGCCACCCGGGTGCCGTGGATTCAGGACCACGCCTCGGTGAGCGCGGGGCAGCTCGGCCTCGCCCTCGCCTTCCCCGCCATCGGCGCCTCCCTCTCCATGCCGCTGGCGGGCCGGATCAGTCACCGCTTCGGTGCCAGGACCGCGCTGCGCGGCCTGCTGGTGCTGTGGACACTGGCGCTGATCCTGCCCGCTCTCGCCCCGAACCTCGTGACGCTCTGCGCGGCGCTCTTCGTGTACGGGGCGACGGCCGGCATGTCGGACGTGGCGATGAACGCGCTCGGCGTCGAGGTGGAGAACCGGCTCGACAAGTCGATCATGTCGGGGCTGCACGGGATGTGGAGCGTCGGCGCCCTGATCGGCTCGGCGGCGGGCACGGTCGCCGCCCATCTGGGCACCGACGCGAGACTGCACCACACCATCGCCGCGCTCGCCCTGACGGCACTCGGCCTGATCGCCTGCCAGGGGGTGCTCGACCTGCGCAGCGAGGCGGACGAGGAGCCGCCGCCGCGCTTCACGCTGCCGCCGAAGTCGGCGCTGATCATCGGTGCGGTGGGCTTCTGCGCGGTGTTCGCGGAGGGGGCCAGCCTCGACTGGTCGGCTGTCTACCTCAGGGACATCATGGGCAGCTCCGCCGGGCTGGCGGCGGCGTCGACGACGGCGTTCGCGCTGACGATGGCGGTGGCCAGGATCGCCGGTGACAAGGTCGTGGACCGCTTCGGCGCCGTCAGGACGGTCCGGGCCGGCGGCGTACTGGCGACGGTGGGCGGGCTCCTCGTGGTGGTGGCACCCGACGCGGCCCTGGCGCTGTGCGGCTTCGGACTGCTCGGCCTCGGGGTCGCGGTGGTCGTCCCGCTGGCGTTCGCCGCCGCGGGGCGCAGCGGTCCCAACCCGAGCCAGGCCATCGCGGGCGTCGCCACCATCACGTACACCTCGGGGCTCATCGCACCCTCCATGATCGGCTCGCTGGCGGAGGCGACCTCGCTGGTCGTGTCGTTCGGCCTGGTGACGGTGCTGGCCTTCGGCCTGGTGCTGGGCGCGGGTGTACTTCGCGGTGCCGACCGCGTCTCCACGGGCGGCGGCGCCCAGGACCCGTCGCCGGCGAAGGCAGGGACCGGAACCGCGGCCTGAGCCCGGCCGCGGCGGGCGGGGCTGCCGGGGCACTGCGCGAGTGCGGCGGACCGCGGCACTAGCATGGCGCTGATCTTTTCCGCGGGAGAACACTCCGCACGGGATATACGCGGTGAACACTCCGCACGGACACACAGGGAGCGACCATGGGCGGCCTCGGCGTGCGCTGGACCTTGCACGGCGACGGGAAGACCCCCGAACCCGGGGCCGTGGTGCGGCCGGACGAGCGGCTCTCCTGGCCCCGCACGTTCGGACTGGGCGCCCAGCACGTGGTCGCCATGTTCGGCGCCTCGTTCGTCGCTCCGGTGCTTATGGGCCTGGACCCCAACCTCGCCATCATGATGTCGGGTGTCGCCACAGTGATCTTCCTGCTGGCGACGAAGGGGCGGGTGCCCAGCTATCTCGGCTGTTCGCTCTCCTTCGTCGGCGTCGCCGCGACGATCCGGGCGAGCGGCGGCAGCAGCGCGACCGTCACGGGCGCGGTCCTGGTGGTGGGCACGGTGCTGTTCCTGGTGGGTCTCGCGGTGCAGCGGTTCGGCGCGCGGATCATCCACGCGGCGATGCCTCCCGTGGTGACCGGCGCGGTCGTCATGTTGATCGGTTTCAACCTGGCGCCCGTCACGGCCTCTACGTACTGGCCGCAGGATCAGTGGACGGCGCTTCTGGTGATGCTGTTCACCGGCCTGGCCGTGGTCTGTCTGCGGGGGTTCTTCTCCCGGATCGCGATCTTCCTCGGTCTGATTTTCGGTTACCTGCTGTCCTGGGCACTCGACGCCGTCTTCGGCAAGATCCACTCCCCGGCGGGCGGCGCGGAGGCGACCGACCACTGGCGGCTGGACCTCTCCGCCGTCTCGCAGGCCGACTGGATCGGGCTGCCGTCCTTCCACGCCCCGAGTTTCGAGTGGTCCGCGATACTGGTGGCCCTGCCGGTCGTGATCGCGCTGGTCGCGGAGAACGCCGGCCATGTGAAGGCCGTCGGCGAGATGACCGGCGACTCGCTCGATGACAAGCTGGGCACGGCCATCGCGGCCGACGGCGCCGCCTCCATGCTCTCCACCGCGGTGGGCGGTCCGCCGAACACCACGTACTCCGAGAACATCGGCGTGATGGCCGCGACGCGCGTCTACTCCACCGCCGCGTACTGGGCCGCCGCGTTCTTCGCTCTGCTCTTCGGCCTCTGCCCCAAGTTCGGTGCGGTCGTCGCCGCGATCCCCGGCGGTGTGCTCGGCGGAATCACCGTCATCCTGTACGGCATGATCGGCCTCCTCGGCGCCCAGATCTGGACGAACGCGAAGGTCGACCTCCGCAACCCGCTCAACCTCGTGCCGGCCGCCGCGGGCATCATCATCGGCGTCGGCGGGGTCAGCCTGAAGATCACCGACAATTTCGAACTGAGCGGTATCGCGCTGGGCACCATCGTCGTGATCACCGGCTACCACGTCCTGCGTGCCTTCGCACCGGCCCACCTGAGGACCCAGGAACCACTGCTGGACGCGGGCACCTCCACGTACGACGAGGAGATGCCGCCCGCGAAGAGCTGAGGCGGCGCCGGGACCCGACGGCCAGGGGTCCGGCCCTCAGGGCGTACGAACGGATCTTCGCCCGTTCCGATGAACCCCCGGCCCGTCGCCGTCGCGGCGGCCCCAGGGCTGGGACGCTGCCCGCATGGCGCAGTCCGAGCAGTACGCAGACACCGCGGGGCAGTACGCGGACCCACCGGCCCCCGGCATCACGGCCGTGGGCGCCCCCGCGGCGGGCGGGCGGATGCGTGCCTTCCGGCCGCGCCGACCGCCGCACGACGGCGTCGCCGTCTTCGACGACGTCTACCTCGCGGTTTCCGGGACCTTCGGCCGGCGGAGCACGTACGGGAGCGATCCCGGCGCGCTGGACTCGCTGCTCGCCGAGCGCTATCTGGCGGTGGCCGACAGCGCCGCGGCGGGTCTGCGGCTTCCCGCGTGCTGGCGGCCGCTGTTCCAGTACCGGCGCCATCCCGGCGTACTGCCCGCGCAGTTCGCCCTCGCGGGCCTCAACGCCCACGTCGGCCACGACCTCGCGCTCGCCGTGGTGGACGCCTGCCATGCGCGCGGATGCGCTCCGTCCGGCCTGGAGGAGGAGTTCGACCAGGTCGGCGATCTCCTGCTCATGCTGGAGGAACGCGTGCTGGAGGACCTGGAGGCGGGGCCCGAACCGCCGGCGGTCACGGACCCGCTCACGCATCTGATGGAGTCCTGGAGCCTGGAACGGGCCCGCGAGGCGGCCTGGTCGGCGGCGAGGGTGCTGTGGGAACTGCGCGAATTCCCCGTCCTGGCAGCGGAGTTCCGGGAGCGGATGGACGCGGGGGCGGGGCTGGTGGGGCGCTGTCTGCTCACGCCGTGCCGCTGAGCCGCTCCCCTCCGCTCTACCCTGGGGCCGACCGACGACGCCTTCCCTGCGGAGCACCTCGATGTCCAGCTCTCCTGACGCCCGTCCCGCCCCCTCCGGCCGCCCCCGGGTGGTCGTCTCGGTACCGCCGGAACTGCGCGCTCAGTTCTTCACCCCCGAGGTCTGGCGGGAGCTGGAGCGGGCGGCGGAACTGATCGTCCTCGACGAGCACCGTGACCGGGCGGCACTGCTGCGGGCGCTTCCCGGCGCCCGGGCGCTCATCACCTCCTGGCGCAGCCCCAGGGCGGACAAGGAACTCCTCGACGTCGCGGAGGCGTTGGAGCTCATCGCGCACACCGGCTCCGCCGTCGCCCCCTACGTCACCGAGGACGTCTTCCGTCGCTCGGTGCTGGTCACGCAGGCCGGGGACGAGATGGCCGGGCCGGTCGCCGAGGTGGCGCTCGCCTTCACACTCGCCCTGCTGCACCGCATCCAGCGCTTCGACCACGCGCTGCGCGGCGGCGCGGAGTGGGCGGACGCGAGCCAGGCGCCGCCCCGCCACGAGATCCGCGGCAGCGAGATCGGGGTGATCGGGGCTTCCCGCACCGGCCGGGCCTACATCGCGATGGTGCGGGCGATGGGGGCGCGGGTGAGCGTCAGCGACCCGTTCCTGTCCGAGGAGGAGGCCGCGGTGCTCGGCGTGCGGTCCGTCTCCCTGGACACGCTGTTCTCCCGGAGCAGGATCGTGGCCGTGCACGCGCCGGTCACCGAGGCGACCCACCGCATGATCGGCGCCGAGCAGCTGGCCCTGATGCCTGACGGCGCCGGTCTGGTGAACACGGCCAGGTCCTGGCTGGTCGACGAGGACGCCCTGCTGGCGGAGCTCTCGTCCGGCCGGCTGGACGCCGCCGTCGACGTGTTCGACGCCGAGCCCCTGCCCGTCGCTCACCCGTTCCGCACGCTGCCCAACGTGCTGCTCACGCCGCACCAGGCGGCGGGCAGCGTCGAGTGCCGTGAGCGGCTCGGCGCGAGCGCCGTGGACGAGGTGCTGCGACTGCTGTCCGGGCGCCCTCCGGCCCACGCTGTCGGGATCGACTCGCTCACCCGCCTGCGCTGAGCCGCTCCCCCGCGCCCCCGGGTCACGCCCGCTCTCAGTCCTCCGGAAGCTCGACCGGGCTGATCTCGTCGAAGACGTCGCCGGGGCCGGGGTTCGTCGCGTCCGTCGCGCCCCCGAACTGGGTCATCACACCCCACACGGCGTTGAGCGCGGTCTGCACGGCGCCCTCGGCCCAGCCTGCCGTCCAGGAGATGTCGTCCCCCGCGAGGAAGACGCCCCGCTTGTCGGCGGGCAGCCGGTCCTGCATGAAGTGGGTGAACAGCCGCCGCTGGTAACGGTAGTGGCCCGGGAGGTTGGCCTTGAACGCGCCCATGAAGTAGGGCTCGTTCTCCCAGGAGACGGTGACCGGGTTGCCGATGATGTGCTTGCGGATGTCCACGTTCGGATAGATCTCGCCGAGCGACTTCAGCATCACGTCCATGCGCTCGTTCGGGGAGAGCGGCAGCCACTTCAGGCTGTCGTCGCACCAGGTGTACGAGAGGCAGATGACGGCAGGCTTGTCGGGCCCCTCGTCCAGGAGGTACGTCCCCCGGGTCATCCGGTCGGTGAGCGTCATCGACATGGTGTCGCGGCCGGTGATCTCGTCCTTGTCCAGCCAGAACGGCCGGTCGACGGGAACGAACAGCTTGGACGACTCCATGTAGTGGGTGCGCTCCATCGCCGTCCAGTGGTCGATCGGGAAGAGCGCGTCGTCACAGGCGATCTTGGAGAGCAGCAGCCAGGACTGCGCGGTGAAGATCGCGGCACGGTACGTACGGATGTCGCCGCTCGCGTCGGTGACGGTGATCTTGTTGCCCGCGGTGCGGTTCAGCCGGGTCACGGCCGGGCGCGGCTCGCCGTTGTGCAGGGAGGCGAGCGACGTGCCGAGCGGCCAGTGGACGATCTTCTGCGGCTCACGGTCCCACAGGCGCAGCGGCAGCTGCTGGCTGCCGCCCACGATTCCGCGGTGGTGGTCGTCCGCCTCGCTGTAGACGACGCGCAGGATCTCCAGGATGGAGTTGGGGAAGTCGGTGTCCCAGCCGCCCGTACCGAAGCCGACCTGGCCGAAGATCTCACGGTGCCGGAAGGACTTGAAGGCCTCGGAGTCGCAGAGGAAGCCGTAGAAGGTCTGGTTGTCGAACTTCTCGACGAGCTTCGCCCAGATCTCGCGGATACGCGGGACGTCGCGCTCGCGCATCGCGCGGTTCATGTCGGAGAAGTCGGCGCCCTCCTCCAGGCAGGCGTTCCAGGCGTCCATCACATCGCGGTAGACCTGGGGCAGGTCGGCGATGGTCTCCGCGTAGTGCGACTCGCCCTTGAGGTCGACGACGGTTGACGGGGTGGCCGGGGACAGCGGGTTGGGGAACGGCTTGGTCTCCAGGCCCACCAGGTCGATGTAGTGCTGGAGGGCGGTGGAGGACGGCGGGAAGCGCATCGCGCCCATCTCGGCGGTCAGTTCGGGGTCGCAGCCCTCGAAGCCGACCGTACGCAGCCGGCCACCGATCTGGTCCGCCTCGTAGACGACGGGCCTGAGCCCCATCTTCATCAGTTCGTAGGCGGCGATGATCCCGGAGAGCCCGCCGCCGATGACGGCGACCTCGGCACCGTGCTCGGTGGCCGGGATCTGGCCGATGCCCGCCGGGTGGGCGAGGAAGTCGTCGTACGCGTAGGGGAAGTCAGGCCCGAACATGGTGATCGGCGGCTGCGCGTCGGTGTGCTGGACGGCGTTGGGCACCGTGGACGTCATGAGGTGGGGACTCCTTGCGCGAAACAGTGGAACGGGGCGTGGCGGTGGGGGCGCGACGGCTCAGACGAGCGAGCCGTAGAGGCCGGGGCGGCGGTCGCTGAGATACGGGTTGGCGGCGCGCGAGGCGGTCAGCGCCTCGGGGTCGACCTCGCCGATGACGAGCTCCTCGCCACGGCCGGCGCGGACCCGAACGACACCGTCGGGCCCGGCCAGACAGCTCAGCCCGACGAACTCGAACTCGCCTTCCTGACCGGTCCTGTTGACGTACGCCACGTACATCTGGCTCTCGAAGGCCCGTACCGGCACGACGGATTCGGCGACGAACTGGAAGGGGTGCATCTGCGCGGTCGGCACCAGCAGCAGACCGGTGCCCGCGAGGGCGTGCGCCCGGACGTTCTCCGGGAACTCGACGTCGTAGCAGATCAGCAGGCCGATGCGTACGCCGCCGAGTTCCGCCTGCACCACGGGCTGCTCACCGGGGGTGAACCACTCCTGCTCGAAGCAGCCGAAGAGATGGGTCTTGCGGTAGTTCGCGAGCGCGGCCCCGTCCGGCCCGATGAGCTGCGCCGCGTTGAAGATCTGCTCCCCGGAGCGCTCCGGGTAGCCGTAGAGCACCGCGAGCCCGTGGCGTACGGCGATCTCCGCGACGGCCTGGGCCCCGGGGCCGTCGGAGGCCTCGGCCAGCCGGGGGACGGCGTCACCGATGGCGTAGCCGGTCAGGAACATCTCGGGGCAGACGAGCAGCTGCGCCCCGGCTCCGGCGGCACGCCCGGCGGCCTCGTCGAGAACCTTGAGGTTCTCGTCCACGGCACCGGGGCGGCCGGAACTCTGGAGCAGGGCGGTGCGCAACGACGGCATGGCTGACCTCGGACGGTGCGAGCGGGGTGGGGAGACGTATTGACGGTACGGCCCGGCGCTCTCCCCGGACAAGGCGCGACCCTTGCGCCCCACCGACGATCCGTTGCGCCCGCCGACCTCACGACGGCGATTCATTGCGCAGAGCGTCTTCCCAGGTCAGAAGGGTGATCTGGGTCTCACCGCGCGCCGCGCCCCAAGGCCCCGCTCAGGCCGGCGGCGACCCCGCCGAATACCGTCGCAGCAACGGCGACAGCACGAGCACGGACTTCGTCCGCTCCACGTACGGCTCGCCCGCGATCCGCTCCAGCACCTGCTCGAAGTGCCGCATGTCCGCGGCGAAGACCTGCACGATCGCGTCCGCCTCGCCCGTGACCGTCGAGGCCGAGGCCACCTCCGGATACAGCGCGAGCCCCCGCTTGATCGCCTCCGGCGACGTGTTGCGGCTGCAGTAGATCTCGATGAATCCCTCGGTCTCCCAGCCCAGGGCCGCCGGGTCCACCCGTACGGTGAAGCCGGTGATCGCCCCTTCGGCGCGCAGCCGGTCGACACGGCGTTTCACGGCGGGGGCGGACAGCCCGACCAGCGCGCCGATATCGGCGTAGGAGCGCCGGGCGTCTTCGGCGAGGGCGTGGACGATGCGTTCGTCGAGGTCGTTCAGGCGCACTTCGGGCGGTTCACTTCTCTGCGGTACGGGTTCGGGGGCGACGGCAGTGCCGCCGCCCCCGAAGTAGACCATGCGCGCCCGCCCGCGGCGCGCTCACGGCCGCCGACCGGTCAGAACGGGAACCGCGAGCGGCCGTGCTGCACCGATATCCACTTCTGGGTGGTGAAAGCCTCGATCATGGACTCGCCGTTCAGCCGGCCGAGCCCCGACGCCTTCTCGCCGCCGAACGGGACGATGGGCTCGTCGTGGACCGTGCCGTCGTTGATGTGGATCATGCCGGTGTGGATGCGCTGCCCCACGCGTACACCGCGCTCGATGTTGCCGGTGTGCACCGCGCCGCTGAGCCCGTACGGGGTGTCGTTGGCGATCCGTACCGCCTCGTCCTCGCCGTCGAAGGGCACCAGGAGCGCGACGGGACCGAAGATCTCCTGGTGCAGTACGGGTGAGTCGGGGGCGAGCCCGGTCAGTACGGAAGGGCTCACCACGTTGCCGTCGGCCCGGCCGTGCAGCAGCGCGGTCGCCCCGGCCTCGACGGTCTGATCGACCAGCTTGGACACCGCGTCGGCCTGCGAGGAGTTGATCAGCGGGCCGATCTGGGTCGCCGGGTCGGCCGGGTCGCCGACCTGCAGCGAGGCCACCTTGGCGACGAACTTCTCGGTGAACTCCTTCTCCACCGCACGGTCGACCAGGATCCGGTTGGCCGCCATGCAGACCTGGCCCGAGTGGATGTACCGGCTGAAGACGGCGGCGTCGACGGCGTAGTCCACATCGGCGTCGTCGAGCACGATGAGCGCGCTGTTGCCGCCCAGTTCGAGCACGGCGCGCTTCAGGTTCGCCGCGCAGACGGTCGCCACGTGGCGGCCGACCTTGTCCGAGCCTGTGAAGGAGATGACCTGCGGGACCGGGTGCTCAAGCAGCGCGTCGCCGATCTCGGCGATGTCGGTGACCACGACGTTCAGGAGACCGGCGGGCAGACCCGCGTCCTCGAACACCTTGGCCAGCAGGGTGCCGCCGACGATCGGAGTGTTCTGGTGCGGCTTGAGGACCACGGCGTTGCCGAGGGCCAGGGCGGGGGCGACCGACTTCAGCGACAGCAGGAAGGGGAAGTTGAAGGGGCTGATGACACCCACGACACCGACGGGCACCCGGTAGACCCGGTTCTCCTTGCCCTCGGTCGGCGAGGGAAGTATCTGACCGGCGGGGCGGAGCGCCAGCTGAATCGCCTCGCGCAGGAACTCCTTGGCCAGGTGGATCTCGAAGGCGGCCTTGAGCCGGGTGCCGCCCAGCTCCGCGACGATCGCCTCACTGATCTCGGGCTCGCGCTCCTCGACTATCCGCAGCGCCTTCTCCAGCACACCGCGCCGGGTGTACGGGTTGGTGTCCCCCCATGCCGGCTGGGCCCGCTCGGCGGCGCGGTATGCCTGGTCCACCTCGTCGGCCGTGGCGACCGGGATCGACGCGAGCTTCTCCCCGTCGTAAGGGTTGAAGTCGATGATGTCCCACGACCCCTTCCCCGGCCTCCACTCGCCGTCGATGTACTGATGGGCCAGGTCAGTGAAGAAGGACATGAGATCCCTTACCGCAGAGAGGCGGGCAGCTGATTGCGCTTCATGTTACTTAATTTTCAACCGAGTTGAAGCGCCGGAAGAGCGCCACCGAGCCGTACCGGCCACCGGGCCGGCGCACGCGAAAGCCCCTTCCGGCATCGATCACCGGAAGGGGCTCAGCTGTTACGGACGGGGCGGGATCAACTCCAGCTGGCGTGCAGCGGCTTGCCCTCCGCGTAGCCCGCGGCGCTCTGCACACCGACGACGGCCTTCTCCGCGAACTCCTCCAGGGAGGCGGCGCCCGCGTAGGTGCAGGAGGAGCGGACACCGGCGATGATCGAGTCGATCAGGTCCTCGACGCCGGGCTGGGTCGGGTCCAGGAACATGCGCGAGGTGGAGATGCCCTCCTCGAAGAGCGCCTTGCGCGCGCGGTCGTACGCGGACTCCTCGGACGTCCGGTTCTTCACCGCGCGCGCCGACGCCATGCCGAAGGACTCCTTGTAATAGCGCCCGTCGGCGGACTGCTGGAGGTCGCCGGGCGACTCGTACGTACCGGCGAACCAGGAGCCGATCATCACGTTGGACGCGCCCGCGGCGAGCGCCATCGCGACGTCGCGGGGGTGGCGGACACCGCCGTCGGCCCAGACGTGCTTGCCGTACTTCTTCGCCTCGGCGGCGCACTCCAGGACGGCCGAGAACTGGGGCCTGCCCACGCCGGTCATCATCCGGGTGGTGCACATGGCGCCGGGTCCGACACCGACCTTGATGATGTCGGCGCCGGCTTCGATCAGGTCGCGCACACCTTCGGCGGCCACGATGTTCCCGGCGACGATCGGCACGTGCGGGTCGAGCGCCCGGACGGCCCTGACCGCGGCGATCATGGATTCCTGGTGGCCGTGCGCGGTGTCGACGACGAGCGTGTCGGCGCCCGCGTCGAGCAGCTGCTTGGCCTTGCTCGCCACGTCACCGTTGATGCCCACGGCCGCGGCGATGCGGAGCTTGCCCGCCGCGTCGGTGGCGGGGGTGTAAAGAGTCGCGCGCAGTGCGGCCTTACGGGTGAGGATGCCGACGAGCCTGCCGTCCGCGTCCACCGCGGGGGCGAGCTTGCGGTTGGCACCGTCGAGCTTGTTGAAGGCGTCGCGGGGGTCGATGTCCGCGTCCAGCAGGACGAGGTCCTTCGACATGACCTCGGTGAGCTGGGTGAAGCGGTCGACACCGGTCAGGTCGTGCTCGGTGACGACACCGACGGGGCGGTAGTCGTCGTCGATGACGACGCCCGCGCCGTGGGCGCGCTTGTGCAGCAGGGACAGTGCGTCCGCGACGGTCTGACCCGGAGCCAGCACGATCGGGGTGTCCAGCACGAGGTGGCGGGTCTTGACCCAGCTGATGACCTCGGTGACGACCTCGATCGGGATGTCCTGGGGGATGACGACGAGACCACCGCGGCGAGCGATGGTTTCAGCCATGCGGCGACCCGCGATCGCCGTCATGTTGGCGACGACGAGCGGGATGGTGGTGCCTGATCCGTCGGGCGAGGTGAGGTCCACGCCCTGCCGGGACCCGACCGCCGAGCGTCCGGGGACCATGAAGACATCGTCGTAGGTGAGGTCGTACGGGACCGAGGGGGACTCTGTGTAGCGACCGGTGCCCGGCTCTAGAAAACGCATAACACTCATTTTTTCATACGAAACGGTGCAGGTCGTTTCCACGAAGACACAGCAAAAGCCCCCCGCTTTCATCTGTTCCTCCAAGGAGGAGGTCGGGAGGGCCGGGCAAGTGCAACCTGCCTTACCCAGGGACTCTACCCGAACGGGATTCGAACCATTCGTGATCACCATCCCTGGACCCGGTGACTGGGGGTCAGGTAGCTTCAAAGCCGCAGGTCCCGAGGTAACCCCAGCGCCGACGATCGATAACCGGAACACCTGTCACGCGTTTGACCGGAGAGGATGCAGATCCGCCCGTGGAGAGCGAACTGCCTGACATCTACTGCCCGTTCCCCCAGCGCACCAGTCCGCACGTCGGGCAGACCCGTGAGCACCTCGACACGTGGACACGCCGGACCGGCCTCGTGCACAGGCCCTCCGCGAGAACCAGATTCGAACAAGCCGACTTCGGCTCCTTCGTCGGCATGGTCTACCCGACGGCCGGCGGCGAGCACCTCGACCTGGTGGCCGACTGGTTCGTCTGGCTGTTCCTCGTCGACGACCAGCTCGACGACGGCCAGCTCGGCCGCGATCCCGAGCGGGTACGGGGCGTGGTCGCCCGGATGCTCGCCGTCATCGACGGCATGGACACCGCCCCCGTCCCGGACGCTGAGCTTCCGGCCGCCGTCATCGCCCTGGAGGATCTGTGGGCGCGGACGGTCCCCGGAAGGGCCGCGCACTGGCGCAGACGGTTCGCCTGGCACCTCACCACCTATCTGACGACGGCCACCAGCTGGGAGGCGGGCAACCGGGCCGACGGTGTGGTGCCGTCCGAGGAGACGTACATCGCCAAGCGGCGGCACACCGGCGCGATCCACGTCTGCATGGACCTGATAGAGATCGTGGCCGGCATCGAGGCACCGGAGTCGATCCACAACGACCCCCGCTTCATCACCGCGCTTGAGGCCTCGTGCAACGTGGTGTGCTGGGCGAATGACGTCTACTCCTTCGAGAAGGAGCAGGTCCTCGGCGAGATCCACAACCTCGTCCATCTGGTCCGCCACCACCGGGGCTACGGGGAACAGCAGGCCATCGACCACGTCTGTGCCCGGATAGCCACCGAGACCGAGCGGTTCCTCACGGCTGAGGACGAGCTGCTGGAGATGTATCCGCAGCTGGCCGGGATGCTGGTCCCGTACCTGGACGGGATGCGGAGCTGGATGCGCGGAAATCTGGACTGGTCCCGGCTCACGCCCCGCTACAACCCGGCGGACGTCAGTCAGTACGAGGAACCGGAGGAGTATCTGGAGGCGACGGTTCTGGGCTTCTCCCCGGAGCGCGCCGCGGAGGGTGTGAGCGACGCCCGGAAGGGCTGAGCGACGACGAAGGCCGGGCGCGCCGCGCCCGGCCTCACGTCTGTCCGCCCGCTGTTCAGACGCTGTCCGGGTCCGCGCGCTCCAGCGCCGGACGGGGTCCGGGGGCCGACTCGGTCAGCAGGAAGTCCGCGGCGGCCGTGTCCGTCACCAGGCTGGTGACCAGGCCGGAGCGCAGGACCGCGCCGATCGCCGCCGCCTTGCGCTGGCCGCCCGCGATCGCCACCACCTCGGGGATCCGGCGCAGCCGGTCCGCCTCCACGGTGATGCAGCGCTCGCCGAGGTCGCGTCCGACCCTGCGCCCCTCGGTGTCGAAGAGGTGCGCGGACATCTCGGCAGCGACGCCGAGCGAGGCGTAGTGCGCGCGCTCCTCGTCCGAGAGCATGTCGTGGACGGTGGAGATGCCCGGCTCCCAGGAACCGATGGAGACCGCGGCGACCGTCACCTTGTCGAAGTACTCGAAGGCGCGGGCGATGCCCGTCTGGTGCCGGAGCGCGGCGGCCGTCGCCGGGTCCGGGAGCAGCATCGGCGCGTAGATCGGGTGGGCCTCGCCGCCGGACACCTGGGCCGCGCGGCGGACCGCCTCGACCGAGCCGCGCTCGGCCGTCCCCGCGTCGTACACACCGGTGAGCTGCACGACCGTGCACGGCGGGAGCCGGTCGAGGGCCGCCGCCATGTGAATGGTGGACCGGCCCCAGGCCAGGCCCAGGACGTCGCCCTCGTTCACCAGCTCACCGAGAAGGTCGGCCGCGACCTCGCCCAGGTTCTCCGGGTCGGGGGCGTCCTCCTGCTCCTCGGCCGGGGATTCGACCACGACCGCGTGGCGGAGCCCGTAGCGGGCTCTGAGCGCGTCGGAGCGCTCCGCGTCCAGCTCGGCCGGCACCCGGATCTCGATACGTACGAGATCACGCTCAAGGGCTGTCTCCAGGACCCTGGCCACCTTGAAGCGGCTGACGCCGAACTCCTCGGCGATCTGGATCTTCGACTTTCCCTCAAGGTAGAACCGGCGGGCCATGGCCGCCGCCTGCACCAGCTCCGCGGGTCCCATCCGCATGGCTGACCGACCCGCCGAGATGCCAGACACCGCGATCTCCTCACTGCTGTTCACACGCTCGATACGCCGTTCATCCTGTCAGATCCGGCGATCCTTGATCAGCCACGTCGGGCCGCGTTCATCTGCCCTTGGTTCAGTGGTCGCACGCCCAGGAGGCGGCGGCCGTGGCCGCCTCCGCCCGGGCCCTCAGTCCCCGCACCGCCTCGGCCGGATCCCCGGCCCCGTACACCGCCGAGCCCGCGACGAACACGTCGGCGCCGGCCTCGGCACACCGCTCGATGGTGGTGGCGGAGACTCCCCCGTCCACCTGGAGCCAGAGTTCGAGACCGTGCTTGGAGATCAGCTCACGGGTGCGGCGGATCTTCGGCAGCATGATGTCGAGGAACGACTGGCCGCCGAAGCCCGGCTCCACCGTCATGATCAGCAGCATGTCGAGCTCGGGGAGGAGGTCCTCGTACGGCTCGATGGGCGTCGCGGGCTTGAGCGCCATCGAGGCGCGCGCCCCCTTCGCCCTGATCTCCCTCGCCAGCCGCACCGGCGCCGCCGCCGCCTCCACGTGGAAGGTGACGGAACCGGCGCCCGCCTCGACGTACTGCGGTGCCCAGCGGTCCGCGTCCTCGATCATCAGATGGCAGTCCAGCGGGGTGTCCGTCGCCTTGCTCAGGGCCTCCACGATCGGCACGCCGAGCGTCAGGTTGGGCACAAAGTGGTTGTCCATGACATCGACATGGAGCCAGTCGGCGCCTTCGACGGCCTTCGCCTCCTCGGCGAGACGCGCGAAGTCGGCGGACAGGATGCTGGGGTTGATCTGGGCCATGCCCCCAGCCTGCCACGTTCCGCGCCACTTCCCCGCCTCGGTACGTACCAAAGCCTCACGCGAACATCACAGTTCACGCATTCCCGGCTTTTCGCCGCTGTTTTGCCGCCTGTTCAGGCCGTACGCGGCCTGCGCTTCTACGGCGAAACGGGCACGGGGCGGCCGCCGGGCGAGCGCCGCCGGGCGGCCGTGACTCCGCGGCCGGGGACCCGTTCGGCTTCGACATGCACTCCGGTCCGCCTGACGGACCTGGGACTCCGCCTGTCCTGAACTCTGTGGAGGCCGGGGCGCGCCACCCCCTCGGCCTCCACAGATGTCGGCCCGCTCCCGGATTCCCCCACTCGCTTCTGCTGTGGAGGGGACCTCACATCAGGGCGCCCAACTCCCTTTCCGGCGGACCGTGCACACCCCCTTGACGACAGGCAACCACTGCTTCGAAGGCGAGCGGACTCGGGGACGAGCCGGGTACGTGACCCCGCCGTCCGAGCTTCCACACCGCCGACAACGACCTGTTGTCGCAACCGGTGCTGGTCCCGGAGGGGGCAGCGACGTCACGTACCGGGCGATGGGTCGCGGCCACGAGATGTCCAACGGCCGTGGCATACCGGTCATGGACGAAGGGGACCCGTTCCGTCCGATGCGGATTGCTCGGCGGCCGAGTCGAGGCCTCGGAGGTCCCCGACGGGCACAGGTTTGATCGGCAGGTGGGCGGAGAAGCGTCCGCCGAGCCCGATCGGCTGGTCGCGTGCGGACGCAAGGACCGTGCCGACGCCGCTCTCGCAGTAGCGTCCCTGGCAGGGGCCCATGCCTGTGCGGCAGGAGAGCTTGACGGCGTTGACGTTGCTGACGAACGGCGACGATTCGAGGAAGTCGTCGATTGCGCCGCGTGTGACCAGTTCGCATCGGCAGATGGTGGTTTCTCGCGTCGCGAGGTCTCCGAGTGCCTCGCGAACTGGTTCGAACATCCGTTGCACCACGGTTGAGAATCGTGTCGCTTTTCGGATGCCGCGTTCCGCTTCGGCGAACTTTGCGGAGGGCACGGGGCGGCCGAGGTCGGCGGCGATCCCGAGACCCGCGAGAGCACCCTCGGCGCAGGACCGGTCGGCTCCGGCGACGCCCGTGGGCTCGCCGGCGACGAACACTCCGGGGACGGATGTCCGCAGTCGTTCGTCGTGTTCGACCACCCAGCCGCCCCGTGGCGAGTCGAACGCGAGCTCGCATCCGATCTGGCGGGCGAGTTCCGTCGACGCGGAGAAGCCGTACCCGAGCACGAGGTGCGATGCCGCGACCTCGCGGGGCGCGCCCGTCACCCTCCACTGCCGGTCGACCCGGGCGAGTTCGATGCCGGAGACGTGTTCTGTGCCGTGGGCGGCCGTCACGATGGTCCGGGGCGAGACCCGGACACCCTTGCGTACCAGCCGCGCCACGATCGCGCCGGTCTCCGCGAGCATCCGCAGATGACCGGGTACGGCGCCGAGGGCGCGGAGCATGTCCGTCGGCGTCGGGATGCTCTGAGCGAACGCGACCTCGCGCACCGGAACGCCGTCGCGGACGAGCAGGTCGGCCACGAGCAGCAGCAGCGGATGTGCCCCGGCCAGCACAACGTCGCCGACGGGTGCGATCCTCTGCGCCTTGACGAGGGTCTGGACACCGCCGGCAGTCATGACACCGGGCAGAGTCCAGCCCGGGAAGGCGACGGGGAGGTCGTAGGCGCCGGTGGCGATCAGCAGCCGCCGCGCGCCGATCACGCGGGTGCCGTGTTCCGGGTGGTTGATCGCCACACACAGATCGCCCGGCTCCGCGTCGTCGTGCAGCACACCGATCGCCGACCAGCCGAACTCCGTCGTCAGTCGCGGGTCTTCCTCGAACCGCCGGATGAGCTCGGTGGCCCAGCCGTAGCCGGCGGTGGGATGCAGGACGCTTCCGGTGAAGGCCTCGGGCGGTTGACGGAAGATCTGCCCGCCCGCTCGCTGCTGCTCGTCGATGACGACGACCGTCAGACCATGATCGGCCGCGGTGAGAGCTGCCGACATGCCCGCCGGACCCGCTCCGATGATCGCGAGATCGAACATCACAGCCTCCCTGACGTCTCGATGACCATGCCCTCGCGCGCGGGGACCAGGCAGGTGCGGGTCAGCGGCCGGCCGTCGACGGTGGCGGCGCACTCGAAGCACGTCCCCATGTTGCACAGCGGCGCCCGGGGCGCTCCGTTGCGGTCTCGTTCGAACGCGACCCCTCCGGCAAGCATGGCGCCGGCCACCGTCTCGCCCGTACAGGCGCGAACCGGCTCGCCGTCCACACCGATCGTCACGACGTCGCCGCGCTCCTGCGTGGTGCGACGCCAGGCGTCGTCCGGGGTCATGAGGTGCTCCCTTCCGCGAAGCGGGCCGGGTCGTACGGTGCGAGGTCGATATCGGGTGAGCGCCCGGCGATCAGGCCGGTCAGCACCCGCGCGAAGCTCGGCCCGAGAGTGAACGCCGATCCGCCGGTGGCGACGAACACCCCGGGCGCGCCCTTGACCGCGCCGACGAGCGGAAGCTGGTCCGGTGCCACCGTGGTCGTGCCGACCCAACTGCGCACGACGGGGACCCGCTCCAGTGCGGGCACGGTCTTCACGGCCGCCCGTGCGTTGCCGGCGATCGACTGCGGGATCAGCTGGTGCTTGCGGTCGAACGCCGGGGCGCCGTGAGCATCCCTCATCAGTCGTGCCGGCCACCCGCCGCCGATGAGGACCGTGTTGTCGAGCGACTGCTTGAGCGACAGACGCGCGCCTGTGTGCTGAACGAGATGGGGGATGAACTTGGGAATCTTCGAGGTGACGGTCATCGTGAGAGCGAGGGGGACGGTGGGGAGCTCGGAGTCGAAGACCCGGCCGAGCTCCGTCGTCCACACACCGGCGGCGAGCACGACTGCGGCGGTCCGGACGGTGCGGGCCCGTTCGTCCCCCACGCGGTCCGTCTCCCGGAGGGCGACGTCCCATCCGGTCGGCACGCGATGCGCGCCGACCAGGCGGGAGCGTGTGATCACGGTCGCCCCGGCCGCGACGGCCGCGCGGCCGACCGCGGGAGCGGCGATGCGGGCGTCCGCCTTCCCTTCCAGAGGGCTGATGTTGGCTGCGACGATGTCCTGTGAGAGGTACGGTGCGACGCCGTCGAGCTCGGCGCGATCGAGCGTGCGCACATCGAGGCCCCAGGAGCGTTCCAGCTCTGCCTTGAACTCGAGCATCCTGACCTGGTCGGCGTTCTCGGCAACCATGAGCCCGCCTGTCTGGCGCACGCCGAGCGACTCCCCGATCTCGTCCTCCAGGCGCGCCCACATCGCGGCGGCGTCGAGGTGGAGCGGCATCGCCTCCGCGGCGACGCGTGCGGCCTCCACGCCGGCCTCGATCATCCGGTACTCGAGCTGGAAGTGCAGGCTCCCGGCGTTCTGGCCCGAAGCGTGCTGGTTCACCTGATCCTTGTCGACCAGGAGCACATGTGCACCGTCGCGGGCGGCCATCCACGCCGTGAGGCAGCCGAGCAGCCCGCCGCCTACGACAACGACGTCGTACCGCTCAGTCATCGGCGAGGGGGAGCGTGTCGATGCCGAGCTCGTGCAGGGTCACCTCGACGCGGGCGACCTCGTCCGGTGTGAGCTCGAGCAGCGGCGCCCGCACGAATCCCGCGGGGATGCCACGCAGCCGCAGCGCGGTCTTGACGATCGCCTGCTGGTTGCCGAACTGCACGCCGTAGTCGGGACGGAACCACGCGTCCATGTACACGCGGTCCTTCTTGCCCAGCTGGATCGCGCGCTCCCGGTCCCCGGCGTCGACGGCGTTCCAGAAGTCGGCCTGGTCGCGGCCGAGGATGCCGCCCGTTCCCATCAGGCCGTCGCCGTGGCCGAGTATCGCGAGGTCGGCGCCGAGCGCGTTGGTGGGCAGGCCGAAGTACCGCACCTCGCCCTCCAGGGCGTACATCCCGGCGAGGAAGCTCGCGAAGTCTCCCGTCGAGTTCTTGATCGCGACGACGTTCTCGATCTGCGCGAGCTCGGTCAGCAGTTCCACACCCATGTCCACGACGCAGCCGCGCGGCCAGTTGTACACGGTCATCGGGATGTCGGTGGCATCGCTCACCGCCCGGTAGAACGCGACGATCTCCTTCCCGTTGGGCACGATGTAGGGCGGCGGGGTGAGGAGGATGCCGTCGAGGCCCGCCGACTCCGCCGCGCGGGCGTGGGCGATCGCCTCCTTCGGGGTGAACGCGTTGCAGGCGCCGAGGACCGGGAAGGTGCCGCTCCGGTGCTCGGCGCCCGCCGCGAACAGCTCGGCGCGCTCCTTTGCGGACAGGGAGAACCACTCGCCGCTGGTGCCGGCCAGGATCGCGCCCTGGATGCCCTCGTCGACGAGCCAGGCGACCTGCACGTGCAGCGCGTCGATGTCGAGCGAGCCCTCGCGGGTGAACGGTGTGGTGATGGCGGGGATGTAGCCGCGCCAGTCGACTGTGTTGCGATCCATGGGTGCTCCAGTGGCCGGTCGGCCGGTGGTGGTCGTACGGGGGTGTGCTGCTCAGGCCGCGGCCGGCGTGCTCTCGGGTCGCTTCAGTTCGACGCCGTCCGGGCCTTCGAAACGGCGGCCCCAGCCCGTTGCGGCCGCCACGACCAGGACGACGGTGAGGACGAGCGGGTAGAGCATCGCGACGAAGATCTCCGTCGTGGCCAGGGCGGGAACGCCCTTGATCCCGGTCGTGAGCTGCGCGCCGATGAACAGATAGGCGCTGAGGACGGGGACGATGGCGGCGATTCCCATCGCGAAGCAGTCCATGACGACCGCTCGGCGGTACGGGTGCAGGCCGACGCGTGCGCCGATCTTGTCGGCGACCGGGCCGAACGTGAGCATCGCGGCCGAGTTCACGCCGCCGAACAGCAGCGTGGTGACCGAGACCCCGATGCCGATCGCGAACTCCGCACCGCGCGGGGTGCGGGACAGGCGGCTGCCGGTCAGGGCGTTCACGAGCCAGTCGAGGATGCCCGCGTCGGTGAGTATGCCCATGATGCCGAACACGGCCACCACCAGAGCGATCACGCTGAGCATGTCGCCGACGCCCGAGATCAGGAATCCGGTCGGCGCCCCGTCGTGGACGCCGACGACGCCCTCGGGGGTCAGCAGACCCGAGGCGAGACCGGTGACGATCCCGGTCGCCAGCCCGACCGTGACCGCCTTGAAGATGTCGCGGGTGAGCAGCGCCACGGTGAGCATGAGCGCGACGGGGATGAGCATCACGAGGGCGAGCGGGTTGGCAGCCTGTTCCAGCAGTTCCTGCGAGTGTGCGGAATCGCCCGAGTGGCCCGACGACCCCAGCACGAAGAACCCGACGGCCGCGAGGGCCGCAGCGGTGAAGGCGAAGCGAGCGCGGCTCCGCACGACACCGGCGATATCGGCGGTGCCGGACTTTCGGCGGAACGTCTGCGTCGACGACGAGATGACGGTCGTGTCGGAGATCGGGGCGACGTTGTCCCCGAAGATCGCGCCGGAGATGACCGCGGCCGCGAGGAACGCCGGCTCGGCGCCGAGGAACACGCCGGCCGGGTAGAAGATCGGAAACGCCGTGAACATCGTCCCGATGGACGACGCGGTCGACATCGAGATGATGCACACCGCGACGAACGTGAACAGGGTGAACGTGCCGCCGTCGACGCCGAGGTTCTCTGCGAGCCACACGAACCCGCCGGAGACGTTGGTCTCCTTGATCAGGGCGGACATCAGGCCCACGCAGAAAAGGATCATCACGATCGTGACCGCGGTGGACGATCCGATCCCCCTGGTCACGGCGGACCA
Source organism: Streptomyces sp. NPDC048560 (assembly GCF_040650955.1). NCBI lineage: Bacteria > Bacillati > Actinomycetota > Actinomycetes > Kitasatosporales > Streptomycetaceae > Streptomyces > Streptomyces sp. NPDC048560. The sequence goes on from NZ_JBEZIJ010000004.1 coordinate 82,942, forward strand.
GTACGCCGAATACGGCTTGGCGAACGGCGCGCCGACGAGCAGCGCGACGACACCTCCCGCGGCGAGGGCGGTCATGTCGAACGTCTTGAACACGACGAAGAAGACGACGCAGAACCCGAGGAACACGAGGACCGGAACGAACGCCAGTGCCTTTCCTCCGCGGAAGACCAGATGTCTGTCAGCGCTCATGGCGGTGAACCACTTTCCACAACATTGAGAACAACGCGGATGTGTACTGAGTGTGTACTTATTTACACGAGTACACAAAAGTGCACGAGGCTCCGACTGTCAACTGTTGATTCTTCTGCAGAAACGTGCTGACACCCTCAAAGGCCCACGCCCCAGGGGTGTACAAGAGTGCACAAGGGTGCACGGCTCGACTAGGCTGACCGCCGTGATCGGAGACCAACTACGCACGCTACGGACGGAGGCGGGGCTCAGCCTGCGCGATCTCGCGGCGCAGACCGGCCTGTCAGCGACCCTGCTCAGCCAGGTGGAGCGGGGCATTCGCGAGCCGAGCCTCAAGACCCTCCGGGCCCTGAGCACGATCTTCGGCCCATCGGCCGCCTCGCTGCTCCATGAGCAAACCCCGCTCACGGCTCACCACAGCCGCCCCGACGAACGTTCCCGCCTGCTCATGCCGAAGGGCCTCGTCCAGTACGAACGCCTGACCCCGAGCAACGGCCAGCTCGAAGTCCTCCTCGGCACACTCGGGCCGGGCCACGCCTCCAGCCGCGAGCCGTGGAGCCACGTTGCGGTCGAGTGCGCCTACGTCATCACCGGCACCGTCACGGTACACGTCGCCGATCAGCGTTTCGAAGTACAGGCGGGCGAGGCGCTGACCTTCGACGCCACACTGCCTCACCGCTACGCCAACAACGGAAACCAGGTGGCGACCTACCTGGCGTCGGTGACACCCCCCACGCCCTGAGGGCCGCCCGTATTCCTTGGTGGATCGGCGCGCGGCTTCGGATGCGGCGAATCGCCAGGCGGAGGGCCGCGTACTAGATGTATTCGGGCGTTCCGACAACGCGGCGAGGTGCCTTAGCAGTCGTCGTGCGCCCGCACCTCGACGGAAGACCCCCTCATCATCGACAGGCCAGAGGTGCCCACCTGTCCACACCGGTCTCGTCGTCACGCACCGAAATTCCCTTGCCGGCCGTTGCTGCCCGGCGAGGAAGAGGACGACGCCGCCCATCGCAATGTCCGCGCATGCCTTCGCCCGCACTGGCCTCGCCGTTTCACTTGGGGTGCCGAGGTGACGCTGTGGGGTCGATCGAGGCGGTATCGGGCGGTGGGCATGGTGGGGACCCGGCGCGTTGGTCGGGTTCTCCAAGGTCTTTCCGTCGTAGGTGGCCGGGACGGCTGGTCAGCTGGCGGGGCGGGGTAGGGCGGCCAGACGGTGGAAGGCAGCGACGAGTTGGTGTCACCAGGGCCAGGTTGCTGCGATCCCCAGGTGGAGGCGACGGCCGCCGCGGTTCGGACGGGCAGCGACGTGCAGGATCCGGTTAGCGAAGTTTCTTGGGGCGGTAGCCGGCTCGCCGTCCAGCAGCAGGACGCGGGTCCAGGCCAGAAGGTCGATGGCCGCGAGGCTGAGCTCGAGTAAGGCGGAGTTGACGGAGAACAGGCGGGATGGGAAGCGTCCGAAGCCGGTGGTCTTGCCGCACCGGATGTGGTCCTCGACGGCAGCGTGTCCACGGTGGCGGACCTCCAGGAACTGGGTCGAGCCGCCGCCGGAGTACGTGGTGTCGATGAGGAAGACCTGGTGCCGCAGGCCCTCGTCACTGTCGAACAAGGAGAGCTGGGCACCGGGGTGCGGGCGTTCGCGCGCACGATGATGCGGGTGCCGGCCGGGTAGCCGGTCAGGTCGGCCATGCCGGTCAGCTCGGCGACCTCGGCGGACTCACGCAGGGCCCCGTCGGCGTCCAGGGCGGGGTGCCAGACCTGTTCGGGCAGGGCGCGGATGGCGCGTCGGACCGGTGCGGTGACCGCGTATCCGACCGAGAAGCGCAGGTGAAGGCCGTTGTCACGCAAGGCGCGGAGATGCGTGATGAAAGCCTTCGCGCTGCCCGCGCTGTCAGTGCGGACCAGGATGTCGGTCTCTTGCGGGCCATGCGGACACCGATGTGCTTGCCCCGGCACCAGACATACGACCCCCGAGGCACGGGTGCGATGAGCCGACGGAGTGAGCCGACGACTCCTCTATCCAAAGTTTGCACAGGAGCACAGGGCCGGTACAGGGCGGATCTGACGTTTCACGGCCACGAGCGATTCGACGGACGCCTGCGCGTCTCAATTCCGTGGCCCATGGGCCGGACAAGGGCCACGGCGAATGAGAAAGGGTCATTCATTCTGAGACGCTACAGCCGCACCGACTGTTCAGGCCGTGCGGCGAAGCAGCGCCAGGTACATCGCGTCCGTGCCGTGCAGATGGGGCCAGAGCTGTACGTCCGGTCCCTCTCCCAGCGCGGGCACTCCCGGCATCAGGGGACGCGCGTCCACCCACTCGGCCTCGAAGGACTGCTGCCCTCCCCTGCCCTTGAGTACGTCCTCGACGACGACCCGCGTCTCCGCGAGATGGGGGGAACAGGTCGCGTAGCCGACGACTCCGCCGATCCGAACGGCCTTCAACGCCTCGCGCAACAGGCCGCGTTGGAGCGGGGCGAAGCTTTCGAGGTCCTTCGCCTTGCGCCGCCAGCGGGCTTCAGGACGGCGACGCAGTGCGCCCAGTCCGGAGCACGGCACGTCCATCAGGACCCGGTCGAAGGATCCCGGCTGCCACGGCGGGCGGGTGCCGTCGGCGGTGATCACCTGGTACGGGCCGGGGTTGCCGGCCAGCGAACGCTCGACCAGCCGCGCGCGGTGCGGCTGCTTCTCGGCGGCGAGCAGCGCGGCGCCGCGGCCGGCCGCGAGCGCCGCCAGCAGGGCGGCCTTTCCGCCGGGTCCCGCGCAGCCGTCGAGCCAGCGGCTGTCCCGGCCCTCGACCGGCGCGTTGGCCAGGGCGAGGGCGACGAGCTGGCTGCCCTCGTCCTGCACTCCGGCCCGGCCGTCCTGGACGGCGGTCAGGGCACCCGGTTCGCCGCCCTCCGCCATCCGCACCGCAAAGGGCGACCAGCGGCCGGGAAGGCCGTTGTCCTCGCCGAGTGCGGCCAGGAGTTCCTCGGTGGTGGAGCGGCCCGGCCGGGCCACGAGAGTCACCTCGGGCCGCTCGTTGTCGGCTTCGAGCAGATCCTCGATGCCCGCACGGCCGCCGCCCAGGGCGTCCCAGAGGGCGGAGACGATCCAGCGCGGATGCGAGTGGACGAGGGAGAGATGGTCCTCGGCGTCCTTCTCGTACGACGGGGCGACCTGCTCCACCCAGCCGTCCAGGTCGTGCGCCGTCACCTTCCGCAGGACGGCGTTGACGAACTTGGCGCGTCCCTCGCCCAGCACGACCCGGGCCAGCTCCACGCTGGCCGAGACGGCGGCATGGGTCGGGATCCGGGTGCCCAGCAGCTGGTGCACGCCCATGTTCAGGACGTCCAGCACCGGCGGGTCCACCTCGCGCAGCGGCCGGTCGATGCAGGCGGCCACGATCGCGTCGTACGTCCCCTGCCGGCGAAGCGTCCCGTAGACCAGCTCGGTCGCGAGCGCCGCGTCCCTGCCGTCGAAGTCACCCTTCGCCCGTGCCTTCTTCAGCAGGGGAGGCAGGACGAGGTTGGCGTACGCGTCGCGTTCGTCGACGGCCCGCAGCGCCTCGAAGGCGAGGAAGCGCACAGGGTCCTTCACAGGACGGCGATGTGGCTTGGCGGGACGGCGACGCTGCTGGTCTGTCACGAGAAAGGTGCTCCGCTGATGGTGAGGGGACGATCCCTCACAGGGTACGTCGCGGCTACGCGCCGACCAGTTCGCCCGGCACGATGCGCACTCCGCGCGCCCAGTCGGCGCCCTTCATCGGCTTCTTGCCCTGCGGCTGGACCCAGAGCAGCTCCACGGCGTGCGAGCCGGTGCCGACGTAGACGTTGTTCTTGGCGGCGGACAGCTCGCCCGGGGCGAGGTCGGCGCGGTCGAGGACGGGCGCGGCCTGGATGAGCTTGAGGCGCTCTCCGCGAAAGAGCGTCCAGGCGCCTGGGGCGGGGGTGCAGCCCCGGATCACCCGGTCGACCCGCAGCGCGGGGGCGGACCACAGCACCTGGGCGTCCTCGACGGTGATCTTGGGGGCGAGGGTGATGCCCTCGGCCGGCTGCGGCACCGCGTGCAGCACACCGTCCTCGATGCCGTCCATGGTCGCGGCGAGCAGGCCCGCACCGGCGAAGGCGAGCCGGGTCAGGAGATCTCCCGCGGTGTCGGTGGGGCGTACCTCCTCGGTGAGGACGCCGTAGACCGGTCCGGAGTCCAGTCCCTCCTCGATGAGGAACGTCGAGGCGCCGGTCACCTCGTCGCCCGCCATGACCGCGTGCTGCACGGGGGCGGCGCCGCGCCAGGCGGGCAGCAGCGAGAAGTGGAGGTTGACCCAGCCCCGCGCCGGTACGGCGAGCGCGGCCTTGGGCAGCAGCGCCCCGTACGCGACGACCGGGCAGCAGTCAGGCGCGATCTCCCGCAGCCGCGCGAGAAAGTCCTCGTCCCTCGGCCTGAGGGGCTTGAGGATCTCGATCCCGGCCTCCTCGGCACGCTCGGCGACGGGACTGGCCACCAGCCGGCGCCCGCGCCCGGCCGGTGCGTCGGGCCGGGTGATGACGGCGGCCACTTCGTGACGGCCGGAGGCCAGCAGGGCGTCCAGGGCGGGTACGGCTACCTCTGGGGTGCCTGCGAAGACGAGCTTCATGGGGGCTGACTGCCTCTCGGGCCGAAACGTACGGTGATGAGCAGCACACCAGTCTAGGGCCTGTCGTCCGGGGCGGGCCCGGCATGATCCGGGCGTGAGGCCCTGGGCCTGTGGTTACGTCCCCGGACGGTGTCCGTGCCGGGGGGCGTACGCCTGGCCGCGCGCCCCTCACATACCCGCTTACGCCCCGAGAGCGTGACCACATCCCCCGGTGGCGCGTTGGTCAAAGGAGATTGACCGAAGTGGGCCGCCTCGGTGCGGCCCCGATCCCCTTAATCGCCGGTTCGAGAGGCTTCTTCATGGCCGACCACGCAACCCACGACGCCCAAGCGCGGGCCAGTCTGCATCTCCTGGTGCGGGACATCGAGCGGGTCCGGCGGCAGGTGGACGCGCTGCGCACCCTCACCGCCCAGCTGGGCAACGTCTACCGTCCGCGCCGCTCCGGCCCGTCAGCGGGCTTCGTCGTCTACGGCAGGGCCCCGGCCCCCACCGTCCGCCTGGCCCAGGAACTGCGGGACAGCGTCGAGACGCTGGTCACGGCGGCGGTCGACTTCGACCGCTCGCTAGGTTTCTCCTGGGACGCGGTGGGCTCGGCCCTCGGGGTCACCAAGCAGGCGGTGCACCGCCGCTACGGCGCCCGCCGCAACACGCCCGGAACCGCACCGGCCGAGGCGCCCGTCGCAGCCGAGAACGGCGCACAGCGGCCCGTGTCCGTGGTCCCCGGTATCCCGGGGACCCCCGGCGCGCCCGCGGGCCCCCAGCTGCCCTCCGTACCCGCGGCCCGCTCAATGCCGCCCCAGCCCTCGGCCGCTCCCGCGATGCGGGAGGAGCTGCGCCCCGGTGCCTTCCCCGGCCCGCGCAACGGCTGACGCCCGGCCACGTCCTCTGCCCCTCCGTGCCGCGCGCACGGCGGGGCAGTCCCATATGCCCGGCCGGGCCCCCGCGTCTCAGCCGATGTCCGGCGGATCGATCCTGATCCGGACCGGATCACCGCCGCCCTTGGCCATCCGCGCCGCCTGCGCCGTCTTCAGTGCCGCGGCGAGCGCCGCGCCCCGTCCCGGCTCGACCCGGACCAATGCCCGCTCCCAGGTCTCTCCCGGCGGGGCGTCCCACGGCCTGCGCGGCCGTCCGGGCTCCGCGGCCGGCACCGGAACGGGTCCCAGGATCTGCGCCTGCGGTGGCAGTTCGGCGGCGGCCAGGAACCCGGCCAGCGCTTCGGCCGGGCCGGTGACGGAGGCCATCCGGGACACCGGGGGGAAGCCGAGCTCGGCCCGCTCCGCCAGTTCACGCCGTGCGTACCCGGCGGGGTCCCACCGCACCAGAGCCTGCACGGCGCGCAGCGTCGGCTCCGCGACGATGACCACGGTGCCGCCCTCGCCCTGCCCCCGGACGAGCGAGGCGGCGGAGGTCCACCGGCGCAGCGCCTCCTCACCGGCCCTCAGATCCGGTCTGCCGAGCATGGCCCAGGCGTCCAGCAGCAGCGCCGCCGCGTACCCGCCCTCGGCGACGGGTTCGGCGCCCGGGGTGCTCACGACCAGCGCTGGCGCATCCGGCACCGAGTCCAGGATGTGATCGCGCCCGGAGGTCCGGACCGGCACGGCGGGGAAGGCCCTGCCCAGCTCCTCCGCCGTCCTGCGGGCCCCGACGATCTGAGCCCGGAGCCGGAAGGAACCGCAGGCCTCGCAGTGCCAGGACGTCTCGGCACGCCCGCACCAGGCGCAGTTCAGATCCTGCTGGTCCGGGGCCTCCAGCGGCCCCGCGCAGTGCCGGCACCGCGCGGGTGTCCGGCAGCGCTCACAGGCCAGCCGGGGCGCGTAACCCCGCCGGGGCACCTGGACCAGCACCGGGCCGGTGCGCAGCCCGTCCCGGACGGTCTGCCAGGCGAGGCTGGGCAGCCGGGCACTGCGGGCGGCGCCGTCCCGCGCCAGTTCACCGTCGCCGATGGTCCGCACGAGGGGCGCCGCACTCCTCAGCTGCTCCCGGTCCGCGGCCAGTGGCAGCGCCCAGCCCGTCTCGACGAGCTGGGCGGCCTCCACCGTGCAGCTCGTACCGCCGAGCAGGAAGCCGCATCTGCCGTGCGCCGCCCGCAGCTCCAGCACCTCCCGGACGTGCGGGAACGGCGCGTTGTCGTCGCTGTGGCTGGAGTCGCCGTCGTCCCAGATCACGACGAGGCCGAGGCCGGCGACGGGGGCGAACATCGCGGCACGCGTCCCGACGACCGCCCGCACGGAACCACGGCGCACCGCGAGCCACTGCCGGTAGCGCTTCTCCGGACCCGAGTCCGCCGTCAGGAGCGTGTGCCGCCCCTCCCCCAGCAGCCCCGAGAGGGCGGTGTCCACCCGTGCGGCGACCCGGCCGTCCGGGACGACGACGAGCGCGCCCCGTCCCGAGGCGAGCGTGGCAGCCACCGCCCTGGCGATCTCCTCGGGCCAGTGCGGGCCCGGCAGGGCCGTCCACACGGCGCGCGGCGCTCCGCCCTCGGCCAGTGCCCGCAGGAACGCGGGCCCCTGCCCGTACCGCTCCCAGCTGCCCGCCTCGGGCGGGGCGGGCGGCGGCAGGGGCTCCGGTGACGGCTTGGACTCCGCTCTGCCGTTCCTGGGCGGCACGGCGAGCTGGAGGACGTCGGCGAGACTGCCGGCGTACCGGTCGGCGACGGCGCGTGAGAGCGCGAGCAGTTCCGGGCCGAGCACCGGTTCCGGCGAGACGACGTACGCGAGGGCGGCGAGCGCGCCCTGGTAGTCGGATTCGGCGCGCCGCTCGATGAGGAAGCCGTCGATCAGACCGCCGCCCTCGCGGCGGCCGCCCCGGACGTTGCGCCCCCCGGCGCCGAACCGCACCCGCACCCGCACACCGGGCTGGGCCTCGGCGTCGAGCTCCTCGGGGACGGCGTAGTCGAAGTACTGGTCGAGATGGAGCACGCCCTTGTTGACCAGGACGCGGGCGACGGGCAGCTCCTTGGCCAGCGCGGCCCCGCGCCAGGTGCGCGGCTTGGCCCGCGGCACCTGCGCCTTGCGCACGGTCTCCCGGATCAGCGCGAGCTGCTCCGGCGCCCCTGCGTCGGGTTCGGCGGGTCGCTCGTCGTCGCTGCTCACAGCCAAATTCCTACCAGACGGCACTGACAGCGGCGCCGGACGTCACGACGCCGGGGCCCGGACACCGTGGTCGGTGTCCGGGCCCCGGTGCGAGCCGGACGGCTGCGGGCGGTCGTTACAGGCCCGCGGCCCTGCGCAGTGCTTCCACGCGGTCGGTGCGCTCCCAGGTGAAGTCGGGGAGCTCGCGGCCGAAGTGGCCGTACGCCGCGGTCTGCGCGTAGATCGGGCGCAGCAGGTCGAGGTCGCGGATGATCGCTGCGGGGCGCAGGTCGAAGACCTCACCGATCGCGTGCTCGATCTTCTCCGTGTCGACGGTGGCGGTGCCGAAGGTCTCGACGAAGAGGCCGACCGGCTCGGCCTTGCCGATCGCGTAGGCCACCTGGACCTCGCAGCGGGCGGCGAGCCCGGCCGCGACGACGTTCTTCGCGACCCAGCGCATCGCGTACGCCGCCGAGCGGTCGACCTTCGACGGGTCCTTGCCCGAGAAGGCGCCACCGCCGTGGCGGGCCATGCCGCCGTAGGTGTCGATGATGATCTTGCGGCCGGTGAGGCCGGCGTCGCCCATCGGGCCGCCGATCTCGAAGCGGCCGGTCGGGTTCACCAGGAGGCGGTAGCCCTCGGTGTCGAGCTTGATGCCGTCCTCGATGAGCTGCGCCAGGACGTGCTCGACGACGAACTCACGGATGTCCGGGGCGAGCAGCGAGTCCAGGTCGATGTCCGACGCGTGCTGCGAGGAGACGACGACCGTGTCGAGGCGGACGGCCTTGTCGCCGTCGTACTCGATGGTGACCTGCGTCTTGCCGTCGGGGCGCAGGTACGGGATGGTCCCGTTCTTGCGGACCTCGGACAGGCGGCGCGAGAGCCGGTGCGCGATGTGGATCGGGAGGGGCATCAGCTCGGGCGTCTCGTCGCACGCGTAGCCGAACATCAGGCCCTGGTCGCCGGCACCCTGCTTGTCGAGCTCGTCCTCGTCGCCCTCGACGCGCTGCTCGTACGCCGTGTCGACACCCTGCGCGATGTCCGGGGACTGCGCGCCGATGGATACCGACACGCCGCAGGAGGCGCCGTCGAAGCCCTTCTTGGAGGAGTCGTATCCGATCTCCAGGACCTTGTTGCGCACGAGGGTGGGGATGTCGGCGTAGGCCTTGGTCGTGACCTCACCCGCGACATGCACCAGACCGGTGGTGATCAAGGTCTCGACGGCGACGCGCGAGGAAGGGTCGTCGCGCAGGAGCGCATCGAGAATGGTGTCGCTGATCTGGTCAGCGATCTTGTCGGGGTGACCCTCGGTGACGGACTCCGAGGTGAAGAGACGGCGGGACACATCGCTCCCTGAGGTTGCAGCGGCTGCTGGCTGATCATTGATGGAACGTCCGGGAGCTGCGCCCGGCACATTCCGTCGGCCAGTTTATCGGTCGCTCCCGGTGGTTGGGCCACGCGTCTCGCCCCTTGGGAGTTCTGTGACATGCGGCACTGATGACACCAGTGTGACAATCCCTCCCGCTGAGCGGCGTAAACACCCACTTTCAGACACTTTCAGCCACCCGGAAGGGGGAATCCGAAATCTATCCGAAACGGGCCGCCACCAGGTCCCAGACCGTGTCGGCGAGGGCCTCCTTGGGTCCGTAAGGCACCGGGGTCTCGCCGCCGTCGGCCGCCAGCACGACGGCTTCGTTCTCCTCGGAGCCGAACGTCTTGCGCTCCCCCACCTCGTTGACGACCAGCAGGTCACAGCCCTTCCGACGGAGCTTCTCGCGGCCGTTGGACAGCACGTCGTCCGTCTCGGCCGCGAATCCGACGACGATCTGACCGGGCCGGGCCCGTTCGGCCGAGATCTCGGCGAGGACGTCCGGGTTGCGGACCAGGGCCACCGGCTCGGGCTCGTGTCCGTCCTTCTTCTTGATCTTGCCCGTCGCGTAGACGGCGGGGCGGAAGTCGGCGACGGCCGCGGCCATCACCACCACGTCGGCGTCGGCCGCGGCCTTCAGCACGGCCTCGCGCAGCTGCACGGCCGTCCCCACCCGCAGGACGTCGGCGCCCGCCGGGTCCGGCAGACCCGTGTTCGCCTCGACGAGGGTGACGCGGGCACCCCGGGCCACCGCCGTGCGGGCCAGGGCGTAGCCCTGCTTCCCGGAGGAGCGGTTGCCGAGGTAGCGGACGGGGTCGAGCGGCTCGCGCGTGCCGCCCGCGCTGATGACCACATGGCGGCCCGCCAGGTCGGGGGCGGCGGTCCCCCTGGCGAGGATCCGGCGGCAGACCTCGAAGATCTCGCCCGGGTCGGGCAGCCGGCCCTTGCCGGTGTCGGCCCCGGTGAGCCGGCCGACGGCCGGTTCGACGACGACGGCCCCGCGCCTGCGCAGCGTGGCGACGTTCTCCTGGGTGGCGGGGTGTTCCCACATCTCGGTGTGCATGGCGGGCGCGAAGACCACCGGACAGCGAGCCGTGAGCAGAGTGTTGGTCAGCAGGTCGTCGGCGAGGCCGTGGGCGGCCTTGGCCAGCATGTCGGCGGTCGCGGGTGCCACGACGACGAGGTCGGCGGCCTGTCCGGTGCGGACGTGCGGGACCTCATGGACGTCCGTCCAGACCTCGCTCGACACGGGGTGGCCGGAAAGCGCCGACCAGGTGGCGGCTCCTACGAAGTGCAGCGACGCCTCGGTCGGGACGACCCGGACATCGTGACCGGACTCGGTCAGCCGGCGCAGCAACTCGCACGCCTTGTAGGCGGCGATGCCTCCGCTGACCCCCAGGACGACCTTCGGCTTGTCCACTGCCTCTCCCCGCACTCGTGATCCCGGCGCACCCGGCTGCGTACGCACCGTTCCATAAGACACCACAGGCCCGGCGGTGGGACCGCCGGGCCTGTGGTGAAGGTGCTCTGTCCTGCCTACTGCGCGGGGCCCTCGATGGCCTCGGAGGTCAGCAGTCCCGCGTTGATCTCGCGGAGCGCGATCGAGAGCGGCTTCTCGTGCACGTGGGTGTCGACGAGCGGACCGACGTACTCGAGGAGACCTTCACCGAGCTGCGAGTAGTACGCGTTGATCTGGCGCGCGCGCTTGGCGGCGTAGATCACGAGGCTGTACTTCGAGTCGGTGGCCTCGAGGAGCTCATCAATCGGCGGGTTGATGATGCCCTCGGGCGTGGAAATGGAAGAGGACACTCTCTGCCTTCCGAAGGGGGTGGAGACCAAAGAGATCTTTGATCGCGCGGTTCCGTGATGTTCGTGCTTCGTGTCAGTCGCTGCTGCCACGGAGGCCGGAAGCCTGCAGCATCAAGGTTAGCAGCTCACGTGCTACGTCCTCGACTGAGGTGTTGACGAGCGTCGTATCGAACTCGGCCTCGGCGGCCAGCTCGATCTTGGCGGCCGCGAGCCTGCGCTCGATCACGTCGGGCGCCTCGGTCCCGCGGCCGGTGAGCCGGCGCACCAGTTCGTCCCAGCTCGGAGGGGCCAGGAAGACCAGCTGGGCGTCGGGCATCGACTCACGGACGAGCCGGGCACCCTGGAGATCGATCTCCAGCAGCACCGGTTCACCCGCCTCCAGGCGGTCGAGGACGGCGCGCCGCGGCGTGCCGTAGCGGTTGCCCGCGAACTCGGCCCACTCGAGCAGCTCACCGTTGGCGACGAGCTTGTCGAACTCCTCGTTCTCCACGAAGAAGTAGTGGACGCCGTTGCGTTCGCCGGGTCGGGGCTTGCGGGTCGTGGCGGATACGGAGAGCCAGACCTCGGGGTGGACCTTGCGCATATGCGCGACGACCGTGCTCTTGCCGACACCCGAAGGGCCGGAGAGCACGGTCAGCCGCGGACGTACGTCCGGGGGTACGGGGGACGTCCCCCGGGATGTTGCAGCCATGGAGCGATTATCCAGGTTCTCAGGAGTGCCTGAGAACGTCAGGCGGCGCTGCCGCCGAACTCACGCTCCAGAGATGCGATCTGGTTGGAGCCGAGACCCCGCACCCGGCGGCTCTCGGAGATGCCGAGCCGCTCCATGATCTGCTTGGCGCGGACCTTGCCCACGCCGGGCAGGGACTCCAGGAGCGCGGAGACCTTCATCTTGCCGATGACGTCGTTCTCCTGGCCCGTCTTGATCACCTCATGGAGCGAGGCGCCGGAGTGCTTGAGTCGATTCTTGACCTCGGCCCGCTCCCGGCGAGCCGCGGCGGCCTTTTCGAGCGCGGCTGCGCGCTGTTCAGGGGTAAGGGGCGGAAGAGCCACGCCTACGTCACCTCGGATGTCGATCTGTCGGATACGGACCGGTGAGGAACCTAGTCGCCCCACACCTCGTGAGCAACGGACAACCTGTGCTCGTTGACTCTCGACGGAGACTAGCGGCCAAGGGCGCCCGAGTCAGCGAGAACGACGGAAAAGTCCTGGTCAGCCTCAGCCTACCGGGACTTTTCCGGCATATTGACCCTGATTTTGGTCAGGAATTCGTCAACGCGCTGTTACGTGGCATGGTCAGCCTTCCGAGACGGCCGCACGGACCTCGTCCGCGAACCGCCCGGCGGCTTCGCGCAGCCCTGAAACGTCCGGACCGTGGCGCAGCACTCCCCGGCTCACGCTGGGCACCACGTTGCCCACCGCGGCGCCGAACACCCCGGGCAGGTCCGCCGGGGTCGCGCCCTGGGCGCCGATGCCGGGGGCGAGCAGCGGACCGTTGATCGCGAGATCCACCCCGGCGTCGCCGAGCGTCGCGCCGACCACGGCACCGACCGAGCCGAGCGGCGTGACTCCCTCGTTCTCCACGGCCATGTGGTCGAGCATCACCTGGGCCAGCGACCGGCCGTCGGCCGCGGTCGCGCGCTGCACCTCCGCGCCCTCGGGGTTCGAGGTGAGCGCGAGCACGAAGACGCCGGCGCCGGAGACCGCCGCCGCGTCGAGCGCCGGGCGCAGCGAACCGAAGCCCAGGTACGGCGAGACGGTGACCGCGTCCGAGAACAGCGGAGAGTCCTTGTCCAGGTACGTCGCCGCGTAGGCGCCCATCGTGGAGCCGATGTCGCCGCGCTTGGCGTCCATCAGGACCAGGGCGCCGGCCGCCCGCGCCTCCGCGACGGCCTTCTCCAGGACGGCGACGCCCCGGGAACCGAAGCGCTCGAAGAACGCGGACTGCGGCTTGAGCACCGCGACCCGGTCGGCCAGCGCCTCGACGACGGTACGGGTGAAGCGCTCCAGGCCCGCGATGTCGTCGTTCAGGCCCCAGGAGGTGAGCAGCGAGGCGTGCGGGTCGATGCCCACGCAGAGCGGCCCGCGGGTGTCCATGGCGTGGCGCAGACGTGCGCCGAAGGGTTCGGGGGTCACTTCCCGGCCTTCCTGGTCTCGGCGCCGACGGCTTCGGCGAGGGTCGTGTACGGGGAGGCGGCCAGGCGTGCGGCCAGGCCCTTGTGGATCGCGCGGGCGTAGAACGGACCCTCGTAGATGAAGGCGCTGTAGCCCTGGATGAGCGTGGCACCTGCGAGAACGCGCTGCCAGGCGTCCTCGGCGTTCTCGATGCCCCCGACGCCGACGAGCGTGAGCCGGTCGCCCACGCGGGCGTACAGACGGCTCAGGACCTCCAGGGAGCGGTCCTTGAGGGGCGCGCCGGAGAGGCCGCCGGTCTCCGCGGCCAGCGACGGCGAGGACTTCAGGCCGAGGCTGTCACGGGCGATGGTGGTGTTGGTGGCGATGATGCCGTCCAGGCCGAGCTCCACCGCGAGGTCGGCGACCGCGTCGACGTCCTCGTCGGCGAGGTCGGGGGCGATCTTGACGAGGAGCGGGACCCGGCGGTCCGTGACGGTGCGGTCGGCGGCCTCGCGCACCGCCGAGAGCAGCGGGCGCAGCGCCTCGGTCGCCTGGAGGTTGCGCAGGCCGGGCGTGTTGGGCGAGGAGACGTTCACGACGAGGTAGTCGGCGTGGGCGGCGAGGCGCTCGGTCGACTTCACGTAGTCGCCTGTCGCCTCGTCCTCGGGCACGGCCTTGGTCTTGCCGATGTTGACGCCGACGGTGGTGCGGAAGACGGGGTTACGGGCCGCCAGCCGCTCGGCCACGGCCGCGGAGCCCTCGTTGTTGAACCCCATGCGGTTGATCAGCGCACGGTCCTCGACGAGGCGGAACAGGCGCTTCTTGGGGTTACCGGGCTGGGGCTCGCCGGTGACCGTGCCGATCTCGATGTGGTCGAAGCCGAGCATCGACATGCCGTCGATCGCGACGGCGTTCTTGTCGAAGCCCGCCGCGAGCCCGAACGGGCCGTGCATCCGCAGGCCGAGCGCCTCGGTGCGCAGTTCCTTGTGCCGGGGCGCGAACACGGCGGCGACGAAGGTGCGCAGGCCGGGGACGCCGGCGGCCAGCCGGATCCAGCGGAAGGCGAGGTGGTGGGCCTGTTCCGGGTCCATGCGCTTGAAGACCAGCCGGAAGAAGAGTTTGTACATCAGAGGTGTCCTCATGAAGAGGGGGACACCGTTTCCGGTGTCCCCCTGCTGGGCTTCTTAGTCGCGGGCCGCGGTCAGATGTTCCGCGTGTTCCTGGAGGGAACGTACGCCGACGTCGCCGTGGTTGAGCGCGTCGATGCCCTGGACGGCGGCGGCGAGCGCCTGAACCGTCGTCAGGCAGGGTACGGAACGGGCCACCGCGGCGGTGCGGATCTCGTAGCCGTCGAGCCGGCCGCCGGTGCCGTACGGCGTGTTGACGATGAGGTCGACCTCGCCGTCGTGGATGAGCTGGACGATGGTCCGCTCGCCGTCCGGGCCCTCACCCTCGGACTGCTTGCGCACGACCTTGGCGTTGATGCCGTTGCGCTTGAGCACCTCGGCCGTACCGGACGTGGCGAGCAACTCGAAGCCGTGGGCGACCAGTTCACGGGCCGGGAAGATCATCGAGCGCTTGTCGCGGTTGGCGACGGAGATGAACGCGCGTCCCTCGGTGGGCAGCGGACCGTACGCGCCGGCCTGCGACTTGGCGTACGCCGTGCCGAAGACCGAGTCGATGCCCATGACCTCGCCCGTCGAGCGCATCTCCGGGCCGAGGACCGTGTCGACGCCGCGGCCGTGGATGTCGCGGAAGCGCGACCACGGCATCACGGCCTCCTTGACGGAGATCGGCGCGTCGAGCGGCAGGGTGCCGCCGTCACCGGTCTTCGGGAGCAGGCCCTCCTCGCGGAGCTCGGCGATGCTCGCGCCGAGCGAGATCCGGGCCGCGGCCTTGGCCAGCGGGACCGCGGTCGCCTTCGAGGTGAAGGGAACGGTGCGGGAGGCACGCGGGTTGGCTTCCAGGACGTACAGGATGTCGCCGGAGAGCGCGAACTGGATGTTGATCAGACCGCGTACGCCGACGCCCTTGGCGATGCCCTCGGTGGAGGCGCGCAGCCGCTTGATGTCGTAGCCGCCGAGTGTGATCGGGGGCAGTGCGCAGGCGGAGTCGCCGGAGTGGATACCGGCCTCCTCGATGTGCTCCATGACGCCGCCGAGGTAGAGCTCGGTGCCGTCGTAGAGCGCGTCGACGTCGATCTCGATCGCGTCGTCGAGGAAGCGGTCGACCAGGACCGGCCGGGTGGGGCTGATCTCGGTGGACTCCGCGATGTACGAGGAGAGGCGGGTCTCGTCGTAGACGATCTCCATGCCACGGCCGCCGAGCACGTACGACGGGCGCACGAGGACGGGGTAGCCGATCTCGTCGGCGATGGCCTTGGCCTCGGAGAAGGTGGTGGCGGTGCCGTGCTTCGGGGCCGGGAGACCGGCCTCGGCGAGGACGCGGCCGAAGGCGCCGCGGTCCTCGGCGGCGTGGATCGCCTCCGGGGGCGTTCCGACGATGGGCACCCCGTTGTCCTTGAGCGCCTGCGCCAGGCCCAGCGGGGTCTGGCCGCCGAGCTGGACGATGACCCCGGCGATCGGGCCCGCGAGGGACTCGGCGTGCACGATCTCCAGCACGTCCTCGAGCGTCAGCGGCTCGAAGTACAGGCGGTCGGAGGTGTCGTAGTCGGTGGAGACGGTCTCCGGGTTGCAGTTGACCATCACGGTCTCGTAGCCCGCGTCGCTCAGGGCGAAGGAGGCGTGGACGCAGGAGTAGTCGAACTCGATGCCCTGGCCGATGCGGTTGGGACCGGAGCCCAGGATGATGACCGCGGGCTTGGTGCGGGACGCGACCTCGCTCTCCTCGTCGTACGAGGAGTAGAAGTACGGCGTGTTCGCGGCGAACTCGGCGGCGCAGGTGTCGACCGTCTTGTAGACCGGGCGGATGCCGAGCGCGTGCCGGACCTCGCGTACGACGTCCTCGCGCAGACCGCGGATCTCACCGATCTGGGTGTCGGAGAAACCGTGGCGCTTGGCTTCGGCGATCAGGTCGGCGTCGAGGCGCTCGGCGCCGGCCAGCTCGTCCGCGATCTCCTTGATCAGGAAGAGCTGGTCGACGAACCAGGGGTCGATCTTCGTGGCGTCGAAGACCTCTTCCTGGGTGGCGCCGGCGCGGATCGCCTGCATGACGGTGTTGATCCGGCCGTCGGTCGGGCGGACGGCCTCGGCCAGCAGCTCGGCCTTGTCGCCGGGCTCGCCCACGAAGGTGAACTGCGAGCCCTTCTTCTCCAGGGAGCGCAGGGCCTTCTGGAGGGCCTCGGTGAAGTTCCGGCCGATCGCCATGGCCTCGCCCACCGACTTCATGGTGGTGGTGAGGGTGGAGTCGGCGGAGGGGAACTTCTCGAAGGCGAAGCGCGGGGCCTTCACGACGACGTAGTCGAGCGTCGGCTCGAAGGAGGCCGGGGTCTTCTCGGTGATGTCGTTGGGGATCTCGTCGAGCGTGTAGCCGACGGCCAGCTTCGCGGCGATCTTGGCGATCGGGAAGCCGGTGGCCTTCGACGCGAGCGCCGAGGAACGCGAGACCCTGGGGTTCATCTCGATCACGATGACGCGGCCGTCGACCGGGTCGATGGCGAACTGGATGTTGCAGCCGCCGGTGTCGACGCCGACCTCGCGGATGATCGCGATGCCGATGTCGCGGAGCCGCTGGTACTCGCGGTCGGTGAGGGTCATCGACGGGGCGACGGTGATCGAGTCACCGGTGTGCACGCCCATCGGGTCGAAGTTCTCGATGGAGCAGACGACCACGACGTTGTCGTTCTTGTCG
The DNA here is from genome assembly GCF_040650955.1 of Streptomyces sp. NPDC048560. Classification (NCBI taxonomy): domain Bacteria; kingdom Bacillati; phylum Actinomycetota; class Actinomycetes; order Kitasatosporales; family Streptomycetaceae; genus Streptomyces; species Streptomyces sp. NPDC048560. The sequence goes on from NZ_JBEZIJ010000004.1 coordinate 99,920, forward strand.
CGCATCAGCTCCAGCTCGTACTCCTTCCAGCCGAGGATGGACTCCTCCAGGAGCACCTCGGTGGTCGGGGAGAGCGTCAGGCCCTGTCCGGCGATGCGGCGCAGCTCCTCCTCGTCGTGGGCGAAGCCGGAGCCGGCGCCGCCCATGGTGAAGGAGGGACGGACGACGACGGGGTAGCCGCCGAGGGTGTCGACGCCCTTGATGATGTCGTCCATCGTGTGGCAGATGACCGAGCGGGCGGACTCGCCGTAACCGATCTTCGCCTTGACGGCCTCGACGACGCCCTTGAAGAGGTCGCGGTCCTCGCCCTTGTTGATGGCCTCGACGTTGGCGCCGATGAGCTCGACGCCGTACTTCTCCAGGACGCCGTTCTCGTGCATGGAGATCGCGGTGTTGAGCGCGGTCTGGCCGCCCAGCGTCGGGAGCAGCGCGTCAGGGCGCTCCTTGGCGATGATCTTCTCGACGAACTCGGGCGTGATCGGCTCGACGTACGTGGCGTCGGCGATCTCCGGGTCGGTCATGATCGTCGCCGGGTTGGAGTTCACCAGGATGACGCGCAGGCCCTCGGCCTTGAGGACGCGGCACGCCTGGGTGCCTGAGTAGTCGAACTCGGCGGCCTGCCCGATGACGATCGGACCGGAGCCGATGACCAGGACGGACTGGATATCGGAGCGCTTAGGCACGCTGGCCCTCCATCAGGGAAACGAAGCGGTCGAAGAGGTACGCGGCGTCGTGCGGGCCGGCGGCCGCTTCGGGGTGGTACTGGACGCTGAACGCCGGCTGGTCGAGGAGCTGAAGGCCCTCGACGACCTGGTCGTTCAGGCAGACGTGGGAGACCTCGGCGCGGCCGAACGGCGTCTCGGAGACCTTGTCGAGCGGGGCGTCGACGGCGAAGCCGTGGTTGTGCGCGGTGACCTCGACCTTGCCGGTCGTGCGGTCCTGCACGGGCTGGTTGATGCCGCGGTGGCCGTACTTCAGCTTGTACGTGCCGAAGCCGAGGGCGCGGCCCAGGATCTGGTTGCCGAAGCAGATGCCGAAGAGGGGCGTCTTGCGCGCCAGTACGGCCTGGACGACGGTGAGGTCGACGGTGGAGGGGTCGCCGGGCCCGTTGGACAGGAAGAACCCGTCGGGGTTGACGGCGTAGACGTCCTCGACGCTCGCCGTCGCGGGCAGCACGTGCACCTCGATGCCGCGCTCGGCCATCCGGTGCGGCGTCATGCCCTTGATGCCCAGGTCCAGGGCGGCGACGGTGAACTTCTTCTCACCGATCGCGGGGACGACGTATGCCTCCGTGGTGGTCACCTGGTCCGACAGGCTCGCGCCCGTCATCTCGGGGGCCTGGCGCACCTTGGCGAGCAGCATTCCCTCGTCGGCGATGGCGTTGCCGGAGAAGATGCCGACGCGCATCGCGCCGCGCTCACGCAGGTGGCGGGTGAGCGCGCGGGTGTCGATGCCGCTGATGCCGACGACGCCCTGGCTCACGAGCTCCACGTCCAGCGAGCGCCTGGAGCGCCAGTTGGAGGGCACCCGGGCGGGGTCGCGGACGACGTACCCGGCGACCCAGATCCGCTTCGACTCGGCGTCCTCGTCGTTCACACCCGTGTTGCCGACGTGCGGGGACGTCATCACGACCACCTGCTTGTGGTACGAGGGGTCGGTCAGCGTCTCCTGGTAACCACTCATGCCGGTGTTGAAGACGGCCTCACCGAAGGTCTCCCCCACGGCCCCGTAGGCACGGCCGCGGAACACGCGGCCGTCCTCCAGGACGAGTACGGCGGGAGACACCTTTTTCCCCTTCGAGGCATTCCCCGGGTTGGAGATCGTCATCGTGCGGTGCCTTCCGTAGTGCTGTTCAGATGGTTGATCGCGTCGACCCACGCGCGGTGTTCGGCCGCGTGGTCGGAGCGGAAGCCTGAGTCGATCAGCTTGTCGCCGTGCGCCCAGGTGATGACGAGCAGGCCGCCCTCGGGGAGGACCTTGCCGGCCAGCGCCTTGTCGAGCCTGGCCTCACGCAGGGCCTCGGCCGGTACGAAGAAGTCCGCTGCTCCGGGGCGTACGACATCCAGTCCCTGCTCGCCGAGCGTGAGCTCGACACGGCTGCGGGTACCGAGCCCGTGGGCGACGATCCGGTCGAGCCACTGCCCGGCGGTCGTCGAGGCGTGGTAGCGGCCGGAGAGTGTGAGCAGTGTCCCGCCGTCCCCGAAGCCCTCCGGGGTGGTGGGCAGCTCGGGCAGGTCGGACTGGAGCTGTCCTCGCCACTTCCATCCCTGGCGCATCAGCCAGTAGACGAGGGCGATGAGGACGGCCAGTCCGAGGACCCAGCTGATCCGGGCGGACCAGTCGGTCACCTCGGCCGACTTCTGGTCGGCGGCCAGCAGGTACAGGGGGGTCAGTGTTGTCACGCGAGCTTCCCGTCGACGACCGTGGCACGGCCCCGCAGGAAGGTGTGGGTCACTCGACCCGGCAGCTCGCGACCCTCGTAGGGAGTGTTGCGGCTGCGGGACGCGAAGCCCGCGGGGTCCACGACTCCACGGTATGCCGGATCGACGAGGGTCAGGTTGGCGGGCTCGCCTGCCGAGACGGGCCGGCCATGGCCGTCGAGCCTGCCGATGGCCGCGGGGCGGAACGACATGCGGTCGGCGACACCCGCCCAGTCGATGAGGCCGGTGTCGACCATCGTCTGCTGGACGACGGAGAGCGCGGTCTCCAGGCCCACCATGCCCATGGCGGCCGCGGCCCACTCGCAGTCCTTGTCCTCGTGCGGGTGCGGGGCGTGGTCCGTGGCGACGCAGTCGATGGTGCCGTCGGCCAGCGCCTCGCGCAGGGCCATAACGTCGGCCTCGGTGCGCAGCGGCGGGTTCACCTTGTAGACCGGGTTGTACGACCGTACGAGCTCGTCCGTGAGGAGCAGGTGGTGCGGGGTGACCTCGGCGGTGACGTTCCAGCCCTTGGACTTGGCCCAGCGGACGATCTCGACGGAACCGGCGGTCGACAGGTGGCAGATGTGCACCCGGGAGCCGACGTGGGCGGCGAGGAGGACGTCGCGGGCGATGATCGACTCCTCGGCGACTGCGGGCCAGCCGCCGAGGCCGAGCTCGGCGGAGACGACGCCCTCGTTCATCTGGGCGCCCTCGGTGAGCCGCGGCTCCTGGGCGTGCTGGGCGACGACGCCGTCGAACGCCTTCACGTACTCCAGCGCGCGCCGCATGATCACGGCGTCGTCGACGCACTTGCCGTCGTCGGAGAAGACCTTCACTCCGGCGGCGGAGTCGTGCATGGCGCCGAGTTCGGCGAGCTGCCTGCCCTCGAGTCCGACCGTGACGGCGCCGATGGGCTGCACGTCGCAGTAGCCGGACTCCCTGCCGAGCCGCCAGACCTGCTCGACGACGCCCGCGGTGTCGGCGACCGGGAAGGTGTTGGCCATGGCGTGCACGGCGGTGAAGCCACCCACCGCGGCGGCCTTCGTGCCGGTGAGCACGGTCTCGGAGTCCTCGCGGCCCGGCTCACGCAGATGGGTGTGGAGGTCGACGAGGCCGGGGAGCAGGACCTGGCCCGCCGCCTCGACGACGGTGGCGTCGCCTGCCTCGATGTCCGTGCCGACCCGCTCGATGGTCTCGCCGTCGATCAGGACGTCCTGCGGCTCGCCACCGAGGATCTTCGCGCCGCGAATAAGGATCTTGCTCATGGTTACTTGTTCTCCTCGGTACGGGCGGGGGTGGCGGACTCGTTGCCGCCGAGCAGCAGGTAGAGCACGGCCATGCGGATCGAGACACCGTTGGCGACCTGCTCGACGACCGTGCAGCGGTCGGAGTCGGCCACGTCGGCGGTGATCTCCATACCCCGGACCATCGGCCCCGGGTGCATGACGATGGCGTGCCCGGGCATCTTGGCCATGCGCGAGCCGTCCAGGCCGTAGCGGCGGGAGTACTCGCGCTCGGTCGGGAAGTAGGCGGCGTTCATCCGTTCACGCTGCACACGAAGCATCATCACCGCGTCCGACTCCGGCAGCACCTCGTCGAGGCTGTAGCTGACGTCGCACGGCCACTGCTCGACGCCGACCGGGACGAGCGTCGGCGGGGCCACCAGCGTGACGTGCGCGCCGAGCGTGGTGAGCAGGTGGACGTTGGAGCGGGCCACCCGGCTGTGCAGGATGTCGCCGACGATCGTGATGCGGCGGCCTTCGAGGTCCTTGCCGAGGCCGGCGTCGGCTCCCACGAGCCTGCGCCGCATCGTGAAGGCGTCCAGCAGGGCCTGGGTGGGGTGCTCGTGCGTGCCGTCACCCGCGTTGACCACGGCGCCGTCGATCCAGCCGGACGTGGCCAGCCGGTACGGGGCACCCGAAGCGCCGTGCCGGATGACGACGGCGTCGGCGCCCATCGCCTCCAGGGTCAGCGCGGTGTCCTTGAGCGACTCGCCCTTGGAGACGGACGAGCCCTTCGCGGAGAAGTTGATGACATCGGCGGACAGGCGCTTGGCGGCGGCCTCGAAGGAGATGCGGGTGCGCGTCGAGTCCTCGAAGAAGAGGTTGACGACGGTACGTCCGCGCAGGGTGGGGAGCTTCTTGATCGGCCGGTCCGCGACCCGGGCCATCTCCTCGGCGGTGTCGAGGATCTGGACGGCGTCGTCGCGGGTGAGGTCGGCGGCCGAGATGAGGTGGCGCTTCATCTGGGGGTTCTCCGTGGTTGCTGAAGGGAGGGTGCGGGCACGCGGGCGTGCGGAAGCCGCTGTCCGGCCTGAATGGCGGTGTACGGGCCGGACAGCTACTTCTCTACCGCCGGGGCCGTCTGCTGGACGCCGAGCAGCACGGCGTCGCGGCCGTCCTCCTCGGCGAGCTGGACCTTGACCGTCTCCCGCAGCGACGTGGGGAGGTTCTTGCCGACGTAGTCGGCACGGATGGGAAGTTCTCGGTGACCGCGGTCGACGAGGACCGCGAGCTGCACCGCACGGGGGCGTCCGATGTCGCCGAGCGCGTCGAGTGCGGCGCGGATCGTGCGGCCGGAGAAGAGCACGTCGTCGACGAGGACGACGAGGCGGCCCTCGATGCCCTCGCCGGGGATGTCGGTACGGGCCAGAGCGCGCGCCGGGCGCAGCCTCAGGTCGTCGCGGTACATCGTGATGTCGAGCGATCCGACCGGCATTTTCCGGCCGGTGATCTCTTCGAGCTTGTCGGCGAGCCGACGGGCGAGGAAGACGCCTCGCGTCGGGATGCCGAGGAGCACCACGTCGTCGGCGCCCTTGGCGCGTTCGACGATCTCGTGGGCGATCCGGGTCAGTACCCGGGCGATGTCGGGAGCCTCGAGTACGGGGCGCGCCGCATTGCCGATGTCGTCGTGCTGTGTGTCCATAAGAAACGGACCTCCTTCTCCGCCTCACTGGACGGACGTTAAAGGACGTCGAAATTGCGTCACCCACGTTACCAGGGCTTGCACGAGCCGCTGGTCCTACCCCCGGGAGGCACCGGTCCGGACCATTCAGCTTGACGCATCCAAGTAACGCTGCGTAACCTCACAGTGAGTTACCAGCCACGCGGCGGAGCCGCAAAATGTTCCAGCGTCCGGGGAGCCTTATGTCCAGCGAATACGCAAAACAGCTCGGGGCCAAGCTCCGCGCCATCCGCACCCAGCAGGGCCTCTCCCTCCATGGCGTGGAAGAGAAGTCCCAGGGCCGCTGGAAGGCCGTCGTGGTCGGTTCGTACGAGCGTGGCGACCGCGCCGTGACCGTTCAGCGCCTCGCCGAGCTGGCCGACTTCTACGGGGTCCCGGTGCAGGAGCTGCTGCCCGGTACGACGCCGGGCGGGGCCGCCGAGCCGCCGCCCAAGCTCGTCCTGGACCTGGAGCGCCTCGCCCACGTCCCGCCGGAGAAGGCAGGCCCGCTGCAGCGTTACGCCGCGACGATCCAGAGCCAGCGCGGTGACTACAACGGCAAGGTGCTCTCGATCCGCCAGGACGACCTGCGCACCCTGGCCGTGATCTACGACCAGTCGCCGTCCGTACTCACGGAGCAGCTGATCAGCTGGGGCGTCCTGGACGCGGACGCGCGGCGCGCGGTCTCCCACGACGAGGGCTGATTCTTCCGCAGCAGAAACGTACCGCCGGGTGGGCGGGGGCCCTGGCTCCCGCCCACCCGGCGTTTGCGTACCCGCTCGCGCGGGGGTCGCGTACGCGCCTCCGCGGGGGTCGCGTGCCCGGTTCCAGCCTGTCCGGCGAGGACGAAGCCGAAGGGCCCACGGTCAGCGACCGTGGGCCCTTCGTGGCGAACGCCGTCGAGAGCTACTGCTCCCGGCGGAGGTTCGGCTTGAGGTCCTTGAAACGGGCCAGCAGCCCGTTCACGAACGACGGGGAGTCATCGGTGGAGAACTCCTTGGCGAGCTGCACCGCCTCGTCGATCGCGACGGCGTCCGGCGTCCCGTCCATCCAGATCAGCTCATAGGCACCGAGCCGCAGGATGCTCCGGTCGACGACCGGCATACGGTCGATCTCCCAGTCCACGGCATAGGTGACGATGAGGTCGTCGATGCGGTCCGCATACTGCGCGTACCCCTCGACGAGCTCCATCGTGAATTCGCCGACCGCAGGCTGTCGGTCGTCGGTCCGCGAGAGCCGCACCCAGTCCGCGAGGACCGTCTGCACGGACTCACCGCGCTGGTCGGCCTCGAAGAGGATCTGGAAGGCGCGCTTGCGGGCCTTGTTCCGGGCAGCCACGGTTAGCTGTTCACCCGGCCGAGGTAGTCGCCCGTACGGGTGTCGACCTTGATCTTCTCGCCGGTGGTGATGAAGAGCGGGACACCGATCTCGTAGCCGGTCTCCAGGGTGGCGGGCTTGCTGCCACCGGTGGAGCGGTCACCCTGGACACCCGGGTCGGTGTGCTGGATGGTCAGCTCGACGGCGGCCGGCAGCTCGACGTAGAGCACCTCGCCCTCGTGCTGGGCGACGGAGGCGGTGAAGCCCTCGATCAGGAAGTTGGCGGCGTTGCCGACAGCCTTGCGGTCGACCATCAGCTGGTCGTACGTGTTCATGTCCATGAAGACGAAGTACTCGCCGTCCATGTACGAGAACTGCATGTCGCGGCGGTCAATGGTGGCCGTCTCGACCTTCACGCCGGCGTTGAACGTCTTGTCGACGACCTTGCCGGAGAGAACGTTCTTGAGCTTGGTGCGCACGAAGGCCGGGCCCTTGCCGGGCTTGACGTGCTGAAACTCGACGACGGACCAGAGCTGGCCCCCGTCGAGCTTGAGCACCAGGCCGTTCTTGAGGTCGTTCGTGGAAGCCACGGTTGCGGAATCTCCTGGACTGAAGCTGGTGGACGACCGAGGATGCGCGCTAGAGCGCGAGCAGCTCCTTGGTCGTAATGGTGAGTAGCTCGGGTCCGCCGTCCGCCTCAGGGCGCACGACGAGCGTGTCATCGATCCGGACACCGCCCCGGCCCGGGAGGTGGACCCCCGGTTCGACGGTGACCGGCACACAAGCGTCCAGTTTACCCATGGCTGTCGGTGCCAGCTGCGGGTCCTCGTCGATTTCGAGCCCGACCCCGTGCCCGGTCCAGGGTGCGAGACCCTCCCCGTAGCCCGCCGAGACCAGCAGATGACGGGCCGCGTGGTCCACGTCACGGTAGGCAGCGCCAGGCACAAGTGCCTCCCGTCCAGCCCTCTGAGCGGCGAAAACGAGGTCGTAGAGCTCGATCTGCCAGTCCGCGGGAGTCGTCCCGATGACGAACGTCCGGCCGATCTCGCAGCGGTAGCCGCGATAGTTGGCGCCCAGGCAGACCGAGAGGAAATCGCCTTCCTCGACCCGTCGGTCAGTGGGTCTGTGGCGGCCCTGGCCCGCATGGGGGCCGGTGGCGACGGAGGTCGCGAAGGCGGGGCCGTCGGCGCCGTGGTCCACGAGGCGGCGTTCCAGTTCCAGGGCCAGGTGCCGCTCGGTGCGGCCCACGAGGATAGATTCGAGCAGTTCACCGAGGGCCTGGTCGGTGATCTCGGCGGCGATCCGCAGACAGGCGATCTCCTCCTCGTCCTTGACGATCCGCAGCTGTTCCACGGCGGAACCGAGGTCGGCCAGCCGCAGCCGGGGCGCGACGGAGCCCATGGCGCGGTGCCGGGCGACGGTCAGGTCGTGTTCCTCGACCGCCAGGGACTCCGCGTCCAGGGACGTGGCCAGATCGGCGGCCGCGACCACGGGGTCGCCGTCCGGCAGGGGAAGCACCTTCTGGCGCAGTGCCTCGTCGGGGCGCCCTTCGGCAGGGTCCCCGGTGGGGGCGCGTGGGCAGAGCAGGACATCCTCGGCGGGTCCGAGCAGCAGGACGGCCCCGAGGGGGGCTCCGCCCGCGAGATAGCGGACGTTGGCGGGGCGGGAGACCAGGGCGGCCGCGGACCCCGCGGCGGCGCACCGGTCGCGGAGCAGGCCACGGCGGACGGCGTACACCTCTGACATGCTCCGAGCCTACGAGCGGGCTGCCGGGACCGCCCGGCCAGCGCATCCGACCGGGGGGCCCTGCCGGGGAGCTACCAGGTCGGAGGACTGGCGATGGAGCGCGCCAGGACGTCGTCCAGGACCCGGGCCGTCGTCTCCACGTCGTAGGTGGAGTTGTCGATGATGGGCAGTCCCGAGCCGTACCAGCCAGCCATCCGGCCGTGGATGCGGGCCACTTCCTCGTCGGACAGCCGCCGGTTGCCGCTGCGGGCCGCGTTGCGCTCCAGGACGACCTCCAGGCCGGGCAGGAGGACGACGGGCAGGAGTCCGGGGCCGACGTGGCGCTTCCAGCCCCCGAGGCCCACGACGGGGCGGTCGGGGAACACGGCGTCGTCGAGGATGCAGGAGATGCCGTTGGCCAGGAAGTTACGGGCGGCGAAGCCGCAGGTGCGCCTGGCCAGGCGGTACTGGGCCTCGGAGTGGTCGTTCCACCCGGCCTGCGGGTCGGCGAATCCGGCGCAGACCCATTCGCGTACGTCGTCGAGGGAGACGTGGGCGGTGGGGACGCGCCGGCGGGCGGCCCAGAGCCGGGCCACGGTGGTCTTCCCGGCGCCTGCGGGGCCGATCAGGAGCACGGCGAGGGTCGCCGCACCCGTGCCGGGCTCGGCGGGAGCGGGCAGCGGGACGGGGCCGCCGGGGGGCAGCTGCACGTGCCCGGTGGTCTCGCGCGACGGCGGGACCGGGGCGTGCCGGGGCGCGGGGCCGGTCCAGCTCTGGCCCGGGGGCGGGGGTGGTATCGGCGGCCGTCCCGGGTGACCCGGAGGGCCGGGGTGCTGGGCCTGGTGCGACCATCCGGCAGGTCCGTTTCCGGGCCCTTGGGGCGGCGGCAGCGGGGCCCCCACTGCGTGCTGCATCCGGTGCCACTCCGTCTCGTACAGGCAACTGGCGCTGGTGGAACGGCAACCGTACCGTCCCCGGCCGCCGCGAGGTGAACGGACGGGGACGGCCTGGAGTGCCCGTCGGGCCGGGTGGCCGACGGATCAGACGTCGAGCTCGTCGGCCAGCGCCCGCAGGGCGAGGCGGTAGGAGCCGATACCGAATCCGGCCACGGTGCCGGTGGCCACGGGCGCGACCACCGACGTGTGGCGGAATTCCTCCCGTGCGTACGGATTCGAGATGTGGACCTCGATCAGGGGGGCGGTCCGCTGGGCGGCCGCGTCCCGCATCCCGTAGGAGTAGTGCGTGAAGGCACCCGGGTTGAGAACGACCGGAATTGAACCGTCCGCCGCGTCGTGGAGCCAGCGGATCATCTGGCCCTCGTCGTTGGTCTCGCGCACGTCGACGTCGAAGCCGAGCTCCTTGCCGAGCGCCTGGCAGGTCTCGATGAGCCCGGCGTAGGAGGTCGCGCCGTACACGTCGGGCTCTCGGGAGCCCAGGCGGCCGAGGTTCGGCCCGTTGAGCACGAGGACCTTACGGGTCACGCGGAGACCTCCCCGTACGCGGCGAGCAGGATGGCCGGGTCGGGTCCCTCCAGGACAGTGGGCTTGCCCAGGCCGTCGAGGACGATGAAGCGCAGGAGGTCGCCGCGGGACTTCTTGTCGACCTTCATGTTCTCCAGCAGCTTGGGCCACTGGTCGCCGCGGTAGGTGAGCGGCAGCCCGACGGATTCGAGAATGGCGCGGTGCCGGTCGGCGGTGGCGTCGTCGAGCCGGCCCGCGAGCCGGCCCAGCTCGGCGGCGAAGACCATGCCGACCGAGACGGCCGCGCCGTGACGCCACTTGTAGCGCTCGTTCTTCTCGATCGCGTGCGCGAGGGTGTGCCCGTAGTTGAGGATCTCCCGCAGGCCGGACTCCTTGAGGTCGCTGGACACGACCTCCGCCTTGACCCGGATCGACCGCTCGATCAGCTCGGCCGTGTGCTGTCCGGCGGGCGTACGGGCGCCTTCGGGGTCGGCCTCGACCAGGTCGAGGATGGCCGGGTCGGCGATGAAACCGGCCTTGATGATCTCGGCCATGCCCGACACGTAGTCGTTGACCGGCAGCGAGTCGAGGGCGGCGAGGTCGCACAGGACCCCGGCGGGCGGGTGGAACGCGCCCACGAGGTTCTTGCCCTCGGCCGTGTTGATGCCGGTCTTGCCGCCGACGGCCGCGTCGACCATGCCGAGCACGGTGGTGGGTACCGCGATCCAGCGGACGCCGCGCAGCCAGCTGGCGGCGACGAAGCCGGCCACGTCGGTGGTGGCGCCGCCACCGATGCCGATGATGACGTCGGTGCGGGTGAAGCCCGTCTGGCCGAGCGCCTTCCAGCAGTACGCCGCGACCTCGACGGTCTTGGCCTCCTCGGCGTTCGGGAGCTGGATGGCGATGGCCTCGTAGCCCTGGGAGGCGAGGTCCTCCCGGACCGCCTCGCCGGTCTCGGCGAGCGCCTCGGGGTGCAGCACGGCCACCCGCTTGGCGCGGTTGCCGATGAGAGTGGGCAGTTCGCCGAGCAACTGGCGGCCGACCAGTACCTCGTACGGGTCGGTGCCCGCGGTGCCCGCGACCTGGATGCGAGTGGGTGCCTGCTCCGTCATGCGTGTGTTCTCCCGGCCGTGCGGTGCGGGGCCGTCGCCCGTCCGCTCCGGCAGTTCCAGTGCGTCGATGATCGCCTGTGCGACCTCGTCGGGGGTGCGGTCGTCGGTGGCGACGGTCGTACGGGCCACCTCGTCGTAGAGGTGGCGGCGGGCTTCCATCAGCTCGCGCCACTGCCGGCGCGGGTTGACGGCGAGCAGCGGCCGGGCGGTGTTGAGCCCGACCCGCTTGACCGCCTCGTCGACGTCCATCGAGAGGTAGACGACGGCGTGGTCCGCGAGGAGTTCACGGGTCGTCCCGTCGAGGACGGCTCCGCCGCCGAGGGAGAGGACACCCGTGTGCTCGGCGACGGCGGCCCGTACGGCCTGCCGCTCCAGCGCACGGAATTGGTCCTCGCCCTCGTCGTAGAAGATCTCCGGGATCGGCTTGCCCGCGGCGTCCACGATGTCCGCGTCGGTGTCCCGGTAGGTGGTGCCCAGGCGGTCGGCGAGCAGCTCGCCGACCGTGGACTTGCCGACGCCCATGGGGCCGACGAGGACGACCAGGGGGCCACTCATCGGATCTGCAGGTGGTCGAGGTACGACCGCACGTTGCGGTGGGTCTCGGGGACGCTGTCGCCGCCGAACTTCTCCGCGACCGCGTCGGCCAGCACCAGGGCGACCATCGCCTCGGCGACGATTCCCGCGGCCGGCACGGCACAGACATCGGAGCGCTGGTGGTGGGCCTTCGCGGGCTCACCCGTCACGACGTCGACGGTGGCGAGGGCGCGGGGCACCGTGGCGATGGGCTTCATCGCCGCGCGGACCCGCAGGAGCTCACCGGTGGTCAGACCGCCCTCGGTGCCGCCGGCCCGCCCCGAGGCGCGCTTGATGCCGTCGTCGGTGACCAGGATTTCGTCGTGCGCCTTGGAGCCGGGCACGCGGGCCAGGTCGAAGCCGTCGCCGACCTCGACGCCCTTGATGGCCTGGATGCCCATCAGTGCGGCGGCGAGCCGGGCGTCGAGACGACGGTCCCAGTGCACGTGCGATCCGAGGCCGACCGGCACTCCGTAGGCGAGCACCTCGACGACTCCGCCGAGCGTGTCACCGTCCTTGTGGGCCTGGTCGATCTCGGCGACCATCGCCTTCGACGCGTCGGCGTCCAGGCAGCGCACGGGGTCGGCGTCGAGCTTCTCGACATCGGCGGGCGTGGGGTAGACACCGTACGGCGCCTTCGCGGCGGCCAGCTCGACGACGTGGCTGACGATCTCGATGCCCGCCGTCTCCTTGAGGTACGAGCGGGCGACCGCACCGAGCGCGACGCGGGCCGCGGTCTCGCGGGCGCTGGCGCGCTCCAGGATCGGACGGGCCTCGTCGAAGCCGTACTTCTGCATCCCCGCGAGGTCGGCGTGGCCGGGGCGGGGGCGGGTCAGCGGGGCGTTACGGGCCAGCTTGGCCAGCTCTTCGGGGTCCACGGGGTCGGCCGACATGACCTGTTCCCACTTGGGCCACTCGGTGTTGCCGACCATGACGGCGACGGGCGACCCCATGGTGAGGCCGTGCCGGACACCGCCCAGGAACGTGACCTCGTCCTTCTCGAACTTCATCCGCGCACCGCGGCCGTAACCGAGCCGCCGCCGGGCGAGCGCGTCCGCCACCATCTCCGTGGTGATCGGGACACCGGCGGGAAGACCCTCCAGCGTCGCCACGAGTGCGGGGCCGTGCGACTCCCCCGCGGTCAGCCAGCGCAACCTGCTCAACGGTGCTCCTCATGCTCGCGCCTGAAAATCCAACGGCGCGACCGGGTGCGCGGCCCTGGCCCGCCACCCCCGATCCTCCCACGACCGGGGCCGCGAACCGGCCGCCGGTCCAGCAGACGGACGGCCGGGCCGGCCCGGAGGAGGACTCAGCGGGCCGCGAGCGCCTGTTCTCCCGCGTGTCTCATGGCGGCGAGAGGAGCCGGAGCACGGCCGGTCATCAGCTCGACCTGCAGGACGGCCTGGTGCACGAGGAGGTCGAGACCTCCGACGACTGCACCCTGGCGAGCCGACCAGGCCGCTGCGAGCGCCGTCGGCCAGGGCTCGTAGAGCACGTCGAACAGTGTGCCCGGAGCCTCGGGTACGGCCGCGGCCAGCGCGTCCGTGCTCCCGGCCGGCGTGGTGGCGATGACCAGCGGGGCCCGCAGCGCCTGGGCACCGTCGGCCCAGGCGGCGATCCGCACGTCAACGGCGAGACGCTCGCCCCAGGCGCGCATCTCCTCGGCCCGTTCCGGGCTGCGGACGTAGGCCGTGACCGGTCCCGTGCAGATCTCGGCGAGGGCGGCGAGGGCGGAGGACGCGGTGGCCCCGGCGCCGAGGACGGCGGCCGACTCCACCTTCTCCACACCGCGCTCGCGAAGGGCCGCGATCATTCCGGGGATGTCCGTGTTGTCGCCGAAGCGCCGGCCGTCCTCGGTGAGGACCACGGTGTTGACCGCCTCGACCGCGGCCGCGGTCCCGCTGATCTCGTCCAGCAGAGGGATGATCGCGCGCTTGAGCGGCATGGTCAGCGAGAGCCCGGCCCAGGAGCGGTCGAGCCCCTCGATGAATCCGGGCAGCGCGGCCTCGTCCACCTCGAAGCGGTCGTACGACCAGTGGTCGAGGCCGAGCTCCGCGTACGCCGCCCGGTGCAGGACCGGGGAGAGCGAGTGGGCGATGGGCGAGCCGAGGACGGCGGCCCTGCGGGGGATGCTCACTGGCCGGCCTTCTCGTCCTCGTACTTCTGCCGGTTGCGCTCGTGCTCCTCGTTCGTCACGGCGAACACCGTCTTGTCCTCGGTCACGGAGACGAAGTAGTACCAGGGACCGGAAGCCGGATTCATCGCCGAATGCAGTGCGTCCGCGCCCGGATTGCTGATCGGACCCGCCGGAAGCCCCTTGATCTTGTACGTGTTGTAGGGGTCGTCGATCCTCCGGAGTCCGTCCACGGGGCCGAGGTCCAGTGTGCTCTGGCCCTTGATGTAGTTGACCGTGGAGTCGAATTCGAGCCGGCCGACCGTTTCGGTGTTCCCGGGCTTGAGGCGGTTGTAGACCACCCTCGCGACCTTGTCGAAGTCGTGCTTGTACTTGCCCTCGACCTGCACGAGGCTCGCGACGGTGATGAGCTGCCAAGGGTTCTTGAGGCCCAGCTTGGTGGCCTTCTCCTCGACCTGCGCCTTCCCGTACTCCTCGTTGGCGCGGGAGACCATCCGCTTCAGCGTGTCCTCGGGCTTCGACCCCTTGGAAACCGGGTAGGCGGCCGGGTAGAGGAATCCTTCCAGCGGATCCTTGACCTCGGGATTGTCCTCGGCCCAGTCCGGGAGCCCCAGACTCTCCGCATTCGTCTCGGCGACCTTGGCCGTGCTGCCCTTTTTGAGCGCGAGCCGTTTGTCGATCATGGCGTAGACCGTGACGTTCTTCGTTCCCTCAGGAATGACGAGGGGATTCTGGCTCTTCGGGTCCAGCATCATTTTCACGGCGTTGTCCGCTGACATCTCCGCCTTGAGGAGATAGACGCCGGCCTGAATGAATTTGCCGCGAGGATTGGCATTCTGTGCCGAAACAAAGGCGTCGACTGATTTGACCACGCCCTTGCTCTTGAGGATGTTCGCGATCTCACCGCCGAGCGCGCCCTTGGGGATCTCCACCTCGACCTCGCCGGAGCCGCCGCCCGCGTAGTCGGGCGCCGCGCCGAACTGGTCCTGGAAGTAGGAGTAGCCCAGGTACGCCACTCCCCCGAGGCCCCCGACGAGGACCACCGAGACGACCAGGCAGGCGCAGCCGCTGCGGTTCTTCTTCTTGCCCTTGCCCCGGCGTTCGCCTCCGCCGCGTCCGCCACGGCGGGACGCGCGCGAGTCGTCGTCCTCGTCGTCGTACTCGTCGTCCCTGGTGTCACGGCTGTCGGCCGGCTCGTCGGCGCCCGTGAAGAAGGGGTGCGTCTCCTCCTCGGGCACGTCCGGATTCCAGTCCGGCGCCTGCTGCTCGGGCACGGCCTCCCGGCGGCCGGGGGGCTGCGGCGGGGGGTAGGCCTCGGGCGTACGGTAGTAGTCCTGCTGTTCGCCGTAGCCCGCCGACTGCTGCCCGTACGGATCCTGGGGCTGCCCGCCGTACGGCATGGCGGCCTGCTGGCCGGTGTCCCATCCGCCGTTGTACTGGGGCTGCTGGGGCTGCGCGTACGGGTCCTGCTGAGTGCCGTACTGCTGCTGCGGGTACTGCTGCTGGCCCTGCGGGTACTGCTGCTGGTACTGGTCCTGCTGCGGGTACTGCTGCTGCTGGGCGTACGGGTCCTGGGGGTAGGGCTGCTGTTGCTGGCCGCCGTACTGGTTCTGGCCGGGGGCAGCCTGCTGGCCGTCCCATCCCTGGGCCCCGTACGAGGGGTCCTCGGGATGCCACGGTTCGGAGCCGGGGCCCCGGCCATACTCAGTCATCGATCCCCTAGTGCCGCGAGACGACGTTCCGCCTCTTTGCTGTGCGGTGTTTGTTCGAACACTGCCGCATCGCGCGGAACGTTACCGTATCGCGATCAGACAACCACTTCGACGCCCTCGCCCGGAGCTGTGCCTGACGCCCGTTCGGACTCCAGAGCGTTCTGAAGGATCACCACAGCGGCAGCCTGGTCGATGACAGACCGGCCCTTCTTGGACTTCACGCCCGAGGCGCGCAGTCCCTGAGTGGCCGTCACTGTGGTCATCCTCTCGTCCACCAATCGCACCGGAATGGGTGCGACCGCGCGGGCGAACACGTCGGCGAACGCCCGCACCTTGGCGGCTGCGGGGCCCTCGCCGCCGCCGAGCGAGCGAGGCAGACCGATGATGACCTCGATCGGCTCGTACTCCTCGACGATCTGCCCCAGCCGCCGGTGGGCGGCCGGGACGTCACGTCCCGGCACGGTCTCCACCGGCGTGGCGAGGATCCCGTCGGGGTCGCACGAGGCGACCCCGATCCGGGCGTCCCCGACATCGACCGCCAGTCGGCGACCACGGCGCATCTGCGGCATGTCCGGCGTCATGCCGTCTCGGTGACGAGGCGTTCGACAGCGGCGACGGCGTCACCGATGGCGTCCGGGTTCGTGCCGCCGCCCTGGGCGACGTCCGGCTTGCCGCCGCCACCGCCGCCGAGGGTCTTGGCAGCCGTACGGACCAGGTCACCGGCCTTGAGGCCGCGCTCGCGGGCCGCCTCGTTGGTGGCGATGACCGTCAGCGGGCGGCCGTTGGCCGTGGTGAACAGGGCGACGACGGCCGGGCGGCCCCCCTGGATGCGTCCGCGGACGTCCAGGACGAGCCTGCGCAGGTCGTCGGCGGACGTGCCGTCCGGGACCTGGCCGGTGACCAGGGCGACGCCCCGGACGTCCTTGGCGGACTCGACCAGACCGGCGGCGGCCTGGAGGACCTTCTCCGCGCGGAACTTCTCGATCTCCTTCTCGGCGTCCTTCAGCTTGCCGAGCATGGAGGCGATCTTCTCCGGGAGCTCCTCGGAGCGGCCCTTGACCAGCTCCTGGAGCTGGGCGACGACCGTGTGCTCCTTGGCGAGGAAGTTGTACGCGTCGACGCCGACGAGGGCCTCGATGCGGCGCACCCCGGAACCGATCGATGACTCACCGAGGAGCTTCACCAGACCCAGCTGGGCCGTGTTGTGGACGTGCGTACCGCCGCACAGCTCCTTGGAGAAGTCGCCGATGGTGACGACACGGACCCGCTCTCCGTACTTCTCGCCGAACTCCGCGATGGCGCCCTGCTTCTTGGCGTCGTCGATGGACATGACCTCGGCCTGGACGTCGAGTTCGCGGGCCAGGACCTCGTTGATCTTCTGCTCGACGTCGACGAGGACCGTGCCGGGCACGGCGGCGGGAGAGCCGAAGTCGAAGCGGAAGCGCCCGGGCGAGTTCTCCGAACCGGCCTGGGCGGCCGTCGGGCCGAGGGCGTCGCGCAGCGCCTGGTGCGTGAGGTGCGTGGCGCTGTGGGCTCGGGCGATGGCGCGACGGCGGGTGTTGTCGATGGAGGCGTAGGCAGCAGCGCCGACCGTGACCTCACCGACCTGGACGGAGCCCTTGTGGACGGAGACACCCGGGACCGGCTGCTGTACGTCGCGGATCTGGACGACGGCCCCGGTGTCGAGCCGGATCCGGCCCTGGTCGGCCAGCTGGCCGCCGCCCTCGGCGTAGAACGGGGTGCGGTCGAGGACGATCTCGACCTCGTCGCCCTCGGAGGCGGCGGGCGAGGGGACGCCGTCGACGAGCAGGCCGACGATCGTCGACTCGCCCTCGGTGCTGGTGTAGCCGGTGAACTCGGTGGTACCCGAGGAGTCGGCGACCGCGCGGTAGGCGGAGAGGTCGGCGTGGCCGGTCTTCTTGGCCTTGGCGTCGGCCTTGGCCTTGTCCCGCTGCTCCTGCATGAGGCGGCGGAAGCCGTCCTCGTCCACGGAGAGGCCCTGTTCGGCGGCCATCTCCAGGGTGAGGTCGATCGGGAAGCCCCAGGTGTCGTGGAGCAGGAACGCCTTGTCGCCGGCCAGGACCTGGCCGCCGGCGGCCTTGGTCTCGGTGACGGCGGTCTCGAGGATGTTGGTGCCGCCCTTGAGGGCCTTGAGGAACGCGGCCTCCTCGGCGAGGGCGACCGTCTCGACGCGCTTGCGGTCGGTGATCAGCTCCGGGTACTGCTGCCCCATCGTGTTGATCACGACATCGACCAGCTCACCGGCGACGGAGCCGGTGGCGCCCATCAGCCGCATGTTGCGGATGGCGCGGCGCATGATGCGGCGCAGGACGTAGCCGCGGCCCTCGTTGCCGGGGGTGACTCCGTCCCCGATGAGCATCACGGACGTGCGGATGTGGTCGGCGACGACGCGGAGCGAGACGTCCGTGCCGTGCTCGGCGCCGTACCGCACGCCGGTGAGCTCGGTGGCCTTGTCCATGACGACGCGCAGGGTGTCGGTCTCGTACATGTTCTGCACGCCCTGCAGGATCATCGCGAGGCGTTCGAGGCCGAGACCCGTGTCGATGTTCTGCGACGGCAGGTCGCCGAGGATCGGGAAGTCCTCCTTGCCGTCGCCGGCGCCCCGCTCGTACTGCATGAAGACCAGGTTCCAGATCTCCACGTACCGCTCGTCGTTGACGGCCGGGCCGCCCTCGACGCCGAACTCCGGGCCGCGGTCGTAGTTGATCTCGGAACAGGGGCCGCAGGGGCCCGGAACGCCCATGGACCAGAAGTTGTCCTTCTTGCCCAGGCGCTGGATGCGCTCGGCGGGGACGCCGATCTTGTCGCGCCAGATCTGCTCGGCCTCGTCGTCGTCGAGGTAGACCGTGATCCACAGACGCTCGGGGTCGAGTCCGAAGCCGCCGTCGGCGACGGAGTTGGTCAGGGCCTCCCAGGCGTACTGGATGGCCCCTTCCTTGAAGTAGTCACCGAAGGAGAAGTTGCCGCACATCTGGAAGAACGTGCCGTGCCGGGTGGTCTTGCCGACCTCTTCGATGTCCGGCGTGCGGACGCACTTCTGCACGCTGGTGACGCGGGGGGCGGGCGGCTTGACCTCGCCGAGGAAGTACGGCTTGAAGGGAACCATGCCCGCGGGGACCAGCAGCAGAGTCGGGTCGTCCGCGATGAGCGACGCCGAAGGGACGACGGTGTGACCGCGCTCCTCGAAGAAGCTCAGCCAGCGGCGGCGAATTTCAGCCGACTCCATTAGTGGTCCTCATTCCGGTTGTACGACGTGTAGGGGAGCGTGCGGTGTGGGGCGGCGGAGTCCGCCGTCTCGACGGCGAAGTGCTGCCGTACGGGGAGTTCGGGGTCGACCGGTGCCTCCAGGCCCAGCGCCCCGCCCAGTTCGGCCTCGCGCCGGACCATGCCCTCGCGCACGTCGAGGGCGAAGTCCTTGAGCTTGTGACCGGTTTCGATCGCCTTGTTCGCGGCCTGCGCCGCGAGGCTCTCGGGGGTCAGCTGCTTGATCTTGCGGTTGACCTTGGTGGTGGCCCAGACACCGGCTGCGGCGCCGGCTGTGAACCAGAACGTACGGCGGAACATCGCTGCGTCAGTCCTTCTGTCCGCGGGAACTTCGGCCGTTCCGCTTCTTGCCTCGGGCGGATGGCACTGTACGGCCGACGATCACCGTACGACGGGAGGGGCGGCGGGCCGGCTCCGGTTCGGGGGCGGACCTGCGGCCGATCGCCTGCCGTACCCCGTAGCCGAAGGCGGCGACCTTGACGAGCGGGCCGCCGAAGGTCGATGCGACGGTGGTCGAGAGCGCGGAGGCGTTGGAGGTGACCTCCTGGACGTCCGCCGCGATCGCGTCGACCTTGTCGAGCTGGGTCTGCGCGGAGCGGACCGTCGCGGACGCGTCGGCGAGCAGCGGGACTGCCTGTTCGGTCACGTCCGCCACGAGCTTCGTGGTCGCCCTGAGCGTCTGGGCCAGCCTCACCAGCACCACGGCGAGGAACGAAACCAGGATCGCCCAGAAGACGGCTACCAGGATCCCGGCCACCTCTCCACCGGACACAGTGCACCGCTCTCTGCTCGTCGCCTTCCCCGTTCGGGGCTTGTCCCTGCTCGGCCGACGATGCCCGTCATCACAGGCAATCGTCGTCCCACGAGCCTATCGCGCCGGGCGTCAGCCCCTGTACCGCATTACCGGGGGGCGGGGCAGGCGTTGCCGGGGAGAGATTGTACGGAGAGCTTCCGAGCCCGTACTCTGCGTGTTTTATGCGACGCCCTCAGCGCCCCTGCTCCGCACCCGACGACTCGGGCCCCCACTCCGCCGCCGCCCTGGGCAATCTGCCCGCGGAACTGAACAGATTCGTGGGCCGTGAAGACGAGCTGGCCGAACTGGCGCAGCTGCTGGAGGAGTCCAGGCTGGTGACGGTCGCGGGGGTGGCGGGGGCGGGCAAGACCCGCTGCGTGTCCCGGGTCGCAGCCCTGCTGGAGAAACGGTACTGCGATGGCGTCTGGATCGCGGAGCTGTCCGCCGTCCACGATCCGGGGCTGCTCGAACACGCGCTGGTCGAAGTGCTCGGGCTCACCGACCACACCAGCAGACCGCCGCGCACCACGCTCGTCGAACATCTTGCCGCTCGTCAACTCCTGCTCGTTCTGGACGGCTTCGAGCAGATGACCGAGGCGGTGGCCGACCTCGTACGGGACCTTCTTCGCCGCGCGCCCCGGCTCCGCGTCCTGGCGGCCGGGCGGCGGCCGCTCCGCGTGGACGGCGAGGTGACCTTTCCGCTGACGCCGATGAGCGAGCGGGACGCGGTGGAACTGTTCGCCGAGCGGGCCCGGTCGGTGCGGCCGGACTTCCGGCTGACGGACGGCAACCGGAGCACGGTGCGCGAGCTGTGCCGCCGCCTCGACGGGATTCCGCTGGCGCTCGAACTGGCGGCGGGACGGCTGCGCGCCCTGTCGGTGGAACAGATCCTGCTCCGCCTCGACGACCGGTTCCGGCTGCTGACCGGCGGGAGCCGGGGCGCTCCGGTCCGCCACCAGACGCTCCGTACGGCCATCGGCTGGAGCCACGAGCTGTGCGCACCGCAGCAGCGGCTGCTGTGGGCACGCCTCTCGGTCTTCGCCGGACAGTTCGACCTGGAGGCCGTCGAGTACGTCTGCAGCGGTCCCGACCTGCCGGCCGACTCGGTGCTCGACGTGCTCGACGAGCTCCTGTCGCAGTCCGTCGTGGTGCGCGAGGACGCGGCCGCCGGCTGCCGCTACCGGCTGCTGGACACCGTGCGCGAGTACGGCGCCGAGTGGCTGACCGCCACCGGGGACACGGAGCGGCTGCGCCGGCGGCACCGGGACTGGTTCCTGGGGCTCGCGACCTGGTGCGAGCTGGACTGGTTCAGCCCCCGCCAGAGCGAGGTGGCAGCCCGCATCGACAGTGAACTGCCCAATCTGCGGCGGGCGATGGAGTGCTCCATGGAGAGCCCCGACGAGGTTCATCTCGCCCAGTACCTGGCGGGCACGCTCTGGTTCTACTGGGTCGGCTGCGGCCGTCTCGCGGAGGGGCGGCACTGGCTGGAGCACGTGCTGGAGGAGGAGTCGCCGTACGACGCATCCCGGCTGAAGGCGCTGTGGGTGCTCGGGTACGTGGCCGTGCTCCAGGGGGACGCCGTGGCCGCCGTGTCCGCGCTCCAGGAGTGCCGTGAGGAGGCCGAGCAGGCGGGCGACGCGTCGGCTCTTGCGTACGCGGTGCACCGGATGGGATGCCTGGCGCTCGTCACGGACGACATGGCGCGGGCCGAGGAGCTGCTGCGCGACGCGCTGGCGCGCTACCGGGAGGCCGGTGAGCTCAACAGCAACGTGCTGATGGGGCAGGTCGAGCTGGCGATGGCGGTGGCCTTTCTCGGGGACCTCGACAGCGCCGTCGGGATCTGCGAGGAGGTGAGGGAGATCTGCGAGGACCACGGGGAACGGTGGGCGCTCGCCTACGCGCAGTACGTGCTGGCGTACGCGGCCCTGCAGCGGGGGGAGACTCCGCTGGCCCGTCGGATGCTCGTCGAGTGTCTGGGCATCGGCCGGACCTTCCACGATCTGCTCGCGACCGTGCTGACCCTGGAGCTGCTGGCCCTGGTCACCGCGGTCGACGGGGACGCGGACGAGGCCGCCGTGCTGCAGGGGGCCGCCGGACGGATCTGGCCTTCGGTGGGCCTGCCGCTGTTCGGCTCGGCCTATTACGGGCAGCCCCGGGCCCAGTGCGAGGAGCGCGCCCGCGCGGAGCTGGGCGAGGAGAGGTACGAGGCGCGGCGGCGTGCGGGTGAGCGGCTGGGCCTGGACGCGGCCGTGTCGAGGGCGCTGTCCGGGCAGCCGCCGGCCGGCCCGGCGGGGACCGGCATCTTCCCGGCGCCTGGGGAAAAGCGAAGGCCCGCCGCCTCCCGGACAACAGGGAGGGGCGGGCCCGAGCTCGGTTGAGTGAGCTACGCCTGGATCAGCGGGCGTAGTACTCGACGACGAGCTGCTCGTCGCAGATGACCGGGATTTCCTTGCGGTTCGGGTCCCGGTCCAGGCGGAAGGCCAGGGCCTTCAGGTTCACCTGGAGGTAGCGCGGGGTCTCACCGTCGGTGTCGTAACCACCCTCGCGGGCCACCTGGAAGGGGACCTTGGAGCGGCTGCGCTCGCGGACCATCACGACGTCGTCGGGACGGACGCGGAACGACGGCTTGTCGACCTTGCCACCGTTGACCTCGATGTGGCCGTGAACGACCATCTGGCGGGCCTGGTAGATGGTGCGGGCGATGCCCGAACGCAGGACCAGGGCGTCGAGGCGACGCTCGAGCTCGACGACCAGCGCCTCGCCCGTCTTGCCTTCGGCCTTCTTGGCACGGTCGTAGGCGCGCGCCATCTGGCGCTCGCTGATGTCGTACTGCGCGCGGAGGCGCTGCTTCTCGAGCAGACGGACCTTGTAGTCCGAGTTCTGCTTGCGGCCACGGCCGTGCTCGCCCGGCGGGTACGGACGAGCTTCGAAGTACTTGACAGCCTTCGGCGTCAGAGCGATGCCGAGGGCACGCGACTTCTTGACCTTGGGACGCGACTGGTTAGGCACGTTCTCCAGACCTCCGTTGTAGGTTAAGTTAGGTAAGGCTTACCTTACTCAAGGAGATCGCATGTCTCGCCCTGGGAACACCACAGACGTCACGGACAACACAGACAGCGGCGGCGCGCACGAGGGCGCCGCTACGACGGAAGGCCGATCTGATCGTGGTCAGCCGCGTCCCAGCGGGCTTGATAACACTCGGATGCCGTCAGCAGCCGAGCGCACACGAACTCTCGTACAGAGTACCTGCTCCGCGGCACTCGTCGTACCGGGGCTCGATGTGCCCTGCCCCGACCACCTGGTGCCCAGCTCCCGCGGCGTGGGCGCCGACGGGGATCTGTTCCTCGAATTCCCCGACGGTTCCCCGGCCGTACGGGCCGCCACGCGCGCTCAGGGCGACGAGCTCACCGCCGTGCTGGAGCTCACCGACGTCGCACCGGTCTCGGTCCCGCACCGCATCCGCGGCCGCGCCTGGATCTCCGGCTGGCTCACCGCCGTACCGGGACTCGCGCAGCCCGGCCGGATGATGCTGCGGCTGGAGACGGCGGAGGCGTACGTCGACGATCTGTGGGGCGCGCAGGACGTCGAACCCGACGCCTTCCGCGACGCGGGCCCCGACCCGCTCGTGGAGCACGAGGCGGAGCTCCTCCAGCATCTGCACGCGGCGCACAGCGACCAGATGGGGATGCTGCGCGCGCTGCTGGGCGAGCGCGCCACCTGTGAATGCGCCGCCCACCGGCCCTCCGCCGTCCCGGTGGCACTGGACCGCTTCGGTCTGCGGGTGCGCTTCGTCGAGGCACAGGGCTCGTGCTTCGACGCGCGTTTCGAGTTTCCCGAGCCGGTGCGGGACGTCGTCGAGCTGCGGCGGGCGATGTACACCCTCTTCGAGGCGGCGTCCTGCTGACCGGACCTTCGGTCAGCCCGGACCCTGGCTCCCGGCCGTGCCCTCGGAGCCGGCCCGGCCCAGTCGCTCCCTGACCCGGTCGGCCACATCCGCGTACCGCGCCTCGGCGCCGTACCGCGTGGGTGTGTAGTACCGCTTGTCCGCCACGGCGTCCGGCGCGTACTGCTGGGCGGCGATGCCGCCGGGGACGTCATGCGGGTAGACGTATCCCTGGGCGTGGCCGAGCTTGGCCGCGCCCTTGTAGTGGCCGTCGCGCAGATGGGCCGGAACGGGACCCGCGAGGCCCTTCCGCACGTCCTCCTGTGCGGCGGAGATCGCCAGCGTCGCCGCGTTCGACTTCGGGGCCAGCGCCAGCGCGATGGTGGCGTGGCTCAGGGTCAGCGCCGCCTCCGGGAAGCCGATCATGGCCACCGCCTGGGCCGCGGCGACCGCCGTCGGCAGCGCGGTCGGGTCGGCCAGACCGATGTCCTCGCTGGCGGAGATCATCAGGCGCCGGGCGATGAAACGGGGGTCCTCCCCCGCCTCGATCATGCGCGCCAGATAGTGCAGCGCCGCGTCCACGTCCGAGCCACGGATCGACTTGATGAGGGCGCTCGCCACGTCGTAGTGCTGGTCGCCGTCCCTGTCGTACTTCACGGCTGCCCGGTCGACGGTGTCCTCGACGGTCTGGAGGCTGATCTCCTGTTCGTGCGTGGCCAGGGCGGCACCGGCCGCCGCTTCCAGCGCCGTCAGTGCACGCCGGGCGTCGCCTCCCGCGATGCGCAGCAGATGCGCGTGCGCGTCCTCGGCCAGCGTCACCGCCCCACCGAGCCCGCGCTCGTCGGTCAGGGCGCGGGTGAGCAGCGCCGTCAGATCGCCGTCGGTCAGCGGTTCCAGGGTGAGCAGCAGGGAGCGCGAGAGCAGGGGGGAGATGATCGAGAAGTACGGGTTCTCGGTCGTGGCCGCGATGAGCGTCACCCAGCGGTTCTCCACAGCCGGGAGGAGCGAGTCCTGCTGGGCCTTGGAGAAGCGGTGGATCTCGTCGAGGAAGAGGACGGTCTCCTTGCCGTAACCGCCGGTGGCGCGGCGCGCGCCCTCGATGACCGCGCGGACCTCCTTGACGCCCGCGGTGATCGCCGAGAGCTCCACGAAGCGCTTGTTGGTCGCCTTGCTGACCACGTACGCCAAGGTCGTCTTGCCGGTGCCCGGCGGGCCCCAGAGGATCACCGAGGACGGTCCGGCGGGCCCGCCGGAGCCCTCCCCCACCAGGCGGCGCAGGGGTGAGCCCGGCTTGAGCAGGTGCTGCTGTCCGACGACCTCGTCGACCGTACGGGGACGCATCCGCACAGCGAGCGGGCTGGCGGACGGGTCCTTCTCCTGGCGGTCTTCGGCGGCTGCGGTAAAGAGATCGGGCTCCACGTCGTGAAGCCTATGTCACCCCACTGACAACGCCGCCGGGCCCGTCAGCTGGTCCAGAAGTCCCACCAGCGCGTCAGGATCAGCATCCCGATGATGCCGATCCAGAGCACCGGGGGCACCCAGTGGAACTCCAGCAGGCTGTTCCGCAGCCAGCTGGGAGCGGGCAGGACACCGTGCTTGATGTTGTGCGTGGTGACGTAGCAGAACATGACGATCGTGGCGACCCAGGCGAGGCAGCACCACAGGCAGAGCGAGTTGATGTTGTAGAGCGACTGGTACTGCAGCCAGGTGCAGAAGCCGACGCCGAACAGCGTGCCCGCGTTGAGGCCGAGCCAGAACCAGGGCCGGAAGCGGGCACCCGCGAGGAGCCCCATGCCGATGCAGACCACCATCGCGTACGTGACGAGCCCGAGCATCGGGTTGGGGAAGCCGAAGGCGGACGCCTGGTCGCTCTTCATGATGTTGCCGCACGCGACGACCGGGTTGAGGCTGCACCCGGGGGTGAAGCTGGGGTCCTCGAGCAGCTTGAACTTGTCGATGGTGATGACCCAGGCGGAGAGCAGTCCGGCCGCACCCGTGATCACCAGGAGCAGTGCCAGCGCGCGACTGCCCCCGATGGTCCTCTTCCCACCGTCCTCTGCCTGGCCCGAGGAGGGATGATCTACCGCTGCAGTCGTCATATCGCCGTTCCGTCACTGAGTAGCCAGCTGGGCACGGTCATTGTGCCGCACCACCCGTGCTGTCAGCTGTTCGATGGACACACGTATGTCCGCACGGCCGGCGTGGAACGCGCGGCCGCGCGGGGCGCCCGGTGCGTGACGGAACTCGCTGCCGAAGGTCACGGACCGCGCGGGCGCGACGGCCCCGTGACCGCGGTGGACGGCCTGGATCAGCGGATCATGCCTGGTGGGGTGTCCGGGATTCGCGGGCCGGACGGGGCGGGGAGGAGCGCCACGGCCGAGCTCCTCCGGGGCCACCGGAGCGGGGACGGGGGAACCGCGCCGGTCCTGGGCGCCGACGCGGCCGCGGCGGGCCGCCGTCATCGTTCCCGGTTCGGCGCCGTCCGGCAGGATGAACCGGCGCCCCGCCGAGTTGACGTCCGCCGGACGTGACGCCCGGTGTGAGGAGCCGCAGCGACGGATGACGGCCCGTTCCGCGCCGACGCGCGAGGGGCCCGGCACGTGATGTGCCGGGCCCCTCTCTCGTACCGTGGCGCTCCCGCGCCTACGCCAGGCGCGAGCGGATCACCTTGGTCACGTCCGCCAGGGCGACGGCTTCCTGGTCGCCCGACTCCATGTCCTTGAGCTGGACGTTGCCCTCGGCCAGGTCCCGCTCGCCCGCGACGAGCGTGAAGCGCGCGCCCGAGCGGTTCGCGCTCTTCATCGCACCCTTCAGGCCGCGGCCGCCGAACGCGAAGTCCGTCGCCACGCCTTCGCGCCGCAGCTGCGTGACGAGACCGAAGAGCACCCGGCGTGCCTCCTCGCCGAGCGGTACCGCGTACACGCTGGTGGCGGCGGGGATCGGCAGTTCGACGCCTTCGGCCTCCAGGGCGAGAACCGTACGGTCCACGCCGAGGGCCCAGCCGACGGACGGCAGCGCGGGGCCGCCGATCATCTCGGACAGACCGTCGTAGCGGCCTCCGCCGCCCACCGCCGACTGCGAGCCCAGACCGTCGTGGACGAACTCGAAGGTCGTGCGCGTGTAGTAGTCGAGGCCGCGGACGAGCTTCTCGTCGTCCTCGTACACCACACCGGCCGCCGTCAGCAGGCCGCGGACCTCCTCGTGGTACGCCTTGCAGGCGTCGCAGAGGTAGTCGCGCAGCATCGGGGCGCCGACGAGCTGCTTCTGGACGTCGGCCCGCTTGTCGTCGAGCACCCGGAGCGGGTTGATCTCGATGCGCCGACGCGTCTCCTCGTCGAGATCGAGGTCGCGGAGGAAGCCCTGGAGCGCCTCGCGGTACACGGGGCGGCACTCCTTGTCGCCGAGCGAGTTCAGCAGGATGCGGAACTGCGTGAGGCCCAGCGAGCGGTACGCCTGGTCGGCCAGGATGATCAGCTCGGCGTCGAGTGCCGGGTCCTCGGTGCCGATGGCCTCGGCACCGACCTGGGAGAAGTGGCGGTAGCGGCCCGCCTGCGGCCGCTCGTAGCGGTAGTACGAGCCGGAGTACCAGAGCTTGACGGGGAGGTTGCCCGCCTTGTGGAGGTTGGCCTCCAGCGCGGCGCGCAGCACCGATGCGGTGCCCTCCGGGCGCAGCGCGAGCTTGTCGCCGCCCTTGGTCTCGAAGGCGTACATCTCCTTGGACACGATGTCGGTGGACTCGCCGACGCCGCGGGCGAAGAGGTTCACGTCCTCGAAACCGGGTGTCTCGATGTAGCCGTATCCGGAGTTGCGCAGCGGTGCGGAGATCGCCTCGCGCACCGCCAGGAACTTCGCGGAGCGCGGCGGGGTCAGGTCGTACGTGCCCTTGGGGGCCTGGAAGGTACTCACGTGCTTCTCTCTCGTCACATTCCTCGGCGGGGCGCGTCCATACCGTGCAGATACGGATTGGAGGCGCGCTCACGGCCGATGGTCGTCTGGGGGCCGTGGCCCGACAGCACCACGGTCGAGTCGTCGAGCGGCAGGCACACACGGGCCAGCGACTCGAGCAGCTCGGCGTGGCTGCCGCCGGGCAGGTCGGTGCGTCCGACGGAGCCGGCGAAGAGCAGGTCGCCCGAGAAGAGGACCTGCGGAACATCCGCGGCCTCGGGCATCCTGAACGTCACCGACCCCTTGGTATGGCCGGGCGCATGCGCGACACCGAACTCCAGACCGGCCAGCTTCAGCACGGCGCCGTCGGTCAGTTCCTTGACGTCGTCCGGCTCGCCCACGGTGAGTTCGCCCATGAGAGGCATACCGAAGGAGCGGCCGAGGGCCTTCTCCGGGTCGCTCATCATGTACCTGTCCTCGGGGTGGATCCAGGCGGGGACGTCGTGCGCGCCGCACACGGGGACGACCGAGGCGACATGGTCGATGTGGCCATGGGTGAGCACGACGGCGACGGGCTTGAGCCGATGCTTCTTCAGCGTCTCCTCGACGCCCTGGGCGGCCTGGTGCCCGGGATCGATGATCACGCACTCCTCGCCTGCGGCGGGGGCGACCAGATAGCAGTTGGTCCCCCAGGCCCCGGCGGGGAACCCGGCAATGAGCACGATCGTCCTTAATGTTCGTCCGACGGGAGAGGGGTGGAGACAGATCCGGCAGATGAGAGCCTACCGGCGCTCCTCATCCCACAGCTAACCCATATACGGTACGGGGCAACCCAGGCCGGTCACACGACGTACAAGGAGATCACCCGGTGGTCAGCAGCGATCAGCGGCGGCGTCAGCTCGCCCGCGAGAAGTTCGAGCGGCAGCAGCAGCGCCGGGAGGAAGCCCGCCGGAGGACCAGGCGCCTGACCGCGGTCATCGCGTCGGCGCTCGCCGTGGTGGCGGTCATCGGCGCAGGTGCGTACATCTCCGTCGGCGACGACGACGACAAGAAGAACGACAAGGCCGACACGGCGGCGAGCCAGAGCCCCTCGGCCACGCCCTCCGCGAGCGAGAGCGCCGCTCCGGAGCCCGCGATGAAGATCGACAAGAAGGCGTCGTACGCGATGTCGCTCAAGACCAGCCAGGGCGACATAGCGTTCACGATGGACGCGGCGAAGACTCCGCACACGACGAACTCCTTCAAGGCCCTCGCGGACAAGGGGTACTTCGACGCCACGAAGTGTCACCGGCTGACCACGGAGGGCATTTTCGTTCTCCAGTGCGGCGACCCCAAGGGCGACGGCACCGGTGGTCCCGGTTACAACATCCCGGACGAGAACCTGACGGCGCTGGGCAAGGCGGGCACGGACGGCACCGTCACCTTCCCGGCGGGCACGGTGGCGATGGCCAACACCGGCCAGCCGGGGACCGGCGGCAGCCAGTTCTTCCTCGTGTACAAGGACACCAAACTCCCGCCCACCTACACGCCGTTCGGCACCATGGACGACGCCGGGCTGAAGACCGTCAAGAAGGTCGCCGAGGCGGGCGTCGCCGGCGGCGCGGGCGACGGTGCGCCGAAGAAGACCGTCACCGTGGAGAAGGCCACGGTCGACAAGGCCTGACCCGGCCGGGCGGCCGGCCCACCCTCGCGCGCGGACCGAAGAATTTCAGCCGCGCTGAGTGCGGACAGCCGGGTGGCCGGTCGCCTAGATTGACGTTGTGCAGGGCGGGCGATGCCCGCCCCAGGAAACTGTGGACGATGCCCGGGGGGCGAACCCCCTCGCAGGCATCAGGTGGAGGAGGCGCTGTGAGCAGCGACCCGTGGGGCCGTGTCGACGAGACAGGCACCGTGTACGTGCGTACAGCCGATGGCGAGCAGGTCGTCGGATCGTGGCAGGCCGGGACTCCCGAGGAGGCTCTGGCCTACTTCGAGCGCAAGTACGAGGGCTTGGTGGTCGAGATCGGCCTCCTCGAACGGCGGGTGAAGACCACCGATCTCTCGTCCAAGGACGCGATGGCCGCGATCGATCACCTGCGCACGCAGGTTGACGAGCATCACGCCGTCGGCGACCTCGCCGCGCTGCGCACCCGGCTGGACGCGCTCGTCGCGACGGTCGACTCGCGGCGCGAGGAGCGCAAGGTCCAGAAGGCGAAGCAGACCGACGAGGCGCGTCACGCCAAGGAGGCGCTCGTCGTCGAGGCCGAGGAGCTGGCGCAGAGCGAGCAGTGGCGCTCGGCGGGCGAGCGGCTGCGTGCGCTCGTCGACACGTGGAAGGGGCTTCCGCGCCTCGACCGCAAGTCGGACGACGAGCTGTGGCACCGCTTCTCCCACGCCCGTTCGGCGTTCTCCAAGCGTCGCAAGGCCCACTTCGCGGCGCTGGACGCTCAGCGCGAGGACGCCCGCAAGGCCAAGGAGAGGCTGGTCGCCGAGGCCGAGGCGCTCTCCGGTTCCACGGACTGGGGCACGACGGCCGCCCGGTACCGCGACCTGATGACCGAGTGGAAGGCCGCGGGCCGTGCGCAGCGCGAGTCCGAGGACGAGCTGTGGAACCGCTTCCGCGGTGCGCAGGACGTCTTCTTCGCGGCTCGCAGCGGTGTCTTCGCCGAGCGTGACGCGGAGCAGGGCGAGAACCTCAAGCTCAAGGAGGAGCTCGCGACCGAGGCCGAGAAGCTGGTGCCGGTGAAGGACCTGAAGACGGCCAGGGCCGCCTTCCGTGCCCTCAACGAGCGCTGGGAGGCCATCGGTCACGTACCCCGTGACGCCCGCCCGAAGGTCGAGGGGCGGATGCAGGCGGTGGAGCGTGCGCTCCAGGAGGCCGAGGAGAACGAGTGGCGCCGCTCGAACCCGGAGGCGCGGGCCCGCGCCGAGGGTCTGACGGGTCAGCTCCAGGCGGCTGTCGACAAGCTGCACAAGCAGATCGACACGGCGCGCGCCTCGGGCAACAACGCAAGGGCCGACAAGCTGGCCAAGGAGCTGGAGGGCCGGCAGGCACTGCTGGACCAGGCGCTGAAGGGCCTGGAGGAGTTCAGCGGCTGAATTCCGGCCACCGCGTGCGCGGTCGCAGCAGTCGTACGGAAGGGAGAGGGCCCCCGCACTTCGTGTGCGGGGGCCCTCTCCTGTGCTGTGCCGTGGCTCGCGGCTACGGCCTGCGGGCCGAGGTCACCCGGTACACGTCGTAGACGCCCTCCACGCCCCGCACGGCCTTCAGTACATGGCCGAGGTGCTTCGGGTCGCCCATCTCGAAGGTGAAGCGTGAGGTGGCCACCCGGTCCCTGGACGTCTGGACGGCCGCCGACAGGATGTTCACGTGCTGGTCGGACAGGACGCGGGTGACGTCGGAGAGCAGCCGGGAACGGTCCAGGGCCTCGACCTGGATGGCGACCAGGAAGACCGAGGACTGGGTGGGCGCCCACTCGACCTCGAGGATGCGCTCCGGCTGCTGGGACAGCGAGTCGACGTTGACGCAGTCGGCGCGGTGCACCGAGACGCCGCTGCCCCGCGTGACGAAGCCGATGATCGGGTCGCCGGGCACGGGGGTGCAGCAGCGGGCCAGCTTGACCCAGACGTCCTCGACGCCCTTGACGACCACACCGGGATCGGCGTTGGCACGGCGCTTGCTGCGTCCGCGCGAGGGCGGGGCGCTCTCGACGAGGTCCTCGTTGGCCGCGTCCTCGCCGCCGAGGGCCTGGACGAGCTTCTGGACGACGCCGGCGGCGGCGACATGGCCCTCGCCGATCGCCGCGTACAGCGAGGAGATGTCGGGGTAGCGCATCTCGTGGGCGAGCGTGACCAGCGAGTCCCCGGTCAGGATCCGCTGGATCGGCAGGTTCTGCTTGCGCATCGCGCGGGCGATGGAGTCCTTGCCCTGCTCGATCGCCTCGTCGCGGCGCTCCTTGGAGAACCAGGCGCGGATCTTGTTCCGGGCACGGGGTGACTTGACGAAGCCGAGCCAGTCCCGGGAAGGTCCGGCGCCGGTCGCCTTGGACGTGAAGACCTCGACGAGATCGCCGTTGTCCAGCGTCGATTCGAGCGGTACGAGGCGCCCGTTGACGCGCGCCCCTATCGTCCGGTGGCCGACCTCCGTGTGGACCGCGTAGGCGAAGTCGACGGGGGTGGCACCGGCGGGCAGCGCTATGACGTCGCCCTTGGGTGTGAAGACGAAGACCTCGTTGCGCGAGAGGTCGAAGCGCAGGGACTCCAGGAACTCGCTGGGGTCCTCGGTCTCCTTCTGCCAGTCCAGCAGCTGGCGCAGCCACGCCATGTCGTTGACGGTGTCCTGGCCGCGGCCGGTGTTCTTGGGTACGTCCGTGCGCACCTTGGAGGCGCCCGCGGACGGCTCCTGCTTGTACTTCCAGTGCGCGGCGATGCCGTACTCGGCGCGGCGGTGCATGTCGAACGTACGGATCTGGAGCTCGACGGGCTTGCCGCTGGGGCCGATCACCGTGGTGTGCAGTGACTGGTACATGTTGAACTTCGGCATCGCGATGTAGTCCTTGAACCGGCCGGGGACCGGATTCCATCGCGCGTGCACGGTGCCGAGGGCCGCGTAACAGTCGCGGACCGTGTCGACCAGGACACGGATGCCCACCAGGTCGTAGATCTCGGCGAAGTCCCGGCCTCGCACGATCATCTTCTGGTAGACGCTGTAGTAGTGCTTCGGCCGTCCCGTGACGGTGGCCTTGATGCGGGCGGCCCTCAGGTCGGACTGGACCTCGTCGGTCACTATGGCGAGGTACTCGTCGCGCTTGGGGGCCCGCTCGGCGACGAGCCGGACGATCTCGTCGTACATCTTGGGGTAGAGGATCGCGAAGGCGAGGTCCTCCAGCTCCCACTTGATGGTGTTCATGCCCAGGCGGTGGGCCAGGGGCGCGTAGATCTCAAGGGTCTCGCGGGCCTTCTTCTCCTGCTTCTCCCGCTTGAGATAGCGCATGGTGCGCATGTTGTGCAGCCGGTCGGCGAGCTTGATGACCAGGACCCGGGGGTCCTTGGCCATGGCGACGACCATCTTGCGTACGGTCTCGGCCTGCGCGGCCTCGCCGAACTTGACCTTGTCGAGCTTGGTGACGCCGTCGACCAGCAGCGCGACCTGGTCCCCGAAGTCCTTGCGCAGGGTGTCCAGGCCGTACTCGGTGTCCTCGACCGTGTCGTGCAGCAGCCCGGCCATCAGCGTGGCGGGGTCCATGCCGAGTTCGGCGAGGATCGTCGTGACCGCGAGCGGGTGCGTGATGTACGGGTCGCCGCTCTTGCGCTTCTGCCCGCGGTGCCAGCGCTCGGCGACCTGGTAGGCGCGCTCGATCTGGCGCAGCGTCGCCGACTCGATCTTGGGGTCGTTGGAGCGGACGGTCCGCAGTAGCGGTTCCAGTACGGGGTTGTACGGGCTGGAGCGCTGGACGCCGAGGCGGGCCAGGCGGGCCCGGACGCGGTTGGAGGAGCCGCCGGAGCGGGGCACCGCACCTGCCGGGACGACGGGCTTGGCGGCGGGCTTCGCCGCCTGTGCCGCCGGGGGCGTGGGGGCCGCGGGAGCGGCGGCCTCGGTGGGCTCGGCAGCCTTCGCGGGCTCGGCCGGTGGCTCGGCCGCGGGCTCGGGCGGCTGGGCGGAGCCGGGGGCCGGCTCGGTGTTCGCGGGGTCCGGGGCCTTCGGGCCGGCCGCGGACTCTCGCGCGGCAGGCTTCGGCGTGCCCGTCGGCTGCGCCTTCTCGGGCGTGGCTTGGTCCGCCGCGGGCTTGTCGGGCTGCGGGGCGGCGACTGGCTGGGCCTCGTCTGGCAAGAGCGCTCCTCGTGCGGAACCGGGGTACCCGGAAAGCCCATGGTATCGACCCCGTGGCTGATCGACGCCCGGGGACCGTGGGACCGCTCACAACGCGGGACGGGCACCCGGATGTTCCCGGGTGCCCGTCCTGTGTGCGGCTGTCCTGCGCCGGCTCGTCCCGCCGTCGGTCAGACGGTGATCAGGGCCTCCAGCGGGGCGCCTCGCAGCGCCGGCTCCAGGCGTGCGCGGCCCGGGAGGAAACCGAGCTCCATGAGGACCGCGACGCCCGTGACCTGGGCGCCGGCCCGCCGGATGAGCTCCAGCGAGGCCTCGGCGGTGCCACCGGTGGCGAGGACGTCGTCGATGACCATGATGCGGTCGTCGGGCGAGAGGTCCTCCGCGTGGATCTCGATCTCGGCGGTACCGTACTCCAGCTCGTACGCCTGGCTGAGCGTGGCTCCGGGCAGCTTGCCGGCCTTGCGGACCGGTACGAAGCCGAGGCCCGCCCGGACCGCGACCGGTGCCGCGAGGATGAAGCCGCGCGCCTCCAGACCGACGATCTTGGTAGCGCCGTGTCGTACGCACAGCTCCGCGAGGGTGTCGGTCAGCAGCGTGAACGCCACCGGGTCCGCGAGCAGCGGCGTGATGTCCTTGAACATCACGCCGGGCTTCGGATAGTCGGCGACATCGCGGATGCGACTGAGCAGCAGCTCGCGGGTGGATCCCGTGGTGCTGGTCATCGACGGTGCCCCTGAGTGCGGCCGTGGCCCCTGCGCTGACCCGCGACGGCACCCGCGGTCTCGGCCTCGTCGGCGTAGTCGTCCTGCGGCTGGTCGTCACCCTCGTCCTCGACGGACTCGCCCTTGGCGGCGGCTGCCGCGCGCTTGGCGAGGATCCGCTTCTTCAGCGCCTTCATCTGCGGCTCGCGTTCCTTGAGGTCGGCGACCAGCGGAGTGGCGATGAAGATCGAGGAGTACGCGCCGGCGGCCAGGCCGACGAAGAGCGACAGCGAGATGTCGTTCAGCATGCCCGCGCCGAGGACACCGCCACCGATGAACAGCAGACCGGCGACGGGCAGCAGCGCGACGACGGTGGTGTTGATCGAGCGGACCAGGGTGCTGTTGATCGAGCGGTTCGCGACCTCGCTGTAGGTCCAGCGGGTCTGCTTGGTGATCCCCTTCTGGCCCTCCTTGAGGCTGTCGAAGACGACGACCGTGTCGTAGAGGGAGTAACCGAGGATCGTCAGCAGACCGATCACGGTGCCCGGGGTGACCTCGAAGCCCACCAGGGCGTAGATGCCGACCGTGATCGTGATGTCGTGGATCAGCGCGACCAGGGCCGCGATGGCCATGCGCCACTCGAAGGCGATGGCGAGGTAGATGACCACGAGGATCATGAAGATCCCCAGACCGGTCCACGCCTTGTTCGCGATCTGCTCACCCCAGCTGGGGCCGACCAGGTCCGCGTTGATCTTCGCCTCCGGCACTCCGAGGTCCTCGGAGAGCTGGGTCTTGATCTGGTTGGCCTTCTCGGTCCCGACCTCGGTGATCTGGATCCGCATGTTGCCGTTGCCGAGCTCCTGCACGATCGCCTCGTGGCCGGAGGCCTCGACCGCGCTCTCGTGGGCCTGGGAGACGGAGACCTTGGGCTTCTCGTCGGTCGTGAAGACCGCGCCGCCCTTGAACTCGATACCCATGTTGAGGCCGCTGACCGCCAGGCCGACGATGGCCGTGATGGTGATCAGTATCGAGACGCCGTACCAGATCTTGCGCTTGCCGATGAAGTCGTAACCGACCTCGCCACGGTAGAGCCGGGCGCCGAGATTGCCGAGTCGCGACATCTCACGCCTCCTTCGGGTGGTCGGTGGGGACGTTGATCCGGCGCGAGCGGCGCAGCGGCGGCTTGGCACCGAGACGCTTCGGGTCCAGCCCGGACCACGGATGCCCGCTCGAGAAGAACTTCGTGCGGCCCATCAGCGTCATGAGGGGCTTGGTGAAGAGGAACACCACGACGACGTCGAGCAGGGTGGTCAGGCCGAGCGTGAACGCGAAGCCCTGGACCTTGCCGACCGTCACGAGGAAGAGCACCGCGGCGGCGAGGAACGACACGAAGTCGGAGACCAGGATCGTGCGCCGGGCACGGGGCCAGGCGCGCTCGATGGCCGGCCGCAGGGTGCGGCCCTCACGGATCTCGTCACGGACGCGCTCGAAGTACACGATGAACGAGTCCGCCGTGATACCGATCGCCACGATCGCTCCGCAGACCGCGGGCAGGTTCAGCGCGAAGCCGATGGCCGGGCCGAGCAGGGCCATGATCGTGTACGTCAGGATGCCGGACACCGCGAGGCTGAGGAGCGCGATGAGCGCCAGGCCGCGGTAGTAGGCGACCAGGTAGATGACGACCAGGGCGAGACCGATGGCGCCGGCGATGAGACCGGCCTTCAGCTGCTCGTCACCGAGGGCGGCGGTCACCGTGGTGACGCTCTGCTGCTCGAAGGAGAGCGGAAGGGCACCGTAGGACAGCACGTTGGCCAGGTCCTCGGCGGACTGCTGGGTGAAGCTGCCGGAGATCTCGGCGCTGCCGCTGAGGGTCTCGTTCACCTGGGGTGCCGAGACGACCTCACCGTCGAGGGAGATCGCGAACTGGTTCTGCGGCGACTGCTGGGCCGACAGCTTCTGGGTGATCGTCTGGAACTTCTTGGAGCCCTTGTCGGTGAACTCCATGGAGACGAGCCAGATGCCCCGCTGCTGGTCGAACTGGGCCTTGGCGTCATCGACGTCCGTACCGGAGACCTCGGCCGGGCCGAGGATGTACTTCGCGTCACCCTCGGCGCTGCACGCGACCGTGGGGTCCTCGGGCTTGACTCCCTCACCCGCCTTCACGCGGGCCGCGGCGTCGGTGCAGTCGAGCTCGGTGAACTTCTTCTGCAACGCGGCGGTGGCCGGGTCGGGCGTCTCCGCGGCGGGCGGCTCCGTCGACGCCGGGGCGTCCGTGGTGCTCGCGCCGGGGGTGGGCGTCTTGTCCTTCTTCAGGCCGTCGGTGACCGCACGGCCCTGGGAGGTGGCGCTCGCCGAGGGAGTGGCCTTCGAGCCGGAAGCGGTCTCGTCGTCGCCTGCCTTCGCGCTGGGCGTGGCCTTGGGCGTGCTCGAACCGGTCGCCGAGGGGCTCTCGGAACCCGTGGGCGTAGGCGTTCCGGCGGTGACCGTGACCACGGGCCGGAAGTAGAGCTGGGCGGTCGTGCCGACCTGGTCCTGCGCCTGCTTGGAGTTCGTCCCCTTGGGGATGTTGACGATGATGTTGCGCTCGCCCTGCGTCTGGACCTCGGCCTCGGAGACACCCAGACCATTGACACGGCGCTCGATGATGCTGACCGCGGTGTCCATGTTGGTCTTGTTGATCGCGTTCGGCTTGCCGGGCTGGTTCTTGGCCTCGAGCGTGATCGATGTCCCGCCGGCCAGGTCGATACCCAGCCGGGGGGTGGTGTGACCGGACAGGAACGTCCCGCCAGTGAGCGCGACCATGGCGATCAGGATCAGAACCAGGGCACGCCCCGGCCTGCTCTGACCGCCCGCCGGCCCTCGGCCCTTCTTCGGTGCTGCCACCTTCTCGTTTCTCCCTGTCCAACCGCCCCGCGCCGGGTACGCGCCCGAGCGGCCACGAAGTGATGTGGGGACCTGCCCCCGCAGAAGACCGCACGCTCCGTGGGACGCCGCGTACCTGTGGGCGCGCGCCGTCCCCGGATCGTGAACTACTTCGTGTCGCCCTCGCCGTCGGCCTTGGCGTCCTTCGGGTCGACGTCCTTCTCCTCGGCGTCGCCGGCCTCGGCCTTCTTGCCGAGGTCGATCTTGGCGTCCGAGGCGTCGACGTCGGAGTCCGTGGTGAGCGAGGAGGCGTCGTCGGGCACGATCGTGCCCTCGGCCTTCAGGTCCTCGTCGTCGCCGTGGACGATGCGGTTGTACTCCGCGTCGTCGAGGACGGCACCGATCGAGTTCTTGGCGTAGACGGCGTGGACGCCGGGCGCGACCTCAAGGAGGACCGTGTCGTCGTGAAGCTCCTTGACGGTGGCGTACATGCCCCCGATCGTCCGGACGCCGGTGCCGGGCTGCATGTCGTTACGCATCTGCGCAGCCGCCGCCTGCTTCTTCTTGGCGGACCGGGTCATCAGGAACATGGCCCCGATGAGCACGATGAAGGGGAGGAGAGTCACGATATTCACGGGACGGAAATTCCTTCGCACGACCGCGTTGGGATGCGGCCTGGTCTACGGGGGTGGGTACGCCGCCTGTACGGGCGGCATCGGCGGAGTCTAAGCGAGTCCGCATCGTTGGAACAACGCCCAGCATCGCACCCAGGTTCCTCTTCGGGCCAACCTGTGATTCTTCACGCCCCGAACAGGCCCTGTTGTCCCTTTCCGCCTTGCTGTGGCGGAACGAGGCCCAGATGTGCCCAGGCCGCGGGGGTGGCAACCCTGCCGCGCGGGGTCCTCGCCAGCAGTCCCTCGCGTACGAGAAAGGGCTCGGCGACCTCTTCGACGGTCTCCCGCTCCTCCCCCACCGCGACGGCGAGGGTGGACAGACCCACGGGCCCTCCGCCGAACAGTTTCAGCAGGGCGCCGAGGACGGCCCGGTCGAGGCGGTCCAGGCCGCGGGCGTCGACCTCGTACACCTTGAGGGCGGCCGATGCGATGTCCTGGTCGATCCGGCCTTCGGCCTTGACCTGGGCGTAGTCCCGGACCCGGCGCAGCAGCCGGTTGGCGATGCGGGGCGTGCCCCGGGAGCGTCCGGCGATCTCCTCGGCGCCGGCCACGTCGATCTCGACGTCGAGGAGGCGGGCGGAGCGGTGGATGACGCGCTCCAGTTCCGCGGGGGCGTAGAACTCCATGTGACCGGTGAACCCGAAGCGGTCGCGCAGCGGCGGCGGCAGCAGGCCGGCCCTGGTGGTGGCGCCGACCAGGGTGAAGGGCGGCAGTTCCAGGGGGATCGCGGTGGCGCCGGGCCCCTTGCCGACGATCACGTCGACCCGGAAGTCCTCCATGGCCATGTAGAGCATCTCCTCGGCGGGCCGCGACATGCGGTGGATCTCGTCGAGGAAGAGGACCTCGCCCTCCTGGAGGGAGGACAGGATCGCCGCGAGGTCGCCCGCGTGCTGGATGGCGGGGCCCGAGGTGATCCGGATCGGGGCGTTCATCTCGGCGGCGATGATCATGGAGAGGGTGGTCTTGCCGAGGCCGGGGGCGCCGGAGAGCAGGACGTGGTCGGCGGTGGCTCCGCGGGCGCGGGCGGCCTTGAGGACCAGGTCGAGCTGCTCCCGGACCTTCTCCTGGCCGACGAACTCGTCGAGGTCCTTGGGGCGCAGCGCCGCTTCGACCGCGGTGTCCTCGCCGTCGGCCCCGGCGTCGACCAGCCGGTCGTCCAGCCGCTCGTCGACGAGGTGCGCGCGCTCGTCGGTGTCGGGTCCGGTCTCGTCCCAGTTCATTCGGTCAGTCCCGCCTCGGGTGTCTCGGTGCCGGGCCGTGCGGTGCCGGGCCGGTGTGGTGCCGGTCGTGTCCGCAAGGTGTCGCCGTCCGCCGAAGGGCGGGGCGCGCGAGACTTTGCGGATACGACCTGGTCAGCGTGCGCGGTTGAGCGTCTGGAGGGCGGCGCGCAGCAGTTGGGGTACGGGTGGCTGGGCGCCTTCCGCAATCGCGGCCTCGGCCTGCGGGGCCACAGCCGTGACGGCCTCGTCGGCCTCGCGGGTCGCGTACCCGAGTCCGATCAGGGCGGCCTGGAGCTGGTCTCGCCAGCCGGAGGTGACCGCGGTGCCGATGCCCTGCTGGCCGATGTGGGCTCCGACCGGCTCCCCGAGTCTGTCCTTGAGCTCAAGGAGCAGCTTCTGGGCGCCCCTCTTACCGATGCCCGAGACGGCGGTGAGCGCCTTCTCGTCGCCGGTCGCGACGGCGATGCGCAGGGCGTCGGGGCTGTGCGTGGCGAGCATGGCCTGGGCGAGCCGGGGGCCGACTCCGCTGGCCGTCTGGAGCAGCTCGAAGACCTGGCGCTCGTCGTCGTCGGCGAAGCCGTAGAGCGTGAGCGAGTCCTCCCGCACGACGAGGGAGGTCGCCAGTCTGGCCTCCTTGCCGATTCGCAGGCCGGCGAGGGTGTGGGGGGTGCACTGGACGGCCATGCCGACGCCGCCGACCTCGATCACGGCCGTGGTCGGAGCGAGGGCGGCCACCGGGCCCGATACGAAGGCGATCATGCGGTACGGCCTTTCAGGGTGCGATGGGCTGCGACGGCTTGCTGGAGCCGGTTCTGCGCGGGGGCCCGCCAGATGTGGCAGATGGCGAGCGCGAGGGCGTCGGCGGCGTCGGCCGGCTTCGGTGGCGCGTCGAGCCGCAGGAGCCGTGTCACCATCGCGCCGACCTGGTCCTTGTCCGCGCGTCCGGAGCCGGTGACGGCGGCCTTGACCTCGCTCGGGGTGTGCAGGGCCACGGGGATGCCGCGCCGGGAGGCGCAGAGCATGGCGACCGCGCTGGCCTGGGCGGTGCCCATCACCGTACGCACGTTGTGCTGGCTGAACACCCGCTCCACGGCGACGAATTCGGGCCGGTAGGTGTCGAGCCACTCCTCGATGCCGCGCTCGATGGCGACGAGCCGGTGCCCGAGCTCCGCGTCGGGCGGGGTGCGCACGACGCCGACCCCGACCATCGTCAGGGGGCGTCCCGCCAGGCCTTCGACGACTCCGACCCCGCACCGGGTCAGCCCCGGGTCCACGCCGAGTACACGCATGAAGCGCCCCCTCCCTCCGCCGACTTCACCGATCGGTCAACTGTTCCCGCAGGCTATCGGCTCGCACTGACAATGCGACGGGCCGACGGGGTGTGTCCCCGTCGGCCCGTCGGCCCCGCCTGTGCGGCGACTGCCCGGATGTCAGGCGTCGACCTTCTCCATGACCTCGTCGGAGACGTCGAAGTTGGCGAAGACGTTCTGCACGTCGTCGCTGTCCTCCAGCGCGTCGATGAGCTTGAAGATCTTGCGTGCGCCCTCTTCGTCGAGGTCGACCTGCATGGTGGGCAGGAAGTTGGCCTCGGCGGAGTCGTAGTCGATACCGGCCTCCTGGAGCGCGGTACGGACCGCGACCATGTCGGTGGCCTCGCTGACGACCTCGAACGTCTCACCGAGGTCGTTGACCTCCTCGGCACCCGCGTCGAGCACGGCACCGAGGACGTCGTCCTCGGACAGCTCACCCTTGGGGACGATCACGACGCCCTTGCGGTTGAAGAGGTACGAGACCGAACCCGGGTCGGCCATCGAGCCGCCGTTACGGGTCATGGCGACCCGCACGTCGGAGGCGGCGCGGTTCCGGTTGTCGGTGAGGCACTCGATGAGCACCGCGACACCGTTCGGACCGTAGCCCTCGTACATGATCGTCTCGTAGTCGGCGCCGCCCGCTTCGAGACCGCCACCGCGCTTGACCGCGGAGTCGATGTTCTTGTTCGGGACGGAGCTCTTCTTCGCCTTCTGGATGGCGTCGACGAGCGTCGGGTTGCCCTCGGGGTCGACACCGCCGGAGCGGGCCGCGACCTCGATGTTCTTGATCAGCTTCGCGAAGAGCTTGCCGCGCTTGGCGTCAATCACGGCCTTCTTGTGCTTCGTCGTAGCCCATTTAGAGTGGCCGGACATCTGCCTTCTCCTTCGCGTCACCAAAATCGATCCGAACCCGAGAGATCCTACCGGGGTCGAGTCAGCGGACTGCGCGCACCATGTCGACGAAGAGTGCGTGAACCCGGTGGTCCCCGGTCAGTTCCGGGTGGAATGACGTGGCAAGGGCGTTTCCCTGCCGTACCGCCACGATGTGACCGCCGTGCTCGGCGATCACCTGGGCCTGCGCCCCGACGGATTCGACCCAGGGTGCCCGGATGAACACGCCTTCGACCGGCCCGTCCGCGATGCCGTCGACGGCGACGGCAGCCTCGAACGATTCGTTCTGTCGTCCGAAGGCGTTACGGCGCACGATCATGTCGATCCCGCCGACGGTCTCCTGACCCGAGCGGGGGTCGAGGATCTTGTCGGCGAGCAGGATCATGCCGGCGCAGGTTCCGTAGACCGGCATTCCGGCACGGACGCGCTCACGCAGCGGGTCCATCATGCCGAAGAGCACGGCGAGCTTGGACATGGTGGTGGATTCGCCGCCGGGGATGACGAGACCGTCGACCTCGGCGAGCTCCTCGGGACGCCGGACCGGCCTGGCCAGGGCGTCCGCCGAGGCCAGGGCGATCAGGTGTTCCCGTACGTCGCCCTGGAGAGCCAGGACTCCGATCACAGGGGTGTCGCTCATCAGTGAACTACCAGCCGCGGTTGGCGTAGCGCTCGGTCTCGGGGAGGGTGTCGCAGTTGATGCCGACCATGGCCTCGCCGAGGTTGCGCGACGCGTCCGCGATGATCTTCGGGTCGTCGTAGAACGTGGTGGCCTTCACGATGGCGGCGGCACGCTTGGCCGGGTCGCCCGACTTGAAGATGCCGGAGCCGACGAAGACGCCCTCGGCACCGAGCTGACGCATCAGCGCGGCGTCGGCGGGGGTCGCGACGCCGCCCGCGGAGAAGAGGACGACGGGCAGCTTGCCGAGCTCGGCGACCTCCTTGACCAGCTCGTACGGGGCGCGGAGCTCCTTGGCGGCGGCGTACAGCTCGTTGTTGTCGTAGCCGCGCAGCCGGGCGATCTCGTTCTTGATCTGGCGCAGGTGGCGGACGGCCTCGACGACGTTGCCGGTGCCGGCCTCGCCCTTCGAGCGGATCATGGCCGCGCCCTCGGCGATACGGCGCAGGGCCTCGCCCAGGTTGGTGGCGCCGCAGACGAAGGGGGTCGTGAAGGCGAACTTGTCGCTGTGGTTGACCTCGTCGGCCGGGGTCAGGACCTCGGACTCGTCGATGTAGTCGACGCCGAGGGACTGCAGGACCTGGGCCTCGACGAAGTGGCCGATGCGCGACTTGGCCATGACCGGGATGGAGACGGCCTCGATGATCTCTTCGATCATGTTCGGGTCCGACATCCGGGCCACGCCGCCGTCCTTGCGGATGTCGGCGGGCACCCGCTCCAGCGCCATGACGGCCACGGCGCCCGCGTCCTCGGCGATCTTCGCCTGCTCGGCGTTGACGACGTCCATGATCACGCCGCCCTTGAGCTGCTCGGCCATACCGCGCTTGACGCGGCTGGTGCCGATGGCCGGGGAGTCGGTGGACTGCTGGGTGCTGGGAAGCGTGGACACGGATCGACCTCACTGGGAGAAGACGCGGACTGGAGCAAGCCTGAGCAAACGCTCCGGGACCAGTCCACAGCAAGGGCCAATAAGTAGCCCGTGGATCGTTTTGGACCCCGTCTCAGGATCCGGGACGGTCCGCGAGTGCCACCGGTGGCTCGTCGTCCATCTCGAAGGCGAG
Organism: Streptomyces sp. NPDC048560; assembly: GCF_040650955.1. NCBI lineage: Bacteria > Bacillati > Actinomycetota > Actinomycetes > Kitasatosporales > Streptomycetaceae > Streptomyces > Streptomyces sp. NPDC048560. The sequence continues at coordinate 142,366 of NZ_JBEZIJ010000004.1, forward strand.
GGGGAAGGGCGCGTGTCCGGCCAGCCTGAAGAGGCGCACCGTGCGGTGTCTGCGCAGTGCGCGGGCCGCGCGCACCGCGTCGTTGTGGAAGCGCCGTGCCATCGGCACCCGCCGCACCGCGGCGGCCAGTTCGGCCGCCGCCTCGACGCCGCCCGGGATCTCCTTCACGGCGTCGACCTGGGCCGTCTCACCGAAGACGGCCCGCAGCGCGGTGCTCAGCTCGCTCTCGGTCACCTCCCGCTGCTCCTCCTCGGCCTGCCGGGCGGCGTGCGCCGCCTCGTACAGGACGATGGAGGCGGCCGGGTCGAGGACACCGGAGGTGGCCAGTTCCTGGGTGACCGAGGCGCGGCGCAGCAGTTGGGCGTCGAGCGCGGCCCGGGCCGCGTCGATCCGGGCGTGCAGCCGGTCCAGCCTTCCGGCGGTCCAGCTGAGGTACAGGCCGATCGCGACCAGCGCGACGGCGATCCAGATGAGGGTTTCGGTCACGGGCGGCAAGGCTACCGTCGTACGGCCCGGTTCCAGGCAGCCCCCCGCGCCCCGACGGCCGGACCGGCGTCACCCACGGCGGCCGGGGCCGGTGAACGGGCCGCGGCACAACGGGAGTTGGGGTGCGGCGCGGAACGTCCGCCGCCGCTGTCAGTCCCGGGCCAGCCCGAACCGCGCCCGCAGCCCCGTGCGCTCGTCCGTGGCCACCGAAGCCGCCCCGTCCGCCACCGTCTCGTAGACGGCGAGGATGTCGGCGCCCACGGTCGTCCAGTCGAAACGGCGCACGTGTGCGCTGCCCCGCTCCCGGAGCCCGGCGCGCCGCTCCGGGTCGCCCAGGAGGCGGATCGCGGCCGTGGCCAGCGCGTCCGCGTCCTCGTTGGCGAAGAGCTCACCCGCGGAGCCCTGGTCGAGCACCTGGGCGAAGGCGTCCAGGTCGCTCGCGAGCACGGGCGCCGCGGCCGAGAGCGCCTCGACGAGGATGATGCCGAAGCTCTCGCCCCCGGTGTTCGGCGCGATGTACACATCCACGCTGCGCAGCAGGCGCGCCTTGTCCTCGTCGCTCACCATGCCGAGGAACTCCACGCGGTCACGCAGTTCCTCGGGCAGGGAGGCGACCGCTTCCTCCTCGTCACCCCGGCCCGCGACCAGCAGCCTGGTCTCCGGGCGGGCTGCGAGGATGGCGGGCAGGGCCCTCATGAGGACCGGGAGGCCCTTCCGGGGTTCGTCGATGCGCCCTATGAACCCGATGGTCCCGCCCTGCCACTCGGCCTTGGGCTCCGCACGGGCGAAGAACTCCACGTCGACACCGTTGGGAATGACGACGGCGTCGCCGCCCAGGTGCTCGACGAGGGTCCGGCGCGCGTACTCGCTCACCGCGATCCGTGCGCGGATCTTCTCCAGCGCGGGCTGAAGGATCGGATAGGCCGCGATCATCGCCCGGGAACGCGGGTTGGACGTGTGGAACGTGGCGACGATGGGCCCCTGCGCCGCCCAGCACGCGAGCAGCCCCAGCGAGGGCGAGGTGGGCTCGTGGATGTGGATCACGTCGAACGTGCCGTCGTGCAGCCACCTGCGGACCCGTGCGGCCGACAGGAAGCCGAAGTTCAGCCGTGCGACGGACCCGTTGTACGGGACGGGGACGGCCCGGCCGGCCGAGACCACGTACGGGGGCAGCGGGGTCTCGTCGTCCGCCGGTGCCAGCACGGAGACCTGATGGCCGAGGCGGATCAGGTGTTCGGCGAGGTCACGGATGTGGAACTGCACGCCGCCGGGTACGTCCCAGGAGTACGGGCATACGATGCCGATCTTCACGGCTGTTCCCCCTGGGGGTCGAGATCGGAGACCCACAGGCGCTGGAGCATGTGCCAGTCCTCCGGATGCTCGGCGATACCGACGGCGAAGGCATCGGCCAGCGCCTGGGTCATCACCGACGTCTTCTCGGTGCGGTCGCCCGTCTCCGGCTCCTCGACGGGCGGGTGGATGCGCGCCTTCATGACCGGGGTGCCGTCGCACCAGAGCGTGACGGGGAGCAGCAGCGCCCCGGTCTGCTGGGCCAGCAGCGCCGGGCCCGCCGGCATCCGCGCGGTGTCGCCGAAGAACGTCACCTCGACGCCGGAGGCCGACAGGTCACGGTCGGCGACCAGGCAGACGAGGCCGCCGGCCCGCAGCCGCCGGGCCAGCGTGCCGAAGGCCGCTCCGCCGCTGTGCGGCAGGACCTCCATGCCGAGGCCCTCGCGGTAGGCGACGAAGCGGTCGTAGAGCGATTCGGGCTTCAGGCGTTCGGCGACGGTGGTGAAGCCGACCTTGAGGTCCGTGGTGACCCAGGCACCGGCCAGGTCCCAGTTCCCCAGGTGCGGGAGGGCGATGATCACGCCCCGTCCGGCGTCGAGGCCCTCCGTCAGACGGTGGACGTCCCGCACGTCGATGCCGTCCTTGATCCGCCGGGGGCTCCAGGTGGGCAGCCGGAACGACTCCATCCAGTAGCGCATGTACGAGCGCATACCGGCCTTGGACAGCTCGGCGAGACGGGCCGCGTCGGCGTCGGGCACGACCCGCGCCAGATTGGACTCCAGCCGCAGCACGCTCTTGCCGCGGCGCTTCCACACCTGGTCGGCGAGAGTGCGGAAGAGCGCCCGCGCGGCCGGCTCGGGGAGCATCTTGACGGCACCCCAGCCGAGGCCGTAGAGCCCGTCCGTCAACCGGTCCCGCAGGCTGTTGTCGGTGCCGCTCACTGACCGGCCCCGCTCCCCTGCTCCGCCGCCGCGGCGGCCGCGTCGGCCTCGGCGGACTCCCGGCGCACGGTCACCACGCGCTGGATCAGCGTCACCAGGCTGCCCACGGCGACGATCCACAGGGCGATCGGCAGCAGGATGTCGATCCCGGGCACACCGAAGGCGTGGAGACCGGCGAGCCCGGCCGCGACCAGCGAGATCACCAGCCGCTCGGCGCGCTCCACCAGACCGTTCACCGCGACCGGCAGGCCGATCGATTCTCCACGTGCCTTCGTGTACGAGACGACCTGGCCGCTCGCCAGGCAGAAGATCGCCACGGCGCACAGCACGTTGTCGTCACCGCCGCCCGCGTACCAGAGGGCGAAGCCGCCGAAGATCGCCCCGTCGGCGACGCGGTCGAGCGTCGAGTCGAGGAACGCGCCCCACCGGCTGGAGATGCCGGCCTGCCGGGCCATGTTCCCGTCGACGAGGTCCGAGAAGACGAAGACCGTGATGACGATCGTGCCCCAGAAGAACTCTCCCATCGGGAAGAAGACCAGCGCTCCTGCCATCACTCCGGCCGTACCGACGAGCGTGACCGCGTCGGGGCTGACCCCCAGGCGGAGCAGCAGAGCGGCGAACGGTGTGAGGACACGCGTAAAAAATGCACGCGCGTACTTGTTCAGCATGGCCTTCCCGAGGTTCGGCGGGCCGTGCGGCCACTGCGGCCACCGGCTGGCCCATCGTAGTCACGACCCGTGTGCTCCACGGGCGGGGCACCCGCTCCAGGTGTGTGTCGCTGTCCCGGGCGCCGGCGCGCGACGTATGGACGCCGCCCGATGTGAGTGGAAAGCTCGGAATTACCCGCGGGCGTCGACGAAGCCGCCGTGACGGCTCCCCCGTGCCCGTGCACAGCCATCTCCCCTCATCGCGCGGCGCTCCCCGCGCCCCGCGCACCCCAACGGGAGGCACACATCATGGGCGACAGAGCACACACCCACACCGGGGCCGCCGGCAGGGCGGCGACGGCCGACCGGCCCACCTCCATACGCAACGTGGTACTGGTCGGCCACAGCGGATCGGGCAAGACCACCCTGGTCGAAGCGCTCGCGCAGACGGCGGGAGCCGTCAACCGGGCCGGCCGGGTCGAGGACGGCGGGACCATCTCCGACTACGACGAGATCGAACAGCACAGGCACCGCTCCGTACAGCTCTCGCTGGTCCCCGTCGAATGGAACGGCTACAAGATCAACTTGCTGGACACCCCCGGCTACGCGGACTTCGTCGGGGAGCTCAGGGCCGGTCTGCGCGCGGCGGACGCGGCCCTCTTCGTCGTCTCGGCCGCCCAGGAGGCGGACGCCGTCGAGGGCACGACCCGCGCCGTGTGGGACGAGTGCGCGGCCGTGGGAATGCCGCGGGCCATCGTCGTCACGCACCTCGACACGGCCCGTACCTCCTTCGACGACATGACCCAGGTCTGCGCGGCACTCTTCGGCGGCGACGACCCCGACGCCGTGGTGCCGCTGTACCTGCCCGTACGCGGCCCCCAGGCACCGGACGGGCACGCGCCCCTCACCGGGCTCACCGGACTGCTCTCGCAGCGGATCTTCGACTACTCGTCCGGCGAACGGCGGGAACATCCCCCGGCCGACGGTGAGCGGGAACCGCTCGGCGACGCCCGTAACCGGCTCATCGAGGGGATCATCGCCGAGAGCGAGGACGAGACCCTGATGGACCACTACCTCGGGGGCGGTGACATCGACGTCAAGACCCTCGTCGACGACCTGGAACGTGCCGTCGCGCGCGGTGTCTTCCACCCCGTCCTCACCGCCGCACCCGCCGCCGACGGCTCCCGTCAGGGTGTCGGAACCGTCGAGCTCCTGGATCTCGTCACCGGCGGCTTCCCCAGCCCGGTGGAGCGCATACTCCCCGCCGTCACGACCCCGGCGGGCGCACCACGCCCCGCTCCCGTCTGCGATCCGCAGGGGCCGCTGCTCGCGGAGGTCGTCAAGACGGCGTCCGACCCGTACGTCGGCCGGATGTCGCTGGTACGCGTCTTCTCCGGAACCCTGCGCCCCGACGACACCGTCCACGTCTGCGGCCACGGCCTGACCGACCCGGGTCACGAGGAGCGCCCCACCCATGAGGCCGAGATCCGGGTGGGCGCTCTGACCTCGCCCTTCGGCAAGCAGCAGCGGCCCCTCACCCGGTGCGTCGCGGGAGACCTCGCCTGCGTCGCCCGGCTCGGCGCCGCCGAGACCGGGGACACCCTCTCCGCCAAGGACGATCCGCTGCTGATGGAGCCGTGGACGATGCCCGACCCGCTGCTGCCGGTCGCGATCCGCGCCCACAGCAAGGCCGACGAGGACAAGCTCTCGCAGGGCCTGTCGCGGCTGGTCGCCGAGGACCCGACCATGCGCCTGGAACAGAACCAGGACACCCACCAGGTCGTCCTGTGGTGCATGGGCGAGGCACACCGGGACGTCGCCCTGGAACGGCTGCGCAGCCACTACGGCGTCCAGGTCGACGCGGTCCCCCACCGCGTCCCCCTGCGCGAGACGTTCGCCACCCGGTGCAGCGGACGCGGCCGGCACGTCAAGCAGTCAGGCGGTCACGGCCAGTACGCGATCTGCGAGATCGAGGTGGAGCCGCTGCCGCCCGGCGCGGGCATCGAGTTCGTCGACAAGGTCGTCGGCGGCGCCGTGCCGCGCCAGTTCATCCCGTCCGTCGAGAAGGGCATAAGGGCCCAGGCCGCCCGGGGGGTCGCCTCGGGCCACCCTCTCGTGGACGTACGCGTCACCCTGCTCGACGGGAAGTCCCACTCGGTGGACTCCTCCGACGCGGCCTTCCAGACGGCGGGGGCACTGGCCCTGCGCGAGGCGGCGGCGGACACGCGCATCCAGCTGCTCGAACCGGTGGCCGAAGTCAGTGTCCTGATCCCCGACGACTACGTCGGAGCCGTCATGAGCGATCTCTCCGGCCGGCGCGGCAGAGTCGTGGGAACGGAACAGGCACCGGGCGGACGCACCGTCGTGCGGGCCGAGGTGCCCGAACTGGAGATCGGCCGGTACGCCGTCGACCTGCGGTCCCTCGCGCACGGCACGGGGCGTTTCGACCGGGCCTACGCCCGCCACGAGGCGATGCCGCCCCAGCTCGCCGAACGCGTCCGTGCGGAACGGGAAGGGGTGTCGGACTGACCGCCGCCGCACCGCCGGAACGTCGCGGGACGCCGATCCGGTCAGAACGATACGCTGTGGGCCCAGCTCAGAAGGTGTGCCGCGTACGGTAGTTGGGAAAAGCGCCAAGGGCAGAACCGTGCGGCGAGTGGGGGCGGCAGTGGCCAACGACGGATTCGATTTCTCTCCCGGAGCACAGATCCCGCTCCAGGGGTCGGCCGGGCAGGCGGTGGCGACCAACGCCCTCGCCTCCGCCGCGTACCGCGACAGTCCGGTGGAGGAGATCCTCAAGGCCAACAACGAGTGGCACAAGTCGGAAGTGCAGGCAGGCAGCTCCAAGCTCTTCAAGTCCGCCTACTTCAAGCCGAATCTCGGCGAGGCCTTCTCGCGCGCCGTCCGGGAACGGATGCTGGGCGGCGACCGCAAGGCGCTCATCCAGTCCTTCGGCACCGACCCGCAGACCGTCGTCGAGCACTGCCTTTCCGCGACCGGCCTCCGCAAGACCAGGGACACCAGGCTGACCCTGGTCACCGTGGTGTGCGGCTTCGTGTTCCTGCCCGGCCTGCTGCTCTGGGTGCTCGCGTTCCGGCTGCGGGACGCGCTCAACAAGTCGAAGGACACCGCCTTCCGGGCGCTGGGCGGCATCCTGCTCGCCGCCTTCGGCATCGGCGCCCTGGTCCTCCTGATAAGGCTTCCCGTCACCGGGGTGCTCGCGCTGTACCTGCGCGGAATGATCATCGCGCCCGTCATCGGCTGGCTGCTCGCCAAACGGATCGCGGAGACCTCGGCCAAGGACATGCGGACCCGCTGGGAAGGGCTCCTGTCCGGTGCCGGCGTCATCGCCAAGATCCCTGACTCCGTACCGAAGAACCCCAACGAGACCTCCCGCGAGGCACTCCGCCAGGGGCTGGAGAAGCTCTCCGCCGAGCAGCAGTCCAACTCCGTCTTCTACGCGGGCCCCAAGGGCGTCCTCGGCATGGGCACCCGCTGGGGCAGCTGGCAGCTCGCCGAGAACCTCGTGGCCAAGGATCCCGCGAAGGAGATCCACCAGTTCCGCAGCTGGGACCTGATACGCGTCATCCACGACCAGCTGAAGATGCTGGAGCGCGGCCCGCTCAACACCGGCGGCTTCCCGACGCCTTCCGTGAAGCACTGGATCGTCTCCCCCGTCGGCGAGAACGCGGACTCGGTCTCCCGTCCCGAGGGCGAGGACGTCGCCACCTTCCAGGTCAAGCCGCACGAGATACAGCGCATCTGCAACCACCAGCAGTTCGGCAGCGGCGACCGGCACTACCTGGGCGTCCAGTTCACCCTCTGGGACGGCCAGCTGGTCATCACCATGCTGATCACCGTGACCGTGCTGCACGAGACCCTGCGCATCGAGGTCACCGGTCACGCGCTCGGCCCCGTGCACGGGCTCTTCCTCACCAAGCCGGAGGCCGAGACGAAGACGGTCAAGAAGGCCGTCAGGTTCTGGGAGACCCGCAAGATCACCCTGCCGCTCGTCAAGGCCGACGAGGTGGTCAGGCTCGCCCTGCGCGCCCCGCTGACCTGGTACCCGCCGCTCCTGGACTACCTGGGCGGCAAGATCGTCCTCCCCGAGCCCTTCGGCCTCCGACACGCCTGGGCGGCGCAGCCGTGGAACCACCGGTTCATGGCGGACGACGCCCTGCGCGCGGCCGCTCCCGTGCTGCGCGCCGTGCACTCGGCGGCGATCCGGGTGCTGGAGGAGAACGGCGTCGACACCGAGCGCTTCGACAACCGCTCCATGGTCCTGAGCGGACTGGTGCAGGACGCGGCCCCGAGGAAGGCCGACGTGTACGACGCGTAGCAGCAGGAGGGGCCCAGGACATACGGAAGGGGCGCTCCCGGCACATGCCGGGAGCGCCCCTTCCGCGCAGGAGCCGCGCGATCAGCCGGCCGGCAGCGCGGCGGGCCAGGCGCCGGCGAGCATCGCGCGGGTGTCCCCGAGCAGCTGCGGCAGCACCTTCGTGTGACCGACCACCGGCATGAAGTTGGTGTCCCCGCCCCAGCGCGGCACCAGATGCTGATGCAGATGGGCGGCGATGCCGGCGCCCGCCACCGCGCCCTGGTTCATCCCGATGTTGAAGCCGTGCGCTCCCGATGCCACCCGCAGCGCGACCATCGCACGCTTGGTGAAGTCGGCGAGCTCGGCTGTCTCCGCGGCGTCCAGGTCCGTGTAGTCGGCGACATGCCGGTACGGCACGACCATCAGATGGCCGCCGGTGTACGGATAGAGGTTCAGCACCGCGTAGACGCGCTCACCACGCGCCACGACCAGCCCGTCCTCGTCCGATTTGGCGGGGATCACGCAGAACGGACACCCGTCATCGGCCCCCGGGCCGCTGGGCTTGTTCTCACCCTGGATGTAAGCCATCCGGTGGGGCGTCCACAGGCGCTGGAACGCGTCGGGCGTTCCCACTCCGATCTGCTGCTCCGGCTCACTCGTCATGCCGGTCAGCATATTGCTTCGGTCCCGCGAAGCGTGTCGCCGGGGCCCCGCCCGACAGCGGCCCGCAATGCTGTGGCCATGAGCGACCGCCCCACCGATTCCGCCCCCGACAGGCTCACATACTGGGAGAAGCGCACGGAAGTGCCCCTCTTCCTGGCCTCGCTGCTCTTCCTCGCCGGATACGCGGTCCGCGTCCTCGCGCCCCGGGACACCGAACCTTGGCGCGATCTCGCTCTCACCCTGGTCGGCGTCACCTGGCTGCTCTTCCTCGTGGACTACGTGGTCCGGCTCCGGCTGAGCGGCCTGGGGTTCCGGTTCCTCCACACCCACTGGCTGGACACGGTGGTCCTCGTCCTGCCGCTCCTGCGCCCTCTGCGGGTCGTCCGGATCTACAACGCCGTCCAGGACCGACGGGACCGGCCGCGGCTGGACCTGTACGCCCGGGTGATGGCGTACGCCGGCCTCTCGTCGCTGCTGCTCGGCTTCTCCGCCGCGCTCGCCGTCTACCACCAGGAGCACGGCGCGCCCGGCGCCACGATCCTCACCTTCGGTGACTCGGCCTGGTGGGCGTGCGCGACCCTCACGACGGTGGGGTACGGCGACGTCACCCCGGTCACACCGAGCGGCCGGGCGATCGCCGCCCTGCTGATGGTCTGCGGGCTGGCGCTGCTGGGCGCGGTGACGGGTTCGTTCTCCTCGTGGCTGCTCCAGGTGTTCACGCAGGAGGACGAGAAGAAGCCCCCGCAGCGGGGTTAGCGCTCCGGGGGCCTCTCACAGCGTGCGGATCAGACCTGGACGCGGTCCTCGACGGCCTTCGCGATCTTGGCGAGGGCTTCCTCGACCGGAATGCCGTTCTCCTGCGAACCGTCGCGGTAGCGGAAGGACACGGCGCCGTTGGCCATGTCCTCGTCACCCGCGATGATCATGAAGGGGACCTTGGCCTTCTGGTGGTTGCGGATCTTCTTCTGCATCCGGTCGGAGGAGGCGTCGACGTCCACGCGCAGCCCCTGCTTCCGTGCCTTCGCCGCGAACTCCTGGAGGTACGGGATGTGCGCGTCGCCGATCGGGATGCCGATCGCCTGGACGGGCGCCAGCCACACCGGGAACGCGCCCGCGTAGTGCTCCAGGAGCACCGCGAAGAAGCGCTCGATGGAACCGAACAGGGCGCGGTGGATCATGACCGGGCGCTGCTTGGTGCCGTCGGGGCCGGTGTACTCCAGGTCGAAGCGCTCCGGCAGGTTGAAGTCGAGCTGCACGGTCGACATCTGCCAGGTGCGGCCGATGGCGTCCTTGCACTGCACGGAGATCTTCGGGCCGTAGAACGCGGCGCCGCCCGGGTCGGGAACGAGCGGCAGGCCCTGCTTCTCGGCGACCTGACGCAGCGTCTCGGTGGCCTCGTCCCAGACCTCGTCCGAGCCGACGAACTTCTCCGGGTCCTTGGTGGAGAGCTCCAGGTAGAAGTCGGTCAGACCGTAGTCACGGAGCAGGTTCAGGACGAAGGTCAGCGTCCTGTCGAGCTCCTCCGCCATCTGCTCCTTGGTGCAGTAGATGTGCGCGTCGTCCTGCGTGAAGCCGCGCGAGCGGGTGAGGCCGTGGACGACACCCGACTTCTCGTAGCGGTACACCGTGCCGAACTCGAAGAGGCGCAGCGGCAGTTCGCGGTACGAGCGGCCACGCGCGTCGAAGATCAGGTTGTGCATCGGGCAGTTCATCGGCTTGAGGTAGTAGTCCACCCCGTCGTCGAGCTGCATGGGCGGGTACATGCCGTCGGCGTACCAGTCCAGGTGGCCGGACTTCTCGAAGAGCTTGCCCTTGGTGGCGTGGGGGCTGTAGACGAACTCGTAGCCCTCCTCCTCGTGGCGGCGCCGCGAGTAGTCCTCCATGGCCCGGCGGATGACGCCGCCCTTGGGGTGGAAGACGGCGAGGCCGGGGCCGATCTCGTCGGGGAAGGAGAAGAGGTCCAGCTCGTTGCCGAGCTTGCGGTGGTCGCGCTTGGCGGCCTCCTCCAGGAACTCCAGGTGGGCCTTGAGCTCGTCCTTGGTGGGCCAGGCGGTCCCGTAGATGCGCTGGAGCATCGGGTTCTTCTCGCTGCCCCGCCAGTACGCCGCGGCGTTCCGCATCAGCTTGAACGCCGGGATGAACCGGGTGGTGGGCAGGTGCGGACCCCGGCAGAGGTCCTTCCAGCACAGCTCGCCGGTCTTCGGGTCCAGGTTGTCGTAGATGGTCAGCTCGCCGCCGCCCACCTCGACGTCCGCGCCGTCGTCCGAGGACGCCGAGCCCTTGATGCCGATGAGCTCCAGCTTGTACGGCTCGTCGGCGAGCTCCTCGCGGGCGGCCTCGTCGCTGACGACCCGGCGGGAGAAGCGCTGGCCCCGCTTCTGGATCTCCTGCATCTTCTTCTCGATGGCCTTGAGGTCCTCGGGCGTGAACGGCTTCTCGACGTCGAAGTCGTAGTAGAAGCCGTCCTTGACCGGCGGGCCGATGCCGAGCTTGGCGTCGGGGTGCAGTTCCTGCACGGCCTGCGCCATGACGTGCGCGGTGGAGTGCCGCAGGATGCTGAGGCCGTCCTCGGAGGAGATCTCGACGGGCTCGACGGTCTCGCCGTCCCGGAGCTCGTACGCGAGGTCCTTCAGCTCGCCCTCGACACGCGCGGCAACGACGGTGCGCTGACCGGGGAAGAGCTCGGCCGCCGTAGTCCCCGTCGTCACCACGCGCTCTTCCCGCTCGGAATCGCGTTGGATGATCACACGGACGTCTGACACCGGTCTCTCCTGACTGAGGGGGTGCGCGCCTCGTATCGCGCGCGCAAGACGAATCGTACCGAGCCAGGGGCCCCCTTAGCGAAAGGGATACCGCTACTCCTCCCCCGTGCACGCCTCCTCGAAGAAGTCCAGGTTCTCCTGGAGCGACTTCATCAGCCGGTCCCGCTCCGTCTCGTCGACCTGGACGGGAGCCACCTGCGAGGCGCCACTCAGGCGCCGGAAACCGCCCCGGCTCTCCAGCCGTCCCTCCACCTGGATCGGCAGGCCGACGAGATGGGCGTGGCCCGCGATGCGGTACGCCTCCTCGTCGAGCTGCATCCGCACATGGGCGACCTCCGCCCCCGCCAGCACGCTCAGCCGCACGATTCCGGCCCCGCGCGGGCCCGAGCGGCGCATCCGGACGACGGCGCCGGTGATCCGTACCGCGACGGCGGGCTCGTCCTGGAGGTAGCGGGCTCCCGCCAGGCGCAGGGCGGGCAGGTCACCCGGTGAGAACTCGACGGGTTCGGGGCGGGCGGGGCAGCCGTCGGGCGTACCCGCGGCGGGCGCCCACTCCAGGGCGATCCCGGCTCCCTCGGATCCCCGGACCAGAGCGATGACCGCCTCGGTCAGTTCCCGGCTGACACCCGCGGCGACTGCGGCGTCGAAGGCGTCCATGCCTCCGGTGGCCCGCTGGTAGTCGACGGCCTCACGGGTGGCGTGCAGGGCCTGGTAGAGCTGTACGGCGACGGCCCGGCCCGAGGCGACGGGCACGAAGACGGTGAGCCTGCGGCCGCCCGGCGCGGGTCCGACCAGGGTGCCGTCCAGTGCCGCCCGGGCCTTCCGGCGGTGGCGGCTGCCGTGGTAACCGGCCGGGGCGCGGACGGCCAGCGCGCCGGCCAGCAGCGTCTGCCGGGCCGCCGAGCGCAGATGTTCGTCCTCGGTCCAGCCGGCCGCTCCCGCGGCCCCGGCGGCCGACTCGGGAACGTCCCGCCACCACCGGATCTCGTCGCTGGGCACCGTGAGGGCGACGAGGACGTCCCTGGCGGAGGGGGCCCCGCTCCGGGCGAGCGCGGTGAGGGCCTCCCCGATGAGGTCCTCACTGTCCGGGAAGGCCGCGGTCACGGGCACGAGCAGGCTCGTGGCGCCACCGGTCGGTCCGGGCGGGGTCCAGCGGCTGTAGCGTCCGGCCGCTCCGCCGTGCCTGCGCCAGCCGTGCCGGTCCAGCAGCGCGCCGAGGACGGCGGGGTCGACGAGGGCGGGGTCGGGGATGTCCCCGGCGGCCCCCAGCACGTCCGGGTGGCCGGCCGGGTGTCCGTCCGGGTGCGGCCGTGGGCCCGCAGGCCTCGCCCGGTGGAACGGTTCGTCCGTAGACCGGTGCATCAGGGTCTCCCTCCCGCCCCGACCCGGGCCATGATCTCGCAGAGTGCTCGGTCGTCGAAGATCCGCGAGGTCGGGATGCGCACGGTGGTCCTGTGCCGGCCCGTCACCGCGTGGCCCGCCAGGTTGGTCCAGTAGCAGCAGTGCCGGAGGTCGAGCTGTTCGTGTCCGGCGCGCAGCCAGTCCTCCTGGCTGCGGGGCACGAGCATCACGACCAGGATCTTGTGCACCGACACGGGCGTCCGGGCGAGCTTCACGAGGTGGGCGTTGTCGAGCGTGAAGGAGAACGCCGGGCCGGGCGGGTGCGGGGCGATCTGGTAGGTGCACTTGAGCTGCACCTTGATGGTCACCTCGTCGTCGACGGTGTGGTCCGGGGCACCGTGGCTGACGTGCCAGTCGATGCCGTTGTCGGGGAACGGCTGCGACAGCGAACATCCCGCCGCCGCGGCTACCGCGTGCAAGTAGCCCACCTGGAGGGTCTCCATGCAGGCGGTGGTGGCGAGGGTGCCGCGCAGCGGTGTGATCCGCTGCGGTGGCAGTACTCCTCCGTGGTCATCGGCGCGGGAGGTGCCCCCTGGGTTCGGCTGCGCGAGCGCCATGGCTCCGTGTGCCTTCCGGGCTGTGCCGACCGGTCGCCCGGCCTCTGCCGACGGGCAGGTCAACTTCCGTTCCCGTCAACAGTGTTGTCACCGCAGGAGAGGGGTCGTAAACGGCGTATCCGGCAAACACCCCGGGTATCACCGTTGCGGGCAGAGGAATCACTCCATCTGCCGTGCAGGTGCGAGGAGTTCGGGGATGATGCACTGGTTCGAAGGGCCCATGGCCGCTTTTGACACCGAGACGACAGGCGTGGACGTCGAGGAGGACCGGATCGTTTCGGCCGCTCTCGTCGTCCAGGACACCGCCGGCGGGCGCACACGGGTGACCCGCTGGCTGGTCAATCCGGGGATTCCGGTGCCCGCGGGCGCCACCGAGATCCACGGTCTGACGGACGATCACCTCCAGCGCAACGGCCGTTGGCCCGCGCCGGTGGTGGAGGAGATAGCCCGGGCACTGGCGGAACAGTGCGCCACGGGGCGCCCGCTGGTCGTGATGAACGCGCCGTTCGACCTGACGCTGCTGGACCGGGAGCTGAAACGGCACCGGGCGTCGTCGCTCGGCCGCTACCTCCAGAACTCACCGCTGTGCGTGCTGGATCCACGCGTGCTCGACAAGCACCTGGACCGGTACCGCAAGGGCCGTCGCACCCTGACGGATCTGTGCGAGCTGTACGGGGTGGCGCTGGACGGGGCGCATGACGCCGCGGCCGACGCGGCCGCCTCGCTGGAGCTGGTACGGGCGGTGGGACGGCGTTTCTCCGGACGGCTCGAGCGGCTGACACCGGCGGAGCTGCACACCCTGCAGGCCGTGTGGCACGCGGCGCAGGCGCGGGGGCTGCAGGCGTGGTTCGCGAAGAGCGGGACTCCGGAGGTGGTGGATCCGGCGTGGCCGCTGCGCCCGGAGCTGCGCGCCGCGGCCTGAGAGGCGGTGGTTCCGGCTCCCCGGCGTTCGGGAACGCGAAAGCCGGTCCGTCATCGGTGCTGACGGACCGGCTCTTCCCGGTGGGCGATACTGGTTTCGAACCAGTGACCTCTTCGGTGTGAACGAAGCGCTCTCCCACTGAGCTAATCGCCCGGGAACGGGTTGAACCATACAGGGCTCTGCGGGTCGGGTTCAAACTCCTCGCAGCCGGGCCGCGAGACCGCGGCGTCCGGAGCGCATCATCAGCGCGTGGTTCGCGCGGAAGAAGAGGCGTCCGGGCACGGCGAGGCGCCGCATCAGAGCCCGGCGGACGACCACCTCCTGGTGGTAGGTGGCCCTGCTCCCACCGGCGCGCGGGTCGACGGTCCAGCGGGCCCAGCCCTCCAGATCGCCGGTCATCGTCACTTCGAGGACCCGGGAGTCCGGGTCGCGGTGGCTCTGGCGTGCGGTGACGACCAGCTCGTACGGCAGGAAGGAGCGGAAGCGCGCGGTGCCGCTCGTCTCGTCGACGGCGGTGACCGCACGGACCTGGGGCCACCACTGCGGGTAGTCCTCGACGCGTTCCAGTGCGGCGTAGACGGTGTCGGGCGGGGCGGGGATGTCCCAGACGCTCATGAAGCGGTAGTGGCTCCAGTCCATGGGTCCAGTCTGCGCGTTCCGGCGGGTACTCAGTCGGTCGGCGTCGGGGAACTTCATAAAATCTGAGTATCCGCGCGCATGTACGAGCGTGTGGTGGGCGCCACACTCGCGTACATGGAACATGTGCCGCCACCCGCCGAGGAACTGGCGCTCCTCGACCGCGAACTGACACAGCTGGACGCCCGACGGGTCCAGCTGATGAACCGGCGCGCCTGGCTGCTGACAGTGCTGCAGCAGCAGGCAGCGCCGCTCCCGCCCTTCCCGCCGCGCCCTCCGGCGCAGCCGTCCGGCCCGGGGGGTCCGGGCCGGACGGCTCCGCCGCGCAGCGCACAGAATGTGCTGCTCTCGCTCGGTGGTCTGCTGCTGATCATCGCCGCGATCGCGTTCACCCTGGTCAGTTGGGGCGCCATGGGGATCGGCGGCCGTTCCGCCGTACTCACCGCCGTGACGGTCGGCGCCCTGGTGGCGCCGGCCGTCCTGCTGAAGCGCGGGCTGTCCTCGACGGCCGAGTCGCTGGCCGCGCTGGCCCTCGTGCTGACGGTGCTCGACGCGTACGCGACACACGCGGTGGCGGCCCCCGACGCGGACGGGCTCGTGTTCGCAGCCGTCGCCTCGGCGGTGCTCGCCGCGGGCTGGGCGGCGTACGGGCTCGCGCTGGGCGGGCTTCGGCTGCCGTTGCCCGCGGCCGTGGTGGCCGGACAGCTGCCGCTGCTGCTGGCGGCGTGGGCGGCCGGTGCATCGGCACTCGGCTTCGGATGGGCTCTGCTGGTGACCGCTGCCGCGGACACCGCGCTCGTGCTGTGGGGCAAGGGCCGCGGGGTGAGGGTCACGGCGGGCGTGGGCGTGGTGGCGACCGGGTCGATCGCACTGCTGGTGGGTCTGGTGATGTCGGTGTCGGCCGACGGACCGCTGTCGGCCCTCCGGGCCGGGCTGCTGCTGCTCGCGGGTGCCGCGGTGGCGCTGTTCGGGGCATGGCGGGCACGGAAGGAGTTCGCGCTGGTCGCGGGCGCCCTGTCGGGGCTGGCCGCGGTGGCCGCGGTGGGCGGTGTGCTGCGGACCGCGGTGCCGCCGCACTGGTCGGTCGTGGCGTATCTGGGATGCGCTCTGGTGCTCCTTGCCGCACTGAGGGCCCGGGTCGCGCGTCCCGCCGAGCAGGGTGTGCTGGCCGCCGCCGGAGTGGTGGTGGCGGGTTCGGTGCTCGTCGCTCTGCCCCCTCCGGCCGCGACACTGCTGGGTCCGCTGTCGCGGCTCAGGGACATCTGGTCGGGCGCTCCTGACGGTGTCCGGGAGGCGATGGGCCTTTCGGTGCCGTGGTCGGGCATGGCGGCTTCGCCGGTGGTGCTCGGGATCGTGGCGGGTGTGCTGTTCGTGGCGCACCGGTCCGGGCCCGCGGGTGCGCCGGGGGCGCCGGTCACGGCCGGTTCGGGGTGGCGTGGCGGAGCGGCGGCCGGCGCGCTCTGTCTCGGCTGGGGTGCGCTGCTGGTGCTGCCTGCCGCGCTGGACGCCCCGTACGTCGCCGCGGTGGTCGTGCAGGTGGTGCTGGTGGCGGGGCTGCTGCTGGTGGCGGTCCGTGGTCTGTCGGGGGCGCCGGCCGCCTCGCTGTCCGGAGTGACGGTGACCGCGCTGGTGTGCGCGTCGGCCGGGGCGGCATCGGCCGGGATGCTGGCGCTGGCCTCGGAGGCTGCCACGTACGCGGTGTTCGTGGTGCTGCTGGGCCTGTTCACGGGTGCGGCGGTCCGGTCGCGGGTGGCTGCACCGCGCGCGGCGCTCGCCTGCGGAGCGGTGCTGTGCGGGATCGTGCTGGCCTCGGCGGTCGCCACGTCGCTGGGCCTGTCCGCCCACGAGGGTGCGCCGGTCCTGCTGGTCGTCCCCACGGTGACCGTGCTGCTGGGGTTCCGGCTGCGGGGTGGCCCGGTGGTGCCGGCGGTCGAGCTGACGGGGGCCTCGGCCGCGGTGCTCGCGGTGGCGATGGCGGCGTCGGACGCGCCTTTCCTGGCTCTGGTGCTGGCGTTGTGCGGGGTGCTGGCCGCGGGTACGGCGGTGCGCCCCGAGCGCAGGCGGGCCGCCGGGTATCTGTCGGCCGTCCTGTTCGTGGCGGCGATGTGGGTGCGGCTGGCCGCGTCCGGGGTATCGGTCCCGGAGGCGTACACGCTGCCGGTGACGGTGCCCGCCCTGGTGGTGGGCGTGCTGAGGCGGCGCCGTGATCCGGCGGCTTCCTCGTGGACGGCGTACGGACCGGGTCTGGCTGCGACGCTGGTGCCGAGTCTGTTCGCCGCGTGGGCGGACACGGAGTGGGTGCGGCCGTTGCTGCTGGGAGTGGCCGCACTGGTGATCACCCTGCTGGGTGCGCGGCTCCGCCTCCAGGCGCTGCTGCTCCTGGGCGGTGCGGTGCTGGCGCTGGTCGCGCTGCACGAGCTGGCGCCCTACGTGGTGCAGGTGGCGGGGGCACTGCCCCGCTGGCTGCCGCCGGCGCTGGCCGGGGCGCTGCTCCTGGTGGTGGGGGCGACGTACGAGCAGCGGCTGCGCGATGCGCGGCGGCTCAGGGACGCCCTGGGCCGGATGCGGTGACGCGCCCGGGCCCAGGGATCCCGGGGCGTCACGACGGCAGACGGTCGCCGAGGAGGGCGAGGTTCTCGATGGCGGCGATTCCGTACAGGGCGGTGTCGTTGGTGTAGACCCAGCCGGCCTCGCTGCCGGGCACGGTGGTGACGGGGCCGGTCAGCTTCTCGGTCTTCCAGGGGGCGGATTCACGGTATCCGTCGCTGTTGTAGAACTTCTCCCAGGCACGGGCGGCGAGTTTCTCGTCGCCCGTCTGCACGGCGGCGTACGCGTCGAGGCGTGAGTGTCCCTGGAAGAGGAGCAGGGAGCCGAAGTTGGAGCCGTAGCGTGCGGCCTGCTCCGCCTTGGTGGCGTTGAAGTACCGGCAGTAGTCGAGGTAGGCGCTCTTGAACTCCGGCATGTCCACGAGGTCGATGAGTTCGGCGCACAGTTCGTTCAGGCCGAAGACCGCCGAGAGGTGCGAGACGCTCACGGCGGGCTTCTCGGCGATGGCGAACCTGCCGGTGTCGAGGTCGTACAGGCCGGTGCCCTGGACGAATCCGTTGGGCTGGGCCGCGATGGTCTCCATGGTGGCGAGGACCCTGGCCCTGGCCTTGTCGGCCTGCGGGCCGCCGCGTTCCCATTCGGTGAGCCAGGCCGAGACCAGTCCGCTCCAGTCGGTTCCGAAGCCCACGGAGAGGGCGTGCCGGTCCTGGGTGTAGGGCTCGGTGCGGATCTTGCGGATCGGGTCCAGGATGAGGAAGGTCTCGTCGGAGTCGACGTTGGCCCGCATCAGGTCGCCCACGCGTTCGTCCGCGGTGAGGAAGTAGTAGACGCGCCGGTAGGTGGTGTTGGCGATGCGCTGCTGCTTGGCACTGTCGGCGTAGTGCTGGATGCCGTGGCGGGTGCCGAGTCCGGCCCACCGGCCGAGGTGGTAGACGTCCACCTCTCCGGTGTGGCGGGTCATCGCCTCGGCGAAGCGGAAGATGTCGGCGCGGCCGGAACGCAGGTAGGCGTACCAGAGCCAGAGGTCGGGCGAGAGCTCGGAGTTGTCCCAGGCGTAGCCGCCGACGTCGTAGCGCCACTGGTGGCGGACCGGGTCGTAGGAGTGCATGACGTCGCCGTAGTCCCAGAAGCCGTACCAGCGCCGCATGTCGACCTGGTCCTTGTAGTACGTGAAGAGGAAGTCGAGGTGGTCCTCGATCTTCGTCCTGGCGGGCGTGGAGCGGTCCACCGGGGAGAAGAGGCCGCCGAAGACCTTGGCGTCGATGAGCTGGGACGGCGGGGCGGCGAGCTGGGGCAGGGTGCGGACGGCCTGGGTCTCCCGGCCGAGCGCTTCGGCGCCGGGGGTGGAGTCGTGGGCCCAGAAGAGGAGTTCACTGGTACGGGCGATGCCGTACGGGGTCCCGAAGCCGGGCTCGTAGTCCTCGTAGGTGATGTTGAGGCCTTCGAGCTGTTCGGCGTACGTGTCCTGGCCGAGGCCGTCGTGGTAGAAGCGCAGGTCCATCGGTTCGGCCTCGGGAGACCACAGCCAGAGGGTGACTTCGGCGGCGTCGGTGTGGGCGTCCCGGATGTCGAGCTGGGCGGGGTGCTTCTCCCAGAAGTCCCGCAGCCCGAAGGAGAGTCCGCCGCTCGGACCGCCGACGTATCCGAATCCCGAGGCGCGCCGGCCGCCGCCCGCGGGGATCCAGCCGTGGCCCTTCTTCGTGCGCTTGCGCAGTGAGAAGCCGTCCGCGGAGAGCTGGCTGAGGGTGTAGTCGCCCCAGGTGGGGATGAGGTGGAGGCGGCTGGTGACGCGCTGGTCCCAGGTTGCCGGGTCGGGGAGCTTCGTACCTTCGAACTGGGCGGCCTGGACGGCGGCGCCCGGGTCCCGGCGGAGTCCCGTGATGCCCTTGACGGCCTCGCGGAGCATTCCGTTCTCGTCGCCGCCGATGCGGATGTGCCGGTCGTACGCCTCGTCGCGCATCGGAACGGTGAACCGGACTCCGAGGCCGCGGATGAAGTCGCCGTCGGCCTTTCCTGGTTCCTGGGTGCCGTCGAAGGTGATGGTGTGCACCATGCGGAAGGATTCCGCGCCCGCGTAGAAGTAGAGGCGTACGGAGAAGGGGAGCCAGGAGCGGCTGCCTCTGCGGTGTCTGCCCTCGACGCGGACGACGGCGCGGACGGGGCCGCTCTGCTCGACCTCGGTCCGGGTGATGGCGCTCTCGAAGCGCTCGTACTTCTCCTGGCCCTGGTCGCCGTCCGCCAGCTCGCCCTGGCGGATCAGGACGAGCTTGCCGTCCTTGGCGATCTCGGTGGAGCCGCGGGTGACCGAGGAGATGAGGTGGGCGCCGCTCCTCCCGATCCTGGCGGAGATCACGCCGGTCGAGACGGTGATGGTGGAGCCGGTGCTCCTGACGCCGACCTGATGGGCCGGAGCGGCGGGCTCACCGGTGGTCAGGGTGAACTTCCGGCCGGCCGCCGCCTCGGGACCGACGGCGTGGGCCGTCCACTTGAGGGAGCCGTCGGGCCAGGTGGCGGTGGCCCAGGTCTGGACGGGGATGTCCTTGCCGTCGGCGGTGGCCAGCGCGAACCTCTGATCGGCGGGGAACCGCCCCTTGGCCCAGGGCACACCGAAGGTGGAGCCGGGGGCCGCCCCGAGCCCGGCCTCCTCCAGCCAGCCGATCTCGACGGGGCCCTGCGCGGTCTCACCCGCCGCGGCGGTTCCCGCGGCGGCGGCCGGCTGGGCGGTGCCGTTCAGCACCCAGGGCAGGGAGGTCGCCGCGCCGGTGACGGCAGCGGCCTTGAGCACGGTACGACGAGGGATCGGGGACATCACGACTCCAGTTCGATCAGAAAGTGGACATGCCGGATCGCGCGTTGGTACGGGGTGGGTGAGTCCGGGGAACGGGCCGGTCAGCGGCGGTCGACGGCGACGGCCGCCGCCGCGAGCGCGCCGAGGGCGGGGGCGGCGAGCGGCGGTACCTGCCAGGCGGTCAGGGCCACGGCGACGAACCCGCCGACGAGCAGCAGCGAACCGGCCGGGTCCGTCAGGGTCCGGCGGGCCGCCGTCCGGACGAGGGGTGCCCAGTCCACGGTGCCGGGCCGCCAGGCGGCGGCCACGCGCAGGGCCGCGACGGCGAGTGCGAGCAGGCCGAGCACGCTGACGGCGGCGAGCGGTCTGCCGCCGGGCAGCACACCGGATCTGGCGACCTGCCAGTCGAAGGCGAGCAGGGCGAGCGCCACCCACCACAGCAGGGCCGCCCGCCGGCCGGTGCGTACGGCCTCCCGCAGATCGGCGGTGAACTCCCGCAGCCCGCCGCGCCGGCCTTCGAGCTGCCGGCGCAGGTGGGCGCAGCCGGCCGCGCACGCGGGCAGCAGGGTGATCAGCGGCAGCGCGGCGACGGTGATCCACACCCCGGTGAGCAGGCACTCGGCGAAGAGCGCGAAGCGTGCGAACTTCTCCGGGCGCTCCGCGCCGCGTACCGGGTGCCCGGCGGACCGTACGGCCATGGCGTTCCTCAGCCCTTCAGTCCGGAGGTGGCCGCGCCCTCGACGAGGTAGCGCTGGAAGGCGAGGAAGAAGGCGAGCACCGGCAGGAGCGCCAGGAGGGACATGGCGATCATTCCGCCGTAGTCCGCAGCGCTGTCCTGGTCGATGAACATCTTGAGGCCCATGGAGACGGGGTACTTCTCGGGTTCGTTGAGATAGAGGAGGGGACCGAGGAAGTCGTTCCATGACCAGATGAAGGTGAAGATCGCGCTGGTGATCAGGGCGGGCCGGCAGAGCGGCAGCATGATGTGCCAGTAGATCCGGGGGTGTCCGCAGCCGTCGAGCCGTGCGGCCTCGTCGAGTTCGCGGGGCAGGTTACGCATGAACTGCATCATCAGGAAGACGAAGAAGGCGTCCGTCGCCAGATACCTGCCGAGCAGCAACGGCACGTAGGTGTTGATGAGTTCCATCTTCTGGAACAGAACGTACTGCGGAATGATCAGCACGTGGTACGGCAGCAGCAGCGTGCCGATCATCAGCGAGAAGACCACGTTGCGCCCGCGGAAGTTGATCCGGGCGAAGGCGTAGGCCGCCAGCGAACACGAGATCAGTACGCCGATGACCGAACCGAAGGCCAGCACGAGCGAGTTGACGAAGAACGTCGAGACCGGGATGTCGGCGATGCCGTCGGCGAGGCGTTCGTAGTGGGTGAACACCGGCTCCGTCGGGAAGAGTTCGAGTCCGCCGACGATCTCCTCGTTGGGCTTCAGCGAACCCCCGATCACCCAGAACAGTGGATACAGGACCACCACGAGCACGGCGAGCGCCCCGATGTGCCAGAGGCCCGAGCGCATTCCGCGCCGCCGCCCCGGGTGGATGAGCGCGCTCATCGGGCGTCCTCCTCGTAGTGCACCCAGCGGCGCTGGGACCAGAACAGCACGGCCGTGACCAGGCCGACGGTGATCAGCAGCATCCACGCCATCGCGGAGGCGTAACCCATCCGGAGGTTGGTCCAGCCCTGTTCGTACAGGTAGCAGGTGTAGACGAGCCCGGCGTCGGCCGGACCGCACTTGCTGTTGGTGACGACGTAGGCGGAGGCGAAGATCTGGAAGGAGTGGATGGTCTCCAGGAGCAGGTTGAAGAAGAGCACCGGCGAGATCATCGGCAGGGTGATGGAACGGAAGCGACGCCAGGCCCCCGCCCCGTCCACCTCCGCCGCCTCGTACAGCTCGCGCGGCACCTGCTTCAGTCCGGCCAGGAAGATGACCATGGGGGCGCCGAACTGCCAGACGGTGAGTGCGACCAGCGCGTAGATCACCATGTCCGGGTCGCCGATCCAGCCGCCGACGTCGACACCGAAGATCTTCTGGGTACGGTCCACGATCGCGTCGTCGGAGAAGAGTGCCCGCCACACGATGGCGATGGAGACGCTCGCGCCGACGAGGGAGGGCGCGTAGAACGCGGCCCGGTAGAAGCCCTGCCCGCGCCGCTTCTTGGTGAGCAGCAGGGCCACGCCCAGGGCCGCCGCCAGTTTCAGCGGGGTGCCGACGACCACGTACGAGGTGGTGACCTCGACGGACTTCTGCCAGCGGGGGTCACCGAACATCTCGGTGAAGTTGTCCAGTCCGACCCACTGCGGAGTGTCGAACAGGTTGTAGTCGGTGAAGGCCAGGTAGAGCGAGGCGAGCATGGGGCCGGCGGTGAGGAGGAGGAAGCCGGCGATCCAGGGGGACATGAACAGATAGCCGGCGAGGGTCTCCCCGCGGGCCCGCCGCCGCGCGGCGGCGGGCCGTCGTCCGGACTTCCTGGGCTGCTCGGAGCTCTCGTCCCGCATCGGGGGCGCGGGGGCCTGGAGGTCAGTCATTGCCGTTCCCATCAGGAGCCGAGTGCCGTCTTCGCCTCGGTGAAGAACTGCTTCACGCCGTCGTCGACGGACGTCGTGCCCATGACGACGTCGGTGGCGATGCGGAGGAACGCGGCCTCCGCGATGTCGGCGCCCGCGGGGTGCGGAGTGATCGGCTCGACGTTGTCGGCGACCTTCCTCTCGTACTCGGCGATCTGCGCGGAGACACCCACGGGCTCGTACGCCTCGAACTGTTCGTTCGTCGCGAGCACGCCCCGGTCGTAGCCCATGATCTTGCCGACCTCGGGGTCATGGACCATGAAGTCGATGAACTGGGCGACTTCCTCGGGGTGCTTCGTACGGGCCGAGCCGCTGAGCATCAGGGAGGAGATGTACTGGCCGGTGCGCTTGCCGTCCGTCGTGGGGACCGGGGCGAGGGCGAGGGGGACCTTGGTCTCGGAGGTGTACCTGACCAGGAAGTTGTCCCAGGTGAACTCGCCCGCGGAGAGGTCCTTGGAGAGGGCGGACGTGGGCTTGGCCTGCTCGGCCTTCTTCGGGTCGGTGTACAGCCCGGCCTTGGTCCGGTCGTGGTGTTCGGTCCACCAGTCCTTGAGGTCGGCCTCGGTGAAGCCGAGCCCGTCCTCGGTGAAGAACGCCTTGTCCTGCTGGCGGAGCACCAGGTCGTAGAGGTACATGATGCCGCCGTGGCCGCTGTCCCCCGCGAGCTTGCCGCCCTCGCTGATCTTCTTGATGGTGGCGTTGTACTGGTCCCAGGTCCAGCCCTCCGCGGGAGTCACGCCCACCTTCTCGTACTCGGCGGGGTTGTAGACGAGGGCGAAGGTGTTGCCGCCCACGGGGACGCCCAGGAGCTTGCCCTCGACGTCACCGGCCTTCTCCAGGCCGGCCCGGAAGTTCTCCATGCTGAGGTTGCCCGCCTTGACCTGGGCGTTCAGGTCGAGCAGTACGCGCTTGTCGTCGTACTTGCGCAGGAAGGCCACGGAGTTCTGGAAGACGTCGGGGGCGTTGCCCGCGGACGCCTGGGTGTTGAACTTCTTCCAGAAGGCCTCGTAGTCCTGGAAGTCGGTCTTGACGTCGATGTCCGGGTTCTTCTTCTCGAACAGCGCGATCGTCTTGTTGATCATCTCGGCCCGCTCCTGGCCGCCCCACCAGGAGTAGCGGATCTCGACCTTTCCACCGGCCCCCGCTTCCCCACCGTCGCCGCCGCAGCCCGAGGCCAACAGCCCCAGAACCGCCATGGACACACCGGCCGCACACAGCCTCTGGGCACTCCGTCGTGACCTCATGACATACCCCTTCCGGGCAGGCTGCACCCGCTGCCGCGGTCGATTGAATCGTTTTAGAAAGCGCTTGCTGGGACAAGCTAAGGACCCGATGCCGCGACGTCAACGGTTGAGACGGAATCGCTTGAAGCGCTTCGACGGAACACGGGAGTGAGCGCGACGCAACAACGCAGGTGGGAGGGGTCGGCACGCCCACGGGAAGACTCCCCGGGAAGACGCCGAGGGGCACCGCGGGCAAGAGGGCCGCCGCTCGGCGGCCCGGCCCCGGGGAACGGCGGAGGCCCGTGAGTCTTTTCAATCTCACGACCCCTGGAACGCCAGAGGCCCGTGAGACTTCTCAGTCTCACGGGCCTCTGTCCGGGTGGGCGATACTGGGTTCGAACCAGTGACCTCTTCGGTGTGAACGAAGCGCTCTCCCACTGAGCTAATCGCCCGGGCGCATCGCAAACATTACCCCATGTCAGCGGCGCTCCGGGACCATCCCGGGAGACCTCAGGTCACTGGGCGATCTTCCACGGCATCGTGATCCCGAACTTCCAGACGTACACCGCGACCAGGACCGCGATGATCACGAGCCCGATGGTGGTGAGGATGATGTTGCGCCGCCGCACCTTGGGGTCGAGTGCCTTCTGCGCTGCCTCCGTGACCTTGACCCGGGTCCAGCGGAGCACCAGCTGCGCCCAGACGAACTCGGTCGCCCAGATCGCCATGCCACCGAAGATCACGAGCCAGCCGGGGCCCGGCAGCGGCAGCATGACGACGCCGGCGGCCACCACGGCCAGCCCGACGACGAACACACCGACCTGCCAGCTCACGTGCAGGGGCCTCGACGACTTGATGAAGGCCGGCGCCCGCGATCCCAGCTCCCGCTCGGCCTTCACCGCATCCCCCGCAGCGGGCCCCGGGGCCTGTGCGGTGGCCCCACGCCGCTCGTCACTCTCCGCATTCATGGTCCCAACCTACCTGAACGGACTTCGTCACCGGAATGGCCGCATAACTCAAAGTTACACACCGCTGTACGAGGGACCCGAAGAGCCACAAATGGGTCAGAGGGGTTTACAACGCCACCGTAGGTGGCATGTCGATTTCGCCGACGTGCGAATCCCCGAGCGCACACTGAGCGAAAGGCCCTGGCGCTTATGAACACCACGGTCAGCTGCGAGCTGCACCTGCGCCTCGTTGTGTCGAGCGAGTCGTCACTGCCTGTACCTGCGGGCCTGCGGTATGACACGGCCGATCCCTATGCCGTGCACGCCACCTTCCACACCGGAGCGGAGGAGACGGTCGAATGGGTATTCGCCCGCGACCTCCTTGCCGAAGGGCTGCACAGGCCCACCGGCACCGGAGACGTCCGCGTCTGGCCATCACGTAGTCACGGTCAGGGCGTCGTCTGTATCGCGCTGAGCTCCCCAGAGGGCGAAGCCCTGCTCGAGGCGCCGGCGAGGGCCCTGGAGTCGTTCCTCAAAAGGACCGACGCCGCGGTTCCGCCGGGCACCGAGCATCGTCACTTCGATCTCGATACGGAGCTCTCACACATCCTGGCCGAGAGCTGAGCCAGGCGAGAGCTGCAGGACGCCGTCCGACTCGGGGCGACGGCGTCATGCGGACAACCTCATAGGGCAGATACCGGCGCCGTCACCGCGGAATCCACCGCGGTGACGGCGCCGGCGCACGTTTGCGGCCGCCCCGGCGCACGGCGTGGGCACGGAGCCGCCAGGTCCCGCGTCCGTACCCTCGGGCAGGCCGCCCGTGAGCCGGCCTCGGGCCCGCCGGGCGGCGCGGCGGGCCCGAGGCGGTCCAACCGGCACTTCCGGGCCCTGGGCCCGCTCCCGGGCCGGATGAGCCCTTCGTGAGCCAGTAGAGTCAGCCGCCATCGGCGGGCGCCCGCCCGCCGGATTCCAGGGGAGCCAAGCGTGCTGATCCCACACGACACCCGGATCGCCCTCGACACGGTGGTCGATCTGGTCAACACCGCGCCGGAGTCCGAGCTGCCCGCGAGTGAGCGGACCGACGGACTCGCCGACGTCGGGGCGCTGTACGACTTCGCGGAGCGGCACCGCATAAGCGGCGTCGGCGAACTCGCCGAGAAGGACCTGCGGGCCGTGCAGGACGTACGGGGCCGGTTCGCGGAGATCTTCGCGGCACCCGACGCCCGCACCGCGGCCGAGCTCGTCAACCGGCTGGTGGCCGCCGCGGGGACCACTCCGCAGCTGAGCAACCACGACGGCTACGACTGGCATGTCCACTACTTCTCCCCGGACGCGTCGATCGCCGACCATCTCGCGGCCGACTGCGGCATGGCCCTGGCGTTCATCGTCGTCGCGGGCGAGCAGGAGCGGCTGCGGCGCTGCGAGGCACCGGACTGCCGGCACGCCTTCGTCGACCTGTCCCGCAACCGCTCCCGCCGCTACTGCTCCAGCCGCACCTGCGGTAACCGGCTCCACGTCGCCGCGTACCGGGCCCGGCGCAAGGAAGCGTCCCGCTGACTCCTCCCGCCCGGGAGCCCCGGGCGCGGAGGCGCTCGACGCGGCCCGGCCGCCCCCGGCGGCGGGACGGGCCTGGACGCGGCTCCGGGGCTCACAGCAGGAAGAGATCGTGCAGCGCGGCCATCAGCAACAGGCTGCCGATCACCGTGAGGAAGATCATCAGGGGTGGCTGGGAAAGCGCGAAGAGGCAGCCACGCGGCTCTTCGACAGGGGGTGCGGGGGCTTCGCCCCGGGATGTGTCCACCATCTCGGCTTGATCATGACGCAGCGGGGCCCGCCTTGGCGATCAACACGCTTTTTCCGGAAGGGAGTTCACCCTTTCCGTGACCGGAAGGATTCGCTACGGCGTCCGATCGGCCGTCACGCTTTCGGGGCAGGTGATTCTCTGTCCCACACCCCGGTCCGCTCAGGCGAGATCGCGCAACGCGCGCAGCTGGACGCCCACTTGGACTGCGGAGCCGCCCTCGTGGTTGTTCCAGGGGTAGACCTGGACCTCCTTCGGCCCCGCCCAGTGGTTGTAGGCGGCGAACACCGTGGACGGCGGGCAGACCGTGTCCATGAGCGCCACCGAGTAGAGGGCGCGGGTACGGGCGCGCGCCGCGAAGTTCATCCCGTCGAAGTACGAGAGCGTGCGGAAGACCTGCTCGGCGGCGTCGTGCTGGGTGGAGAGGAAGCGGACGATCTCCTTGTAGGGGTCCTGGTCGGTGATCTCGACGGCTCGCCTGAAGTGGCTGAGGAAGGGAACGTCGATGAACGCGGCGGACACGTCCGGGCTCAGCGCCGCGACGGCCTGCGCGATGCCGCCGCCCTGGCTGCCGCCGTACACGACGACGCGCGCCGGATCGACGGACGGATGGGTGCGGGCGGCCTCCACGGCCCGCACGGCATCGGTGAACACACGCCGGTAGTAGTACTCGGCGGGGTCGAGGATGCCCCTGGTCATGAAGCCGGGTGACTGCGGGTTGGCGCCGCCGTGCGGGTCAGGGGTGGCGCCCGCGGTGCGGCTGTTGACGGCCCCCTGACCGCGGGTGTCGACCACGAGGACCGCCCAGCCGCCCGCAGGCCAGGTCAGATGCTCGTGGGGCAGGCCGCGGCCGCCGCCGTAACCGAGGTAGTTGACCACGCACGGGAGCGGGCCCCGGGCGCCGGCCGGGACGTTGAGCCAGGCCCGGACGCGGTGGCCGCCCCAGCCGGCGAAGGACACGTCGTAGACGTCGACCTGGCTCAACGCGGCGTCGTGGGGGTCGAATTGGGCATCGAGGGGATAGTCGGCGGACTCCTTGAGCGTGCCCTCCCAGAACGCGTCGAAGTCGTCCGGCTCCTCACGCTCGGGCCGGTAGGCGCGGAGTTGGTCCAGAGGCATGTCGAACAGGGGCACTGCGACTCCGTATCAGGGCATCGGGGCGGAGGAGGGGCGCGCGAGGATCCCGCCGGAAGTGTGAGCGCGGGGGCAGGCGTGGGGAGGTCCGAGGGGGCCGGTGTGGGGAGTTCAGCGCGGGGAGGCGCTGGAGGCACGCACGACGAGTTCCGGCTGGAGCACCACACTGCGGTGCTCGTGGGTGCCGTCGTCGTCGGCCTCCTCCAGAAGGAGTTCCGCCGCCATCCGTCCCATCACCACGGCGGGCTGACGCACCGATGTGAGCGGTACCGCCGCCGCGGCGGCGAACTCGATGTCGTCGTAGCCGACGATGGCCACGTCCTGCGGGACGCGCACCCCGGCCGCGTAGAGCGACTGCAGGACGCCGAGGGCGAGGAGGTCGTTGGCACAGAAGACGGCGGTCGGACGGGGTACGAGGCCGAGCAGCCTGGCTCCGGCGTCGCGGCCCGCCGCGACGTCCAGGCGGTCGGACGGGATCTCCACGAGGGCCTCCGGCGGGAGACCCGCCTCGGCGAGCGCGGCCAGCGCGCCCTCGCGGCGGTCCCTTATCTGGTGGAGGTCGCCGGGGCCGCTCACATAGGCGACGGAGCGGTGGCCCGCGGAGACGAGGTGCCCGACGGCGAGTGTGCCGCCGCGGACGTCGTCGACGGAGACGGCGCAGGACTCGCCTCCTGAGGACACGCGGTCCACCAGGACGAACGGGATCCGGTGGCGGGCGAACGCCTCCAGATTGCGCCCGGTGGCATCCGCCGGGGTCACCAGCACGCCGCAGACCCGCTGCTCGGCGAAGAGTCCCAGGTAGTCGGCCTCCTCGGAGGCGCTCTGGCCGCTGTTGCAGACCATGACGCCGAGTCCGGCCTGGCGTGCGGCCCTCTCGGCGCCGCGGGCCACGTCCACGAAGAACGGGTTGCCCATGTCGAGGACGAGCAGAGCCATGATTCGACTCCGGCCGGCCCTGAGCTGCCTGGCCGACTCGCTGCGTACGTATCCGAGGTCCTCGATCGCGGCCAGCACCCGGGCCCGGGTCTCCGGCAGCACCGCCTCGGGCCGGTTGATCACATTCGAGACCGTGCCCACCGAGACTCCGGCTTGCCGGGCCACGTCCTTGATCCCTGCCACACGCCCCACTTGCCCTGCCCCACTGACGCTCATGGCCGCCGCGCACGGGCGCGGGGACTCCCCCATCGTACGGACGGTGATGCCCGGTGATCCCGCATCATCGCCCGGATCCGGTGTCCCTGTCGGCATCGGTGCGCACCTTCGCGCCTCGACGCGCTTCACATCAGGGGCGCGGCACCCGCCGACCGCGGTTACCGAATGAATTGTTTCAATCCGCTCGGGACGGTAACTCCATCCCCGCGTGGCGTCCAGCGGACATGAATCGATTCATCTCCGCCTTCATGCGCGACTCAGAGGCCATGCTTCTTCAGGATGGCCTCGATGTCGCTGAAGTCGTCGCCCGGGGCGGCGGCCTGCTCCTTCTTCGGCTTCGAACGGGGACGCTCCGCCGAAGCGCCCGACGGCAGCGGGGGCGCCGACGCGGCGGGCGCGATCGCCTCGCCCTGCGATGCGCGGGCCGCCTTGCGCTCCCCCCGGGTGATGCCGCGCCGGCGCTCCACCACCCGCGTGGTCATGAACAGCAGCCAGGCCAGTCCGAGCACCCCGAAGCCGAGCCAGACGCTGGGCTTGAAGGCGATGTCGGACACCCACTCGACGACTCCGGTCATCACCAGGCCGACCGGGACGAGGGAGTAGGCGGCGATCCGGGTGGCTGTGAGGAACCGCTTGCGGTAGGCGGTGACCGCGGCGATACCCAGGCCCGCCGCCGACGCCGCGGAACAGATGGTCTCGGCAAGCATCGGGGCCTCCAAGCAAGGGGAAACGTCCCTTCCATCCTGCACCGCCGCCCGTGCCGGGGCCACGACCCGCGGCCACATCAGGGACATTTCAGGGCCGCACTCCTCCGCAGGTGCCGATTGGGAAGCTCCCTCCTGGCCTGAAAGACTGATTTCATGAGCGAAACCACACCCCCGGCACCGGTCGTCCTCGACGTCTGGTGCGACCTCCAGTGCCCCGACTGCCTCCGGGCCCTCACCGACGTACACGCCCTGCGCGCCCGGTACGGCGACCGGATCGACGTGCGGCTGCGGCACTTCCCGCTGGAGAAGAACAAGCACGCCTACGCCGCCGCACAGGCCGCCGAGGAGGCGTACGCGCAGGGCGAGCACTGGCCGTACATCGAAGCCCTGCTCGCCCGCACAGCCGATCTGTCCCGCGCGGGTGAATCCGTGCTCCTCGACGTGGCACGGGAACTCGGCCTGGACGTCGAGGAGTTCGACACCGCGCTGATCGACGGCCGGCATCTCCTGATCGTCGACGCCGACCAGGCCGAGGGCAAGGCCATCGGCGTGACCGGAACTCCGACCTATGTGATCGGCGACGAGCGGCTGGACGGCGGGAAGAACCAGGAGGGGCTCCGCGAGCGGATCGAGGAGATCACCGACCGGCTGCTCGCCGCGCGGGACTGACCGCCGGGCCGCCTAGAGCGGCTTGGCCAGGTTGTGGTTGGTCGTCTCGTAGCCGAGGGACTCGTACAGGCGGAGCGCCGGTGTGTTGGCGGCGAAGACGTGCAGTCCGAGCCGGTCCACACCGGCGGCCAGCGCCATGCCCTCCGCCTCCAGCATCAGCGCCCGGCCGTAGCCGCGCCCCCGGTACTCCTCGCGCACCTCTACGTCGTAGACCCAGCCGACCGAGGAGCCGGGGTCCTTCTCGAACCGTGCCACCCAGATGTGGCCGACCACTTCCCCGTCGTGGACCAGGACATGCAGACGCACGCCTTCCGAGGACAGTCCCTGCGGCAGCAGCCGGGCGTGGTCGGCCTCGGATTTCCGGAGAGCCTGGTCGGCGGGGACGCCGCGGCCGATCCACTCCTGGGCGTAGGCCGCGATGGCGGTGCCCTCCCACCGCGTGAACTCATCCTCGGACATCGGGCGCGCGACGAGTCCGCCGGGCAGCGCGGGAGGGGTCTGCGGCAGTGACTTGATCATGTTCCGGCTGCGCTCGGTGTAGCCGAGCGCGGCCGCGAGACGCCCGGCCGCCTCGTTGTCCGAAGGGACTTCCAGGCGGACCTGGACGCAGCCCCACCCCCGCAGCACCTCCTCGGCGGCGAGCGCCGCGATGACGCCGCGGCCCCTCCTGCGGTGCGAAGCGTCGATCCGCAGTGAGCGGAGCACCCCCGCCGTCGCCCCGAACGCCGGATCGGTGGCGATCTCGACGGCGCCGACGGGACGCCCGTTGTCACACACGTCATAAGCGCGTGCCCGTGCGCCGTCGGCGCCTTGCTTGCTCGGCCCGGTCGGCCGCAGGGTGGTGGTCATCATTGGTGTTCTATCCGCTGCGCGGCCGCCCGTCACCCTCTTTTACGGCTTTACGGCTTCACGGGTCGAGGTCGTCGCCCGCGCGCTCGTCGAAGACGCGCATGGCCTTGGCGGTCACCGGACCCGGGGCTCCCGGGAGCTCCCGGTCGTCGACCCGGTGGACGGCCTGTACGTCACGCGTGGTGGAGGTCAGGAAGATCTCCTCGGCACGGCCGAGCACCTCCGGCGACAGTTCGGCCTCCTGGGCGCCGGTCCACTCCACGGCCAGGGCTCGGGTGATGCCGGCGAGGCAGCCGGAGGTGAGCGGCGGGGTGTGGATCTGCCCGTCGATGACGACGAAGACGTTGGAGCCGGTGCCCTCGCAGAGCTGCCCCGCCGTGTTGGCGAAGAGCGCCTCGGAGGCGCCGCGCTCCCGGGCGCGGGCGAGCGCGACGACGTTCTCGGCGTACGAGGTGGTCTTGAGCCCGGCGACCGCGCTGTGTTCGTTGCGCGTCCAGGGCACGGTGATCACGGCCGTCGAGTCGGGGCGGCGGTCCACCTCACCGAGGGCGACGACGAGCCCCGGTCCGTTGTCGCCGCGGTCCGAACCGAGCGGGGAGATCCCGCCGGTGAACGTGATGCGCAGCCGGCCGAGCGGCAGGGGCGTGGCGTCGATCACCGCGCGGGCGGCGCGGCGGATCTCGTCGTGGTCCGGGTCCGGGAGGCCGAGCCCTCTGGCCGAGCGGGTCAGCCGGTCCAGGTGCCGGGTCAGGGCGAAGGGCCTGCCCTCGACGGTCTTGACCGTCTCGAAGACACCGTCCCCGACGGTGAGCCCGTGGTCGAGCACGGACACCCGTGCGCCGTCGGCGTCGCGCAGTTCGCCGTTGACCCAAATCATCATGGTGCGGTCCTTCCGGTCTCCTCGTAGGTGCCCGACGCTACAGCGAGCAGCCTGGACGCCTTCAGCTCGGTCTCGTCCCATTCGCGCTCGGGGTCGGAGCCCCAGGTGATGCCCGCTCCGGTGCCGAAGCGCAGGAGCGGTGCGGCGCCGGTGCGGTCGATCCAGAACGTCCGTATACCGACGGCGAGGCCGGCGGTGCCCCGGTCGGCGTCCACCCAGCCGATCCCTCCGCAGTACGGCCCGCGCGGCGAGGTCTCCAGGGCTTCGATGATCCGCAGCGCGCTGGACTTCGGTGCCCCCGTGACGGAGCCGGGCGGAAACGCCGCCCCCAGCAGCCCTGGCCACCCCACGCCGTCCGGCAGCTCTCCCCGCACGGTGGAGACGAGGTGGACGAGCCCGGGGTGCTTCTCGACCACGCAGAGATCGGGCACCGTGACGCTTCCGGTCGCGCAGACCCGTCCGAGGTCGTTGCGGACCAGGTCGACGATCATCACGTTTTCCGCGTAGTCCTTCTCCAGCAGATCGGACTCGGTGCGTCCCGTGCCCTTGATGGGCCCGGACTCGACGGTCCGGCCTTCGCGCTTCAGGAAGAGCTCGGGAGACGCGGTGGCTATCTCGACACCCTGCGCGGGCAGCCGGATCGTTCCCGCGT
Organism: Streptomyces sp. NPDC048560; assembly: GCF_040650955.1. Taxonomy (NCBI): domain Bacteria; kingdom Bacillati; phylum Actinomycetota; class Actinomycetes; order Kitasatosporales; family Streptomycetaceae; genus Streptomyces; species Streptomyces sp. NPDC048560. Next base: position 174,918 of record NZ_JBEZIJ010000004.1, read on the forward strand.
ACGGAGCGGGGTTGCCGCGCGCGAGGAGCGCGGTCAGGGCGTCCACATCACTGACCGACGGGTCGGGCAGAGGCGCGGACATCACCCGGCACAGGTTGGCCTGGTACACCTCACCCGCCGCGATGTGTTCACGGATGCGCCGGACACCGGCCATGTAGGCGGCCTTGTCCAGGGACGAGGACCAGTCCCCCGCCGCGGGCCCGCGCCAGGCCCCGGGCAGGGGCGCGGGCACCTGCTCGGTCCGTACCTCGGAGAAGCGGGCGCAGACCAGACCGCCTTCGAAGTCGGCGCTGACGGCCCAGAAGCCGGAGGAGTCGAGGGCCGCGGGATCACTGGTCACATCCCGCAGACCGGAGGCGACGAGGCCGCCGAAGCGGGCCATGGGAGCGAGGTCGTACACGCTGGTGAGTCTAGGACGGCGCGCCGTGACCTGCGTCGTGACGGGTGCACGGCGGCAAGCTGCGCAAACGCGTTTTTGTACTGGCCCGGGAATCCGCTAGAGTTCAACACGTCGCCGGGACGCGCAAGCGGTCCGGGAATGACAAGCGGACGTAGCTCAGTTGGTAGAGCGCAACCTTGCCAAGGTTGAGGTCGCCAGTTCGAACCTGGTCGTCCGCTCGCAGAAAGTGAGGGATCTTCCCGAACCCTCACTCCTGGTGGAGTGGCCGAGAGGCGAGGCAACGGCCTGCAAAGCCGTCTACACGGGTTCAAATCCCGTCTCCACCTCCAAGGACGATTAGCTCAGCGGGAGAGCACTTCCCTGACACGGAAGGGGTCACTGGTTCAATCCCAGTATCGTCCACCGGTCCGCAAGGATCCCCGCGCGATTAGCTCAGCGGGAGAGCGCTTCCCTGACACGGAAGAGGTCACTGGTTCAATCCCAGTATCGCGCACGCAGTACACGCAGGGTCACCCTGCGCGATTAGCTCAGCGGGAGAGCGCTTCCCTGACACGGAAGAGGTCACTGGTTCAATCCCAGTATCGCGCACCGTCCGAAAGCCCCGGTCGTCTCGACGACCGGGGCTTTCAGTGTTCTCGGGAGTCGTACCCGGCGGGCCCGGACGCCGTGCGTCCGGGCCGTGATCCGGGCGTACCCGGCCCTGGCTCAGGAGGAGAAGAGCATCCGGCCGAAGCTCTTCTGGCGGTGGTGGCCGTAGTGCCCGCCCTGGTGCTGCGGGGCGCCCCACGCGGGAGCGTGACCACCGGCGGCGGGGTAGGCCTGCGGGGGGACCGGCGGCGCGGGAGCGGGCGGGGCCTGCTGCGACCACTGCGACTCCAGGCGGGTCAGGGACTCCAGCTCGCCGTAGTCGAGGAATATCCCGCGACATCCGCTGCACTGCTCGATCTGGACACCGTTGCGGGTGTACGTGTGCATCTGTGCGTGGCACTTGGGGCACTGCATCATCTGGTCGGCTCCTCGCCGTCGGTTACCCGTCGCCGGAATTCATGCCCGGCTGCGGTCGGTTCACCCTACGACGAGCGCTGGACGGCCAACTCGGGCGGGAGGGAGGCAATTCGGGCACATGCGTCGATCATCATCTGTTCCACCTCATCCGGACTGCGCCCCTCCGCGGCGGACTTGGCGAAGGCGAGTGCGGCGGTCTGCACGGTCAGCGCCCGCGCCGGTACATCCAGGTCGGGCCACGGGTCGCCCTCGGCACGCACGGCCGGGCCGCCCGCCCGGCGGTAGGCGTCGAGGAAGCGGTGCCAGATGTCGGGCGGCAGCAGCCCGGCCGCGTACCAGGCCGCAGGCCGCGCGAGGTCCCAGGCCGCGTCACCGAGTCCGGCGTCGTCGACGTCGATGAGCAGCCAGGGGCCGTGCGGCGCGGGGTGGCGGACCAACTGGCCCAGGTGCAGGTCCCCGTGGCAGAGGAGCCCCGCGCGGTGCGCGGGCGCGGGTGTCTCGTCGCGGGCCCAGGGGGGCAGTCGCCGCCAGGCGGCCAGTACCGCGTGGGTGGCCGGGTCACCGGGGCGGGCGGCGCACATGCGGGCGACGGCGAGAGCGGCCTTGAGGGGCCCTCGCATCGGCGGGAGGGGCAGCGGCGGCCGGGTGCCGTGGAGCCGGGCGAGGAGGACGGCCGCCTCCTCCCACGGGGCGGCGTCGGGGTCCGACGGATCGACCGGTGAGCCGTGCGGCCAGAGCGTGACCGGACGGCCTTCGAGGACCGTCTGCGAGGGGCCCGGCAGCGGGCCCGGCGGGGAGGGGGCCGTCCGCGAGGGGTCCTGCCCTGAGGGCCGATGCTCCGGCGGTTGTCCGGCGTTCGTGGGTGCGTGGTCCGCCGCCGGGCGGTGGGGCCGGTGCGGGCCGACGGGTCCCGGACCGGTCGTCGACGACGGTCCTTCGGCGCGTGGTGCGGGAAGCGGCGGGAGGAGGATGCCGGCCAGGGCGGGCGTCGCGGCCAGCGCCAGGCGGGCCGCCAGGGCCGGTCCGTCGGTGTCCGGGGCGTGGGCCTTCGCCACGATCCCGCCTCTGCGCACGACCGTGCCGTCCGCACGGTCCGCCAGCACCTGCGCCGGGGCGCAGTCGCACGCCGCGGTCCGTGGGTGGACGCCGTCGTGCGCGAGGTCGCCCAGTGCGCGTACGACCGTGGTGGTGGTCATGGACTCCCCCGGCGGTGACGGGTCCGGCCGGTCACCGGGCCCGGTGCACGAGCCTACGGGCCGGACGGGTCCGGACAGCGCGATGTCCGGCCAGCTCCCCAGCTGGCCGGACAAACGCTGCCGTCCGCCGCACCCCCGTCCCCACGGGGTTGTTGGCCGGATGTCCCGGTCCGGACCGCTCTTCCGGACCCGGGGCGCCGCTCAGCGCCCCAGCATCACGCCCACGGACGACGCCTGAGTGACCACCGCGTCCCAGCCGCCGAAGACGACTACGAGCAGGGCCGCCAGGGGAAGAACCATGGCCGTCGCCACCAGCGGGTGGCGCGTACCGGACGGACGCGCACCGAACGAGGCGTATGCCTTGCGTCCCTGCGTGCGGATCATGGTCCGCGTAGCCGTGTCCGACATGGTTCCTCTCCTGACCTGATGTGGAGCGGCGGGCGTGTGACCTCGGGGGACGAGTGCTCGCCTGCCGCTTGACCTCAACATTAGGTAACCCTGTGGCACGGGTCGTCATGCCCGCGTACCGATTGCCGGGCCTCCCGGAGGATGAGCTGTCGGTAGTCGGCGTACTCCCCTGGGTGGAGACGCGGCGCTACACCTTGGGGTCATCCCGGAGGGGACGCTCGGATGCGTCCTCCCTCGGAACCGGCTGTTCCACGAGTGCCAGCACTCTGGTCGCCATGAAGCGGGCGGTACGGACGACTGAACCGCTGCGCGTGACTTCACTCACTTCGACCACCCCCCTGCGGACAGCCGTTTCCACCCGGCGGCCGGCCCTGGAGGCCACCACCTCGTACGTCCTCGTCGTGTCTCCCGCGTCCACGACTATCTCCACGCGATCGCCCTTCACTGATCCAATCCCCCTTCTGCGACGGTCCATTGAGATCTCGCACGGGCCGGGGCGCCTGGATCCACCGCTCCCTGACCACTCCTCAAGTTTCCCACCCGGCACTGACAATCGATTCTCGGGCGAGGGCGCGGCCTCTGAGCGTGCCGGGCGGCGGGTACGTAAGCTGTGCCTCGTCAGGCGGACCAGGCAGCGGGGATGGGCAGACATGGCGATGATGCGGCTCCGGCGCGAGGACCCGCGTCTCGTCGGCTCGTTCAGGCTGCACCGGCGGCTGGGTGCGGGCGGCATGGGTGTCGTCTATCTGGGCTCGGACCGGCGGGGCCAGCGCGTGGCCCTCAAGGTGATCCGGCCGGATCTGGCGGAGGATCAGGAATTCCGGTCGCGTTTCGCGCGCGAGGTGTCGGCTGCCCGGAGGATTCGCGGCGGCTGTACGGCGCGCCTGGTGGCCGCCGACCTCGACGCCGACCGTCCGTGGTTCGCCACGCAGTACGTGCCTGGCCCCTCGCTCCACGACAAGGTCGCCGAGGAGGGGCCGCTGTCGGCCGCCGAGGTGGCCTCCATCGGTGCGGCGCTCTCCGAGGGACTGGTGGCCGTCCACGAGGCCGGTGTCGTACACCGTGACCTGAAGCCGTCGAACATCCTCCTCTCCCCCAAGGGTCCCCGGATCATCGACTTCGGTATCGCCTGGGCGACCGGGGCGAGCACGCTCACACACGTCGGCACGGCGGTGGGCTCACCCGGCTTCCTCGCGCCCGAGCAGGTGCGCGGCGCCGCCGTGACCCCCGCCACCGATGTCTTCTCCCTGGGAGCCACGCTGGCGTACGCGGCGATGGCCGATTCGCCGTTCGGACACGGCAGTTCCGAAGTGATGCTGTACCGCGTGGTCCACGAGGAGCCTCAGCTGTACGACGTGCACGACGCACTCGCTCCGCTGGTCCGCGCCTGCCTGGCCAAGGACCCCGAGGAGCGGCCGAGCACGCTGCAACTGTCCATGCGGCTCAAGGAGATCGCGGCGCGCGAGGCGCAGGGACTGCACGACAGCAGGCCGCCCGCGCAGCGGTCCGCACCTGACCCCGACCGGCCCACGGGCCGGATGGACGGCCCGTACACCGAGCAGCAGACCCGGCGTGCGGGCGACGGCGCCGAAGCGGCGTCCCGGCCGCAGGGGAAGCGGTCCGCTTCCTCCCGGTCCGCCGCGTCCAGGACCGGAGGCGGGCGGCCGCCCGCGGCGCGCAGTACGACGCGGTCGGGCAAGCGCCCGCAGGGGACGAACGGTACGCAGGGACGCCCGGGCACCCGGCCCGGCGCCCGGACCACCTCCACCGGACGGCGGCCCGCCAATCCGCGCCTGCTGCGGCAGCGGCTGGTCGTCTTCGTGGTCGTGACGTTGCTGGTGGCGCTGGGAATCGCGGCGGCCCAGGGGTGTCAGGGGCCCGCACGCGGGCTGGGTGACGACCGGCAGACGTCGGACCGGGCGTCCGCCGAGGCCGCGACCCAGTCGCAACGGGTTCAGCCGTAGGCGATTCCCGTCAGTTCCCGGGGCGCCCGGTCGCCACGGCGTAGAAGGCCACGGCGGCCGCCGCACCCACGTTGAGCGAGTCGACGCCGTGCGCCATGGGGATGCGGACCCATTCGTCGGCGGCCATGAGCGCCCGGGTCGAGAGCCCTTCGCCCTCCGCGCCGAGCATCAGCGCCACCCGCTCCAGCCGGTGGGGCGCGGCGTCGTCGATGCTCGACGCCTTCTCGTCCGGGGTGAGCGCGAGGAGCTTGAAGCCCGCCTCCCGTACGCCGTCCAGGCCCTTGGGCCACGTGTCGAGGCGTGCGTACGGGACGGAGAACACGGCGCCCATGGACACCTTGACGGAACGACGGTAGAGCGGGTCCGCGCAGTCGGGGGAGAGCAGCACCGCGTCCATGCCGAGGGCGGCGGCGCTCCGGAAGATCGCACCGATGTTGGTGTGGTCGTTGACCGACTCCATGACGACGACGCGCCGCGTGGAATGCAGGAGTTCGTCGGCCGTGGGCAGCGGTTTGCGCTGCATGGACGCGAGGGCGCCACGGTGCACGTGGTATCCGGTCACCCGCTCGGCGAGTTCGGGCGTCACGGCGTACACCGGGGCGGGCACCTCGTCGATGACGTCGCGCATCACGTCGACCCACTTGGCGGAGAGCAGCATGGACCGCATCTCGTACCCGGCGTGCCTGGCACGGCGGATGACCTTCTCGCCCTCGGCGATGAAGAGGCCCTCGGCGGGTTCGCGCCGACGCCGGAGTTCGACATCGGTCAGGCCGATGTAGTCGCGCAGGCGAGGGTCGTCGGGGTCGTCGATGGTGATGAGATCAGCCACAGGGTGATACTGCCTTGTCCGGTGTGAGGTGCCAACGGCTCGGATGAAGATCCATGGCCGCCTGTCACTCGGCGGGGACCACTACGGGGCCGGGGCCGACGTCGACGACGTCTCCGATGACGATCACCGCCGGCGGGCGTACGTCCTCGGTGACGGCCCGTTCGCCGACGGTCGCGAGGGTGGCGTCGACCCGGCGCTGGGCCGCCGTGGTGCCCTCCTGGACCAGGGCGACGGGGGTGTCGGGGGACTTGCCGTGGGCGATGAGCGCGGCGGCGATGGAGCCGATCTTGTCGACCGCCATCAGGAGGACGAGGGTGCCGCGCAGCTGCGCGAGCGCCGCCCAGTCGACCAGGGAACGCGGGTCTTCGGGGCCCACGTGACCGCTGACCACGGTGAACTCGTGGGCGACGCCTCGGTGGGTGACGGGGATGCCCGCGGCGCTCGGGACCGAGATGGAGCTGGAGATGCCGGGCACGACCGTGCAGGGGATCCCCTCCGCGGCCAGTGCCTGCGCCTCCTCCATGCCCCGTCCGAAGACGAACGGGTCGCCGCCCTTGAGACGGACGACGGCTTTGCCCGCCTTGGCGTGCTCGATCAGCGCCTGGTTGATCGCCTCCTGCGCCATGAAGCGGCCGTACGGGATCTTGGCGGCGTCGATCACCTCGACGTGCGGCGGGAGCTCGTCGAGCAGGTCGCGGGGGCCGAGGCGGTCGGCGATGACGACGTCGGCCTCGGCGAGGAGGCGGCGGCCGCGGACCGTGATCAGGTCGGGGTCACCTGGACCACCGCCGACGAGTGAGACGCCCGGGGTGTGCGTGCGGTGGTGCGGGGCGGCGAGGGTGCCGTCGCGCAGGCCCTCGACGATGGCGTCGCGCACCGCGGCGGAGTGGCGCGGGTCGCGGCCCTGGGAGGTGGTGGTGAGCACGGCGACGGTGACGCCTTCGCTGCGGCCGGTCGCCGGGGTCCAGGCGGTGGCGGCCTCGGCGTCGTCACTGCGGACGCACCAGGTACGGGTGCGCTCGGCCTCGGCGGACGCGGCGTCGTTCGCGGCGGCGTCGGTGGAGGCGATGAGGGCGTACCAGGTGTCGGTGAGGTCGCCGTCCTGGTAGCGGCGGCGCTCCCAGCGGATCTCTCCGGCGTCGGCCATGGCCTCTACGGAGGGGGTCGCGGACGGGGAGACCAGGGTGATGTCGGCGCCGGCCGCGATGAGTGCGGGAAGGCGGCGCTGCGCGACCTGTCCGCCGCCGACGACGACTACGCGGCGCCCACGCAGGCGCAGTCCGACGGGGTAGGCGGGGTGCTCGGCGTGCTCGGCCATGGCTGTGCGGGCTCCTCGGGCAGGGTGCGGTGCAGTGCGTGTGCGTACGCAGTGCGGGTGCACTGCGGTGCAGGTGCGGTGTGCTGCGGGCCGCTGCGGCGGTGGAGCGGCTGTGACGTGCGGGTTCTGGGGTGGTGAGGCGTGGGACCACGATACGGGGTGTGGGGGTGGGGCTCCGGTCGTGCGGGCGGAGTGGGTGCGGGGATGGGGCGGGCCTGTTCCCCTACCCGCCCCATCCCGTGACCGGGGCTCCGCCCGGGACCCCGCTCCTCGGACGCCGCGGAAGTGCCCGGAACCGGTCGCCCTGGTCGCCGGGCGGGCTGTGGTGCAGTCCGCCCGGCGCAAGGTGCTACTTCTCCGTCACGCCGGCCGAGTCGAACGTCGCCACCTCGTGCATCGCGCGGGCCGCGCTCTGCACGATGGGGAGCGCGAGAAGCGCTCCCGTGCCCTCGCCCAGGCGCAGGTCCAGGTCGACCAGGGGGCGCAGGCCCAGCTTGTTCAGGGCCGCGACGTGGCCCGGCTCCGCGCTGCGGTGGCCGGCGATGCAGGCGGCCAGGGCCTCCGGGGCGATCGCCCTGGCGACCAGTGCCGCCGCTCCCGCGCTCACGCCGTCCAGGATGACGGGAGTGCGCAGCGAGGCACCGCCCAGCAGGAACCCGGCCATCGCCGCGTGCTCCAGTCCGCCGACCGCGGCCAGTACGCCGATGGGATCGGACGGGTCGGGCTGGTGGAGGTCGAGGGCGCGGCGGACCACGTCGACCTTGCGGGCGTGCATCTCGTCGTTGATACCGGTGCCGCGACCGGTCACCTCGGCCGGGTCGCTCCCCGTGTACACGCAGATCAGCGCCGCGGAAGCCGTCGTGTTGGCGATGCCCATCTCGCCGGTGAGCAGGCCCTTGTTGCCCGCCGCCACGAGGTCGCGGGCCGTCTCGATACCCACCTCGATGGCGGCCAGGACCTCCTCGCGGCTCAGGGCCGGGCCGGTCGTGAAGTCGGCCGTCCCCGCACGGACCTTCCGGGGAAGGAGACCGGGCGTCGCGGGCAGGTCGGTGGCGACGCCGACGTCGACCACGCACACCTCGGCGCCCACCTGGGCTGCGAAGGCGTTGCACACGGCTCCGCCACCGAGGAAGTTCGCGACCATCTGGGCGGTGACTTCCTGCGGCCAGGCCGTGACGCCCTGGGCGTGCACCCCGTGGTCGCCGGCGAAGATCGCGACGGCCGCGGGCTCGGGGATCGGCGGCGGGCACATCCGGGAGAGCCCGGACAGCTGCGCGGAGATGATCTCCAGCATTCCGAGGGCGCCCGCCGGTTTGGTCATCCGCTTCTGGCGTTCCCACGCCTCGCCGAGCGCCTTGGCGTCCAGCGGGCGGATGTTGGAGATGGTCTCCTGCAGCAGGTCGTGCGGCTCCTCGCCGGGCAGGGCGCGACGGCCGTACGTCTCCTCGTGCACGACCCACGACAGGGGGCGTCGCTTGGACCAGCCCGCCTGCATCAGCTCGGGCTCCTCGGGGAACTCGTCGACGTAACCGACGCACAGGTACGCCACGACCTCCAGGTGCTCGGGGAGACCGAGGGCGCGGACCATCTCGCGCTCGTCGAAGAAGCTGACCCAGCCCACACCGAGGCCCTCGGCCCTGGCCGCGAGCCAGAGGTTCTCCACGGCCAGGGCCGAGGAGTAGGGGGCCATCTGCGGCTGGGTGTGCCTGCCGAGCGTGTGGCGGCCACCGCGCGTCGGGTCGGCGGTGACGACGATGTTCACCGGGGTGTCGAGGATGGCCTCGATCTTCATTTCCTTGAACTGCTTGGCACGGCCCTTGGGAAGCGACTGGGCGTACGCCTCGCGCTGGCTCTGTGCCAGTTCGTGCATGGAACGCCGGGTCTCCGCCGAGCGGATGACGACGAAGTCCCAGGGCTGCGAGTGGCCCACGCTGGGCGCCGTGTGAGCGGCCTCCAGCACGCGGAGCAGCACCTCGTGCGGGATCGGGTCGCTGCGGAAGCCGTTACGGATGTCGCGGCGCTCGCGCATGACACGGAGCACCGCCTCGCGCTCGGCGTCGTCGTAGGCGGGGGCCGGCGGGGAAAGGGGGGCGGGTTCGGGTTCGGGGACGAACTCGGCGGTCTCCTCGGCCGGCTGGAGCTCCTCGGTCGCGTCGACCTCATCGGTCGTGGGGAGCTGATCGGTCGTAGGGAGCTCTTCGGGAGCCTCGGGGGCCTCCGCCGCCGCTGCCACCGGTGCGGCTTCCTCGGTGGGGAACTCGGCCGCAGGTGCCGCCGGGGCGGCGGTCTCCGCAGGTGACGCCGTCTGTTCCGGCGTCTCGATGATCTCGGGGCCGGTGACGGGCTCCGGTCCCGCCTCGAATGCGGGCTCAAGCACCTCGGCCGGTTCCGGTTCCGGTTCCGCGATCGGTGCGGGTTCGGCCGTCGCGGTCGGCTCGACGACCGATTCGGGCGCCGGCACCGGAACCGTATCGGCCACAGCTACGACAGGTTCGGGCGTGGCCGGAAGCTCCGGCTCCGGCTGGGCCTCGGCCACGGGCTCGGGTACCGGGGCGGGGGCCACGGCCTCCGGCTGCGCCAGCTGCTCGGCCACGGGTGCCGCCTCGGTGGCAACGGGCTGCTCGGGGGCCACTGTGGGCGCCAGGTGCGGCGCCGAGGGTACGGAGCCGTCCACCGCCACGAACCGGCCCAGGGTGTCGCCCTCGGCCACGGGGGCCGGGGCCGGGTCGGCGGCCGCCGCGGCGGCCGCGGTGGCGAAAGGAGCGTGTTCGGTAGCGGGGATGACGGGGGGCGCCACTTCGGCAGCCGCCGCCTCGGCGGGGGCGGCAGGCGCATCGGCCACCGGGGTCTCCACGATCGCGGCCTCGGCGACCTGAGCCACGACGGGCGCCACGGCCGGTTCGGGCAGAGGCTCCGCCACCGGCTCGGGGACGACCGTTTCTGCTGGGGCGACGGGGGCGACGGGGGCAGCCGGGGCCACGGGGGCCACCGGGGCGGCCTGCTCGGCCACGGCTTCGACCGGGGCAACCTCGTGCTCCTGGGCCGTCCCCTCGGGCTCAGATGCCTGCGCTGCGACGGGCTGCTGGGGCTCGGCCGTCCACGGGCCGGGGGCCTGCGGCGGGATCTCGCTCAGCTGCGGACCCGCCTGCGGGGCCTCCGCGGCCGGCTGGTCGAAAGCCGGCTGGTCGAAGTATTCGGGGCCCGGCGTCGGCGGGCTCGCGTGCCGCGCCGGCGCGGGCGCCTGGGGTGGCGCCGTGGGGCCGCGATCGGCCAGCGAGCGGACCACTCCCCCGCTCGGCGTGCCGCCACTCGGCGTACTGCCGAAGGACGGTGCCTCGGTGGAGGCGGGGCCCCGGTGCAGCGGGCGGCGGGTGGGGGCGGCAGCGGCCTGGGCGCCCACCTGGACCGGCACGGGGGCCTGGAACTGGGCGGGGGCGGCGGCCGGTACGGGCGCCGGGACGCGTACCCCGTTGAGGTCGACGGAACCGGTGTCGCGGCCGCCGGACTCGTGCGTGCCCGCGACCTGCTCGGCCGGCTGCGCGGCCTGGACCTGGTGGCCGTACGCGTAGTCCTGCGGGGGCGCCTGAGCGGCGGTCTGCGCCGGGGCCTGCGCGTAGGACTGCGGCTGGTACACGGCCTGCTCGGGCGCCGGTGCGTACGCCGCCTGCTCGGCCGGGGCCGACTGCGGGTCGCTCCAGGCGCCCTGGGAAGTGGGCATCAGGAGAAGGTCGTCGTCCTCGGGTGCGTGCGCGGAGGGATCGAGGAAGGTGTAGGCGTCCGGGGCGGGTACGCCCGGCTGCTCCACCATGCCTGCGTTCTCCGGCAGTCCCTCGCCCGGGATCTGGCCGGTGTCAGTCATGCGTACCCCTCGCCCATCGTCAGTGCTCCTTCGGCCCTTCGCCCGGGGCGCCCGAACCACGGCACGCCGGTGCTCGTCAACAAGAACGAGCGGGCTCGCCGCGCGGCACGAATCGCCCGCGGAGATACACATTCTCGCGGCCGTTCGCCGCCGCGCCAGCCACTTCTGCCACGGCTCGCTGTGGACTGCGCCACGTTGCGCGTCCCCCGGTCATGCCGTACCACAGCCGGGACCAAAACAGTCCCCTTTTCCGGACATTGACGAACGAAGCGACGAACGGCCGGGCGCGGTACAACGATCGGCCAGCCTACCTCCCGTCGTCTGCGACCGGGTCAGGGGGCGAGGTCCGAACGCACGCCGGAGAGCAGGAAGACGACAGAACGTTCGCGCTCCGACCAGGCGGACGTGTCGAGTTCGACGGTCTGGAGGAGGGCGCAGTCGATCCGGTATCCGTTCGCCGCGAGCGCGCCGCCGAGCGCTTCCGCCTCGTCCCGGGTGGAGGCGTGCGTGACGATGCGTTCGGGGCGGCGGTCCGCCACGGCGGTGACGACGGGGACGCCGCCGCCTCCGATCCGTACGACGTCGGGTTCGGGCAGGCGTTCCAGGACGTGCGGGGCCCGGCCCTGGACGACCTGGACCGGAACGCCGAAGGCGCGGGCCGCGGCTGTCGTGCGGGCGCAGGCCGCCGGGTCGCTGTCCACGGCCAGGACGGCCGCGCCGAAGCGGGCCGCCTCGACGGCGAGGGCGCCGCTGCCGGATCCGATGTCCCAGACGAGGTCGCCGGTGCGCGGGCCGAGACGGGCCAACTGGGCGGCGCGCAGGCCGGGGAACTCGCCCTCACCTGTCTCCGCCACGGGTTCCGCCGCCCCGTCGCGGTAGGCGTCGGCGGGCAGCGCCCAGCCGCGTACGCCCTGGGGGTACGCGGGTGGGCGGCCGGCGATCCAGGCGCCGCCGGCGGTGGCCTCGGGGCCACCGCCGATGACGATGACGACGTTGGGATCGCGCCAGGTGTGGTCGGCGGCCTTGTCGGACGTGAGGACGGTGACCTGTTCGCTGCCGGTGCCGAGTTCCTCGCAGATCACGAAGGTGCGGTGCACCCCGTCGAGGAGGAGGGCGAGTTCGGCGGGGCCCGCACCGGGCGAGGTGAGGACGGCGACCTTGTGGTGGGCGCGGCAGACGTTGACGGCGCGGCGCAGGGTGCGGGGGTGGGCGACGACGACCTGGGCGTCGTCCCACGGCATCCCGGCACGGGCGAAGGCGGCGGCGACGGAGGAGACGGCGGGGACGACTTCGACCTCCAGGCCGTGCTCGGGTGCGTGGAGGGTGCGTACGACGCCGAAGAAGCCGGGGTCGCCGTCGGCGAGGACCACGGCGCTGCCCCGGTGGCCGGCGATCCTGCGGGCGGCGAGGTCCACGCTGCCGAGACGGATGCGTTCGGCGCGTTCGGGGACTTCGGGGAGGGCGAGGTGGTGCGCGGCACCGGCGACGAGCGTGGCGGCCGAGAGGGCGGCGGTGGCGGCCCTGCTCAGAGGTGAGCCGTCCCAGCCGATCACCGTGACCCGGTCGGCCATCGTCGTCAGTCTCCTGGATGTCGCGGGGCGTGGCTGCCCGGGGGTGGCGGGCACGGTGAGATTACCTGGTCCGTACCTGGCCGGGTCCGGCGGCTTCTCGTTGTCAGTTCCAGTCGTTGTAGCTGCCGTAGCCGCCGGCGTCGGCGAGCTGCTCGGCGACCCCTTCGAGGTCCTCGGGGAGCAGGCCCCAGACGATCAGGTCGGTCCTGATGTCGGTCCAGCCGCCGTCGGTGCCGTTCTCGGTCCGCGTACGCGCTATCCGTGCGTTGCGCAGGACGCCTTCGCTGATGCAGCCCAGTTTCTGGGCGACCTGCTGCGATGCGGTGTTGTCGGCGGGGGTGCGCAGCTCGATGCGTTCGAACCGCTGGTCGCGGAAGAGCCATTCGGCGAGGGCCAGCACGGACTCGGTGGCGTATCCCTCGCCGCGTGCCCAGGGCGCCGTGATGTAGCGGACCTCGGTCGCGAGGGTGCGCCAGTCGGTGTTGAGGAGCCGGACGGATCCGACGAGGCGCTGGGTGAGGAATTCGGTGACGGCGAAGACGATGCCGCTGCCCTGGGTCCGCTCGCCGGGAGCGATCCTGCGCACCCACCGTTCGGCGTCGACCTGGGTGTAGGGGTGGGGGCTCTCGGTCCATGCGGTGACGAGTTCGTCGTTCATCATCTCGATGTACGCGGGCACGTCGGCCATGTCGAAGGGGCGCAGCACCAATCTGTCCGTGCTGATGGAGATGGACGGAAAGGTGGTAGTCATGCGCAGCTCCATGCCGAAGACCGTGTAAAGGCACAGCATGCAGCATCTGCCCGGCGTTGCGCATGGCCGGGTCGGTACGGCGGAGCCCCGCACACCCGGTGGGGGTGTGCGGGGCTCGGCGAGCAAGTGCCGTCCGGGTGTCAGGACTTGGCGGGGGCACCGAAGGCGGGGACGATCGAGCCCTGGTAGGTGTCCTCGATGAACTTCTTGACCTCGTCGGAGTTCAGGAGCTTCGCGAGCTTCTGGACACGGGCGTCCTTCTCGTTGCCTTCCTTGACGGCGAGGAAGTTGGCGTACGGGTTGTCCTCGGCCGCTTCCAGGACGAGGGAGTCCTTGCCGGGCTTGAGGTCGGCCTCGATGGCGTAGTTGCCGTTGATGACGGCGGCGTCCACGTCGCTCAGGGCGCGCGGCACGGTCGCGGCCTCCAGCTCCTTGAACTCCAGGCCCTTCTTGTCCGTGATGTCGCTGAGCTTGGCGCTGGTGCCGACACCGGGCTTGAGGGTGATCAGGCCGTTCTCGGCGAGGAGCTGGAGGGCGCGGCCCTCGTTGGTGGTGTCGTTCGGAACGGCGATGGTCTGGCCGGACTTGATGTCCTTGATGTCCTTGACGCTCTCGGAGTACAGGCCGAGGGGTTCCAGGTGCACGTTGACGACCGGGACGATGTGGGTGTCGTTCTGCTTGTTGAAGTCGTCCAGGTACGGCTTGTGCTGGAAGAAGTTGCCGTCGACCTGGCCGGTCTCGGTCGCGGTGTTCGGCAGGACGTAGTCCGTGAACTCCCTGACCTCCAGCTTGAGGCCCGCCTTGTCGGCCAGGTTCTCCTTGACGAAGTTCAGGATGTCGCCGTGCGGCGTCGGGGACGCGGCGATGACGAGCGCCTTGGAGGTGTCGGCCTTGGAGCCGGTCCCGCTCTTGGCCGCCGGGTCGGAGTCCGTACCGCAGGCGCTGAGGCCGAGGGCCAGGGCGGCGGTGGCGGCGGCAGCTGCGGTGATCTTGATGTTCTTACGCACGAAGAGTGCCTCTTTCGGTGGAGAAGGTGGAGCGCCCGGACAAGGAGTTCGGGCTTGGTGGGGAGGAAAGCTCAGGTGGTGCGGCCCCGGCGGGCGAGGAGGCGTACGGCCCCGTCGCCGATCAGCTGGACCACGGTGACGATGACGACCAGGAGCACGACGGTGACGAGCATGAACTGGTTGTCGAAGCGCTGGAATCCGTAGGTGACGGCCTTGGAGCCGAGTCCTTCGCCGCCGACCGCGCCGGCCATCGCGGAGTAACCGATGAGCACGATGACGGTGGTCGTGATGCCCGAGACCAGCGAGGGCAGGGCCTGCGGGAGGAGGACCTTGCGGACGATGGTCGGGATGGACCCGCCCATCGACTGGACGGCTTCGACGAGGCCGTGGTCGACCTCGCGGATCGCCGTCTCGACGAGTCGGGCGAAGAAGGGGACCGCACCGACGGCGAGCGGGACGATCATCGCCGTGGGGCCGATGAACGTGCCGACGACCCAGGTGGTGAAGGGGATCAGCGCGATCAGCAGGATGATGAAGGGCAGCGAACGGCCGATGTTCACGATCACGCCGATGACCTTGTTGACCGGGGTGTTCGCGAGCAGTCCGCCCTTGTCCGTGAGGACCAGCAGGACACCGAGCGGCAGGCCCGCCAGGACGGTGACGAGCGCGGACCACAGCACCATGTAGAGGGTGTCGACGGTGCCCTGGGTCAGCAGTGGCTGCATTTCGGACCAGGTCACTTGACGGCCTCCTTGGCGAGCGGGGCGGGCTTGGTGAGCGGGGAGGGGGTCTGGGCGGGCACCCCGGGGGCGTCGGACTCCACGACCTCGGCCTGGAGGCCCTGCTCGCGGAGGAAGCCGATGGGGACGACGTTCTCCTCGAAGCGGCCGGGGAGCTCGATGCGCATCCGGCCGATCTGGTTGCCGCCGACGGTGTCCATGGCGGCGCCGAGGATCGAGATGTCGATGTTGTACGTACGGGAGAGCTGGGAGATCACCGGCCGGCCGGCGGCCTCGCCGTGGAAGGTGACGTCGACGACCGTGCTGTCCGGGCCGGATGCCGTGCCGCCGACGGGGAACAGCTCGTGGGCCAGCTCGGAGCCGGGGGTGGCGAGGAGCTCCCGGACGGTGCCGGACTCGATGACCCGTCCGCCGCGCATCAGCGCGGCCGAGTCGCAGACCGTCTTGACGACGTCCATCTCGTGCGTGATGAGCAGGACGGTCAGGCCGAGCTGCCGGTTGAGGTCGCGCAGCAGCTGGAGCACCGAGCGGGTGGTCTCCGGGTCCAGTGCGGAGGTCGCCTCGTCGGAGAGCAGCACCTTGGGGTCGCCGGCGAGGGCGCGGGCGATGCCGACGCGCTGCTTCTGGCCTCCGGAGAGCTGTCCGGGGTAGGCCTTCGCCTTGTCGGAGAGCCCGACGAGGTCGAGCAGTTCCGAGGCCTTGCGGGCGCGCTCGCGGCCGGAGACGCCGAGGATCTCCAGGGGGAGCTCCACGTTGTCCTGGACGGTGCGGGAGGCCAGCAGGTTGAAGTGCTGGAAGACCATGCCGATGCGGCTGCGTGCCGCCCGGAGCTCCTTGCCGGCACGCGGGCCGCGGCCCGCGAGTGCGGTGAGGTCCTGGCCGGCGACGGTCACGGTGCCGGAGGTGGGTCGTTCCAGCAGGTTGACGCAGCGGATCAGGGAGGACTTCCCGGCGCCGCTCTGTCCGATGACGCCGTACACCTCACCCTCGCGGACGTGCAGGTCGACGCCGTCGAGGGCGGTGACCTCTCGGCCGCGCGACTGGTAGACCTTCGTGAGGCCCGTAGTGGTGATCACAGGGTTTCCGTCACTGTCGAGTGCGCGGCGCGGTGTCCGCCGGGCACGGGGCGTTCGTCTGATGAGAGCGTTCGCGGTGGGTGGACCGGACGGGTCTCGGCGCAGCTGATCGCGGCGGACGGCCGGAAGGCAGCGCATGGGGCAGCCACGTTCCGCTGGGTGGCGGAGGTACGGGCTCGGTCTCGCTTCGGGGCGTGAGACTCAGGCGGGGGCCCTCAGAAGGCGCGCATTCGACACATACAACGAGCACCGGGCGTGGTGATCGCCTCGGTCGCAGGGATGCGGCAGCTCGTCGTGGTCATGGGTGAAGTAAAACAGACATGGCGCCGCCGGCGATCAGCCTGTCCGGATAGCGGACAAGCGTGGATGCTCGCTCCGGCCGCTGGGCCGAGCGGCGTGAGATTCCGGCGGCAGGGCTGTGACCTGCACCGACAGAGGAAAAGGAACGCGGCTGAGCGGGTCCGGTCCTGGCGGGTGGCGGGCCGCCTCTGTGGCCAAGGCCACGATCTTGGCCACGATCACGGTCCTCGGCCTTCCGGAGGTCCCGGCCCCGGGCCCGGAGGGGGCTCCGCGCGGGGGCCCGTCCGGTACGTAATACCCTCGCTTCATGCTTGTCGCCCTGACGGTCGCGGTCGCCGTGTCCGCGCTCGCCCTCGCCGCCTGGTGCGGATTCGCCGCTTTCCGGGACCAGCCGACGAAGGACTGGCACTTCATCGGAATGGCCGTCGTCTCCCTGCTGGCGCTGGCGCAGCTGGTCGTGGGCATCGTGCAGCTGGCCCTCGGCGAGCGGCCCGAGCAGGGGATGACGGTCTTCATCGCCTATCTCATCGGCGCCTTCGCCGCCGTGCCCGCGGCCGGTTTCCTGTCACTGACGGAGCGGACCCGCTGGGGTTCGGTGACGGTGGCGGCCGGGGCGGTCGTGCTGGCCGTCCTGGAAGTACGGCTCTACGACATCTGGGGAAGCTGACCGTGACCGACACCGAGCGCACCACCGAGGTTCCCCGCAAGCAGCCGTTCGAGCTCGGCACCGGGCCGGGGCGCGTACTGGTCTGGTTCTACGGGGTGTTCACCGTGGCCGCCGCCTCCCGGTCGGTCGTCCAGATGATCCTGGACTTCGACAGGGCGCCGCTGGCGTACGTGCTGTCCGCCGTCGCGGCCGTCGTGTACGGCTTCATCACGTACTCGCTGGTGCGCGGCGGGGAGAAGGCACGCAGGGCGGCGCTGGTGTGCTGCGCCGCCGAGCTCGTGGGCGTGCTCGTCGTCGGTACGTGGACGATGGTGGAACCGTCGGCCTTCCCCGACGCCACCGTCTGGTCGGACTTCGGTACGGGCTACCTGCTCATCCCGGTGATCCTGCCGGTCACCGGGATGATCTGGCTGCGACGCGCGAAGCGCGCGTAACGACCCCCGTGCGGCGGCCTGTCAGGCGCTCGCCACGTAGGCAGGTGCGGCGGCGTCCTTCTCCAGCAGGATCAGCCGGACGCCGTCCTGCCCGGTGGTGTCCCCCACCCGTGCGTAGCCCTCCCTGCGGTACAGCCGCAGGTTGCCCTCGCTCCGGTGTCCCGTGTGGATACGGAAGCGGGTGGTCGCGCGGCCTGCCGTGAGGCCCGATTCCGCGGCGCGCAGCAGACGGGCGCCGAGGCCGTGTCCCTGGAGCCTGGGATGGACGCAGAGCTTGGCGATCTGCCCGGTGCCGTCGGGGCCGGTGAAACCGCGTACCGAACCCACGACTTCGTCGCCGAGCCTGGCCACGAACACGAGGTCCGTGTCGACTTCCGCGCGTACCGAGTCGAGGGTCTGCACGAGCGGGTCGATCCGGTAGTTGCCATAGAGCTCCGCCTCGCTCTGGAAACAGAGGTATCGGAGTTTGAATATCTGCTCGGCGTCCTGTGTGTCCGCCGCCGAGATGGTCACGCTCATGCCCATGTGTGCATGCCTCCCGCTCACCTGATCCGCCGGTTGTCTACCGCTCCTTTCCCCGCAGTTCAGGAGCTACAACCTCCGCCGCGAGCATTCTGCGCAGACATCCAAGGCATCGGGAACGCATCGGACCCAAACTCCCCTGTGACATACCCAACCTTCCTGCGATTTCCCGGTAGGTCGGATCGGCGGGGGACAGCATCGCGTCCAGCAGCCGCGCGCACCCGTCGGGCAGCCGTTCCACGGCCGTGCGTAACACCCGCCGGGTGTCGGCGCCGAGGGCCGTGCGCTCCGGGCAGCCGTACGGGCCCGCGGCGGGCTCCGCGCTGCCGTACGGGTATTCGTGACGGGCCGTCCGCCGGGTCCTGCGCGCCTCCGCCCGTACGGCGTCGCGCACCCAGCGGGCCGGTTCGGCGGGCGCGCCCTGTGCGTCGAGGCGCTCGAAGAGCCGCAGCCACACGGCCTGTTCGAGATCTGCGGGGTCGGCCGACGCGGACTGGGCCTCGGCCCTCGCCTCTGCGCGGATCAGTGGGAGCAGCGCGCGGACGACGGCCGGACCGGCCGGGGGCGGGGCATGATCGATAAGCGTCATGCCCCACCCGACGTGCCGGATCGGCGGCCGGTTGCCGTCCGCGCGCGGTGCCACCCGACCGGGGTCCGGCCGGCCGGGTGCTGACGCCGCGTGACGGCGTCTCGCTCCGCCGGGGATCAGTCCCGGGCGAAGTCGGCGGCGGCGAGCAGCGCGGTGTCCGGGTTGTCGGAGAAGACGCCGTCGATGCCCGCCTCGAAGTACGTGCGGAGAGCGCCGAACGCGTCGCCGTACGCGGCGGGGTCGCTGCCCCGGCGGAACTCGGCGGGCAGGAAGCTGTTCTCGTTGCGCATCGTGTAGGGGTGCAGGATCAGGCCCTCCCGGTGTGCGTCCCGCACGAGGGTGGTCGGCGTGGTGAGCCGTCCGGCGCCGTCCCTGGGGATGATCAGGTCCAGCGTCGGGCCGATGCCCTGGGCGAAGGAGGCCATCCACTTCAGGCCGGCGGGCCGGACAAGCTCGGCGACGGTACGCGGGTCGCCGGTCTCCACGAAGTCCCAGGGGCGCGTCGCGGCACCCGACAGCAGGACGACACGCGGGGTGGCGACGAGCTTCGCCAGCCGCTGCATCGAGCTCGGCTCGAAGGACTGGAGGATGAGCGGGGAGTTGGCGCGGTGGCGGCCGTGGCGGCGCAGCAGCCGGGCCAGCGGCTCCTCCAGGCCGAGGCCGAGGGACCGGAAGTACGTGGGGTGCTTGGTCTCGACGTACAGCCAGACGGGCGCGCCGCGCCTGCGTCCTTCCCGGTCGGCCCAGCGAAGGACCTCCTCGAAGGTGGGAACCTCCCAGCGGCCGTCGTAGAGGGTGTTCTCCTGGCGGGTGCCGGGGATGCGCTCCTTGGCCCGCAGCGTCTTGAGCTCGGCGAGGGTGAAGTCCTCGGTGAACCAGCCGGTGAACGAGACGCCGTCGACCGTCTTCGTCGCTCTGCGGCTCGCGAACTCGGGGTGCTCCGCCACGTCCGTGGTGCCCGTGATGTCGTTCTCGTGGCGGCAGACGAGGTGCCCGTCCTTCGTCGGCACGAGGTCCTGCTCGATGATGTGCGCGCCCATGTCCAGGGCCAGCTGATACGCGCCGATGGTGTGCTCGGGCCGGTAGCCGCTCGCTCCCCGGTGGCCGATCACGGTCGGGACGGGCAGCTCGCGGTAGCCGCCCCGGCCCGTGGCCCGCCCGTCCGTGCCGCGCTCGGTGGCGGCGGCCGTCCCGGTGATGCCGAGGGCTGCCGTGCCGAGCACCGCGGCCCCCAGGAGGGTCCGCCGGCCGGGGCTCGTGTGCGCACGCTCTGTCATGAATGCTCCTCGCTGTGAAGTCCGGCACCTGGTCCAGCGAGGCCCGATCGTAGGCAGCTACGCCATCCGGGGGGCAGCGTCTGGACGAACGTGGCGGAAACACACGTCAACACTGCGTATCCGGTTCGTGAACCCGATGTGCGATCAGGCAGTACCCGCGAGTATCGTCCTCACCTGCACGGACCTTCATTCGCACCCGCCCCGGCCGCCCGGCCACGACACCGGAGGAACCGTTGTCCCGTCTCACGGTCATCAAGGCAGTGCTCGGACCGATCCTGCGCCTGTTGTTCCGCCCACAGGTGGAAGGCGCCAAGAACATCCCCGGGACCGGGCCGGTGATCCTCGCGGGCAACCACCTCACGTTCATCGACTCGATGATCATGCCGATCTGCTGCGACCGGCCGGTGTTCTACATCGGCAAGGACGAGTACGTCACCGGCAAGGGTCTCAAGGGCAAGCTGATGGCCTGGTTCTTCACGGGCTGCGGAATGATCCCGGTGGACCGGGACGGCGGTCGCGGCGGTGTCGCCGCGCTGATGACGGGCCGCCGGATCCTGGAGGAGGGCCACGCCTTCGCCATCTACCCGGAGGGCACACGCTCCCCCGACGGCCGCCTCTACCGGGGCCGTACGGGCATCGCGCGGCTGACCCTGATGACGGGCGCGCCCGTGGTCCCGTTCGCGATGATCGGCACCGACAAGCTTCAGCCGGGCGGCGCCGGCCTTCCCCGCCCGGGCAAGGTCACGGTGCGCTTCGGTGAGCCGATGGAGTTCTCGCGCTACGAGGGCATGGACCGCGACCGCTATGTGCTCCGTGCGGTGACCGACTCGGTGATGGCCGAAGTGATGCGGTTGTCCGGTCAGGAGTACGTCGACATGTACGCCACGAAGGCCAAGGCCGCGTGAGCTGACAGGCTCCGCGTCGTCCGTACGTGAGGGCCCGTACCCCGGTCGGGGGTACGGGCCCTCACGAGTTTGCGGCGTCGCCCACCCGGCGGTTCGCGGACACCGTCTACGGGTGCTCGACACCGTCCTCCAGCTTCTGGTCCCTCAGCAGGAACCAGGCGGCCACGGCCGTCGCCAGGAGGACGGCGGCGCCGATGCCCGCTGCATACCTCAGCCCTTCGACGAAGGCCTCCTGGGCGGCGGCCACCAGGGGTCCCGCCTGGGCGGCGGGAAGGCTGGAGGCCGCTTCGACGGCGCCGCCCAGCGATTCGTGGGCGGCCGACGCCGTATCGGAACCGACGCCCGCCGGGGTCTCGAAGCCCTGGTAGACGCCCGTGACGATGGAGCCGAGCAGGGCGATGCCGAGGGCGGCGCCGAGTTCGTACGCGGTCTCCGACACGGCGGACGCGGAGCCGGCCTGCTCCTTGGGGACGGTGGAGAGGATGACGTCGGCGGTCACGGTGAAGGCGAATCCGGCGCCGACTCCCACGACCAGCAGCATCGCGCCGAGCATCGGGTAGCCGGTGTCCTTGCTCAGGAGCGTCACCGAGGCGAGCGCCACCCCGACGGCGGCCAGTCCGCCCGTCACCACCGAGCGTACGGAGTAGCGGCGGGCCGCCACTCCGGCCATGAGCCCCGCGGCCACCGCGCCGATGGCCGCGGGCAGCTCGGCGAGACCGGCCTCCAGCGGCCCGCGGCCCTGGACGAGCTGCAGGAACTGCGAGAGGAAGAAGACCAGTCCCGCCAGACCGAGGATGGTCAGCAGGTCGGCGAGGACCGCGCCGGAGAAGCCCCGGTGGTGGAAGAGCCGCATGTCCAGCAGCGGCGCGGGGAGCTTCAGCTGCCTGCGGACGAACCAGGCGAGCGCCGCCGCTCCGACGACGGCCGAGGCGGCCACCTCCAGGCTCCCGCCGTGGGCGGCCAGCTCCTTGATGGCGTACACGATGCCGATCATGCCGACCAGCGAGAGTCCGACACTGACGAGGTCCCACGGGCCCGGTGCCGGGTTCTTGGATTCGGGGATCAGCTTGATGCCGACGACCACCAGAACCGCCATGACCGGAAGGTTGATGAGGAAGACCGAGCCCCACCAGAAGTGTTCGAGCAGGAAGCCGCCCATGACGGGGCCGACCGCCGCGCCTGCGGAGGCCATGGCGCCCCAGATCCCGACGGCGAGGCTGCGCTCGCGCGGGTCGTGGAACAGGTTGCGGATCAGGGCGAGCGTGGAGGGCATCAGGGTGGCGCCCGCGACCCCGAGCAGCGCCCGGGCCAGGATCATCATCTCCGGGCTGGTCGCGTAGGCGTTGAGGACCGAGACCGCGCCGAAGGCGACGGCGCCGGTGAGCAGCAGCTTCTTGCGGCCGATGCGGTCTCCGAGGCTGCCCATGGAGACCAGCAGTCCGGCGATGACGAAGGAGTAGACGTCACCGATCCAGAGCAGCTGGGTCCCGGTCGGCGCGAGGTCCTCGCTGAGAAACGGCGTCGCCAGGCCGAGGACCGTGGCGTCGACGGCCACCAGCAGCACGGCGAGGACGAGGACGGAGAGCGCGATCCACCGTCCCGGGCGGCGCACGATCTCCGCGGTGGGCGGTGTCCGGACGATGCTGCTCATTGCTCCACGCTCCGGCGGGCTCCGCCGAGCAACAGCTCGACGATCATGTACTGGAAGTCCTTGGGTGCGACTCTGCCGACCTGTACGGCCCAGGCGCCGGTGCCGATCAGCCCGTAGAGGGCCTCGGTCAGCCAGGCGGGCGTGAGGTCGATGCGGAACTCGCCGCGTTCCTGGCCGCGCCGGAAGAAGGCGGCGACGCGGGCGTCGAGCCGGTTCCATCCCTCGTTCACCTCGTCACCCTCGAAGAGCTGGTTCTCGGTGACGAGGAAGGAGAGGAGGCCGGCGCTGGGTTCGACGGCGGCCACGAAGCGGCGCAGGCCGTCCTGCGCGCTGCCCTCGTCCAGTGCCGCGGCGTCCAGGGCGGCCTCGAACTCCTGGATGCCCAGGTTCTCCAGCGCTTTGACCAGGGCGTCCCGCCCGGCGAAGTGGCGGTGCAGCGTGGCGCGGCCGATACCGGCGGCCTTGGCGACCTCGTCCATGGTGGCGGTGGATTTGTGGGTCAGCAGTGCGGCGGCGCTGCGCAGCACCTGCTCACGGTCCAGAGTCATGAGACAACCATAACCCGTATGAGACATAACTGTCTCATTGATTGTTCGGCGGCCTCGCCGTGGGGCGCCCTGCCGTGCGGCTGCGGGCACCATGGGGCCATGAAGCCGCTGTTGCTCATCGACATCGACGGTCCGCTCAACCCGTATCTCGCCCTGTCCCGTCCAGCGGCGCCTGACGGCTTCCGCAAGTACCTGATGCGGCCGTCCGGGTGGACGGAGGGCCCCGCGCTGCCGGTCCTCCTCAATTCCGGGCACGGCGGCGCACTGCTGGACCTGGCCGACCGGTACGAACTGGCCTGGGCCACGACGTGGATGGCCGAGGCCAACGAGTGGATCGCCCCGCTGCTCGGGCTGCCCGAGCTGCCGTACATCCGGTGGCCCTCGTACGGCGCCGGCATCGCACCCGCCGGCGTCTACTGGAAGACGCCTCCTGTCGTGGAGTACGCGGCCGGGCGGCCGTTCGCCTGGATCGACGACGAGATCACCGAGCCGGACCGGACGTGGGTGGCGGCCCATCACCCGGCCCGGTCGCTGCTGCGGCGGATCGATCCGTGGGTCGGTCTCGAACAGGACGACTTCGACGAGCTCGCCGCGTGGGCCGCGGACTGACCCTGCGGCGGGCTCGGTACGGACGCGGGCTCAGCTCCAGGGCAGCGAGGCGCGATGGCGCCAGTACGCCTCGGGCTCCTCGACCAGTGCGTCGAGCCGGGCCCGCCGCTCCTCGTCGAGGTCGACGAGGGCGGCGTGGAGGTTTCCGGAGAGCTGGGCGACCGTGGCCGCGCCGGAGAGGACGACACCGGCCCACGGCTGGTGCAGGATCAGCGCGAGCGCGACGGCGTCACTGTCGAGACCCGCCTCGGCCGCGATCTCCCGTACGACGGCGGGGGCTTCGGTGCCCGCGAGCCGGCCGTTGGCCATGCCCTCCTTGACGATCACGGTGAGCCCGGCGTCATGGGCCTCGGCGAGCGCGGCTCCCGCGGAGGTCTCCAGCACGTTGTAGGTGGCCTGGACGGTACGGAAGAGGGGCGCGCCGTCGACGGTGACGGCGAGCGCCGCCCGGATGGTCTCGGCCTGCCCAGGCCCGCTGGTGGAGAGTCCGACGGTAAGACCCTCGGCTGCGTGCTCGGCGAGGCGCGTGTGCAGTTCCTTGTCGGTGAGGGCCGGACTGTCGGCGGTCACGGAGTGGATCTGGTAGAGGTCGAGCCGGTCCCCCAGCAGGGCCCGGGTCTCGGCATGCTGGCGCTCGTAGGTGGCGAGGCCGTGGTCCTTGGTCTCGTGCTCCTCGGCGTCCACCCGCCAGCCGGCGGTGTAGGTGTAGCCCCACTTGCTGCCGATGACGACGTCGGTGACCTCGGGCCTGGCCGTCAGCCAGTCGGCGAGGAACTCCTCGGAGCGGCCGTAGGAGCGGGCCGCGTCGTAGTAGCGGACGCCCTGGGCGTACGCGGCGTCGAGGAGCTCGTGCGTACGGGCCCGCAGGGCCTCCACGCCGCGGTCCTCCGGGAGGTCCCGGTCGCGGTGGAGGTTGATGTAGCCGGGTCTGGCGACGGCGGCCAGGCCCAAACCGAAGTGGGCGGTCGGGGTCGTGGCGGTGGCCAGCCTGGCGAAGGGCATCGCGGGCTCCTCGTTGTCGGGTCGGTACTCCTTCCCGTCCAACGTAGCCCGCGACGCCGTTCCTACACCTGGGGTCTTTCGTTCGTCTCACCCCGCGAGCCCGGGTGAGCCGAACGAGAGGACCTAACGGCGGGCGGCCGCCCAGGCGTGCTGTGTCGCGAGGTCGTCCTTCACCTCGGCGAGCTGGACCGCCACGGCTGACGGCGCCGTACCACCGCGGCCGTCACGGGAGGCGAGGGCGCCCTTGACGTTGAGGACACCGCGGACCTCGGGGGTGAGGTGCTCGGAGATCTTCGCGAACTGCTCGTCGGTGAGCTGGTCCAGCTCGATGCCGTGCCGCTCGCACTCCTTGACGCAGCCGCCCGCGACCTCGTGAGCGACCCGGAACGGGACGCCCTGCTTGACCAGCCACTCGGCGATGTCCGTGGCGAGCGAGAAGCCGGCCGGGGCCAGCTCCTCCATGCGCTCCCGGTTGACGGTGAGCGTCGCCATCATGCCGGTGAAGGCGGGGAGCAGGACTTCGAGCTGGTCGCAGGAGTCGAAGACCGGCTCCTTGTCCTCCTGGAGGTCGCGGTTGTACGCGAGCGGGAGGGCCTTGAGCGTGGCCATCAGGCCCGTCAGATTGCCGATGAGACGCCCCGACTTGCCGCGCGCCAGCTCGGCGATGTCCGGGTTCTTCTTCTGCGGCATGATCGAGGAGCCGGTGGAGAAGGCGTCGTGCAGGGTGACGAAGGAGAACTCCTTCGTGTTCCAGATGATGACCTCCTCCGCGATGCGCGAGAGGTTGACGCCGATCATCGCGGTGATGAAGGCGAACTCGGCGACGAAGTCCCTGGAGGCCGTGCCGTCGATGGAGTTGGCGACGGAGCCGCGCTCGAAGCCGAGGTCGGCCGCGACGGCCTCCGGGTCCAGGCCGAGGGAGGAGCCGGCCAGCGCGCCGGAGCCGTACGGCGAGACGGCGGTCCGCTCGTCCCACTGCCGCAGCCGCTCGGCGTCCCGGGACAGGGACTGCACGTGGGCGAGGACGTGGTGGGCGAAGAGGACGGGCTGGGCGTGCTGGAGGTGCGTACGGCCGGGCATCGCCACGTCCGGATGGGCCTCGGCGAGACCGACCAGGGCGTCCTGGAGTTCGGCGACGAGGCCGCCGATGATCCGGGCGTGGTCGCGCAGGTACATCCGGAAGAGCGTGGCGATCTGGTCGTTGCGGGACCGGCCGGCGCGCAGCTTGCCGCCGAGGTCCGGGCCGAGGCGCTCCAGGAGGCCGCGCTCCAGCGCGGTGTGGACGTCCTCGTCGGCGATGGTGCCGGTGAACGAGCCGTCGGCCACGTCGGATTCGAGCTGGTCGAGGCCGCTCTGCATACGCGAGAGCTCGTCCGCGCTGAGCAGGCCCGCCTTGTTGAGGACGCGCGCGTGGGCGCGGGAGCCGGCGATGTCGTACGGCGCGAGCCGCCAGTCGAAGTGGACGGAGGCGGACAGCTTCGCCAGCGCCTCGGCCGGGCCGTCGGCGAAGCGGGCGCCCCAGAGGCGTACGTCGCTGGTGTTGCTGCTCACGGTTGCTCCTTGTTGTGCGATGGGGCGGGGCGGGGACTTCTCCCCACCCCGCCCCTTCCCGAATCGGGGGCTCCGCCCCCGGACCCGCTCCTCGGACGCAGGAGGGGCTGAAAGTGTGTCAGGCCAGGTCGCGCCGGGCCGCGATCTTCGAGGAGAGTCCGAAGATCTCGATGAAGCCCTGCGCCTTGGACTGGTCGAACGTGTCGCCCGAGTCGTAGGTGGCGAGGTTGAAGTCGTACAGCGACTGCTCGGACTTCCGGCCGCTGACGACGGCGCGGCCGGCGTGCAGGGTCATCCGGATGTCGCCGGTGACGTGCTGGTTGGCCTCGTTGATGAAGCCGTCCAGGGCGCGCTTGAGCGGGGAGAACCACAGGCCGTCGTAGACCATCTCGCCCCAGCGCTGCTCGACCTGCCGCTTGTAGCGGGCCAGCTCGCGCTCGACGGTGACGTTCTCCAGCTCCTGGTGCGCGGTGATCAGCGCGATCGCGCCGGGGGCCTCGTACACCTCACGGGACTTGATGCCCACGAGCCGGTCCTCGACCATGTCGATCCGGCCGATGCCCTGGGCTCCGGCGCGCTCGTTGAGCTGCTGGATGGCCTGGAGCACGGTGACGGGCCTGCCGTCGATGGCGACCGGGACGCCCTCCTTGAAGGAGATGACGACCTCGTCGGCCTCGCGCGGGGTGGCCGGGTTCTGCGTGTACTCGTAGATGTCCTCGATCGGCGCGTTCCAGATGTCCTCCAGGAAGCCCGTCTCGACCGCGCGCCCGAAGACGTTCTGGTCGATGGAGTACGGGGACTTCTTGGTGGTCGCGATCGGGAGGTTCTTCTCCTCGCAGAAGGCGATCGCCTTGTCACGGGTCATCGCGTAGTCGCGGACCGGGGCGATGCACTTCAGGTCGGGACCGAGCGCGGAGATGCCGGCCTCGAAGCGGACCTGGTCGTTGCCCTTGCCGGTGCAGCCGTGGGCCACGATGCCGGCGTTGTGCTTCTTGGCGGCGGCGACCAGGTGCTTGACGATCGTCGGCCGGGAGAGCGCCGAGACCAGCGGGTAGCGGTCCATGTAGAGGGCGTTGGCCTTGATCGCCGGGAGGCAGTACTCGTCGGCGAACTCGTCCTTCGCGTCCGCGACCTCGGCCTCGACGGCGCCGCAGTCGAGCGCGCGCTTGCGGATGACGTCCAGGTCCTCGCCGCCCTGGCCGACGTCCACGGCAACGGCGATGACCTCGGCGCCCGTCTCCTCGGCGATCCAGCCGATGGCGACGGAGGTGTCCAGGCCGCCCGAGTAGGCGAGTACGACGCGCTCGGTCACGGGTTTCTCCTTACGGTGCAATCACTGATGGGTATAACTATGCAGTGCACCGTATGCTTTGTCAAAGCTCCAGGTCAGGGAGGTAGGGATAGCGGGGCGGTCGCCGGACTCGGCGAGTGGGGCGCCCCGGACGCCAGCCCGTTCGATGAGCGCCGGCTACGCGCCCGCCTCGCTCCGGAGCGGCAACCGGCCCAGGCGGCCGCACAGCGCCTGCTGCCTGCACGCGACCGGTGCGGCGATCGTCCCGCGGGCCGAAGTGCGCCTGACCGGGCGGCCGTCGGGCACGATAATGCCCGCATGGGAAAAACATACGAACGTATTGACGGACGGCTCAGGGCCTTCATCGAGGAGCAGCACATCTTCTTCGCGGCGACCGCCCCCCTCGACGCGGAGGGCACGGTCAACCTCTCCCCGAAGGGGGTGAGCGGATCGTTCGCCGTACTCGACGAAAGGACCGTGGCGTACCTGGACTTCGCGGGGAGCACGGCGGAGACCATCGCCCACCTCCGGGAGAACGGCCGCGTCACGCTGATGTGGTGCGCGTTCCAGGGGCCGCCGAACATCGTCCGGGTGCACGGCCGCGGGGAGCCGGTGTTCCGCGACGACCCCCGCTTCGGCGAGCTGCTGAGCCACTTCCCTACCGTGGACCCCACGGCGCACGGACTGCGGGCGATCATCGTGGTGACGGCCGGGATGATCCGGGACTCGTGCGGGTTCGCTGTGCCGTACATGTCGTACGACGAGGACCGCTCGCTGCATGCCGACCGTTTCCGGCGCGACGACGACGCCAGTCTCAGCGCCTACTTCGAGAAGAAGCCGGACATCGCCACGAGCATGGACGGACTGCCGGGGCTTCCGTTGCCGCTGCCGCCCCTGCCGGTGCCGGTGCCGCCCGCCGGGTGACGCACTGGGCCGTACGGAGCAGGCGCGGTGGGGGGCCGGCCGCCGCGCCCGTACGGTCCGGATCATGCGCAGACTTCTGGTCAACGGTTCGCTGGTGCTGGCTCTGCTGGGCTCGGTCGCGGCCGCCGGTCCCGGCGCGCCGCCGCTTCCGGAGCGGCTGGCCGACACGGGCGGCGGCTCCCAGCTGATCACGGCCGAGGCACCGTCCGAGGGTTCCACCACCGGCACGGTGACCTGGTGGGAGCGGCGGCGGGGCGGGTGGACAGAGGCGGGGTCGGCGCCCGCACGCTTCGGCGCGAAAGGCCTGACCGAGGGCAGCACGCGCACCCAGGGCACGAACACCACGCCCACCGGTCTGTACGACCTGCCGTACGCCTTCGGGATCGAGCCGGCCCCGGCCGCGACCCGCTATCCGTACCGTCGTGTCAACGACCGTTCCTGGTGGTGCCAGGACAACGGCGCCCGCGCCTACAACCGGTGGGTGGAGCCGCGGCCCGACGACTGCCGGGCCGCCGAGGCCGAACATCTGGTCACGTACGGCACGCAGTACGCGCACGCGCTCGTCATCGGGTTCAACTACGAGCAGCCGGTGCGGGGCCGTGGCGCCGGAATCTTCCTCCATGTCAACGGCCGCGGAGCGACCGCCGGTTGTGTCTCCGTACCGGCGGACGCCATGCACCGGATCCTCGCCTGGGCGGATCCGGCCCGCCGTCCTCACATCGCGATCGGGACCCGCTCGGGGCCGACGGCGATCACGCGCTACTAGGCCTGTCGTCAGCGGTCGTTCTGGGCGAGGCGCAGGAGGTGGTCGGCCAGTGCCTGGCCGCCCGCCGGGTCGCGGCTGATCAGCATCAGGGTGTCGTCGCCCGCGATGGTGCCCAGGATGTCGTGCAGTTCGGCCTGGTCGATGGCCGAGGCGAGGAACTGTGCCGCCCCCGGCGGCGTACGCAGCACCACCAGATTGGCCGAGGCCTCCGCCGAGATGAGCAGTTCGGCGGACAGCCGCCGCATCCGCTCCTCCTTGGCGGAGCCGCCCAGCGGTGCCTGCGGGGTGCGGAATCCGCCCTCGCTCGGCACCGCGTAGATCAGTTCGCCCCCGGTGTTACGGATCTTCACCGCGCCCAGCTCGTCGAGGTCGCGGGAGAGCGTCGCCTGGGTGACGCTCAGCCCGTCGTCGGCGAGGAGCTTGGCCAGCTGGCTCTGCGAGCGCACCGGCTGCCGGTTCAGGATGTCCACGATCCGGCGGTGGCGGGCCGTGCGGGTCTGCGGCACGGACGGCCCGCCGTGCTCGGTTTCCTGCGCCTCGGTCATCGTCGTCGCCTCATTCTCCGGATCGTCATGCTCCGGATCGTCCGTCCCCGTATGCCGCGTCGAGAGCACCTGGCAGGACCCGCAGGAACGCGTCCACCTCCGCGTCGCCGATGATCAGCGGCGGCATGAGCCGTACGACATCGGGGGCGGGCGCGTTGACCAGGAGTCCGGCTCTCTGGGCCGCCTGCTGCACCTGCGGTGCGAGGGGTCCGGTGAGCACGATACCCAGCAGCAGGCCGGAGCCGCGGACGTGGGAGACCAGGGGGTGGCCCAGGCCCTCCACCGCGTCCCGGATCTTCTCGCCGAGCCGCTTCACGTTGTCCAGGGTGCCGTCGGCGGCGAGCGTGTCCAGGACGGCGAGTCCGGCCGCGCAGGCGATGGGGTTGCCGCCGAACGTCGTGCCGTGGTGCCCGGGCTTCAGCAGGCCGGCCGCAGGACCGAACGCGACGGTGGCGCCGATCGGCAGACCGCCGCCGAGGCCCTTGGCCAGGGTGACGAGGTCGGGCTCGACCCCCTGGTGCGCCTGGTGCTCGAACCAGTGGCCGCAGCGGCCGATACCGGTCTGCACCTCGTCGAGCACGAGCAGGGTGCCGGTGGCCCGGGTGATCTCCCTGGCGGCCTCCAGATAGCCCTTGGGCGGGACGACGACGCCGATCTCGCCCTGGATCGGCTCGATGATCAGCAGCGCGGTGTCGGTGGTCACCGCGGCCCGGAGCGCCTCGACATCGCCGTACGGGACGTGGGTGACGTCACCGGGCAGCGGGACGAACGGCTCGCGCTTCTTGGACTGGCCCGTGAGGGCGAGCGCGCCCATCGTCCGGCCGTGGAACCCGCCGTCGGTGGCCACCATGTGCGTGCGTCCGGTCAGCCGGCCGATCTTGAAGGCGGCTTCGTTGGCCTCGGCTCCGGAGTTGGAGAAGTAGACCCTGCCCGGGCGGCCGAGGAGCTGGAGCAGCCGTTCGGCCAGCGCGACGGGCGGTTCGGCGATGAAGAGGTTCGACACGTGTCCGAGGGACGCGATCTGGGTGGAGACGGCCTCGACGACGGCGGGGTGGGCGTGGCCCAGCGCGTTCACCGCGATACCGCCGACGAAGTCGAGGTACTCGGTGCCTTCGGCGTCCCAGACGTGGGCGCCCGCGCCGCGGACCAGGGGCAGTTGCGGGGTGCCGTAGTTGTCCATCAGCGCGCCCTGCCAGCGCTGCGAGAGTTCCTCGTTGCTCATGACTCCCCCTCGGTGTCCGTCGGTGCGTCGGGCACGACCATCGTGCCGACCCCCTCATCGGTGAAGATCTCCAGCAGGATCGAGTGCTGGACCCGGCCGTCGATGACGCGGGCGGTCTCGACGCCGTTGCGTACGGCGTGGAGGCAGCCCTGCATCTTGGGGACCATGCCGCTCGACAGGCTGGGCAGCAGCTTCTCCAGCTCCGTGGCGGTGAGCCTGCTGATCACGTCGTCGCTGTTGGGCCAGTCCTCGTAGAGGCCCTCCACGTCGGTGAGGACCATCAGTGTCTCGGCGTTCAGCGCGGCGGCGAGCGCGGCGGCGGCGGTGTCCGCGTTGACGTTGTAGACGTGGTTGTCGTCGGCGGAGCGCGCGATGGAGGAGACGACCGGAATCCGGCCGTCGTCCAGGAGGGCCTGTATGGCGCCCGTGTCGATCGCGGTGATCTCGCCGACCCGGCCGATGTCGACGCTTTCGCCGTCGATGACGGGCCGGTGCTGGACGGCGGTGATGGTGTGGGCGTCCTCGCCGGTCATGCCGACGGCGAGCGGGCCGTGCTGGTTGAGGAGACCGACCAGCTCGCGCTGGACCTGTCCGGCGAGCACCATCCGTACGACGTCCATCGCCTCGGGCGTGGTGACCCGGAGACCGGCCTTGAACTCGCTGACGAGGCCCTGCCTGTCGAGCTGGGCGCTGATCTGCGGGCCGCCGCCGTGCACGACGACGGGCTTGATACCGGCCTGGCGCAGGAAGACGACGTCCTGGGCGAAGGCCGCCTTGAGCTCCTCGTCGATCATGGCGTTCCCGCCGAACTTGATGACGACGGTCTTGCCGTTGTGCCGGGTGAGCCAGGGCAGCGCCTCGATGAGGATCTGCGCCTTCGGGAGTGCGGTGTGCTTCCGCGCCGGGGTGCTCATGAGCTGTACGCGCTGTTCTCGTGGACGTACTCCGCGGTCAGGTCGTTGGCCCAGATGACGGCCGACTCCGTGCCTTCGGAGAGGTCCGCGGTGATCCTGACCTCGCGGTACCGCATGTCGACGAGCTCACGGTCCTCGCCCACGCTTCCGTTCTTGCAGACCCAGACGTCGTTGATGGCGACGTTCAGCCGGTCCGGTTCGAAGGCTGCCCCGGTGGTGCCGATCGCGGAGAGGACGCGGCCCCAGTTGGGGTCCTCGCCGTGGATGGCGCACTTGAGGAGGTTGTTACGGGCGATGCTCCGGCCGACCTCGACGGCGTCGTCCTCGGTGGCGGCGTTGATCACCTCGATGCGGATGTCCTTGGAGGAACCCTCGGCGTCGCCGATCAGCTGACGGGCGAGGTCGGCGCAGACGGCCCGTACGGCCTCGGCGAACTCGTCCTGCGGGGGCGTGATCCCGCTCGCCCCCGAGGCGAGCAGCAGCACCGTGTCGTTGGTCGACATGCAGCCGTCGGAGTCGACCCGGTCGAAGGTGGTACGGGTCGCGTCGCGGAGCGCGGCGTCGAGCGCCGGGGCCTCCACGTCGGCGTCGGTCGTGAGGACGACCAGCATGGTGGCGAGGCCGGGGGCGAGCATTCCCGCGCCCTTCGCCATGCCGCCGACCGTCCAGCCGCCCTGCGTGGCGACACCGGTCTTGTGCACCGTGTCGGTGGTCTTGATGGCGATGGCGGCCTTCTCGCCGCCGTGCTCGCTGAGTGCGGCCGCGGCCTGCTCGATGCCCGGCAGCAGTTTGTCCATGGGGAGCGGCAGGCCGATGAGGCCGGTCGAGGCGACCGCGATCTCTCCCGCGCTGTGCCCTTCGAGCACCTCGGCCGCCTTCTCGGCGGTGGCGTGGGTGTCCTGGAAGCCCTGGGGGCCCGTGCAGGCGTTGGCGCCACCGGAGTTGAGGACGACGGCGGTGACCTCGCCGCCCTTGAGCACCTGCTCCGACCAGAGGACGGGGGCGGCCTTCACGCGGTTGGAGGTGAAGACGCCCGCGGCGGCGCGACGCGGCCCGTCGTTGACCACGAGGGCCAGGTCCGGCTGGCCGCTCTCCTTGATTCCGGCGGCGATGCCGGCCGCCGAGAATCCCTGTGCTGCCGTGACGCTCACGGTGCGACTCCGATCGTGGAAAGACCTGTGTCCTCGGGGAGCCCGAGGGCGATGTTCATGCTCTGCAGGGCGCCGCCCGCGGTGCCCTTGGCGAGGTTGTCGATGGCGCTGATCACGATGATCCGGCCCGCGGCCTCGTCGTGGGCGACCTGGATCTGTACGGCGTTGGAACCGTGGACGGACGCTGTGGCGGGCCACTGCCCCTCGGGGAGCAGATCGACGAACGGCTCGTCCGCGAAGGCCTTCTCGTAGGCGGCGCGCAGCGACGCGGCGTCCACGCCCGGCTTCGCCTTCGCGCTGCAGGTGGCGAGGATGCCCCGGGGCATGGGGGCGAGGGTCGGCGTGAAGGAGACGGTCACCGGCTCACCGGCGGCGGCGCTGAGGTTCTGGATCATCTCGGGCGTGTGCCGGTGGCCTCCGCCGACGCCGTACGGGGTCATGTTGCCCATCACCTCGGAGCCGAGGAGGTTCGGCTTGAGCGCCTTGCCCGCTCCGGAGGTCCCGGACGCCGCGACGACGACGGCCTCGGGCTCGGCGAGCCCGGCCGCGTACGCGGGGAAGAGTGCGAGGGAGACGGCGGTCGGGTAGCAGCCGGGCACCGCGATGCGCTTGGAGCCCCGCAGCGCGCTGCGGCCGCCGGGCAGCTCGGGCAGCCCGTAGGGCCAGGTGCCGGCGTGCGGCGAGCCGTAGAACGTCTCCCAGTCGGCGCTGTTCCTCAGCCGGAAGTCGGCGCCCATGTCGACGACGAGCACCTCGTCCCCCAGCTGCTCGGCGACGGCCGCGGACTGGCCGTGCGGGAGGGCGAGGAAGACGACGTCGTGCCCGGCGAGCACCTCGGCGGTGGTCGGCTGGAGCACCCGGCCGGCGAGCGGCCGCAGATGCGGCTGGAGGGACCCGAGCTGCTGCCCCGCGTTGGAGTGCGCGGTGAGGGCCCCGATCTCGACCTGGGGATGGGCCAGCAGGAGTCGGAGCAGTTCCCCGCCCGCGTATCCGCTCGCCCCTGCCACCGCTGCGCGTACCACCATCGAAATCCTCCTCGTCGATGGCATGACTATACGCAGCGCTGCACTTTTATGCAAAGATCCGGTCGTTTACGCACTCCGGGCGGATCGGGACGAGGGCTCCCGGCAGCCGCCCAAGGCTCGCGCTCCTGCGGACGGTCGGCGTGGGGTTCACCTCGGCGAGCTGTCTCGCGACGGCTCGCCGAGATGAACCCGAGCGGTCGGCGATCAGTCGCACCGGCCGCACGGGTAGCCGCGCCGCGCGGCGGACCGGAACCTCGCCGGCGCCGGTACGGGCGCCCACCGGCCGCGGTGCGACCGGTGCGGCGGCGGGCCGTACGGCGACTGCCAGGCCGGCCGTCGGGGTCGCACGGATGGCACGCTCATCCGCCGGGCGGCGGTGAGCTCGGTGGTGTCCCCGTGGTCGGTACAGAACGCGAGGAGTCGGGTATCGAGGGACGTGTGGTCCGCGTCGAGGCGGAATGGGCCGTTCCCCGGGACGCGCTCGGAGGCGCACCCGTGGCATCGGCGGAGAACGGTCAGCAGGCGGGTGGGCACGGCCACCCGGTTCTTGGACACAGAAATACACCGGTTCCGGTGAGAGGACCGCAGCGGAAAGGAGCGCGGCGCACGGGTGCGACGCGCGACGGATCAGCGCTCGGGTGGTCTCACTCTGTGTACAACGGACGTCCTCATTCAGGGCGACTGCGGGCGGGAGCACCGTAACGGCATACGCGCGTGCGGCTCCACCGATTTCCGGGCGGGCGGCGATCCCGTGTCGGCCTGGGTCCCGATCGCACGGCGACGCACCCGGACGGGAGGCGGTCCGCGATCACCGTCCCGTCAGCCGGCGCCGCAGGTAGGCGGTCAGGTCCGCGGCCGGAACCTCGGCCCAGGTGGCGCCGGGCTCGCCGACGCGTACCTCGTAACGCTCCCCCGGTGGCCCGTCGCCCGGGTCCGCCACCAGGACCTGCCGGCTCGTCGCGTCCAGCCCGTCCACCTGGAGACGGACGGCACGGTGCGAGATGTCGGGATAGAAACCCCGGAGCGTCACGTCGGCACGGAGCAGGCGCAGGAGATCCCACTGCTCGCGGTGGAATTCGGTGGCCAGGAGGCGGGACCACTGCGAGGCGGCGGGCTCCCCGGCCGCGAGCGCGCCGGTGAGCCCGGCGAGGTCGAGGAACGCGAACTCCGCCTCCAGCGCGTCGAAGGGCATACCGGCCCGCCATGCGGCGACCGCGTCCACGAGCAATTCGAGGTCGCCCGTCGCACCGATCGCCCACGCGAAGCCGGGAATGCCGGTGCTCAAGCGGAACAGCCGCTCACCTGCCGCCGGATCGATCGACACGTAGCCTCTCGTCGTCTCGGTCACGGCGCCGTCGGGAGTCGGGGACAGCGATCCGATGTCGCGTCCGCGCAGCGTCGCGGCTTCCCTCATGGCGGCCGCGAGGCCGCCACGGGCGGTCACCTCCGGGTACGGGTCCGGCCGGGGCGTACTCACGTCCCGCACCCCGGCCGCAGCCCTCGCGCGGACCGATCGGTGCGGGGCGAGCGGGCCGGCAGAAGGGGGACGCACCGACCGGCCCGGTCGGGGTTCCGGTCGTGGGAGAGGGCGCGCACAGCGGCTCCTGTATACGGGAGGGCTCCGGCCGGGGGCGGCCCGCCGGGGCGTTCGGGGTCAGTATCCGGCCGGGCGCACCAGACCGGTCTCGTACGCGTGGACAGCTGCCTGGGTGCGGTCGCGCAGGGACAGCTTGACGAGGATCCGGCTCACATGGGTCTTCACCGTCTGCTCCGCGACCACCAGGCGCGCCGCTATCTCCGCGTTCGACAGTCCGTGCGCGATCAGGGACAGCACCTCCGTCTCGCGCTGCGTCAGATCCCCGACGCGGTCCTTGAGAGGGGCGCGGGGCGCTTCGGCCAGGCGGGAGTACTCGGCGATCAGCCGCTTGGTGATGTTCGGGGCGAGCAGAGCCTCCCCCGCCGCCACCACCCTTACCGCATGGGCGAGTTCGGCCGCCGAGGCGTCCTTGAGGAGGAAGCCGGAGGCGCCCGCGCGGAGCGCCTCGTACACGTACTCGTCGAGGTCGAAGGTCGTCAGGACGAGCACCTTGACGGTGGCGTCGTCCGGCGCCGTGACGCGGCGGGTCGCCTCGATTCCGCCGAGTCCTGGCATCCGTATGTCCATCAGGACGACGTCGGGGCCGAGTTCGGCCACCTTGGCGACCGCGTCGAGGCCGTCCACGGCCTGGCCGACGACCTCGATGCCCGGTTCGGCGTCGAGCAGCACGGTGAAGCCCTGGCGGACCATCATCTGGTCGTCGGCGATCAGGACGCGGATGGTCATGCGGGGTCCTCCAGGGGGAGCGTGGCCACTACTTCGTAACCGCCTTCGGCGGTGGGCCCGTTGGCGAAGTCTCCGCCCAGCATGACGGTACGTTCCCTCATGCCGAGCAGTCCGTGGCCGGCCCCCCTCGACGGGCCGGCCGCGCGGTCGGGCGCGGTGTTGGTGACGCGGACGGTGACCGCCGACGAGTGGTAGCCGGTCTCCACCCGTACGCGCGCTCCGGGCGCGTGACGCATCACGTTGCTCAGCGCCTCCTGGACGATGCGGAACGCCGACAGTTCGACGCCCGGCGAGAGGGGCCGCCGCTTGCCCGTCGACTCGCTGACGACGGTGATCCCGGCGCCCCGCACCGTGCCGACCAGTTCGTCCAGCCGGTCGAGCGTGGGCTGCGGTGCGTGGGCACCTTCGGCGAGGGTGTCCTCCGTGCGCAGCACGCCCAGCACGCGGCGCAGCTCGGTAAGGGCGTCGACGGCGTTCTCCCGGATGGAGGCGAGGTTCTCGCGCAGGGCGTCCGAGGGGTCCTCGACCAGGTGCGGGGCGACCTGTGCCTGGATGGAGATCACGGTCATGTGATGGGCGACCACGTCGTGCAGCTCGCGGGCGATCCGGTTGCGCTCCTCCAGGAGGGTGCGCCTGGCGCGTTCCTCCGCGGTGAGTTCCGCCTGGACCACCAGCTGGCCGCGGGCCACCCGGATTCCGCGCAGCGAGCCGCCGAGCACCGTCGCCACGACGAAGAAGGGCACCGCCCTCTCGACGTCGTAGTTGTGCGGCTGGGTGGTGAAGGGGAGGCAGGCCACTCCTGCCAGGACGGTGATCACCAACGCCCGTACGGCGGTCCACGGCCGCACCCGCGAGGCCACCAGGAACAGCAGCACGCAGTTCAGGGCGATGGCCGGGATGTCCCACGGGTACAGCCTGTCCTTGCTGATCAGGGGCTCCCAGATGACGGTCCCGACGGTCATCAGGATCATCGATGCCCACCAGGCCGGCATGGGCCGGGACATCGCCGCGATGAGCGCCGCCGACTGGAGCCCGGAGAGCAACAGGGCCTGCCAGGTGACCGCTTGTCCGTCTCCGCCGTTCACATTGCTCACGGCGATGGTCACCGCGAGCACCACCAGCACCATCCAGGACACCGGCCGCCAGACCGGCCAGCCCGGCTCCCCCATGCGCGGCAGCGGATCGGCGGCGCCCGTCCCCATGCCCTCGTACAAGGTGCGCGGCAGCTTCCGCACCGCCGCCTTCAGCCGCTTCCCGCTCCCTGCCCCTGCCCCCGTCAGCTTCACTTGATCCACCCTAGGCACTGTGAGCCTCCACGGTTCGTTCGGGGCGGGCCTCGCGGACCACCCGGGAGGAGCCGGATCGCCCCTGTTCGTACGAGCGGAACGCCGACCGGCACACCAGCAGGGCCAGCGCGAACACCGGCAGCCAGGCCAGCCGGGCCAGCACCCAGACCGGCCCGTCCGGGACGGTGTGGAGCCCCGGCAGGGGGCCGCCCGCCGACAGGCCGGTCGCGGCGACCGCCATCATGGCGGTCTGGTGCCAGAGGAAGAGGGTCATCGCGGAGAGGTTGGCCAGGGCCACGGCCGCCCAGAGCGCGGGCCGCGCGAGCAGCCTGCGCAGCGGACCGAGGAGCAGCAGAGCCGCGCCGCACTGGGCGAGCCCGAAGGTCACGACGGCGAGGGTGGGCGGGTCGAGGTTGGAGACGGCGGCTCCCGGGACGCCGACCATGGACGCCGGGTAGCCGGCGAACAGGACGAGGAGGACCGTGGTGGCGGCTCCCCCGGCCAGCAGGACCCGGCCGGTCGTCCGGATCGGCAGTCCGCCCCGGGCCCAGGCCGCGCCCAGGCAGTACGGGACCAGCCACCCGGCCACGACGTTGACCGAGCCGAGCCAGGCAGGTGCGTCGGCCCCGAACCTCAGCAGGTCGACGTGGAGCACGACGGCGAACGGCCACAGCGGGTGGATCCGTGCCACGAGCGGGGTGGCGGCGGTGAGCGCCGCGAAGACCAGCAGGAACCAGAGCGGCGAAAGGACCAGTTTGCACAGCGTGTGGAGGGTGGCGTGGCCTACGCCCGCCGCCGCCATGACGCCGACCGCTACCGCCCAGACCGTCAGCAGGGCGGCGACCGGCCGGAACAGCCTCGCCATACGTCCGCCGAGCCAGCGCCGGTAGGACGTACCCCGCGCGCGGGCCGATGCGTAGCCCTGTGCGCCCATCCGCCCGCCGACCAGGAAGAACACGGCAAGGGTCTGGAACGCCCAGGATATGGGCGCCAGTTGGGGCATGTACCCCAGGGGGCTCGCGGCGCGCACCGTGCCGCTGTCGGCGACCAGGGCGGTCACCAGCCAGTGGCCCAGGACGACGCCGAGGATGGCGAGGGCGCGCAGCGCGTCGACGGCACGGTCGCGGCCGGGCGGCGTGGCGGACTCGACAGCCCGCACGAGGTCACCCATGGCGGCGCTCCTCGTCCGTGGTGTGCCCGTTCACGATCCGGGCCAGGTTGCGCAGGGGTACGGACCCGGGGCGCAGATAGTCGCTGTGGCCACCGGCGCCCGCGTCGAACACCCGGGCTCCGAAGTCGGCGGACACGGGGTCGGTCCCGAAGCCGAGGGTCACGAAGCCGAGCCGGAGCCGCGCGTTCGGGACGTCGGCGATCCAGTCGTCGGCGCCTCGTCCCGCCCAGACGGTGGCCGGCGTGCGCAGGCTCTCCACGTTGTCGGCTCCGGTGCCGGGGCTTCCGTAAAGCACGATGTTCGCGACGGGGAGGTCCGCGGCGGCCCGGGTGCAGACGACCGAACCGTAGGAGTGGCAGAGCAGCGTCGTCCGGGCGCCCGGTGCGGATGAGGCCAGTTCCCTGACGAAGCCGGCGAGTCCGGGAGCGGCTTCGGCGGCGCTCCGGTCCGTCAGGATCTGACGGCTGACCGTCCCCGGGGTCCGGTAGCCGAGCCAGGCGATGACCGCGGCGCCGTCGCCCAGTTCGCGCCGCAGAGCCCGGGCGCCGTTGGCGAGACGTCCGTACGAATCGAGGCTGGTGTCCGAACCGGGCACGAGTACGGCGATGCGTCCGGCGTGCGCGAGGTCGCCGAAGACCTCGGTGGTGCGGCCGCCGTCGCGGCCGTCGAAGGAGAGGAACCGGCGGCCCGGGTCCGCCATGCCGCGCAGCACGGCCGCCCGCCGCCGGTCGCCGTGGTCCGCGGCGGTCCGTTCCGCGGCCAGGATGTCCGCACGGCCTGCGGCGTACCTCTTGTCGAGTGCGGCCGTGGTCGCGGGCCCGAGCGGCCCGAGCTCGGCCGGGGCGGGCGCGGGGACGGCCGCGGGCCCGGCCGCGCCCGACACCGGAACCGCCACCGATGCGGCGACGAGGGCGGCGAGGAGGGTGCGGCGCAGACGGCTGGTGCGCGGGCGGGTCGCCATGGAGGGTGGTCCTTCCGTACCGGATGCGGTGTGTGCTTCCGGTACGGAAGGTATGGATCACGCCTTGTGGTCGGCGTCCCGCTGGAGGATGCACCTGGCGGGTAGCTCTCGGGTACTACGGGTAGGGGGCCGGCCGCCGGGCCGCGCCGGTGTGTCCGGGGGCCGGGCCGCAGGCCGTCGAGGGCGGGCCGCCGGTGCCGTCCGGGGGCCGGGAGCCGGAATGGGCGGGCGGCGTCGGAGCCGGCGCCGCGTCTCGGCAGCCCGTCGGGTACGGCGGTGGCGCCGGAGGCACGAGCCCCGGCGCCAGGACCGTCACAGTGCGTCGTACACCGCCTCGACCAGCGCCATCTTGCGGGGGTCATCGGCGATGTTCGGGCCCATCCGGTTCATGACGTATCCGAGCGCGACCCCGGCCTCCGGGTCGGCAAGGCCGCAGGAACCGCCCGCGCCGTCGTGGCCGAAGGCCCGGGGGTTGGGACCGTAGGAGCGGTTCGGGCCGCTGAGCCAGAGGCCGAGTCCGATCTCCGTCTCGTGTGCGAATCCCGCGCCCAGCACCAGGTCCCGGCAGCTGCCCTGCCCCTCGCGGACCCGCTCGGCGGCCTCCTCGGACAGGATCCGCCGGCCGTCGAACGTGCCGCGCCCGGCCAGGATCCCGTACAGTGCGGCCACCGCACGGGCCGTTCCGTGGCCGTTGGCGGCGGGGATCTCGGCGGCGCGCCATTCGGGCGTGTTCGCGGCGGCAGCGCCCGTCGGCGGGTTGGCGATCGAGGCGATGGCGACCGGCTCCATCTGCGCGAAGAACGCGGCCGCGGCAGCCGTCGGCGGGGACGTGACCAGCTCTGCGACGCGCCCCTCCTCCTTCTCCGGGAGGCCGACCGTGAAGTCGATGCCGAGCGGGCCCGTGACCTCCTGGTGCAGGAAGGCGCCGGGCAGCAGTCCGGTGATCCGGCGGACGACCTCGCCGACGAGGAAGCCGTACGTGAGCGCGTGGTACCCGGAGCGGGTTCCCGGCTCCCACCAGGGCTCGGTCGCGGCCAGCCGGGCGGTGGTCAGTTCCCAGTCGTAGAGCTCGGCCAGCGCGTGCGGCTCCCGGATCCCCGCCAGGCCGGCACGGTGCGAGAGCAGGTCCCGTACGCGGACGGATTCCTTGCCCGCCGCGGCGAATTCGGGCCAGTACGCGGCGACTGGGGCGTCGAGGTCGAGCAGACCCCGGTCGGCGAGGATGTGGGCGCAGAGCGCGGTCGGGCCCTTGGTCGTGGACCAGACGTTGACCAGGGTGTCCCGCTCCCAGGGGCGGGTGCGGGCCCCGTCGGCCCAGCCCGCCCACAGGTCGGCCACCGCCACTCCGTCGACGAGGACGGTGACGGCCGCGCCCAGTTCCTCGCGGTCGGTGAAGTTCTCCTCGAAGGCGGCACGCACCGCGGCGAATCTGTCGTGGCAGTGACCGTGGATCTGCGGCACGTGGGCTCCTCGTCTCGCGCACAGCCTGATGGCTTCCGTGAGCCGCAACATACCGACTGGTCGGACCGGCCGGAAGAGGTGTGCGCGATTCCGGAAGAGGTGTGCGTGACTCCGGTCAGCGCGAACCCGCTTCCAGGCTCAGACTCCAGCGGCCCGGCGACCCGGTGAGCGTGACCGTGGACAGCGGGCGGACGTCGACGTTCCAGTACGTGGAGGGCGGAGCCTTGAGCGCGTAGACGAGTGCGGCCCGCACGACCGAGGGTTCGGCGACCGCGACGATGAACCCGTCGCACGCGGGCCGGGTGTCGAGCCAGCCCCCTATCCGCGAGATGAACGCCAGCAGGGACTCGCCGCCGTGCGGGGCGGAGCGCGGATCGGCCAGCCAGGCGTTCACCGCGGCCGGTTCACCGGCGGTGACCTCGGCCAGGGTCCAGCCCCGCCAGCGGCCCATGTCGCAGTCGCGCAGCGCGGGCTGCGCCATCGGCGCGAAGCCGAGCGCGTCCCCCGTGGCACGGCTGCGCGGTGTCGGCGAGCAGTAGCGCAGCTCGGCGGCGCCGAGCGGCAGGAGCGTGTGCGCGGTGAGCTGGATCTCGTGCCAGCCGGCGTGATCGAGCGGCCGGTCGTCCTCGAAGCGCTCGGCGAGCAGGGCGGAGCTGCGCGCCGCAGCGACCAGGGAGACTCGAACACTCATGGCCGCGATCGTGGAGCCGAACGCCACGCCGGTCAAGGGGACGGATCGGGCGGCACGTTCTCGCGGGGCGCCGGACCGCTGTTCACCCGGGCGGGAGCGATGCCCCGTCCGGGCCGTCACGGAGCTCGTCGCAGGCGGTGCGCAGCCGTCGTACGCCCTCCGCGATCTCGGCCGGGCCCGAGACCGCGGCGAAGCTCAGCCGGATGCGGCCCGCCGGCGCCTCCGCGCAGAAGTACGGGCGGCCGGGCGCGACGGCGACCCCCGCGCGCAGCGCCCCCGAGACCACCGCGGACTCCTCGGCACCGGTCCACGCGTCGGGGAGCCCCAGCCAGAGACTGCCGCCGCCCGACGGGATGTGCGGCAGGGCGAAGTCGGGCAGTTCCAGCCGGAGGGCGGTCGTCATCGCCGCGCGGCGGTCCTTCAGCGCGGTCGCGACGGCCCTCAGGTGGCGGCTCCAGGACGGTGAGCCGACCAGTTCGAGCGCGGCCTCCTGGAGCGGCCGGGGGACGAAGAAGCTGTCGACGACCTGGATGGCGCGCAGGCGCTCCAGTACGGGTCCGCGGGCGGCCAGGGCGCCGACGCGGAGGCTGGGCGAGGTGACCTTGGTGAGGGAGCAGACGTGGACGACGACGCCGTCCTCGTCCTGGGCCATGAGGGGTGCGGGCAGCGGGCCCGCGTCCTCGTGCACGAGACGGCGGGCGAAGTCGTCCTCGACGACGAACGCGCCCGCCTCGCGGGCGATCCGGACGACCTCCCCTCGGCGGTCGGGGGCCAGGACGGCGCCGGTCGGGTTCTGGAACAGCGGCTGGCAGACGAACACCCGGGCGCCCGTCGCCCGGAACGCGGCGGCGAGCAGATCGGGCCGTACGCCGTCGGCGTCACCGGGCACCGGCACGGGGCGCAGACCGGTGGCGCGCGCCGCGGCGAGCATCCCCGGGTAGGTGGGCGACTCGACGAGGACGGGGGCGCCCGGCGGAGCGAGCGCGCGCAGGGCGGTGGCCAGGGCGGACTGGCCACCCGCGGTGATCAGCACGTCGGCGGCGCTCACAGCGGGACCGATCTCCCGGGCGAACCAGGCCCGCAGTTCGGGGAGCCCGTCCGTGGGCGGGCGGCCCCAGGCGCCGGGCCGGCGCCCGGCCCGGGCCAGCGCGGCGGCCATGGCGCGTTCGGGCTGCAGGGAGGTGTGGAGGTAGCCCCCGTTGAGCTCGATGACGCCGGGCGAGGGGGCGGCGAGTGTGACCAGCACGCCGGAGGCGTCCACGGTGCGGGGCACCACCTCGGGGCCCCCGCCGGCACTGAGCGACACCTCCTGCCAGGACGTGTCGCCGGGCGGGCGTACGGCGCCGGGAGGCTGCGCCCTGAAGGCTCCGGCACCGGGGCGGGTGACGACCAGGCCCTCGGCAGCGAGCTGCGCGATGGCCCGGGAGACGGTCACCGGGCTCACCCGGAAACGCTCCACCAGGGCGCGACTCGACGGCAGCTTTCCACCTGGTGAGTAGCGGTCGAGCTCGCCCCGCAGCGATTCTGCCAGCTCTGCCACACTGCTACGCTCATGCATGACAGCAGAGAATAGCGCTACTCACCGTACCGCGATAGCGGTTGCCTCTCCGGCCGACGGTCCCGCGCAGGCCGGATCCGGGACCGCGGCCGATGCCGATGCCGGACCCGGAGTGGCCGCACAGGCCCCCGCCGGTGGCAGCGGGACCCTTCTCGCCATGTTCGGCGTGGTCGCCTTCTCCCTGACCTTCCCCTCCACCGCCTGGGGCCTGGAGAGCTTCGGCCCCTGGTCGCTGGTCTCCCTGCGCAGCCTCCTCGCCGCCGCCGTCGCCGGCGGTGTGCTGGCGGGCCGGGTGCCGGTGCCCGCGCGCCGGCACTGGGGCGGCCTCGCCGTCGTCGCCGGCGGTGTGGTGGTGGGCTTCCCGCTGCTGACCACGCTGGCCCTCCGGACGACGACGACCTCGCACGCGGCCGTGGTGGTGGGCCTCCTGCCGCTGACCACCGCCGTGTTCTCCTCGCTGCGCACCGGCTCGCGCCCGCCGCGCGCGTTCTGGGCCGCGGCCGTGGCGGGCGCCGCGGTGGTGATCGCGTTCACCGTGCAGCAGAGCGGCGGGGCGCTCTCCGCCGGTGATCTCTACTTGTTCGGCGCCCTGCTGGTGTGCGCCGCCGGATACACCGAGGGCGGCAGGCTGGCCCGCGTCATGCCGGGCTGGCAGGTGATCGGCTGGGCCCTGATCCTCGCCCTGCCGGCGGCCGTGGCGGGCGCCGCGATCGCGCTGCCCTTCGAACCGGTGCGGCTGACGGCGCACGGCGTGGCCGGACTCGTCTGGGTGGCCGTCGGCTCGACCTTCGTCGGCCTCTACGTCTGGTACCGGGGCATGGCCGAGATCGGGGTGGCAC
Organism: Streptomyces sp. NPDC048560; assembly: GCF_040650955.1. Taxonomy (NCBI): domain Bacteria; kingdom Bacillati; phylum Actinomycetota; class Actinomycetes; order Kitasatosporales; family Streptomycetaceae; genus Streptomyces; species Streptomyces sp. NPDC048560. The sequence goes on from NZ_JBEZIJ010000004.1 coordinate 219,225, forward strand.
GGGCCAGCCAGCTCCAGCTCGCGCAGCCGCTGCTGACCCTGGCCTGGTCGGCCCTGCTGCTCGGCGAGGAGATCCCGACCGCGGCCCCGGTGGCCTCGGTGGCGGTGCTCGTCTGCATCGCGGTCACCCAGCGCGCAGGGGTCGAAGCCGCTCGCCGGTCATAGACTTGTCGACAGGGACCACCACCTGTGAGGAGGTCACTCCCGATGGAGGCACACACCGGCGACCGGCTGCTGATGCACGGCAGAACCGTGGGACAGCACGACAAAGTCGCAGAGATCATCGAAGTGCTCGGTGCCGCGGGCGCTCCTCCCTACCGGGTGCGCCACGACGACGGACACGAATCCATCAAGTCTCCCGGCCCCGACTGCGTCGTGCGGCACACGTCCCCGCAGGACGAGAAGCGGTAGAGCCGGGACCGCACGCCGGGGACCTCCGAGCGGGGTCCCCGGCCCATGTGCGGCGCCGCCCCGGGTGACGGGGGTCACGTCCGGCCGCCGAGAGGACGCCCCCCAGGTCACCGGCCCCGGATCACGGAGTAACGTCGTGGGGTCGAGGCGGGCACCGGAACCGGACGGGAACCTGCGACACAGGGATCAGCGAAAGGCACGAGGTGACGGACTCTATGGCCGACATTGCACGCGTCGGAGTGGTGGGCTGTGGCCAGATGGGCGCAGGAATCGCGGAGGTGTGCGCCCGCAGCGGCCTTCAGGTCATGGTGGCCGAGACCACCGGCGAGGCGCTGGAGATCGGCCGCACCCGGCTGCACAACTCCCTCTCGAAGGCCGCCGAACGCGGCAAGATCACCGAGGAGGAGCGGGACGAGACCCTCGGCCGCCTGAGCTTCACCACCGACCTCGGGGAGTTCGCCGACCGCGATCTCGTCATCGAGGCCGTCGTGGAGAACGAGCAGGTCAAGACCGAGATCTTCCAGGTGCTCGACCAGGTGGTGACCCGGCAGGACGCGATCCTCGCCTCCAACACCTCCTCCATCCCGCTGGTGAAGCTGGCCGTCGCGACCTCGCGCCCGGACCGGGTCATCGGCATCCACTTCTTCAACCCGGCGCCTGTGCAGAAGCTCGTCGAGCTGATCCCCGCGCTGACCACGTCGGACGACACGGTGAAGCGGGCCGAGGCGCTGGTCCAGGACGTCCTGGGCAAGCACCCGATCCGAGCCCAGGACCGCTCCGGCTTCGTCGTGAACGCGCTGCTGATCCCGTACCTGCTCTCCGCGATCCGGATGTTCGAGTCGGGCATCGCCAGCCGCGAGGACATCGACAACGGCATGGAGATGGGCTGCGCCCACCCCATGGGCCCGCTGAAGCTGGCGGACCTGATCGGCCTGGACACCGTGGCCTCGGTCGCCGACTCCATGTACGCCGAGTACAAGGAGCCGCTGTACGCCGCTCCCCCGCTGCTCCAGCGCATGGTGGACGCGGGCCGCCTCGGCCGCAAGACGGGGTCGGGCTTCTACCCGTACTGACCGTCCTACCGACAGGCCCGGTGCCCGACGCCGTCGGGCCTGTCGGGGGCACGTTTGCCTGAGGTCAGGGCCATGTGCGGCTCGAAGAGTCTCGCCCCCTACTGCCGACCCAAAGCCGTTCCGGAGCGACGGCGCGAATGCGCGGGCCCGAAGCCCTGGGCCTTTCAGCGCTGTCGCAGCCTTCCGTGCTTGTACTGCGAAAGCTCCCTCGGGTGTCCCTCCGACAGAGCTGAAAGTCCCTGAAAAGTCCCTGCTGACTCAGACCCGGGACCTAGCATTACGAGTTGTCCCATCTTGCTCCACGGGCATCCGCCGGCGTTCTCCAGCACGGCGAACTTCCTTTCAGATCGCCTCACGGCCCTGCGCGGACGCGGATAGACGACTGCGGCTACAGCGACCATCGAGACCAAGACTGAGACTGCTTCGTCCGGAAGCAACTCCGGCGGCTCCGCGTAGAGACGGCGCGGTCCCGTGGGCCTCCCCTCGTAGAGACCCTGAGTGCAGTGGAAGTTGGGAGTCATGGCGGAGAAGAGGCGGAAGTTCGATGCGGAGTGTCGTGAGGGAGCTGTGCGGATCGTGACGGAGGCCGGGAAGCCGGTCGCGCAGGTCGCTCAGGACTTGGGGATCATCAAGACGACGCTCAACAGCGCGATGTCCTCAAGCGATGCATGGTCATCTGGGTGAAGTAGCCGAGGCAGACCCCGCGGCGCCCGTCGGGGCGATCAGTAACCAGAAGACCGAGCACAACATCCCGCATCGCGCCTCCTGCCGGGCACTCGGCGTGTCGGAGGCATGGTTCTACAAGTGGCGCGCCGAGGCCCCGCTGAGCCAACAAAGCGCGAGGTCAGACGCATAGAGCTGGAAGGACGGGGTGCCTGCTTCTTTCGTCTCTCGGGCGAGACCTACGGGTCGCCAAGAATCACTCTGGACCTGTGGGCCGAGAGCTGGAAGGTATCGATGAACACGGTCGCGGAGGTCATGGCCGACCTCGGTCTGCAATGCCGCAAGCCCCCGCGCCAGAGAAAGTCACTGACCCGGCAGGGTGAGCGGAGAGCCAGCGCTGACCTGGTGCATCGACGCCTCGGCGCCGTCGCACCTGACCTGCTTTGGTACGGCGACATGACCGAGATCGAGACCGGCGAGGGCAAATCTATCTTGCGACGGTCATCGACGCGTTCTCCCGCCGCTGCCTCGGCTACGCCATGGGCGAGCACCACGACGGCCCTGGTTCAGGCATTGTTGCGGATGGCGACGGGCGAGCCGGGGTGGCGGGAGAGACAGCACGATCTTTCACGGCGACAGGGGCAGCGAATACACGTCCGAGGTGTACAAAACCCTCTGCGACCACCTGGGCGGGGTGCAATGGGACGGGTGGGATCGGCCCTGGACAACGCCGCCGCGGAGTCGTTCAACTCGCTGATCAAGGTCGAGTACATTCACCGCCTCCGGTTTGCGACCCGCACCGAGGCCCGCCTGTAGATCGCCACCTGAATCACCGGCTTCTACAACCCGCGCCGAAGGCCCAGTGCGGCTGGCGGGCTACCACCGGAGGAGTTCGAACAGGTCATCAGCGAAGCACGCAAACCACAGGGCCGACAACAGCAGGCCGCATAACCAAAGTCTCTACGGGGCCAGGGAATTGACAAGGCGCCGGACGGGACCTACCACTGCGCTTACGCCGCGACGAGGGTCGAAACTAAGCTGCGTTGGGACCTCGCCGTAGACGACGCCGAGCGCCAGGGTCTCCTCGGCACGGCCGAGGACTGCCCCGGCATCACCGTCACCTACGAAAACGCCTCGTAACTCCTGGCGCGCCGCTCGGTGGCAGGGTGTCCAGCCAGCGGATGCCCGTCAGCCTGCGGTCCAGTCTGTGGTCAGTACTCCCGTCAGGACCACGAGCTCATCGTGGTCCAAAGGTGTCCGGTGAGACAGGGTGTTGCGGGCTGTGTGCAAGGCGCGTAGGCGGTGACGTTGCGAGGTGGTCAAGTCGAGCATGTAAGCGGCGTAAGAAAGGCCGCCGATCTCGAGCTCGTCGAGATCGGGCACGGCAGCCTCCTCAGCGTTCTCCCAGTGCTGGGAGCGGGCCCGCTCGCAGAATTCCCGCAGGGTGAAGCGCTGTTTCCGCAGCATTCCGGGCACGAGGCGAATCAAGGCGGTGCGGGCTTCCTCGATGAGCGGAAGGAGGACACGGTTCTGAGCGTGGCAGACGAGGACCCGCAGTTCCTGGGAGTTGGAGATCAGGAGGGAGCGGCCGTGGGTGGGGCGGATGCGTCCGTCCCAACTGTCGACGGCGCCACGGGCCCAGGCACCGTGGATCTCGGCGTCGGGGGTGGAGGCATGGGCGGTGGACAGGCGTCTGGGCAGCACGGGCTCAGCGGAGCCGATAGGGTGTTCGGGCATGACTCGACCGAGGGCGCAGCGGAGTGTGCCGAGGTCGCCGCCGTCCCAGGCGTCGCGGAGGGCGAGGGCACGATCGATGTCCGGGCCGCAGACTTCGGCGACGACGGCGTCGGTGACGCGGCGGAAGAGGGTGCCGACGGCGTCAGCGGCCTCTGAGCGGGAACGCCAAGCCATGAGGACCTCGGTGTCGAGACGGGTCCAGACTCTCCACCACCAGTGGACGGCGGTACGGCCCTGGCTGCCGAGTGTGGCGCGGGGCAGGTCGTCGGCACGGGCGGTGAGGAGGAAGCGCGGCCGCGCGCGGCCAGGCAGACCGGCTTCGTGGAAGGTGGCCTGGGCGACGCGGAGGAGTCGGGCGGCCTCTTCGGGGGAGATCTCGTCCCAGCAGCGCACGACGATCACGTGGGGCGCTTGGCCAACGGCCGCTTGTTCGGCAAGGGCCTCTATGGGGTCGCCCGTGACTCCGAGTTCCTTGGCGAGGCGTTCCTCCAGGGTTGTGGTCCTCACCGGAGCAGCTGAAACGACGTTGGTCCGGACGGTGCGGCTGGGTGCGGCGAGCTGGCCCAGGAGGCTGCTGTAGGGGTCGTTGGGCAGGTCTCTATCCCACCCGTCGTCCGTGTCCGCCCAGGGTTCGTGTGACTCGGCGATCGGTGCGCGCTGTGCTGGCAAGGACGATGGGCCGACGCAGCCTTCAGCGAGAGAGACAACGCCGGGAACGGAGATCACCGCCTCGAGACGGTGGACAAGTTCGCGCACAAAAAAATCGGCGCGGCCGGATTTCACGACGGGGTCGGGGAAGTACCAGACGCAACTGCGGCCGGCCCGCAGGTCAGCCTCGAGCACGTCGAGGTGCCGACGAAGCCCGGGAAGCCGGGCAATGTCCTCGTCCATCAGCTGTCGGCCCGTTCCGCCAGTGACCGGCACCGGTGCCGTGGACTCCGCAGGATCGGTGTCCACGGCGCTCACTGAGAGGGCTCGATGGTCTTCAGCGCCCGGAAGGTGACCGGGTCGAGACGAACACCTTCGGGCCTGTTGGGGTCGAGGACCGCCAGGCCATCGAGGCGCTTCAGGAGCTGCTCGGCGGCCTGAAGGACATCGTCGTCGCTCTCGTCGAAGAACGCGGCGGCGAGGTCACCTGGAGTCATGGCTGCCTTACCGGCCGAATACTCCTCGTCGCTGTAAAACTGGGCCCAAGCCGCCAGGCGGGAGAGGTCGCTGGGAGTGAAACCGACCGCCTCCAGGTGGGCTGCTGCGGCGGCGGGGGTTCCCAGAAGCTCGCGCAGGCCCTGGAGGACCTCCTTCTGCCTCATGCCGGAACGCACGTTGTGCATCGCGATCTCGACCAGGCCGGGCCACCCCCCGGTGGAGTCCATGAGGCCACGCCGTTCCTGCGGGGAACCGAACGGCGACTCCGGCCAGGCACGCACGCTGTCGACGGTCCACCGCTGCGGCGGGACGAGGCCAGCTCCTGTCCTCTCCGCTTCGACCGCAGCATCCGGGGTGCAGAGGACCACAGCGTACCGGCGGGGCGCGCTGGGAGTCGCGTCCGTGTCGGGTGCCGTTCCACCCGTGTGCTTGACAAGCCGCTCGGCAGTCTCCCTGACCTGGTCGCCGTTCCGGCCGCGCAAGTCCACGAAGAGGAGGCGGGAGCCTTTGCGGCGTGAGTTGGCGGTGATCACGTCGATGAGGTTGTCGTCCGGTCCGACGCTGACGATGTCGAGGCCGTACCCATCACCGTACAAGCGCAGCCCGCGTTCGACGTGGTCGTCGCCGAGCGCCCGGGTACAGGGCACAAGCGTGGTGCGGGTGGGATGGACGAGCATGTCGCCGAGCTGGCCTTCGGTGAGCGGGCTCATTTGCTGGACCCCGCCCCGGGTACCGATGGAGCGACGGGCTGCGCGCGGGTTGTAGTCGTAGGGCAAGTCGAACTCGGTGTCGTTCAACTCACTCTGCAGCTCGTTCTGGGTGCCCAACATGTTGACCACGTTGGGGCTGCGCATGGCGTAGGCGCGTTCCTCGCCGGGAACTCGGATGAGCAGGCCAAGGCCGACCATCTCGTCCAGGAAGATTGTCAACTGACGTTCGCTGTTGAGAGGGAAGCCGTCTTCCCAAATCTCGTGGGCAGCCTCCAGCAGTTCGCCGGGCCGGGACGCGTGCGCATAGCCGTGCTCGAGGCTGCGCAGGGCGACCAGGAGAGTAAGGACGCGGTAGCGGTCCTCCAGGTTGATGGTGTAGCGCAGGCGTTCCGCGATGAGCTCGCGGACCCGCTCCAAGTTCGCGACCGCCTGGACGTCGTCCCAGGTGATGGCGGCGTGACGGCCACTGGCGGGCATGGCGCGCTGCTGCATGTAAGCGACGAGGTGGTCGCAGAAGATCTGCACCAGGTTGGCCTGGTAATTGGTGACACCCAGGATGTGCCAGACCAGGTCGGGAGTCTCGAAGGTGAGGCCGACGGCGGCCAGGGGTTCTTCGACGAGTCCGACGGCGGCCCGCGGCTTGAGCGGACCGACCAGGACGCCCGGCCCACCGTGCGCGGTGACCACATTGGTGAGGTGATTGAAACGTTGCACCTGATGCAGACCAGCGAAGACGACCTTGAACGACCGGCTGGTGATCTCCATCAACCTCTGGAGCCGCTTGACGGTGCGGAAGGTCGACTGGCCGCCACCGGTGTAGACGGCGTGGGCGTCAGCGGTTAGGAAGGCGTCGGCCTCGTCTGCGAGCAGGAGGATACGGCGGCCGGGCTCGGCCTCGATCCACTGCCGGACCGCGTCGGCGATCACGTCGACGCCGGCGGCACGATCGGAGATGTTCGCCCCGATGACGCCGCGGCGCTTCAGCTCTGCCAGGAGGACCCGCCAGATGCCCTCCGGGGGTTCGGCGTGTCCGATGTCGGCCTTGAGGAGATCTACGTAGACGGCGATGTGGCGGTTCGAGTCGGCCTTCTGGAACACCTCGACCGCCTGCCGCAGAAGGGACGACTTGCCGAGCTGGCGACCGCCGAAGAGGAAGATGGACCCGTCGGGGCTGAGGATCTCCTGCATCTCCTCGGCCCGGCCCTTGAAGACTTCCGGTGGAACGAGCCCTGCTACGTGCGGGGTGTAGGGGGTGTAGCCGGTCCAGGGCAGGGTTACTCGCTGCGTCACCCTGAACGAGCGCGGGGCGCGGGCAGCGACCCAGCCGACGACGGCCGGGTCGACGACCAGGGCTTGCTGGCCACGGCTGCGGGAGGCGAGGGCGAGCTGGCGGCGCCCTTCTATGCCGATGGGCTGCAGGTAGAGGATCAGGTTGGCGCCGATGGCCGATTCGGGAAGGTGACGCAACGGGCCTTCGCCGCGCAGTTCGTCGGCGATGACAACGACCTTGTACATGCGGCGCGCCTGGGAGCCGAGGGCGGCGACGTAGCCGGAGGTGCTTTCGGTGATATCGGCCCGCACGCTGAGCCGGGTGACGCCGTGTCGGGCCTCCTCGACGTTAGCCTCGTTCACGGTCAAGCCGAGCAGGCGCAGGGCGCTCTTGACGAGGCCGCGGATCTTCCGTTGGTCCCGCTCGCGGATCAGCCCTTCCCAGGAATCGAGTCCGGCGACCGCGTTCTGAACCAGCGAGTCGTCGCCCGCGTAATGCTGGGCCCACCAGCGGGCGCTGACGCCGTGGCGGGTAGGCTGAGGAGACTCGGAATGGGCGACGCCCGTCAGGAAGCGGGCCAGTTCCTCGCCGGCCGGTTCGGCGGGGGCGGGCAAAGCCTCCCCGCGGCGGGCGAACGACAGGAGCTCCTCGGCGGCAACGGTTTTGCCGCCGTCCAGCAGCCGGCGGATGCGCTTGCACTCGACATCGGGCAGGCTGGCGGCGTCGAGCTGGCTGTAGAGCTTCTCGGTTTGCTGCTTTTCCAGGTCACGCAGGTCGTTGCCGATCGCGGCGATGGCGCGGAAGCGCTCCCCGAAGCGGTCACCGTGGCCGCCGTCCTCCAGGTCGAGGAGCCGAGCGGTGAAGTCGTGTTCTTCCTCCGGCTTCAACAGGTTCTGCACCCGGATCTGGGCGAGGATCAGCTGGGCTCCTCGGTGTTCCTCAGCGCACCTGTGACTCCACGTGACGGCCGCGTCGGCGAGACGCTGCCGCCACTCGGCGATCTGTGCGGTCGACATGGCGGCACCGACGATCCGCCCGCGCTCGAGCCGCTCGAGCAGACGGGTGGCGAGGTGGAGGTCGCCCTCGTCCCGGTGGCGTCGCAGCGCGACGGCGGGGTCGGCCGGGCCGAGCAGGCCCAGCAACGCCCCGAGCGCGTCCGGATGTTCGAGGTCGGGTTCGTCCTGTTCCTCGCGGACGTGCCAATGCAGCATGGGCAGGTGAAGCAGGCCGTCGGCGGGCGGCCAGAATCCCGTATCGCGCGGTTCGGGGTTGTAGGAGCCGTCGAGCCAGCGCAGCAGAAGCCCGAGGAGGGCTCCGCCCACGCCGGGCAGCGGTTCGGCCTGACGTGCGGCCGCGATCGCTCGCATCAGATCCCGGCCGATGTCGCGACCACTGGACGGGCGCGGTGACAAGGCGATGCGCAGAGCCGTCGTCAGCAGGTCCCGAACGGTCTTGATATGGGCGCGAAGCTGTTCACGGGCCGCCGAGTGAATGGTGTTCTTCGACTGCTTGGGCGTTCGCTTGGCCCGATCGGTGGTGTCGATGATCCGGTCGGCGGCGTCGGAGCGCTTGTAGTGCTCCTCCATCTCCTTGAAAAGTTCCTCCGCCTCGACCCGCCCCTCACCCCAACCCTGGATCAGTTGCAAGGTGTGTCCGAGCCGACCGTCGGGCGCGGCGAGGGCCTGCAGGACGATCGTGCCGCGCTGGTACTTGATGGTCCGCAGCGGCAGGTCGAGTGCGAGCTGCCGCGCCCGGTCACCGATCTCCTCACGCCGGTCCGTGAGGGGCGTCGCCGTCGGCATGCCCAGGTCGCCCGGCTGTATCTCGACGGCCTGCCTTACCGCGTAGACCAACTCGTCCATCACCGTTGCCCACGGCTCGAGCAGGCCTGGCAGCGAGGTAAAGTCGGTCAGGACACTGTTCGCCCAGCGCGCCGACAGGCCGCTGCGGATGGCTGCGGCCAGCAGGACCAGATAGGCGTCACGGTCGTCGTCCCAGGGGTGTCCGTCGTCCGCCGCCTCGATGAGCTCCTCGGCCTGAACCTGAAGGTCGGACGCCCCTGCCGGAGACGTGTGGAAGGCGGCGTCCGCGAACGCGAGCGCAAGGGAGCGGTGAGCAGGGGCGCCGGCGGCGCGGGACAGCCAGGAGGACTCGGCCAGTCGACCCTCGGCGATAAGGGTCTCCACCGGGGCGGGAGCGCCCGACCAGACGTCCGACGCGGAGGGGGTGGAGGGGGCGGAGGGCTCTTCCGCCGCCGTCTCTTGGGAATCGGCGGGGCGTCGCGGGACCGGCACAGTGGCCGGGGTATAGACCGCTGGCGTCGCCTTCTCCGCCGGCGCGCCAGTGAACGGCTCAGCGTGCTGCTCGGCCTCGGGCCGTGACGCCTCGTGCGTCGGCGCGGGTTCGCCGGCCTCGGCCACCGCGACAATGCCGCCGCCTGGCGAGGGCTCCTCGGACTGGGCCGCTTCCCGTTCCTGGCGCCCGCCCGGTGCCACCGCCAGCTCCGCTTCCGTAACGGAGTCGGACACCTCTCGGACGACAGGCCCGGCCTCTCCCGCTGTGCCGGACGTCGACTCAGCGCCATCAGCATGTGCGGCCTCGAATTTGGTCGTTTCAGGGGGCCCTTCGAAGGAGGCGCTGGCCGGTTCTGGGTCGGCCTCCTGCTCGTTCTCGGACCCCGTCTCCGTCCCATCGTCGGCGTCACCTGCCTCCGCGTCAGCGGGCCGCGCGGCCTCGGTGCCCGCCGCGTTCCCGCGGAGCTCTCGGAGGCGCTGCTCGAACTGCGCGATCTGGTCGCGGAGGCTCTCCCGCACCAGATCGTTGGTGACCATCTCGAACATGGCACGGACCTCGTCCAGCGCATGCACGGTCGCCCTGATCTCTCTGTCGGCCGCCAGCCGACGACGTTGGTCCTCCCGCAGCCGCTCGACGAATGCCTGAGCTTCGGACCAGTCCGCGTCGTCGCCCCACGGCTCTTCTGCGGCGGCGTCCGCGAAGGCACGGTCCAGAGCTCGACGTTCCCGGACCCACGACACAGTGTCGCGCAAGAGCCCCCGGCCGTCGGTCAGCCGTCCGTCGCGGACGTTCGCAGCGAAGGCGTCTAGCCGTCCAGCCAGCGCCGCTCCAGCCTCCTTCAGCCGTGCGATCTCCAGCTCGATGCCGTCGGCGTCCAGTTCCACCACGACCTCACTTCCGTGCCCGTGCTCTTCTCGAGGAACGGCCGTCTCCCCGTTGGCTCCCGACTGGGTCGCTTCGGTTTCCTTCCAGACCTGGTTCACACATGACAACCGCTCATAATCAGCTTCCGCGAGAGGAGCGGCATCGCTCATCGCGGCCTCCAGGAGCTCTTCCGCGTTGCTGTGCGCGAATTGGTGGGCAGGCGCGTCGGAGAGGAGAGAGAGGCCATGGAACATAAGCTGCGCCAGGTCCGGCGGCAGGTCCCTCAGCATTCGCGTGAGCTGTTCGAGATCGGGATCCTGGATCTGGTCGTCGTACCCCAGCTCACGTAGCCGCGAGTTGGCGAGCCTCGTGCCGCACCGGCAGACGTTGAGCAGCAGTCGCTCCGGTGCCCGGGTAACCCACATTCGGGCACCAGACGTCCTGCGCAGCTTCGAGGGTGCCGGGCCGCCGTGGTAATGCAGGGCAGTCGAGCCATGCATCTTCTCAACATGCCGGAACAACGAGAACACCAGCTCGGGCCTCTCCTGCAGCCATTGCCGGAACGACGACACCGAGAACACCATAAAAGCCCCCCTCGTCATGCGCCTGGCACGCACCTCAGCCCGGATCCACCGGGTGATGTCCGATCGCACTCCCCCTGCGGCCTGTGATGATGGTAGTTCCCTACGCTTCCGGCACGCACGATCGGCAGAGCACTTCCGAGACGCAATCTTCCATGCAACGGCAGGGCACTGTCACGTCGTTGAGCGTGCGAGTTGCATGATGGCGTGTCGGTGTGGCAGGGCCGGGTTCTCGTTCCCTGTTCTTTGTGCGCCAGGCAGGCCTGTGCCACCGGTGACCTGTCAATCCCCCGCTTTCGTAGAGACTTTGGTTATACGGCCTGCTGTTGTCGGCCCTGCGGTTTGCATGCTTCGCTGATGACCTGTTCGAACTCCTCCGGTGGTAGCCCGCCGGCCGCGCTGTGCCTTCGGCGCGACTGTAGAACCCGGTGATCCAGGTGGCGATCCAGCAGGGTGAACGCCCGGCGTCCCCAGCTCCGCCCGCCGCCACCGGTCCTAACCGCGGGCGTGCCGCTCGGCGTGTGCGGCCATCCACGTCGAGACGTGCTCCTCAACATGCGAGCCCACGAGTCCCGGGGCTGGATTCGGAGCTCAGGACATGTCCCTGCCGACCCAGCGGTCCCGGAACCAGGTCAGGGTCTCGGCCAGCGCGTCGCGGTTCCCGTCCTTCTCCAGCAAGGCCAACCGGAAGTTGGGACGCAAGTCCAGCTTCCCCTCCGGGATGTCGACGCCGTCCAAACCGTTGACGCGGCCGAGGAGCTCCGCACGCAGCGGGCGGTCAGTGAAGGGCTCGCGGGTGGCGAGGTACTGGAAGACCACCTCCGCCGAACCACCGCGTCCGCCGCCGGGGTAGAGCACCAGCGGCCAGATCCCGGCGCCGGGGAGACCTGCCGCGCCCAGCATCAGGAAGGCGCTGGTGGTGACCTGGCCAGCCCCGTAGCCGACCCAGCCGCCCAGCTCCTCCCACCGGGCGAGGAGAGTACGCACCGCGCCCACGGTCTCGGGGGTGTCGTCCGCGGCTAGCTGGCGGAAGAACCGCTCGGCCCGGGTCTCCCCCTCTGGCTCCGCTCCGTCTCGCCCCGCCGCGACCGCGACCTCCGAGGACTGCTCCTGGGCGGGGTCGGCCAGCAGCAGTGCCAGGTCGCTGCTGGTCAAGCGTTGTGCGGGGTCCGCAGCCCCGGTCTGGGTGAAGTGGATGCCGTCGGCGCTCAGTCGCGCCCGTACGTCCTCACCCTCCGGCTGCGGGCCGGCCCAGCGAAAGCCGTCGGCGATCCGGCCCTCCGCGTTGAGGACGCGGTAGGCCTGCACGACGCCCGCGGTCTGGGCAAGGTGGTTGCCCACCGCCTGGGCGCCGGAGCCGATGTACGCGGCGAGGTCACCGTACGACGTCCAGGTGCCGTGCGGCAGGGCGGCGAGGACCTGGTGGACGAGCTGCCAGTCGCGGCTCCGCTCGGCCCGGCCCACCCCGCGCAGCGGGGACGGCCACAGCGCGAGCGCCCGCTCGGCCAACTCGTCGGCACGGGCGCCGATCTCGCGGGCGCCCCAGCGGTCGGTGGCGGCGATGCGGCGGTTCATCGCCAGGTGGCTGCTGTGCAGCAGGTCCTGCTTGCGGTCGAAGGGGTGGTTGGAGAGCTCGGAGTTCTGAGCGGTGAGGGTCAGGTTGCCCAGGGTGTGCTGGAGTCGGGCGTGCACGTCCTGTGGGGTCTCGCCGTCGGTGGCGTCCTCGGCGAGAACTTGGAGCCAGTCGTCGCCCGCCGACTGCGGCAGGACGTGCTCGATGGTGAGTTTCGCGGCGGCGAAGTCCACAGGCTCGGGGTGGTCGTAGCTCTCCTCCAGCCGCTGGAGGACCAGTTTGCGCTGCTCCGGCCGGCCGTACAGGTAGAAGGGCGCGGTCCTGAACATCTCGCGCAGTTCGTCGTCGTCGGGCCAGTAGCGGTTGCTGGCGGAGAGGAGCTGACGCAGCCCGTCGGCGACGGGGACGTCCAGCGGAAGCTGGGCGGGAACCGACTGGAAGATCCGGTTGAGGTTGTTTGGCGGTACGCGACACACGGTGCGGCGTACCAGAAAGCTCTCGATGTACGACAGGGCGCGGGCCGTCTCCGCCGAGTCGGTCTCTCCACGTTCACGGCGGTCGAGCAGCAGCATCAGCGCCGGGTACGTCGCCGCGGCCTCCCAGGCGTCGAGTCGGCGAAGGTGGGCACGGACGGCCGGATCGCCCTCCTCGTCGGGGCGGACCACCTTACGGAAGTGCATGGACCGCCGGTGCAGTTCTTTCACGTACGCCTCGATGTCCGCTTCCCTGACCTCGGTCTGCTCGAAACGGTGCTGCTGAGCCGCGTACAGGTCCTGGCGGCGGACCCGGTCGTCGCCGTCAAGCACGAGCTGCAGCCACATGAGCTGTTCGAGCTCTTTGTTGCTCAGGCTTGCCTGGAGCGGCAGCCAGTACGTCTCGTAGACCAGTTCGCCACGGGTCGGCAGCCGCATGAAGAGGTAGTTGCGCAGCAGGTCGGCCTGGCTGAGCTTGAGACCGGTGTTGTTGAGGGACTCGAAGATGCGGTGGACGTTGTCACCGGCCTCGGCGGTCACTGCGACCAGCGTGAGCCGGGAGGTGATCGCCTGCTCGATCCGGAGGACGTCCTGCGGGTCGGCGGGGTCCTCCGCCTCGACGAGCTTGCGGCGGAAGAAGCGGTAGGCGACAGAAACGTTGTCCCCCGCCGCTTGCCCCTCGTGGGTGCCTCGGATGTGCGCGGCGTAGTTCGGCCGGTCGGCCTGGGTGGGCAGGAGACGGAACCGGTCGTTCTCGTTCTTCCGCTTGTTGATCAGGTATTCCTCGTCAATCCGCTCGGCCTCGTCCGGCCGGCTCTGGGCGAGGTGGTCCCGGATGGCGGCGAGCGCGAGAGAGATCGTAGTCAGCCGCTGCTGGCCGTCGACCACCAGCCAGCGAGGGAACGTCGCCTCGTTCTGCGGGGACGGGGCAAGCACCACAGAGCCGAGGAAGTGCGCGCTCGCTTTCTCCCCGGTCTCCAGTAGGCCCACCTGATCGAGGATGTCGCTCCACAGCTGGGCCAACTGCTTGTCTGTCCAGGAGTACGTCCGCTGGTAGAGCGGCACCTGGAACTGTTGAGCCCGCCCCTGCACGAGGTCGGCGAACAGCGTCTCTTTGGCCTGCACAGTGGTACCCGCTCCCCTTGGATTCCCGCGACCCCGCACCCATACGCTCCGCACTGCGGTGCCTGGAGGACCGACAATAGGGCGTGCCACCAACGCTCTTCCGCAAAACGATCGAGATCGGGCAACGAGACGTGGGAGCGGCGACGAGCAGGGCTCGGGCGTCGCGGTTGTCCGGTGGGTCGCGGTCTCCGGATCGGGCGCCGAAGGGGCGAGGGACTGTCCGTTAGCGCCCTCCCTGCTGGGCGCGGCGCCGGGCCGAGGGTACGGGCGCCGGTGGCGGGGCTCGGAGCTGTCCTTCATCAAGTCCAGCAGCCGGAATGCGCGTCCGCTGGTCTCGCGGGGCGCGCGCAGCGCGGTCAGGAGCAGGACTCCGACGGTGGCCGGTCAGGCGGTGAACAGCACCGCGTCCTTGTCTGTGTCCACTGCGTGCTGGTCTGTGGTCTTCATCGGCGTTCTTCCTGTCATAGAGCCGACGCCTGGCATGCCGGGCGTACGGGCTCAGGGTCTACGGTCGTCGAGCGTGAAGGGCCTCGTCGAGGCCACGATCATTCCGTCTGGGCTACGGTTCCGCTGCGGATCCCGGGGCCTGTTGAGGGAGCTGCGTGAGGCCTGTCTGTGGTTCTTGCACCGGCGGGCTGTCACCCTCCGCCAGGGCGCGGTCTGCCGTCGGGCAGATCCCCGGGGCACTGCCTACGCGGCCTCGGCAAGACCGCCGTCAACGGCCGATCCGGCCTCGCTGATACCCACGACCTCAAGCAAGACGCCGCGCGCGGCCAGCGCCTTCGCGGTCTGAGCGAGGGTGATCTGGGAGAAACCGAAGAGGGAATCAGGGGTGAGTTCAGGTGGATGGCGAGGACGAGGCGCTTGGGGAGGAAGTCGTTGGGCAGCGTGCGCCGGCCGTCGCTCGCAGTGCGAACGCGCTGGGCGAAGTTCGCCGTTGGCGACCGCGGAGTCGTACAGAACCTCGACGGCTACCCGGTCCTGGTTGTAGTACGCCGAGTACAAGGAGCCGCTCCCCCGCCGCTCCCTCGCTGCTCCCCCGCTGCTCCCCCGCTGCTCCCCCGCTGCTCCCCCGCTGCTCCCCCGCTGCTCCCCCGCTGCTCCAGCGCATGGTGGACGCGGGCCGCCTCGGCCGCAAGACGGGGTCCGGCTTCTACCCGTACTGAGTCACCCGCACGTCCGCGAACTGACTCACCGCACACGAGCGAAGGGCCGGCCGGGATCTCCCGGCCGGCCCTTCGCGTTCCCGGCCGCGTCCGATGTCCCTCAGCCCAGCCGCAGGTGATGGAGCATCAGCAGCCCGGCCGCCATGTTGGCCGCCGGTATCTCGCCGCGGGCGATCATGTCGGGCACCAGTTTGAGCGGGACCCACGCGCGGCGCGAGGACTCGAAGTCGTCCTCGGGATGGCCGGTGTACGTGGCCTCCCGGGACCAGTAGAGATGGTGCCGGGCGTCGATGAGGCCGTTGGCGGGCTCCACGGTCATCAGTGGCTCCAGCTCGCCGGGGCGCCAGCCGGTCTCCTCCTCCATCTCGCGGGCGGCGGCGGACGCGATGTCCTCGCCGTCCTCGACCACACCCGCCGCGAGCTCCCAGCCCCAGCTGTCGGTGATGAAGCGGTGCCGCCAGAGCAGCAGCACCTCGTTGGCCTCGTTGACGACGGTCGCCGCCGCGACCGGGCGGAGCCGGATGACGAAGTGATCGAGGTGCCGCCCATCAGGGAGGACGACATCCGCCAGATTGACCCGGAACCAACGGTTCTCGTACACCGTGTGCTCATTTAAGTTCGTCCACTGCACAGTATTGCCACCTTCCGACAGGTCGATGGCAATATCGGAGCAGGGACAGCCCTCCAGGGGAACGGACGGCGGGGCCGCGGGGCGGAGCTCACAGAGGCACGCGCAGCGCTCCGTCGATGATCCCGGCCGCCTCTTCGGCCTCCGCGCAGCCGCTCGCCGCCAGCTGTTCACGGACCGAGCTGAGCCGGTCGCGCAACCGCCTGGACTCCATTCCCCTGGCCCGTTCGGCCATGTCGGAGGCCGTGCGCGCCGCCCGGTCCGGCTCCCCCTGCAGCAGCTCGATATGGGTGAGCATCGCCAGCCGGTGTACCTGACCCCGGTCGTGCGCCGGGACGCGAACCGCCGCCGCCGCGTGCTCCCGGGCACCCGTGAGGTCCCCGAGTCCGAGCAGCGCCTCGGCCACCTGGACGTTGACCAGGCCCGGCTGGACGTATCCCGTCTCGTCCGGTTCCCGGCCCGGATGGATGCGGCCGGCCTCCGACTCCGCGCGGCGGATGCACGTACGGGCGCCGGCGCCGTCTCCGAGGTGGGCGTACGCCTTGGCCTGCATCGCGTACAGATCGGCCGCCAGCGCCGGGGTGATGTGGGTGCCCGCGGCCCGCAGAGCGGCTTCGGCGAAGGCGACCGACCGGCGGTACTCGGCCAGGAAGAGCGACTGGTTGACCAGCAGCGCGATCACGTAACCGCCCAGCCCCCGGTCGCCGCTGGCCTTGGCGAGACGCAGCGCCTGATGGAAGTAGCGCTGGGCCAGACCGTGGGCGTCGGAGTCGTACGCGCAGATCCCGGCGACCGCCACCAGGCCGCCCGCCGCCCGGTACAGCCGACGGCCCGTCATGTCGCTGTAGCCGCCGCGCAGCAGGGGTGCCGTCTCGGCGTTGAGGAAGCCGACGACGCGCGAACGGGTCGCGATACCACCGGCCTTGCGGTACATCTGCTCGTAGTGGGCGCGGGCCGCACGCAGCATCACGATGTCCGCCGGACCGACGCGGGCCGGACCGGGCCGGGAGACGTCGGCGTCCTCCGGAGGGTTCTCCCACTCCCAGACCGGCATCACCGCCGTCGTGCCGGTGACGGCGGGCGCTCCTACGACCTGCGGGCGCCGCTGTTCGTCGGAGCGCCACAGCGCGGTGGCACGCTCGACGAATCCGGTGAGGGTGGAACCGTGCACCGCCGTGCTCCCGCCGGAGGCTCCCATGCCGATGTCGTCGAGTGCGAGCGCGCGGCCCAGGCGCTCGCCGAGCACGTCGCAGATCAGATCCGGCACCTGACCGCGTGGGCGCTGCCCCTTGAGCCAGCGGGCCACCGCCGTGTGCTCGTACCGCAGTTCCAGTCCTCGGGCCCGGCCGGCCCGGTTGACGTGACAGGCGAGACCGGCTCGGGACACACCGGCCTCGTCGATCAGGGATTCGAGCAGGATGTTGGGCTCCATTGCCCCCCCAGTTGTGCTTCGCACCGAGCCTAGTGCAGCACGATTCACACGGGGTGTGAACGGAATGCCCGAACCGCCCGGCTACGCACTCTGTCGCGCGGTGGGGCGAATCGGTTGACTGGGTCGTCTCGCAAGAGGCGGCCGGGTCGTCGGCTCCCCCTCGTACAGTCGACGACCCGCACCCGCGCCGTCCGCTCTGCCGACCTGCCCAACACTCCGTGGCAGCGCGGACGGCGCCGGGCCGCACGACCCACTGCCCACGGATCGGAGGGTGGCTGCGGGGTCGGCCCGCAACCGGGTTCCCCCCGGCCCCGGGCCGGGCCCGCGTGCGGTCCCCCGCCTCGCAGCGAGCATGGAGGAGGGGCGTATCCGGTGGCCGGATACGCCCCTCCTCACTGGCTTGTCCCGTCGGCATGACCCGCCGGGCAGTCCCTACACGCCGCGCAGCACCGCACCGGTCCGCTCGGCGGCCAGGGCGACCGCCGTGCCACGGGCGGCCGAGGCCTCCTCGACGGTCAGCGTGCGGTCCGGGGCACGGAACCTCAGGGCGTACGCCAGGGACTTCTTGCCCTCGCCGATCTGGTCGCCGGTGAAGACGTCGAACAGCCGCAGCGATTCGAGGAGTTCACCCGCGCCCTCGCGCAGCGCACGCTCCACGTCGGCGGCGGTCACGTCCTGATCCACGATCAGCGCGACGTCCTGGGTCGCGACCGGGAAGGCCGAGATCCGGGGTGCCTGGAGGGCACCGTCGACGGCCTGCTCCAGGACGTCGAGCTCAACCTCCATGGCACAGGCGCGCTCGGGCAGGTGGAGGTCCTTGATGACCCGCGGGTGAAGCTCACCGGCGTGGCCGAAGAGCGTCTCCTCGCCGTTCACCGTGACGAACAGCGCGGCGCAGCGGCCGGGGTGCCACGGGGCGTGCTGGTCGCTGCGGACGATGAGCTCCACGCCCGCCTCGCCGGCGATCGTGCGAGCCGCCTCGATGGCGTCCGCCCAGTCGGCCGGGCGGCCCTTGCCCCACCAGCCGGCCTGCTCGCGGGCGCCCGCGAGGACGACGGCGGCGCGGCGCGGCTGACGCGGCAGGGCCGCGTCGAGTCCGGCGATCTCCTCGTCGGTGGGACGACGGTCGACAGGCAGCCGGACGGCCTGCGTCTCGGTGCCGGTCGGCCGGAAGACCAGACCCGTCTCGAAGAGCGCAAGGTCGTGGCTGCCGCGGCCGTCGTTGCGCCGCAGCGCGCCGAGGAGACCCGGCAGCAGCGTGGTGCGCAGCGACGGCTCCTCGTCGGAGAGCGGGTTGACGAGCGTGACCGTGCGGCGGCGGGCGTCGTCCTTGTCCAGACCGAGCTGGTCCAGGGCGGCGTCGCCGATGAACGGGTAGCTGAGCGCCTCGACGTAGCCCGCTCCGGCGAGCGCCCGGCCGATGCGGCGGTGCAGCCGCTGGCGGTCGGTGAGCCCACGGCCGGACGGCGGCGTCGGAAGGGTCGACGGAAGGTTCTCGTAGCCCTCCAGCCGGATGACCTCTTCGGCCAGGTCGTTCGGCTCGGCCAGGTCGGGGCGCCAGGACGGCACCGTGACGATCAGCTCGTCCTGCCCGTAGACGTCGCAGCCGACCTGCTGGAGGCGGCGTACGACGGTCTCCCGGCCGTACGCGACTCCGGCCACCCGGTCGGGGTGGTCGGCCGGCATGGCGATGGTGTGGGGCGCGGACGGGGCGCTGATCTCGGTGACACCCGACTCCGCGGTGCCGCCCGCGAGGAGGACCAGGAGGTCCACCGTGCGCTGCGCGGCGGCGGCGGCCGCGGCCGGGTCGACGCCGCGCTCGAAGCGCTTGGACGCCTCGGAGGACAGCTTGTGACGGCGCGCGGTGCGGGCGATGGAGATCGCGTCGAAGTGCGCCGCCTCGATGACGACCGAGGTGGTGGTGTGCTCACCGGCCGCGGCGTCCGCGATCTCGGTGTTGGCGCCGCCCATGACACCCGCGAGGCCGATCGGCCCGCGGTTGTCGGTGATGACGAGGTCCTCGGCGTCCAGGACGCGCACGGTGCCGTCGAGCGTGGTGAGCTTCTCGCCCTGCTGGGCGCGGCGCACGCCGATCGGTCCGTCGACGAGGGTCCGGTCGTAGGCGTGCAGCGGCTGGCCGAGTTCGATCATCACGTAGTTGGTGACGTCGACGGCGAGCGAGATCGGGCGCATCCCGGCCTTCTGCAGACGGCGCTGCAGCCAGATCGGGGAACGCGCCTCGGGCTCGAGACCGACCACGGTGCGCGCGGTGAAGCGGTCGCAGCCGAAGGGGTCGGACACCTGCACCTGGTAGCCGAACGCGTTCGGCGCGGGGACGTCCAGGAGGGCCGGGTCGCGCAGCGGCAGCCCGTACGCGATGGCCGTCTCGCGGGCGACTCCGCGCATGGACAGGCAGTAGCCGCGGTCCGGCGTGACGGCGATGTCGAGGACCTCGTCGACGAGCTCCAGGAGCTCGATCGCGTCGGTGCCGACCTCGTGCTCCGGCGGCAGCACGATGATGCCGTGCGTGCCGTCGTCGCCCATGCCGAGCTCGTCGGTGGAGCAGATCATGCCGTGGGACGTCTTGCCGTACGTCTGACGTGCGGCGATGGCGAAGTCACCGGGCAGCACGGCGCCGGGGAGTACCACGACGACCTTGTCGCCGACGGAGAAGTTGCGGGCTCCGCAGACGATCTCCTGCGGTTCGCCGGTGCC
Organism: Streptomyces sp. NPDC048560; assembly: GCF_040650955.1. NCBI lineage: Bacteria > Bacillati > Actinomycetota > Actinomycetes > Kitasatosporales > Streptomycetaceae > Streptomyces > Streptomyces sp. NPDC048560. The sequence continues at coordinate 239,086 of NZ_JBEZIJ010000004.1, forward strand.
GTTGGCCGTGCCGACGTCGACCGTGCAGAAGCGGATGGGCTTCTTGAAGCCCTCCAGCTCCTCGATGGTCAGGACCTGTCCGACGACCAGCGGGCCCTTGAGGCCGGCACCGATCTGCTCGACGGTCTCGACCTCCAGTCCCACGGCGACGAGCTTGGCCTGTACGTCACGGCCGGTCTCCGTCGCCGGCAGGTCGACGTACTCCCGCAGCCAGGAAAGCGGGACGCGCATCAGATCTCCATCCCGAACGGCCGGGTGAACCGGACGTCACCCTCGACCATGTCTCGCATGTCTTCGACGTTGTGGCGGAACATCAGCATTCGCTCGATGCCGAACCCGAAGGCGAATCCGCTGTACTTCTCGGGGTCGACCCCGCAGGCGATGAGCACCTTCGGGTTGACCATGCCGCAGCCGCCGAGCTCGATCCAGCCCTCGCTGCCGCAGGTGCGGCAGGGGCGGTCCGGGTTGCCGACGGACTCGCCGCGGCAGACGTAGCAGACCATGTCCATCTCGGCGGACGGCTCGGTGAACGGGAAGAAGTTCGGCCGCAGCCGGGTCTTCATGTCCGGGCCGAAGAGCGCCTGGACCATGTGGTCGAGGGTGCCCTTGAGGTCGGCCATGGTGAGGCCCTCGTCGACGGCCAGCAGCTCGATCTGGTGGAAGACCGGGGTGTGCGTGGCGTCGAGCTCGTCGGTGCGGTAGACCCGGCCGGGGCAGACCACGTAGACGGGGGGCTTCCTGCTGAGCAGGGAGCGCGCCTGGACCGGCGAGGTGTGCGTGCGCAGCACGATGCCGGACTCGTCGCCCGTGGTCGCCTTGCCGTCGGGCGTGGTGCCCTGGACGAAGAAGGTGTCCTGCATCTGCCGGGCCGGGTGGTCGGGCACGAAGTTCAGGGCGTCGAAGTTGAACCACTCCGCCTCGACCTCGGGGCCCTCGGCGATCTCGTAGCCCATCGCCACGAAGACGTCGGCGACGCGCTCCATGATGGTGGTCAGCGGGTGCCGGGCGCCCGCGGGTGTCCTGTCGTACGGCAGCGTGACATCGACTGCCTCCTCGACCAGGACCCGGGCGTCCCGCTCCGCCTCCAGCTCCGCCTGACGGGCGGCGAAGGCCTTGGAGACGGCGCCGCGGGCCTGGCCCACGCGCTTGCCCGCCTCTGCCTTGGCCTGCGGCGGCAGTGCGCCGATCTCCCGGTTGGCGAGGGACAGGGGTGAGGTACCACCGGTGTGCGCGGTCTTCGCCTGGGCGAGCGCGTCGAGGTCGTCGGCGGCGGCGAAGGCGGCGAACGCCTCGTCCCGCATACGCTCGATCTCTTCCGGTTTCAGTGCCTCGACCTCGACTGGGTCGTACGACTTGTTCGGTGCCGACATCTCTTCCCGTGCTTCCGATTGGCTGGTGGCGCGGCCCCGCTCGACGACTGGAGGACGCAAAGGTGCCAAAGGTCGAGTCTAAGGGCCGCAGGGAGGCGAAGAAGCCCGTGGGCAGCTCAAGCCCTCCCGTCGCCCGCCGCCGCCCTGTCTGATTCGCTGCGCGAAATTCCTTATGTCAAGTAGGCCGGGGTGCTCACAGGCAGGATAAATCGGAACTGGGCCCCGCCGCCGGGTGCCCGGTCGACGGTGATCGTGCCGCCGTGGGCCTCGACGATGCCCTTGACGATGTACAGGCCCAGGCCCGTACCGCCGCGCTTGCTCCCCCGCCAGAAGCGGGTGAAGACACGGCCCATCGACTCCTCGGGGATGCCGGGACCTTCGTCGCTCACGGTGACTGCCGTTCCTGTCTCGTCACTCTTGGCCGGCGCGGATGCGGGGGCGATCTCAATGGTGACGGTTCCCTCGCCGTGGCGCACCGCGTTTTCCAGGAGGTTGCCGAGGACCTGGTCGACCTTGTCGGGGTCGGCCCACAGCGTGGGCAGCGGCTGCTGGGTGCGGACGAGGAAGCGGCCGGGAGCCTGACCGGTCGCGATGTGGGCCTGTACGTGGCGTTCGACGGCGGCGGAGATGTCGACGGGCTGGCGGCGCAGCTCCAGACGGCCCGAGTCGATCCGGGAGATGTCGAGCAGCTCGGCGATGAGCCGGGTGACACGGTTGGCATCGGCGTCGACCGTCTCCAGCATCAGCCGCTTCTGGTCGTCGGTGAACCGCTCCCACTTCGCCAGCAGGGTCGCGGTGAAGCCCTTGACCGAGGTCAGTGGGGAGCGCAGCTCGTGGGCGACGGTGGCGATGAGCTCGGCGTGGCTGAGTTCGGTACGGCGGCGGGCCTCGGTGCCCCGCAGGGAGACCACCAGCCGGCGCACCGGCCCGGTCGGGCTCTCGCGGACGTACCGTGCGGAGACGAGGACCTCGCGTCCGCCGGGCAGGAGGAGATTCCGCTCGGGCTGGCCGACGCGGATGGCCAGCCCCCCGTACGGGTCCGTCAGGGTCCACCAGCGCCGGCCCTTGAGGTCTTCGAGGGGCAGCGCGTGTTCGAGCTGGCGGCCCAGCGCGGCGGCGCGCGGAACGGCGGTGATCCGGGCCGCGGCGGAGTTGAAGCAGACGACCCTGCCGGTCTCGTCGGCGATGACGAGACCGTCGGGCAGGTCGTCCGGGTCCAGGTCACCGGCGCCGAGGGCGAGGTCGCCGACCGGCCCTTCCGGCGGTGCGGGTTCGGCGGCTGCGGCGCGCACGACGGCCGTGTGTGTCTCTCGCGGCCTGCTCATGCCGACTGCCATATTGCCGTACCCCACCTCTCGAACCGGTGCAGTGGGCCCCCGAGTTCGTCACCCTACTAGTCGTCGGTGAACGAGCGACACCCTGCGGGATCGAAAGGCCCTAGCCGTCTGTGCGGCGCGGGCGCTGGGCGCGGGCGGAGGCGTACAGGCATACGGCCGCCGCCGTCGCGAGGTTGAGGCTCTCCGCCTTGCCGTGGATCGGCACCCGGACCACCGCGTCGGCCAGGGCCCGCGTCTCCTCGGGGAGCCCCCAGGCCTCGTTGCCGAAGACCCAGGCTGTCGGCCCGCCCATGGTGCCGGCGTCCAGTTCGTCGTCGAGGTCGTCGTCGCCCGCGCCGTCCGCGGCGAGGATGCGTACGCCCGCGTCCCGCAGCCCGCGCACGGCCTGCTCGACGGGCACGCCCACGGCCACCGGCAGGTGGAACAGCGAACCGACGGACGCCCGCACCGACTTGGGGTTGTAGAGGTCCACGGACGCGTCGGTCAGTACGACGGCGTCGGCTCCCGCCGCGTCGGCGCAGCGCAGCACCGTGCCGGCGTTCCCGGGGTCCCTGACGTTGGCGAGCACGGCGACGAGTTTCGGCTTCGCGGCGAGGATGTCCTCGAACGGCGAGTCGAGGAAGCGGCAGACCCCGATGAGGCCTTGCGGGGTGACGGTCTGGGACACGTCGGCGAGTACGTCGCCGTCGGCGAGATGGACCCGGGCGCCCGCGGCGTGGGCGGCGTCGACGATGTCGGCGTACCGCTCGGCGGCCTCCACGGTGGCGAAGAGCTCGATCAGCGTCGGCTCACCGTCGCCGCCCCGGTGCCCTGCGGCCTCGCGCACGGCCTGCGGCCCCTCGGCGATGAACCTGCGCTCCTTGCCCCGGAAGTTTCGCCGGGCCAGCCGTCGGGCGGCTGCGACGCGCGGCGACCGCGAGGAGATCAGTTCGGGGATGCCCATGGTCGGCGGCGCGCCTCTCTGCGTACGGCGGAACGAGAACGGGGGTGCAACGCACCGGACCCGCAGACGGCTGGCGCCTGCGGGTCCGGCTCGATACCTGGAAGGACTGCCTGGATCAGGCGGCCTTCGGGGCGTTGACGTCGCTCGGGAGGGCCTTCTGGGCCACCTCGACGAGCGCGGCGAACGCGTTGGCGTCGTTGACCGCGAGCTCGGCCAGGATCTTGCGGTCCACCTCGATGTTGGCGGCCTTCAGACCCTGGATGAGGCGGTTGTACGTCATGCCGTTCTGGCGGGCAGCGGCGTTGATGCGCTGGATCCACAGCTGACGGAAGTCGCCCTTGCGCTTCTTGCGGTCGTTGTAGTTGTAGACCAGGGAGTGGGTGACCTGCTCCTTGGCCTTGCGGTACAGGCGCGAACGCTGACCGCGGTAACCCTTTGCCGCCTCGAGAATTGCCCGGCGCTTCTTGTGGGCGTTGACTGCCCGCTTGACGCGTGCCACTTGTTAACTCCTTGTAGCGGGGCCGTGGTCGGTACTCACACGGCCCGGAAACGAATTGGTCCCGGTCGGATCGAGATCGCGCCCCCTGATGAGCGGGGGCGACGACTCACTTGCCGAGAAGCTTCTTGATCTTCTTGGCGTCGGCCGGAGCCACGACGACCGTGCCGGACAGCGAGCGGGTCTTCTTGGACGACTTGTGCTCGAGCAGGTGGCGCTTGCCGGCCTTCTCGCGGAGCACCTTGCCGGAGCCGGTGATCTTGAAGCGCTTGCTGGCACCGCTGTGCGTCTTGTTCTTCGGCATCGCGCCGTTCTCTCCTCGTCAGTGGCGCCCCTCGCGGTGCGGGGCACCGGACTGCAGGGGCGTCAGATCTTTGGTGGGATATTCCGCGGGGACCTGGGGGCGCCTGGATGGCGACCCCCAGAGGTCACGCCTCGGAAGGTGTCTCTGCCTGGGCCTCGGCAGCTTCGGCCGGAGCCTCGGCTGCGTCGCCCTCGGACTCGGCGTCGTGGGCGTAACCCTGACGCTCCGCCTTGCGGGCGGCCTGGGCCTCACGGGCCTCGGCCATGGCTTCGGTCTTCTTCTTGTGCGGGCCCAGAACCATGATCATGTTCCGGCCGTCCTGCTTCGGGTTGGACTCGATGAAGCCGAGGTCCTCCACGTCCGAAGCGAGACGCTGGAGCAGTCGGAAGCCCAGCTCGGGGCGGGACTGCTCACGACCACGGAACATGATCGTGATCTTGACCTTGTCACCCTGCTTGAGGAACCGAACGACGTGACCCTTCTTGGTGTCATAGTCGTGCGGGTCGATCTTCGGCCGGAGCTTCATTTCCTTGATGACCGTGTGCGCCTGGTTCTTGCGCGCCTCACGGGCCTTCATGGCCGACTCGTACTTGAACTTCCCGTAGTCCATGAGCTTGCACACGGGGGGACGGGCTGTCGCCGCCACCTCGACCAGGTCGAGGTCATACTCCTGTGCGAGCTCCAGGGCCTTGGCAAGCGGAACAATCCCGACCTGCTCGCCGCTGGGACCGACAAGTCGCACCTCGGGAACGCGAATCCGGTCGTTGATGCGGGGCTCGGCGCTGATGGATCCTCCTCGGTAGCACCACGTGGCCGCCTGGCGGACAGCCACGTAACGTCTGTTTCGAAAGACCAACCGTGACGGGACACGAAAAATGCCCCGGACGGGACACAGGCGGGGCTCCTGGAAATACCGGAACACCGCCGCGTCAACCGCGGGGCGCATCGGGCAGCTCCATCGTCCGTACGGAACGATGGGCGCCACCTGACCGGTGACCCGCTGTCCCGGAGGACAGTCAGGTGGGAGATCGGAGCCTCCACTTGTGGGCCGAGCACATAGGTGTCCGGCCGGTCGTTACACAAGGTTAGCAGCTCCGGCCGGGTGCCGCGAACCCATGAGGCGTCGCCGGCCGGGGCAGGGCGTGGAGCCTCTCCCGCAGTCGGGGGCGCCTGAGCATGGCCTTATCGTGTGGGACATGAGTGACGCGACCCCCCGCAGTGAATCCCCCGGCTTCGACGACATGGCCCGCGATATCGCGGAGGTCCCCGCGGTCGAGGTGATCGTGACGGTCGCCGTGAACCTGATGAGCGCAGCCGCCGTGAAGCTCGGCCTCACCGAGGACGGCGACGAGCACAAGGACCTGGACGAGGCCCGCAAGCTGGTGCACGCCCTGGCGGGCCTGCTCGACGCGAGCACGACCGAGATCAGCACCTTCCACGCGTCCCCGCTGCGTGACGGCCTGAAGTCGCTCCAGCTGGCGTTCCGCGAGGCGTCCTCCGTACCGGACGAGCCCGGTCAGGGCCCGGGCGAGAAGTACACGGGACCTGTCTACGGCTAGTCCCTGCCCTCGGCCGTCCGCCCATTCCTCCCTACGACGCGAGCCCGCAGCCTGTGACAGGTTGCGGGCTCGCCTCATACGTGTGCGGGGTCAGCGGGTGAACAGGGGTGCGTTCGGGGCGGCGGCGCCGGCCGGCAGCAGTGCCAGGTCCAGTCCGCGTACCAGGCGGGCACGCAGCGCCTCACTGGCCGCCAGCGCCCCGGCCAGCCGCTGCGCGGCCTCGGCGGGAACGGCGTCCGGGGTGAGGACCACCGCCACGATGCCGTCGGCCGGTCCGGGGCCCAGGTGGGCCCGGACCACGGCGGGTTCGGCGGCGACGACGTCCCGTACCGCCGCGACGACGGCCGGATCGTCGAGCGGGTCGGCGCTGGCACGGTTCTCGGCGAGGGCACGCAGCGCGGAACCGGTCAGCTCGAACGCGACGGGGCCGGCGAGGTCGAGCACCACGGTGTCCGCCTTCTCGTGGGCGGCGGCCTGGAGCGCCTGGTGCAGGGGTACGGCGACGGGCCGCGCCTCCGGGTCCCAGAGGGCCAGCGAAGCGGTGGAGGTGAAGGCGGGCAGAGCGCGCCGGTCACCGGCCTGGAGGGTGGGGACGGCCATGTCGCTCGTCTTCTCGCGGCGCAGCCCGTTCTCGTCCTCCTCCACCTCGCCGAGCACGGCGACGACCGGAACGAGCAACCGGGCGCCCAGCAGCGCCTCGAGGACCGGGCCGACGGCCTTCCGGTCCTGTGACCAGGCGGCGAGTGCCGCGGTCAGCTCGGGAGATGCCGTGCCGTCGTCGTCGGAGAAACCGGGGTCCGGAATGTTCTTGAGCGCCACGGGACGAGCGTAGTCGGTCGGCTTCCTCCTGCCGGCGACAGGTCGGGTCCTCCTCCCGATGACAGGCCGGACACGTCGGACACAGATGCTGCCTGGTGCCCTCGACGACGTGCGGAGCATGACCCGCCACAGGATGCGCGGCTCCATGGGCTCCACCTCCGTGACCGGTGCTGCTCGCGGGCCCGGCCCGCTGGTTCGGCCGCGGGGGCGCGTTCCCGGTGGGTCGGCCGCCCGGTCACGGAGCCGTCGCTCCCTCGTCCGTATCGTCCGCTGCGAGTCCGCCGGCAGCGGCGGCGACGAGCGAGGGAGGCCGGGGTGGATCTCGACGCGGAACTGAAGGATGCGGTGGCGCCACTGATCGGTGGCGGAGCGGTGTCGGTGGCCGTGGACGGCGGGAGCGGTGCCCTCGCGGTATACGGGGACGCGGCCACGTACGACACCGCCAGCATCGTCAAAGTGAACGTGCTGGTGGCCCTCCTGCTCCTCGTCCAGGACGAGCGACGTGAGCTGAGCGGCGCCGAGCACGGCTTCGCGGAGGCGATGATCCGGCGCAGCGACAACACGTCGGCCACCCGGTTGTGGCGGGTGATCGGCGGTGCGGAGGGGCTCGACGCGGCCAATGCCCGCCTCGGGCTGACGTCGACGACCGCCGCGAACGCGTGGGGGCTGACGCGGACGACCGCGTCGGACCAGGTGCGTCTGCTCCGGGCGGTCTTCGGTCCGGCCGGGGAGTCCCCGCTGTCCCCGGATTCCCGGGCGTACGTGGGGGAGCTGATGGGAGAGGTCGAGGCGGACCAGCAGTGGGGGGTGTCGGCTGCGGGCACCGGCTGGTCGCTGAAGAACGGCTGGATGCCACGGACCACGACCGGGCTGTGGGACGTCAACAGCATCGGCCGGGTCGTCGCCGACGGGCGTAGCCATCTGGTCGCCGTGCTCTCCGACGGGCACGCCACGAAGGAGGCGGGGATCGCGCTCGTCGAGTCGGTGGCCCGGGCGGCGGTCGGGGTGGTCGCGAAGGCGGCCGGCGGCACGGCCTAGGGCCACTCCTTCGGACCAGGCGGGACCAGGCCGGAACAGGGAGCGGGGTCCGGTGCCTGCGGCTGCGGGACGGAGCGTGGGTGATGGACGACGACGCCGCAGGCGCTCGTGCCGGACTTCCTGCGCCCGGCACGAGCCGGACGACAGGGCCTGGCTAGGCGCCCCGGCCTTCCCTGGCCCGCCACAGGGCGACGGCAAGAGCCAGCAGCACGGCGCCGAGTCCGCCGGCGGTGGGGGCCAGCCAGCTCGCCGGGCCGTCGTCCTCGGTCCGTTGCGTGGGGCCGGGGCCGAAGTACTGCTTGGCGTAACCGGTCGCGGCGGAGTCCGGGTTCCTGGCGGTACGGATGCGCGATCCGGCCTCGATCGCGGCGGCCGGGTCGACGAGTCCGTATCCCCTCGCGTCGTCGCGGCCTTCCGGTGGCGAGTTGCGGGCGGTGTCCGCGAGGAGCTTCTTGATCTGGGCGGGGGTCAGGTCCGGGTGGGCGGCGCGAACCAGGGCGACGGCCCCGGAGACGAACGCGGCGGCCGCGGAGGTGCCCCACTCGATGTAGTAGTGACGGTCCGGGTTGGCCACGACGACGTCGACACCGGGTGCGCTGACGGTGGCGTACCACCGGCGGGTGGAGAACGCGGCGTGCGTGCCGTACTTGTCGACGGCCGCGACCGCGATCACGCCGGGATAGGCGGCCGGGTACGAGATGCGGTCGCCCTTCTCGCCGCTGTTGCCGGCCGACGCGACGACGGAGACGCCCTTGGCCAGGGCGTACTGGACGGCGGCGTCCTCGCTGGGGTCGGGGTGAGCGGACTTGCTGTCGTCGCCGAGGGAGAGGTTGATGACGTCCGCGCCCTGGTCGGTGGCCCAGCGGATGCCGTCCGAGAGGGCGGTACCGCGTGATGCGCGTGCCTTCGCGCGGGACCGGTCGCTGGACTCCAGGATCACCCGGCCGGGCAGGATCTTGGCTTCGGGGGCGATACCGAGCACGCCGCTGCCCCTGCCCGGGCCGTTACCCCGGCCCGCGATGATTCCGGCCATCGCGGTGCCGTGCAGCGCCCAGGCCCGGTCGCCGCGCTCGGCGCCGAAGCCGATCAGGTCCTTGCCGGGCAGTACCTGGCCCGCGAGGTCGGGGTGCTCGGCGTCGACACCCGTGTCCAGGACGGCGACCTTGATGCCCTCGCCCTTGGTCGTCTGCCAGGCCCGCTCGGTGTGGAGCGCTTCGAGCCCCCACTGCTGGTCACGGATGCCGTCGGCGTGGGCGGGTGCGGCGGGGACCAGGGTGAGAGCGGTGGCGGCGCAGGCCGCCGCGAGGGCCCGGCGGCGGCGTCCGGGCGGGCGTCGGCGGTTCATTCGGGCTGCTCCGTGAGCTCGGTGACGGTCTTGCGCAGGCCGCGCTCCACCCGGTCCGCGACACCCTTCGCCTCGTGGCCGAGCCCGGCCTGCGCGACGGCCGTCGTCGCGCCCGCGGCCATGGCCTCGGCGGCGGGCTGCGGCTCGGTGACCGGGCGTCCGTCGGCGAAGCCGGAGACGGCGAAGACGACGACGGGCACCTCGGTCAGGACGTGCACGGTCCAGCTGGCACGCTGCCGGTCGCCGAAGCCGGCGGCGACGGTCCCCTCGGGGGCGTACGTGCGGGGCATCAGGTCGGCGCGCCCGTCGAGTCGCTGGCCCGTGAACCGGGTGCTCAGCGCCCTCATCCCCTCGGAGTCCGCCTCGGTGAAGACCATTCCGACGGTGACGACGCTGCTGTTGGTCGCGTCGGTGTAGGTGGCCCGCACCATGCGGTCGCAGCCGACGGGGCGCAGCGTCTTCAGGAGCAGTGGGTCCAGCCCTTTGGCGCAGGTGCTGTCCGGGGCGACGGCGACCCGGGTCCAGACGCGGTCCGTGGCCCCGGGGCCCGCGCCGTCGCCCTTGAGCGTTGCCGGGAAGAGGGTGCCGACGGGCACGCTGTGCCAGGCGGTGCGGCCCTCGCTGTACGCGGTGCGGGCACCGGAGTCGGCCGAGGAGTCCCCGGTGAGCCAGGCCCCGGTGACCGCGCCCCCGATCAGCCCGAGCCCGAGCACGACACAGGCCGCGGCGCCCAGGGTCCGCGCGGGGTGGCGCGGGCGCACGGGGCGCAGCCGGGTGGTGGTCTCGACGGGCGTCTCGGGGAAGGTGTAGCGGGGCGGGGCGAAGGTGTTGGGGTACGGGTGCGGTTGCTGGTGCGCGTGATGGTGCGGGTAGGGCGCCGGGGCGGATCCGGGCGCCGCGGAGAGATCCACGGCTCCTACGGGCCTGCGGCGCGTGACGGGGGGCGGCGGCCCTGCGGGCACCCCGGGATGCGGCCCGGCTGCGGGGCCGGCTCCGAACCCCGCGACCGGGCCGGCCGGAGGCACGGGCCGCAACCGCGTGGTCGTCTCGACGGGCGAGGGCGGGGCGGGCGGGACCTGCCCGGGCTGCGGCCGGCTCGGGGGCTGGTTCGGAGGCTGGTTCGAAGGCCGGCTCGGCGCGGGGCGGGCGGGGGGCTGCGGCTGAGCGGGGGTGGGCTGCTGGTGGGGGGCGTGCGTGGGTGGCTGCGGCGTGGGGGCGGAAGCGGGTGCTGGGGCCGGTGCCGGAGCCGGCTGCTGGTGCACGGCGGGGGACGGCTTCGCCTGATCCGAGGCGGAGGGCTGCTGCCGCGGTGCGGGAGCCGACGGCTGGGGCTGCTCCTGCCGCTGTGCCGGGGCGGACGGCCGGGGCTGCGAGGGCTGCTGGGCCGGAGCCGATGTCTCGGGCTGCTCCTGCCGCTGTGCCGGGGTGAACGGCCGGGGCTGTGAGGGCTGCGGCGATGCGGCAGGTGCCGTCGGCTGAGGCTGCGTGGGAGCGGGAGCCGGAGCGGGCGACCGCTGCTGCTGCGGGGCGCGGGTGGGCGGTTCCTGGCGGGGTGCGGCGGCCGGCGGCTGCCCGCGATCCGGTGGCGATGCCGGAGCCGGCGGCTCCTGCCCGGCCGGTGTGTTCCGGTGGGAGGGCTCCGGGGGCTGCGGTGCGTCGTGACGGGCCGTCGCCGGAAGGGGCGGCGTGGTCGGGCGGGGCGGCACGGGAGCGCGTTGCGCCTCGGTACTCATCCGGCCCCCTGGTTCGCGTCCTCGTACCGCCCGCGGACCACCCTCACGGGCGGGCCCGTTGGTCAGCGCGTGACGGTCACTCTACGGGTTCGCGGGCGCCCCTCGGGAACGGACTCCACGGCTCGGGGGATCTGCCCCGATCGTCCCCCTACCCAGGGGTACGGGTGTCTGGCAAGCTGCGGCCATGACTGCCCGAGCCGCTGACCGGACCCGCTACGACCGGGCCACCGCCCATCTCGACGCCCCGCTCGCCGTGGTCGATCTGGAGGCGTTCGACGCCAACGCGGACGATCTGGTGAGCCGGGCCGCGGGCAAACCGGTCCGGGTGGCGAGCAAGTCGGTGCGCTGCCGGGCCCTCCTGGAGCGGGTGCTCGCACGTCCCGGTTTCGCGGGGATCATGTCGTTCACCCTGGCGGAGTCGCTGTGGCTGGCCCGTGCCGGTTTCGAGGACGTCCTGCTGGCGTATCCGTCGGCCGACCGGGCCGCCTACGCCGAGCTGGCCGGGGATCCGAAACTCGCCGGGGCGGTGACCGTCATGGTCGACGACGTGTCCCAGCTGGAGCTGATCGACGCCGCGCGGGCCGGTGGCCGGGAGGAGATCCGGGTCTGTCTCGAGCTGGACACCTCGCTGCGGCTGCTCGGCGGCCGCGTCAGGATCGGGGCGCTGCGCTCGCCCCTGCGCTCGCCCGCCCAACTGGCGGATCTGGCGCGCTCGGTGGCCCGCAGGCCGGGCTTCCGGCTGGTGGGGCTCATGGCGTACGAGGGCCATGTCGCCGGTGTCGGTGACTCCGTCGCAGGGCGGCCGCTGCGCTCACGGGCGGTGCGGCTGATGCAGACCGCGGCCCGTAGGGAACTGGCGGCGCGGCGGGCCGAGGTGGTGCGCGCGGTCCGCGCGGTCACCCCGGACCTGGAGTTCGTGAACGGTGGCGGCACCGGCAGTGTGCAGCACACGGCCGCGGAGTCCGCGGTGACGGAGATCGCGGCCGGATCGGGTCTCTACGTACCGCGGCTCTTCGACAACTACACGTCGTTCACGGGCCGCCCGGCCGCCCTGTTCGCCCAGCCGGTGGTCCGGCGGCCCGGCGTCGGTGTGGTGACGGTGCTCGGTGGCGGCTATCCGGCGTCCGGGGCCGCGGGGCCCGACCGGCTGCCCGTCCCGTATCTGCCGGAGGGGCTGCGCTACGACCCGCAGGAGGGTCCCGGTGAGGTGCAGACCCCGCTGATCGGCTCCCCCGCCGACGATCTCCTGATCGGCGACAAGGTGTGGTTCAGGCACGCGAAGGCCGGTGAGCTCTGCGAGCGCTTCGCCGAGCTCCAGCTGATCGAGGGGGACCGGATCACGGCCACCGTGCCGACGTACCGAGGAGAGGGCCGGACGTTCCTCTGACCGGCCGGTGGCCGAGGTCGGGGGATCAGGGAGCGATCGAGCTGCCCACTCCCCCGCTCGTCGCGCTGTCGCCGATCGGGCGGATGCCCCTGGTGATGGTGTCCATGAGGGTGAGCGGCAGGTCGTCCTCGCCCGCGTCGAAGGCGAAGCGCACGACGACGGGTGTCTCACTGCCCACGGCCGAGGGGAAGACGAGGGACTGCACATAGCCGCCCGGCCCCTTGCCCGTGGTGACCCGCCAGCGCACCAGATAGCCACTGCGCCCGGCCACGGCGACCGAGGTGGACGCGAGCTCCTTGTGGGACACGATGCCGCCGTGGATGCGGCTGCCGAGGGAGTTCTCGTCGTACGCGTTCTTCGCGGCGGTCCTGATGTCCCGCTTCGCCAGCGCCTCGACGGAGGTGAGATCGCCGGTCGCCGTGCTGCTGCTGACCGTGCCGTGGTAGCAGAGGCTCCCCGAGTTGCCGGGGCAGCGGTAGGAGACGAGCGTTCGCATCGCCGTCGTCGCCTGTTCCAGGGTGTTCTCCGGCTTCCCCCACCCCTCCGGCACGGGCAGGGTGATGCCGTTGAGCTGGTCGACGAGGACCTCGGGGTCGTCCGTCGGCGTGGCGCCGGGCGTCGGCGCGTCCGATGACGCGCTGCCCGTGGGGGCGGGGGCCGAACTGCTCGGCGCCGGCTTCGCGTCCCCGCCGCCGTCGTCCTTGCCGAGCAGTACGGCGCCGGTGACCACCGCACCGACGACGACAAGGCCCGCCAGGGCCGTGGCGATGATTCGGGTGCTGCCGCCGGGGCGCCGCGGCTGCGGTACGCCGGACGCCCCCGTGGCGTACGCCTGGTGCGCACCGGGCGCGACGGTGCCGGGCAGGCGGGTGTGCGCGGTCCAGGCGACGCCGTCCCACCAGCGCTCGGTGCCGGGTGTTGCGGCGTCCGGATACCAGCCGGGCGGTGTCGCGTTGGTCATCCGCCCACTCTAGAGTCCGCGTTCGAGGCCCGGTCGGCCCCCCTGCGGGGGCCTTTCGAAGGACCTGACGGCCCGGGGACCGGTCAGGCCGGTGTCACGTAGGCGCCCGAGATTCCGCCGTCGACGAGGAAGTCCGTGGCGTTGACGAACGAGGAGTCGTCGCTCGCCAGGAAGGCGACGGCCGCCGCGATCTCGGTCGCCTCGGCGAACCGGCCGACGGGGATGTGGACGAGTCGGCGTGCGGCCCGCTCCGGGTCCGCGGCGAACAGCTCCTGGAGCAGCGGGGTGTTCACCGGGCCCGGGCACAGTGCGTTGACCCGGATCCCTTCGCGGGCGAACTGCACGCCCAGCTCGCGCGACATGGCGAGGACGCCGCCCTTGGACGCGGTGTACGAGATCTGGCTGGTCGCAGCCCCCATCCGGGCCACGAACGAAGCGGTGTTGATGATCGAGCCCCGGCCCTGGCGGCGCATGTAGGGGAGGGCGGCCTTGCAGCAGAGGTAGACGGAGGTGAGGTTGACGTCCTGGACGCGCTTCCATGCCTCCAGGCCCGTGGTGAGGATGGAGTCGTCCTCGGGCGGGGAGATGCCCGCGTTGTTGAAGGCGATGTCCACGGAGCCGTAGGTGTCGTACGCGGCCGCGAAGAGCGCATCGACCTCTTCGGGATCGGTGACGTCGACGCGTACGAACAGGCCGCCGACCTCGTCGGCGGCGGCCTTGCCCGCCGTTTCGTCGATGTCGCCGCAGACAACGTGCGCTCCCTCGGAGGCCAGCCTGCGGGCCGTCGCGCGGCCGATGCCGCTGCCGGCACCGGTGATGACGGCGGTGCGGCCGACCAGACGGCGGCACTGGGGGGTGGTGTCGGTCATGGGGTTCAGGCCTCCGTGTTGATGAAGACGTTCTTGGTTTCGGTGAATGCCGTCAGGGCGTCGGGGCCCAGTTCGCGGCCCAGACCGGACTTCCCGTAGCCGCCGAAGGGGGTCGAGTAGCGCACGCTGGAGTGCGAGTTGACCGAGAGGTTGCCCGCGCGCACGCCCTTCGAGACCCGCAGCGCGCGGCCGACGTCGCGGGTCCAGATCGAGCCGGACAGGCCGTACTCGGTGGCGTTCGCGAGACGGACCGCGTGGTCCTCGTCGTCGAAGGGGAGGACCACGGCGACCGGTCCGAAGATCTCCTCGGTCGCGGCGGGCGAGTCCGGGGCGGCGTCCGTGAGGACGGTCGGCGGGAACCAGAAGCCGGGGCCGGCGGGCGCGCTGCCCCGGACCGCCGCCGCGTTCTCGGGGACGTGGGACCGTACGCGTTCCAGCTGCGCCCTGGAGATGAGCGGGCCCATCTGGGTCTTCTCGTCCGCCGGGTCGCCGACCACGACCGACTCGACGGCCGGGGTGAGCAGGGCCAGGAACCGGTCGTACGCCTCGCGCTGGACGAGGATGCGGGTGCGGGCGCAGCAGTCCTGGCCCGCGTTGTCGAGGAAGGACATGGGTGCGGCGGCGGCCGCCGCTTCCAGGTCGGCGTCGGCGAAGACGATGTTAGGGCTCTTGCCGCCCAGTTCCAGGGTGACCCGCTTCACCTGGGTCGCGCAGCTCGCCATGATCTGCCTGCCGACACGGCCGGAGCCGGTGAACACGATCTTGGCGATGCCGGGGTGCTCGACCAGGGCGGCGCCCGTGATGTCACCCGCACCGGGGAGCACCTGGAAGAGGTGCTCGGGGAGGCCGGCCTCCAGGGCGAGGCCGGCCAGTCGCAGAGCGGTGAGCGGGGTGGTCTCGGCGGGCTTGAGGATGACGGCGTTGCCGGCTGCGAGTGCGGGGGCCGTGCCCCACGCGGCGATCGGCATCGGGAAGTTCCAGGGGGCGATCACGCCGATGACGCCGAGCGGTTCGAGGAACGTGATGTCGAGGCCGCCCGCGACCGGGATCTGACGGCCGGTGAGGCGCTCCACTCCCCCGGCCGCGTAGTCGAGCAGGTCGCGGACGTTGCCCGCCTCCCAGCGGGCGTTGCCGAGGGTGTGTCCGGCCTCGCGGACCTCCAGCGCGGCCAGCTCCTCGACGTGTTCGTCGACGACGGTGGCGAACCGGCGCAGCAGCCGGGCCCGGTCGGCGGGGGCGGCGGCCGCCCATCCGTGCTGGGCACGACGGGCCCGTACGACCGCAGCGTCGACCTCGGCGCGGCTGGTCGCGGGGACGGTGGCGATGACCTCTTCGGTCGCCGGGTTGAGGATCTGGTGCACGCTAGAGCCTTTCGAACGACCTGCGGAGTTCCCAGTCGGTGACGGCGGCGTCGAAGGCTTCCAGTTCGACGCGGGCCATGTTGCGGTAGTGGTCGACGACCTCGTCGCCGAAGGCCGTCCGGGCCACTTCGCCGTGCTCCCAGAGTTCCGCGGCTTCGCGCAGGGTGGTGGGGACGTGTGCGTAGTCGCCCGTGTACGCGTTGCCGTCGCAGGCGTCGGGGAGTTCGAGTTTCCGCTCGATGCCGTGGAGTCCGGCGGCGACCAGTCCGGCCA
Organism: Streptomyces sp. NPDC048560; assembly: GCF_040650955.1. NCBI lineage: Bacteria > Bacillati > Actinomycetota > Actinomycetes > Kitasatosporales > Streptomycetaceae > Streptomyces > Streptomyces sp. NPDC048560. Next base: position 254,881 of record NZ_JBEZIJ010000004.1, read on the forward strand.
CGGCGAGGTACGGGTTGACGTCGCCGCCGGGCAGCCGGTTCTCGAAACGCATCGAAGGGCCGTGTCCGACGACGCGCAGGGAGCAGGTGCGGTTGTCGTGACCCCAGGCGACGGCGGTCGGGGCGAAGGAGCCCGGCTGGAAGCGCTTGTACGAGTTGATGTTCGGTGCGTAGAGGAGAGAGAACTCGCGCAGGGCGGCGAGCTGCCCGGCGAGGAAGTGGCGCATGAGCGGCGACATGGCCCCGTCCTCCCCCGCCATGACGCTCCGGCCTTCGGCGTCCTGGAGGGAGAGGTGGATGTGGCAGGAGTTGCCCTCACGCTCGTTGAACTTCGCCATGAAGGTGAGCGCGACGCCTTCCTGCGCGGCGATCTCCTTGGATCCGGTCTTGTAGACGGCGTGCTGGTCGCAGGTGACCAGGGCCTCGTCGTAGCGGAAGACGATCTCGTGCTGCCCGGGGTTGCATTCGCCCTTGGCGGACTCGACGGTCAGGCCCGCGGCCGTCATGTCGTTGCGGATGCGGCGCAGGAGGGGTTCGATGCGGCCGGTGCCGAGGACGGAGTAGTCGACGTTGTACTGGTTGACCGGTGTGAGGTCGCGGTAGTTGCGGTCCCAGGCCTGCTCGTAGGTGTCCTTGAAGACGATGAACTCGAGCTCGGTGCCGACGTGGGCGGTGAGGCCGTGTCCGGCGAGGCGCTCCAGCTGACGGCGGAGGATCTGGCGGGGTGCGGCGACGACGGGCGAGCCGTCCTCCCAGGCGAGGTCGGCCATGACCATGGCCGTGCCCTCGTTCCAGGGGATTCTGCGCAGCGTGCCGAGGTCGGGGCGCAGGACGAAGTCGCCGTACCCGTTGTCCCAGGAGGACATGGCGAATCCGTCGACGGTGTTCATGTCGGTGTCGACGGCCAGCAGGTAGTTGCAGCCCTCGGTGCCGTGCTCCAGGACCTCTTCCAGGAAGAACGTGGCGGCGAACCGTTTGCCCTGAAGCCGTCCCTGCATGTCGGGGAAGGCGAGGACGACGGTGTCGATCTCTCCGCCCGCGACGAGGACGCGCAGTTCCTCGGTCCCGAGCGGGGGTGTTCGGTCTGCCACGGGATGCTCCTCCTTGGGCCAGCCGGAAGGCTTAAGGTATGGGAATGAACCATTGATGGGAAGGGGATCGGGACGTGGCCGAGCAAACCGGCGGAATCGGATCCGTCGACCGGCTGACATCGGTGCTGCGACCGGTCCGCGCGGGCAACGGCTTCGAGGAGGCACTGGAGCAGATCCTCCAGGTGGTCAGGCTCGGTCTCGTGCCCGGCGGAGAGCGGCTTCCCGCGGAGCGCGAGCTGGCCGAACTCCTCGGGATCAGCCGCGTGACGCTGCGCGAGGTGCTGAAGGTGCTCCAGGAGCAGGGGCTGCTGGAGAGCCGGCGCGGACGGTACGGAGGCACGTTCGTGCTGCCCCGGACCGGCGCGGCGGGCGAGGGCGAGCTGCGCCGCCGGGTCGCGGCCGTCGACATCGAGGACGTCCTGCGCTTCCGCGAGGTCCTGGAGTCCGGGGCGGCCGGCCTGTGCGCCACACGCGGGCTCGACGACGAGGGCAGCGAACGGCTGCGCAGGGCTCTGACGGCGACACACGAAGCACCTCTGCCCGACTACCGAAGACACGACACCCTGCTGCACCTGACACTTGCCGAACTGTCCGGGTCGCCCTCGCTCACCGCGCAGTACGCCGCGGTCCGTGCGACCGTGAACGACCTGCTGGACTGCATACCCGTGCTCGTCCGCAACCTCGAACACGCGCAGCATCAGCACACGGCGCTCGTCGAAGCCGTACTCGACAGGGACGAGGAGGCCGCACGTGCCGTGATGCGCGAACACTGCGCGGGCACCGCGGCGCTGCTCCGGGGATTTCTGACCTGACGGCGACGACGTCTTGCGTCACGCCACCCACCGCGCAAAGGTGTGCGGCAACACCATTGGACCGGGCCGGCCGGGCAGCCGGCGGGCCGGAGGGAACGCACCATGCCCGAACCTCTCATCGGCCTCACGACCTATCTGGAGCCCGTCGCCCGCTGGGGTGTGTGGGAGCTTCCCGCCGCTCTCCTGCCCCTCGGCTATCCGCGGCTGGTCCAGGACTGCGGCGCCCTGGCCGCGCTGCTGCCCCCGGACGCTCCGGAGAGGGCGGCGGCGGCGGTGGCCCGGCTGGACGGCCTGCTCGTGGCGGGCGGCGCGGACGTGGACCCCGGACTTTACGGCGCGGAGCGGGACGTCAGGACAGGACCCGCCGCGACCGAACGCGACGCCTGGGAAACGGCCCTGCTGCGTGCGGCTCTGGAGTCGGGCATCCCGGTGCTCGGGATCTGCCGCGGGATGCAGCTGCTGAACGTGGTGCTGGGCGGCACCCTGGTCCAGCACGTCGACGGACACGCGGGGCCGCCCGGGACGGCCGGAGTGCTCGGCGAGCACACGGTGAGGCCGGTGCCCGGTACCCGGTACGCGTCGATCGCGCCCGAGGAGTGCGCGGTGCCCACCTACCACCATCAGGCGGTGGACCGGCCGGCTCCGGGCCTCGTCGTCTCGGCCCACGCGGCCGACGGCACGGTCGAGGCGGTCGAGGTCCCCGGCGACCCGTGGGTCCTCGGGGTGCAGTGGCATCCGGAGATGGGCACGGACCAGCGGGTGATGCGCGCCCTGGTGGCGGCATGCACGGCCCGTACGGCCGGGAATCGGCCTCCGGCTCCCACTCCGGCTCCGGCTGCCGCCGCCGCTCCGGCCCACGCCACCGCGCACGCACGCGGCGCCCTCCGCTGAGACGGTCTACGGCTCCCGGCCCGTCAGCGACAGCAGATCGCGGGCCGGGCCGGTGGGACGGTGGCCGGTGGGCCAGACCGCGCGGAGCTGGCGCCGGAGCCGTACCCCCGCGATGGGGATCTTGACGAGGCGGCGGGCCGACAGTTCCTCGCCGAGCGCGAGTTCGCTCAGGACACAGGGTCCCGCGCCGCTCTCCGCCGCGCCCTTCACCGCCGTGGTGGACGAGAGTTCCAGGAGCGGCTGCGCCAGACCGCCGTGTACGGCGAGTGCGGCGTCCAGGACCTGGCGGGTGCCGGAGCCGTACTCACGCAGGATGAGCGGGGTCGCGGCCAGTTCCGCGGGGGTCAGGGGGGTGCGCCGGCGGGCCCACGCATGGCTGGGGGCGACCACGACGACGAGCCTGTCGTGGGCGATGACCGTGCCGTCGAGCCCCTCCGGTATCGAGAGGCCCTCCACGAACCCCAGATCGGCCTCGCCGGCGAGCAGGCGCCGCGCGACCGCAGCCGAGTTCCCAGCGAGCAGCGACACCGCCGTGTCCGGCCGTTCGGCGCGCAGCGCGATCAGCCAGCCGGGCAGCAGGTACTCGGCGATCGTCATGCTGGCGGCGACCCGCAGCCGGGAGTCGCGCCGGTCGCGCAGCGCCTGTGCGCCCACGTCGAACGCCTCGGCCGCTTCCACGATCCTGCGGGCCCAGTCCGTGACGAGCGCTCCGGCGTCGGTCAGCCGGGAGCCGCGGGGCGAGCGGTCCAGGAGTGCGACACCGAGCTGTCGCTCCATCGAGCGCACGCGGCTGGACGCGGCGGGCTGGGTGATGCCGACGTCCCGGGCCGCCCGGCCGAGGCTGCCGTGCCGGGCGACGGCGAGAAGCAGCTCCAGCGCTCCGAGGTCGGGGACCCGGTGGGACAGGGGCGCGGGCCGTGACTCGTGCTGATCGCTGGACATAAAGGCAGCTTATGACCTCATAGGGCAGGCCTCCCTGGTGGGGGACCCCGCACGTCACGAGAATCGTGCCATGGCCATCTATCTGCGGACCCAGACAAGCGCCGGTGCGTACCGCCCGGCCGCCCTGCGGCTTCCGGCGCTGCGGTACGTCGGACCCAACTGGTACGCGACGGTCATGGGGACCGCGATCGTGGCGAGTGCGGGCGTGGCCCTGCCCGGCGACCCCGGCTGGCTGCGGGCGGCCTGCACCGTCGTGTGGGCGCTCTCCGCCGTCCTGCTCGCCGTCGTCCTCGCGGCCCGCGCCGGCCACTGGCTGCTCCACCGCGACCAGGCACGCGCCCACCTCCTGGACCCCGCGGTCGCCCCGTTCTACGGCTGCCTCTCCATGGCGCTGCTCGCGGTCGGCGGGGCCACGATGGTGGTCGGCGGGGATGTGATCGGGCACGAGGCCGCGGTCGCCGTGGACGCGGTGCTGTTCGTCCTCGGCACGGTGACCGGGCTCGCCATGGCGGTCGTGGTCCCGTACCTGATGGTCGTACGCCACCGCCCGGCGCCCGGCACGGCCTCGCCGGTCTGGCTGCTGCCGCTGGTGGCGCCCATGGTCTCCGCCGCGCTCGGTCCGCTGCTGGTGCCCGAACTGCCCGCCGGGCAGTGGCGGGAGGCGCTGCTGCTTGCCTGCTACGCGATGTTCGGGGTGTCGCTGCTGGCGACGCTGGTGGTGCTGCCGCTGGTCTTCGGCCGGCTGGTGCACCACGGGCCGCTGCCCCTGGCCCTGACGCCCACGCTCTTCCTCGTGCTCGGGCCGCTGGGGCAGTCGACGACCGCCGTGAATCAGCTGGCCGACGTGGCCCCGGGGGCGGTCGGTGCGCCGTACGCCTCCGCGTTCGCCGCGTTCGCGGTGCTCTACGGGGTGCCGGTGATGGGGTTCGCGCTGCTGTGGCTGGCGCTGGCGGGAGCCATGGTCGTACGGGCGGTGCGGGGCGGGATGACGTTCACGATGACCTGGTGGGGTTTCACCTTCCCCGTCGGTACGTGTGTCACCGGCGCCGCCGGGCTGGCCCGGCACACGGGGCTCACGGCCTTCACCTGGCTGGCCGTCACGCTGTACGTGTTCCTCGTGGCGGCCTGGGCGGTGGCCGCCACGCGGACGCTGCGGGGGCTGGCCGGCGGAACGTTGTTGGCGGCGCCGCGGGCGCCGCTGCCGGTGACGGTCCCCGCCGCCTGACCGGCCGGCCCCGACGCCTCAGCGCCGGGCGTCGAAGGTGGCGTCGATGTGTTCCGCCACCGCGACGACCAGCAGCCGGGTGCCGGGGACGGTCGCGCGCCAGCGGTGCCGTACGCCGCCGGAGAGGAACAGCGTGTCGCCGCGGTCCAGCCTGTACGCCTGGCCCTCGGCCTCCACCTCGGCGGCGCCCTCCACCACGTACATCACCTCGTCGTTGCGGTGCTGGAACTCCTGTCCGAGATCCACCTCGCCGGTGAACTCCAGGGCGCTGAGCTGATGTCGGCCCCGCACCACTCGGCGTACCCCGTCGCCCTCCCCCGCCCGCACCACGTCGACGGCGCGCGCCGAGTCGGCGGCGGCCCTCAGCCGGGCCGTCGTCGTCTCCAGGGCTTCCGCGACGCGGTCCAGGGACTTGGCGCTCGGTCTGGCCCGTTCGTTCTCGATCTGGCTGAGGAAGGGCACGGACAGCCCGCTGCGCACGGCGACCGCGGACAGGGTGAGCCCGAGGCTCCTGCGCCGTCGTCGGATCGCGGCACCTACCCGCGGTGTGTCCTTGTCGTCCATGTCCGGCTCCCTCCCGCCTGGCCATCCTCGCGGCTGCGAGCACCCTACGCATGTCGTTCGCCGTACGGCGCCGAAGCGAATGGTGCGAAACCTACCGGGGAGTGACCGGGAGCACACCGAAAGGGACGGTCCCGGTGCGATCCCGGGGCCGTCCCTTTCGGTGTGCTGCGGTGTACTACGGGGTGAATCAGCCGCCGACGGGCGCCATCTCGTCGATCACGTCCGGGTTGGCATCCATCCAGCGACGGGCGGATTCCTTCTCCTCGCCCGCGCCGCCCTTCTGGATCTCCACCTCGAGCGAGGCCAGCTGCGCCTCACTGAGCTTGAACTCCTTGAGCCAGCCGGTCAGCTCGGGAAAGTCCTTGGGGAAGTCCTTCTTGGCGACGGTGTGGATCTGCTCGCCCTCGCCCCAGGCACCCTTCGGGTCCTTGAGCTTCTTCAGGTCGTGCTTGCCGTAGGCCCAGTGCGGCGACCACAGGGTCACCACGACGGGCTCCTTCTTCTTGATCGACCGGTTGAGCTCGGCCAGCATCGAGGAGGTGCTTGAGGAGACGACCTCGTACTCACCCTCCAGGCCGTACTCCTTGAGGACCTTCTCGTTCAGCGTGCCCATCATCCCGGCGCTCGACTCGATGCCGATGATCTTGCCGTTGAACTTCTTGCCCTGACCCTTGAGGTCGTCGAGCGAGTCGATGCCCTTGACGTACGAGGGAACGCTCAGCTCCAGCGAGGTCGGCCCGTACCAGGAACCGAGATCGGTGAGGTCGTTCTTGTAGCGGTCCCAGTAGTCCTTGTGCGTGGTGGGCAGCCAGGAGTCGAACTGGACGTCCATCTGGCCCTGGGCGAGACCGGTGTACAGCGGGCCGGGGTCGAGCTGCTTGACCGTCGTGCTGTACCCGCGGTCCTCCAGCACGTTCTGCCACAGGTACGTGCTGGCGATGGCCTCGTCCCAGGGGAAGTACCCCAGGTTGACGGTCTTGCCCGCGTCCTTGCCCTGCGCCGTGCCGCCGGCACCGGCCGGCAGCGGGGCCAGCTTGTCGACGAGGCCAGGGTTCTTCTTCAGCCAGGCGCGGACGCCCTCCTGCTCCTCGCCCTGACCGGCCGCCTGGATCTCGTTCTCCAGGCCGGTGAGCTGCTCCTCGGTGAGCTTGAACTTCTTCAGCCAGTCGGCGACCGGGGGAGCCTTCTTGGCGAAGCCCTTGTGCGCGACGGTGTGGACGTCCTCGCCCTTGCCCCAGGCGCCCTTCGGGTCCTTGAGCTTCTTCAGGTCGTGCTTGCCGTAGGCCCAGTGCGGCGACCACAGGGTCACCACGACGGGCTCCTTCTTCTTGATGGAGGCGTTCAGCTCGGCCAGCATCGAGGAGGTGCTGGAGGAGACGACCTCGTACTCACCCTGAAGGCCGTACTCCTTGAGGACCTTCTCGTTCAGCGTGCCCATCATCCCGGCACTGGCCTCGATGCCGATGATCTTGCCGTTGAACTTCTTGCCCTGACCCTTGAGGTCGTCGAGCGAGTCGATGCCCTTGACGTACGAGGGAACCGTCAGCTCCAGCGAGGTCGGCCCGTACCAGGAACCGAGGTCGTCCAGCTTGTCGCTGTACTTGTCCCAGTAGTCCTTGTGCGTGGTCGGCAGCCAGGAGTCCGTCTGGAAGTCGATGTCCCCGCGTGCGACGCCGGAGTAGAGCGGACCGGCGTCGAGCTGCTTGATACCGGTCGTGTAGCCGCGCTGCTCCAGGAGTTCCTTCCAGAGGAAGGTGGAGGCGATGCCCTCGTCCCAGGGGATGTAACCCAGGTTGATCTTCTGGCCCTGGCCGACGTCCGTACCGTCGGCCTGCGCGGTACCGCCCTTGTCGCCGCCCGTGAGGTTCAGGCCGCCCGCGATCAGCGCCAGGACGACCACGCCGACCATCGCGACCGCGGTGCCGGGCTTGTAGTGCGTGAACTTCAGGCGGCGCGCACCGGCGGCGGCCTTGGCCGCGGCGCGGCGGCCGAGCGGGGAGACGCGCTCGTTGAGCGCCCCGGTCATCCGGTCCAGGTACATGGCGAGGATGACGACGGCGATACCGCTCTCGGCGGCCAGGCCGACCTGGAGCTGGGTGATCGCGGCGTAGACCTTCTCGCCGAGACCGCCGGCTCCGGCCATGCCGCCGATGACGACCATCGACAGCGCCAGCATGATGACCTGGTTGATGCCGGCCATGATCGTCGGCAGCGCGAGCGGCAGCTGCACCCGGGTCAGGGTGTCCTTGGGCGTGGTGCCGAACGCCTCGGCGGCCTCGACCAGTTCGCCGTCCACCTGACGGATGCCGAGCTCGGTCATGCGTACGCCGGGCGGCATCGCGAACACGATGGTGGCGATGACGCCGGGGGTGACGCCGACGCCGAAGAACATGACGCCGGGGATCAGGTAGACGAAGGCCGGCATCGTCTGCATGACGTCGAGCACCGGCCGCAGCGTGGCGCTGACCTTGTTGTTGCGGGCGGCCCAGATGCCCAGGGGCACCGCGATCACGATGGTGATGACCGCCGCCACGACGACCAGCGACAGGGTCGCCATCGCCTCGTCCCAGAGGGCGAGGGAGTCGATCAGGGCGAAGCCCACGAAGGTGAGCGCGGCCGGGACCACACCGCGCAGCCAGAAGGCCAGGACGGCGAAGATGCCGGCCATCAGCAGCGGTTCACCGCCGCCGAGCACGGCGTCGACGCCGTCGTACATGCCGCCGAGCACGGCCTTGATGGCGTCGAAGATCCAGGTGAGGTTCGACTGGAGCCAGTCGACCGCGCTCTCGACCCATTCGCCGAAGGTGAACCTAGGCACCGGCGGTCACCTTCTCGACGTCTCGCGGAGCGGGGAGCACCGTCTCGATCTGCGGTTCCTCGCCCAGGGCGGCGAGGAGCCGGTCGCGGGGTACGACGCCGATGACGTCGCCCTCCGCGTCGGTCACGGCGACCGCGACACCACTGGTGGAGCAGGGGGTGAAGAGCTCGGCGATCGGCGTCTCGGCGGACACCGTCGCGGGTGCTCCGGCCAGCAGTTCCGCGTCGGAGCGGCCCTTCTCGGGCTGCTCCATGATCGACCCCGCGGTGAGCACACGCGAGCGGTCGACGTCCTGGATGAACGAGGCGACGTAGTCGTTGGCCGGGCGGACGAGGATGTCCTCGGCGGTGCCCTGCTGGACGATCTTCCCGTCACGCATGACGGCGATACGGTCGCCGAGGCGCATGGCCTCGTTGAGGTCGTGGGTGATGAAGACGATGGTCTTCTTCAGCCGCTTCTGCAGTTCGAGGAGCTGGCTCTGCATGTCGCGGCGGATCAGCGGGTCCAGTGCGCTGAAGGACTCGTCCATCAGCAGCAGGTCCGCGTCCGTGGCGAGCGCGCGGGCCAGGCCGACGCGCTGCTGCATTCCGCCGGACAGCTCGTCGGGCCAGGACTTCTCCCAGCCGGCGAGGCCGGTCATCTCCAGCGCCTCGGCGGCACGCTTCTCACGCTCGGCGCGCGGCACACCCTGCACTTCGAGGCCGTACGCGGCGTTCTCCAGGACACTCCTGTGCGGGAAGAGCGCGAAGTGCTGGAACACCATGCTGATCTTCGTGGAGCGGACCTTGCGCAGCTCCCGGGGGCTCAGCGCCGTCAGGTCCTGGCCGTCGAACAGCACGCGTCCTGCCGTGGGGTCGAGCAGTCCGTTGAGCATCCGCAGCAAGGTGGACTTGCCGGAGCCGGACAGCCCCATCACGACGAATATCTGACCCGGTTCCACGGTGAACGATGCGTCGATCACCGCTGCGGTCGTTCCGTCCGCGCGCAGCTCGTCGCGGTCGGTGCCGCTTTCGAGTTCGAGCACGGCTTGATCGGGTCGTCTGCCGAACACCTTGTACAGGTGCTCAGCTTGCAGCCTTGACACATACACCTCACGCGTTGAACCGAAAACGGTCTGCCACCCCCGCCGGCAGACCGTGGAGCGGTGCGGATTCGGTCCGCACTGCACGCGCATCGGTTGGCCATGCGACGTGGTCCGCTCCGGTGGCCCGCCTGCCCTCACTTACGTAACCCAAACACGAGAGTGACCCAGTTCACTTTTCATCCCGGCGTACGGCGCGGCCGCGCGGCCTCGACCCGGGGAGGCCCTCGCCGCGGTTCGGCGGGCCCTGCGGTGGCGTGCGGCATCCGTGTCAGTGGCGTGCGGCATCATCGGGGTGTGACGCGACGCCTGATGCTCCTCGACACCGCTTCCCTCTACTACCGCGCCTATTTCGGCGTCCCGGACTCGGTGCGCGCACCGGACGGCACGCCGGTCAACGCCGTGCGGGGACTGCTCGACTTCATCGGACGACTGGTGCAGGACCACCGTCCGGACGATCTCGTCGCCTGCATGGACGCCGACTGGCGGCCCCACTGGCGCGTCGAGCTGATCCCCACCTACAAGGCACACCGGGTGGCGGTGGAGACGCCCGCGGGCACGGCCGACGAGGAGGACACCCCCGACACGCTGGCCCCGCAGGTCCCGATCATCGAGGACGTCCTGGACGCTCTGGGGATCGCCCGGGTGGGCGTCTCGCCGTACGAGGCGGACGACGTGATCGGCACGCTCACGGGCCTGGCGACCGGTCCCGTGGACATCGTCACAGGCGACCGTGACCTCTATCAGCTGGTCGACGACGCCCGCGAGGTGCGGGTGCTCTACCCACTGAAGGGCGTCGGCTCGCTCCAGGTCACCGACGAGGCGTGGCTGCGCGAGAAGTACGGGGTGGACGGCTCCGGGTACGTCGACCTGGCCCTGCTGCGAGGCGACCCGAGCGACGGCCTGCCGGGCGTTCCCGGCATCGGCGAGAAGACGGCGGCGAAGCTGCTGGACGCGTTCGGGGACCTGGCCGGGATCATGGCGGCGGTCGACGACCCCGCCGCCCGGCTGACCCCCTCGCAGCGCAAGCGCCTGTACGAGGCACGCGACTACGTGGCGGTCGCACCGAAGGTCGTCCGGGTCGCCGCCGACGTGCCCCTGCCCCCCTTCGATCCCGCGCTGCCCCGCGAGCCGCGCGATCCGGCGGCCCTGGAAGCGCTGGCGGAGCAGTGGGGCCTGGGCGGCGCCCTGATGCGGCTGCTCTCCACACTCCGGAGCTGAGGTGCTAACTTAGGTAACCCTAAGCATCTCGAACCAGGGAGACCCTCGTGGCAGAACGTCCGGCACGCCAGGCACCCAAGGCTCAGGGGGCCGAGGTACTGCGCACCGAGCAGATCACCCCGCACATGGTGCGGGTGGTGCTCGGCGGTGACGGTCTCGCCGACTTCGCCCTCTCCGGGTTCACCGATCACTACATCAAGCTGTGCTTCGCACCCGAGGGCGCGGAGTACGCCCATCCCTTCGACATGGCGTCGATCCGCGAGGAGTGCCCCCGCGAGCTGTGGCCGACCACCCGCACCTACACGGTGCGCGCGTGGGACCCGGTCGCCCGGGAGATGACGGTCGACTTCGTGGTGCACGGCGACGAGGGCCTGGCGGGTCCGTGGGCGATGCGCGCGACCCCGGGTGACCAGGTGACGTTCCTGGGCCCCGGCGGGGGGTACGGCCCCGACCCGTCGGCCGACTGGCACCTGCTGGCCGGCGACGAGAGCGCCCTTCCGGCGATCGCCGCGACGCTGGAGCAGATGCCCGCGGGCGCTGTGGTCCACGCGTACGTCGAGGTACCGGACGCCTCGGAGGAGCAGAAGGTCGTCACGCCCGACGGCGTGGCCATCACCTGGCTGCACCGCGGTGACCGACCGGTCGGCGAGGCCCTGACGGCAGCTGTGAAGGACCTGGACTTCCCCGCCGGCGACGTACAGGCGTTCGTACACGGTGAGGCCGGGTTCGTGAAGGAGATCCGCCGCCACCTGCGCCTCGAACGGCAGATCCCGCTCTCCCAGCTGTCGATCTCCGGGTACTGGCGCGCGGGGCAGAGCGACGACGCCTGGCGCGCGGTCAAGCGCGAGTGGAACGAGCAGGTGGAACGCGAGCAGGAGAGCGCCGCGTAACACGAACGCGCTGAACCCCGGTCACCGTCGTGGACGCCGACCGGGGTTCAGGCGTTTCCGGGAGCGGCCGGCTCCCCCATGGCGCCGGCCGCCCCCTCCTCGCCCTCCCCGTAGACCCGCGCCGACGCGTCCACGTGCGCGAGCCGCCGCAGCGCGCCGAACATCGCCTCTCCCAGCACAGTGCCGACGACCACGCTCTCCACCAGTTCCTCCCGCGCCACCATCCGCCCCACGTAGTCCAGGTCCGCCCGGGCCACCGGTTCGGCGGCGGCCGCGTAGGCGTCGAGCAACCCGACGAATCCCCCGTGCCCGGCCCGTCGCAGCGCGACCAGCACCGCGGCCAGGGTCTCGCCCGCGGGGCAGTCCGCGTCGGCCTTCCAGCCGCGCCGCGCGAGGAGCTCCGCCACGTCCTCGCGGGCGTCCTCCAGTTCGGGCCCGGCCTCACCGCCCTCCAGCGGCGCGATCCAGTCCGTCGCGGCACCCAGCATCTTGTGCACCGGCTGCTCGGGGTCGCCGATCGAGCGGATGACCTCCCCGATCGACGCGAGCGAGAGCCCGCCGACTTCGAGCAGGGCCCGGATCAGCTTGAGCCTGCGCTCGTGCCCGGAGTCGTACGTCGCCTGGTTCGGGCTGGTCAACTGCCCGGCGGGCATGAGCCCTTCTCGTACGTAGAACTTGATCGTCGGTACCGGAACTCCCGACCTGCGACTCAACTCACCGATGCGCAACGCGTGTTCACCCTTCCGCCCTTGCCAATCACGGAACCCATGATAGATAGTTCCACTACCGGATAGCAGACAGTTCCACTATCCATAATGACTCTTGATCCATACGGGGGTACTCCTATGACGTCCTGGCGTTCCTGGCACCGTCCCTTAGTCCTCTTCGCCGCGGCGATGGCCGTCACGGCGCTCGTCGCCGGCATCGGGATCCTGGTCGACGACCGGGTCCTCGTGGGTGCGCCCATCTGGGCCAAGCCCTTCAAGTTCGCCGTCTCGTTCGTGGCGTACGCGCTCTCGCTCGCCTGGATGCTGACCCTGCTCACACGCGGCCGACGCGTCGGCTGGTGGGCCGGGACCGTCGTGGCGGTGGCGAGCCTGATCGAGATGGTGATCATCGTCGCGCAGGTGATCCGCGGGAGGCGCAGCCACTTCAACGCCGCCACCCCGCTCGACTCGAACCTCTACAACGCGATGGGCGCCACCATCGTCATCCTCTGGGCAGGCACCCTCGTCATCGCGGTCCTGCTGACGCGTGCCCGGATCGCGGACCGCGCCTCGGCCTGGGTGATCCGCGCGGGCATCGCCATCGCCCTGGCCGGAGCCGGCCTCGGCTTCCTGATGACGCAGCCGACCGCCGGGCAGCGGGCCGCGGGCGGTCTCGACACCGCCGACGTGGTCGGCGCCCACGCCGTCGGCGTGCCGGACGGCGGCCCTTCGATGCCCCTCACCGGCTGGTCGACGACCGGCGGCGACCTGCGCGTCCCGCACTTCGTGGGGATGCACGCACTCCAACTGCTCCCGCTGCTCCTCCTGGTGCTGGTCGCGCTCGGGTCTCGCCTTCCCCGGCTTGCCGACCCACGGACCCGGCTGCGTCTGGTGCTCGTGGCCTCCGGTGCGTACGCGGCCGCCGTCGCCCTGCTCACCTGGCAGGCCCTGCGGGGACAGCCGCTGATCCACCCGGACGGAGCGACACTCGCCACCGCCGCCCTGATCCTGGCCGCCACCGCCTGCGGGGTGTACGCCGCGCTGCGCCCGGCCCCCGCACGCCCCGGCAGCCATTCCCGCACCCCCGCCGACAGCGATTCCCACACCTCCGCAGAAAAGGAGCACACGGCATGACCGGCGCACTCTTCGAAATCGCGTTCCTGCTCGCCGCGCCCTTCTGGCTGCTCATGATCCTCGCGCCGCGCTGGCAGTCCACCGCGCGCATCGCCGCATCCCCGCTCACGGTCCTGCCGGTGCTGGCCGTCTACCTCGTCATGGCGGTGCCCGTCTTCCCCGAACTGTGGACCGCGGTGCGCAGCCCCGACCTCGACACGTTCCGCGATCTGACGGCACTGGCCAACGGAGCGGGCGCGGTCTGGGCGCAGGTCATCGCCTGGGATCTGCTGCTGGGCCAGTGGATGTATCTGGAAGGGCGCCGGCTGGCGCTCTCGCCGCTGGTGATGGGGCCTCTGCTCGTGCTGACGGTTCTGCTCTCGCCGTTCGGGCTCCTGATCTTCCTGGCCCTGCGCGCGGCGAGGATCCGGGCGGGAAGGAGGAGCCGCGCGGACGAACCGCTTCCCGCTGCCACCGCGTCCGACGTACCCGGCGTCTGAACACGCCTCCGGCGTAGGCGTGCCCGGGGATTTCCCGGAGGGTGGAAGAATTTCCGCGGACCGACCAATCCGTGCGGGCGACGGCTCCGAATCACACCAGGGAACCGATGCGCCGACCTGGAGGAAGCCCGCGTGAAAGAAGCCGTCCACATCAGCGGAGCCCCCTCCGCGGGGCCCGATCTCCAGGAGCTCCTGGTGAGGGTCGCCCGGGGTGATCAGCAGGCCTTCGCCTCCGTGTACGACGCGGTCTGCGGACCCGTGCTCGGCCTGGTGCGCAGTGTCCTGCGGGACCCGGCACAGTCCGAGGAGGTGGCGCAGGAAGTGCTGGTGGAGGTGTGGCGCACGGCGCCCCGCTTCCAGCCGGCCCGCGGCAGCGCCATGAACTGGGTGCTCACCCTGGCCCACCGCAGAGCGGTGGACCGGGTCCGTTCGGTGGAGGCCGCGGCGGCCCGCGAGCACAAGGCCGCCCTCCTGGACCGCAGACCCGACTTCGACGAGGTGTCGGAACAGGTCGAGACGCGGCTCGAACGCGAACAGGTACGCCGCTGCCTGCGGACCCTCTCCGAACTGCAACGCCAGTCAGTGACCCTGGCGTACTACCAGGGTCACACCTACCGCGAGGTGGCGGAGCTGTTGTCCGTGCCCCTCGGGACCATCAAGACACGGCTCCGTGACGGACTGATCCGACTGCGCGACTGCCTGGGGGTGAACGCATGAGCACGGCCGACCTGCACACGCTGACCGGGGCCTACGCCCTGCACGCGCTGCCCGAAGACGAACGTGGTGAGTTCGAACGGCATCTGGAGGCGTGCGAAGCGTGCTCCCAGGAGGTACGGGAGTTCACCGCGACCGCCGCCCGGCTCGGTCTCGCGGTGTCCCGTACACCGCCGGCGGCACTGCGCGACCGTGTGCTGCGCGAGGTCGCGACGGTACGTCAGGAGCCGCCGCCCCACGGGCGGCTCGACCGGGCCGCCGGAGCCGGTGACGGGGCCCGGCGGCGGACCACCAGCTATCTGCTCGCCGCCTGTGTCGCCGCCGCTGCCGCGCTCGGAGGGGTCGCGGTGTGGCAGAACCAGGTGGCCCAGGACGCACGGGAGGAGGCCGGCCGGGCTGAGCGGCAGAACGCACAGATGGCGGAGGTCATCGCGGCGCCGGACGCGAAGACCAGCTCGGGAACGCTGAAGGGCGGCGCGCGCGGCACCGTCGTCGTCTCGCAGAGCGCGGACCGGGCGGTGTTCCTGGCCTCGGGGATGGAACGGCCCCCGGCCGGCAAGGTCTACCAGCTGTGGTTCGACGAGGGCGGAACCATGCGTTCCGCCGGTCTGATGAACCCGTCCGCGACGGACGGCGCCGTGCTGATGGAGGGACCGGTCGGCGAGGCCTCCGGAATGGGCATCACCGTCGAACCCTCCGGCGGCTCCGAGCAGCCGACCTCCGCGCCACTGGCGCTGATGACCCTGCCGGCCTGAGCGAGCGGCCGAGGGACGGACGGGCGGCAGCCGGTCGCGAACGGCCGGGCGGGAAGGCGGGCTGGCTGGCTGGCTGGCGCGAACGGGCAGGCGGGAAGGACCCGGTGGCGCACGGCGCCACCGGGTCCTTCGCGTGCGGAGCACCGGCTACGGCGGGAGGTGGGCCTGTCCCCGGCCGACGCCGGGCGAGGCCGGTCCGCCGGGTGCCGGGCCGGGCGGGTTGTAACCCACCGGGTGCCGGGCCGGGCGGGTGCTGGCCCGCCCGGTGCCTGGACCGTCTGCTCAGTCGCGGCGCGGTGGCCGAGGGAAGAACCCGCTGGTCCTCGCCCGGTACGCCGCGTATCCCGGCCGCTCGGCCATGTGCCGCTCCAGGAGTGCCTTGCCGCTGCCCTTGATCAGCAGCAAGCTCATCACCACGGGCGCCACGATCGTCACAGCCGACACGGCAGGTTCCTCGCAGACGAAGAGGAACAGGCCCCACCAGACGCAGAAGTCGCCGAAGTAGTTCGGGTGCCTGGTCCACGCCCACAGTCCGCGGTCCATGATCTGCCCGCGGTGGGCAGGGTCGGCCCTGAACCGCGCCAGTTGCCGGTCCCCGACCGCCTCGAAGCAGAGGCCGACCGCCCACAGCGCCGTACCCGCCCAGGCCCACCAGGTCAGCGGCCCCGAGACGTACTGCGCCGCCTGGACGGGCAGGGAGACCAGCAGCACCAGCGCCCCCTGGAGGAGGTACACCTTCCAGAAGGCGTACAGGGCCGTGCTCCCGCGCGCCTTGGCGAGCATCGCCGCGTAACGCGGGTCCTCCCCGTGCCCACGCCCGCGCAGGGCGATGTGGACGGCCAGCCGAAGCCCCCAGACCACGGTCAGGGTGGTCACCAGGAGACGGCGGCCGTCGTCCCCGTACTCCGAGGACAGGGCGTACGAGACCAGCGCGACGGCGGCGAACGCGACGCCCCACGCCACGTCAACGATGCGGTGCACCCCCTTGCGCAGGGCGATCGCGAACGTGACGAGCATGACGCCGAACGCGGCGCCCGCGCCTGCACCGGTCCCCCGCGCGAACGCCACCCAGTCGAAGGCGTTCACCGGCCGGGCCCCGAGGTGACGGCCGAGGAGCCGCCCGCGCGCCGGGCGCTGTCGTCACTCCCGGCGCCGTGGGTCAGCAGTATGTGCTGCACGTCGAGATAGCCAGACCGGAATCCGGCCTCCGAATAGGCGAGATAGAAGGTCCACATCCGGCGGAACGTGGCGTCGAAACCGAGCGCCTCGATCTCCTCGGCCCGTGCGGTGAAGCGTTCCCGCCAGAGCCGCAGGGTCTCCGCGTAGTGCGTTCCGAAACGGGTGACCTGCTCGGTGAGCAGCCCCGTGTGGGTGCCGGCCGCCCGTTCCAACGCGTCGGCGGAGGGCACCAGACCGCCGGGGAAGATGTACTTCTGGATCCAGGTGTACGTGCCCCGGGCGGCGCGCAGGCGCTCGTCCCGCATGGTGATGGCCTGGAGCGCGATCCGGCCGCCGGGGGCGAGCCGCTGCTCCAGCGTCCTGAAGTAAGCCGGCCAGTACTCCTCGCCGACGGCTTCGATCATCTCGACGCTGACGATCGCGTCGTACTCCCCGGTGACCTGCCGGTAGTCGAGCAGGCGGATCTCGACCCGCTCCGAGAGGCCGGCCTCGTCGACCCGGGCCCTGGCGAGTGCCTGCTGCTCCTGCGAGAGCGTGACGGTGACGACCCGGGCGCCCCGCTCCGCGGCCCGGATGGCCAGCTCGCCCCAGCCGGTGCCGATT
This sequence comes from Streptomyces sp. NPDC048560, assembly GCF_040650955.1. Lineage (NCBI taxonomy): Bacteria > Bacillati > Actinomycetota > Actinomycetes > Kitasatosporales > Streptomycetaceae > Streptomyces > Streptomyces sp. NPDC048560. Next base: position 271,986 of record NZ_JBEZIJ010000004.1, read on the forward strand.
TCGAGGAGACGGGTGTGGGGCCCCACGCCCGCCATGTCCAGCAGCCGGTCGATCTTGCGGTGCTGGGCTGCGGGGAGGAGGTCCTGCTCGGCGGGGAAACCGCGGAAGACGGCCGCGGAGTACGTCAGCGTCTCGTCGAGGAAGGTCGCGAAGAGGTCGTTCGAGAGATCGTAGTGGTGGCTGATGTTGTCCCGGGCACCGTCGGGGGTGTTCGCCTGCTCCGGGGGCCGCCGAAGTGCCCACAGCCCTCGCAGGCGTTGCAGCGGCCGGGGGACGAGTTCTGTGGCGTGAGCGGCGAGGACGGTCAGGACGCCGACCAGGTCGGGCGAGTCCCACTCCCCCGCCATGTAGGACTCGCCGAAGCCGATGAGTCCCTCCGCTCCTATCCGCCGGAAGAACGCGCCGGGTTCGCGGATCTCCATCAGCGGTCCGCCGAGGCCCACGCTCTCACCGCCGGCGAGCCGGGCCCGCAGCGGCAGCCGCGAAAGCGCCCGGCGCACGAGGCGTTCGGCGACCGCGGTACAAACCCGGGATGCCTCGGGCAGGGTGACGACACCCGGCCAGCGCACGGGATCGGGGCCCTCGGTCACGTACGGCGCGGGGCGGGCGGGAGCGGGGAGCGGGGATGGGTGCGTCTCCGAGGGGGAGGGGTGCGTCTTCACTGCATGCCTTTCTGGGCGTGGTGACGGGGGCGGGGCTGCACGGGGGTTCGGCGCAGGTACAACCGGACGCCGTGCAGCCGGATCGCGGCGGAGACCGCCAGGGTGGACAACGGGTGACGCACCGCGAGCCGGAGCAGCGAGGCCGCGGTCGCCGGGAGCCTGGATCCGCGGACGGTGGAGGTGAACGGGCGTGCACCGTGCCGTTCCAGATGGATCGTCAGGTCGAGCCGCGGGCCCGGTTCGGGCAGCCTCATCCGGTATCCGCCGTCGACCGGGAAGAACGGCGACACGTACAACTCCTTGACGGCCTCCGCCCGCCCGTCCGCGTCAGGGCGCAGCAGGTAGCAGTGGCGTTCGCCGTACGTGTTGTGCACCTCGGCGACGACGCAGAGCGGGGTGCCGTCGCTCCGGCGGCACCAGTAGACGGTCAGTGGGTTGAAGACGTGGCCGAGGACCCGGGCGTGGGTGAGCATGGTGACGGTGCCGTCGGCGAGTTCGATGCCTCGCGTGGCGAGGAAGCGTTCGAGCCCGGCCCTGATGGTGGGGGCGCTGCCGCCGAAGTGGTCGCGGGCGTCGAAGCGGGCCAACGGGCGCAGGACGGCGGGCAGGCGGGGTGGCCTGTCCGGGTCGATGAGCCACAGGTAGGTGCGGTGGCGGAGCGCGTAGCGGCTGGGCGTGGTGCGTACGTGGGCGATCGTGCAGGGGTAGACGGAGTTCACGTGCGCCCTTCTGCGCCCGCCCGCGTCCAGGCCGGCCGTCGCCCTCCCGCCCGCGTCCACGCCCGCCGTGTCGCTTCCGCGGGCGTTCACCACCTCACGCCCAGCGCCTCGGCGGCCTCGACGCCCGAGCGGCAGCCGTCCTCGTGGAAGCCCCAGCCGTGGTACGCCCCGGCGTAGGCGACGACGGGCCCGGACAGGGCGGGCAGCCGGCTCTGCGCGGCGACCGACTCCGGGGTGAACACCGGGTGCTCGTAGACCATGCGGGCGCGGACCCGGGCGGGGTCGACACGGTCGGCGCCGTTCAGCGTGACCACGAAGGTCTCGGGGGCGTCGAGGCGCTGGAGCCGGCTCATGTCGTAGCTCACGGTGACCCGGTCTGCGTCGGCGGAGCAGGCGGGCATCAGGTAGTTCCAGGAGGCCCGGGCACGTTGCGCGCGCGGCAGCAGGCCGGTGTCGGTGTGCAGCAGCGTCGGGTTGCGCGAGTAGCGGAACGCGCCGAGCGTGCGCCGCTCCTCGTCGGTGGGCTCGGCGAGCAGCCGCAGCGCCTGGCCGGGGTGGGTGGCGACGACCACCGCGTCGTGCTGCTCGGTACCGCCGTCCTCGGTGACGATGTCCACGCCGTCGCCGTGCCGGCGTACCGTCCGCACCGGCGTCGAGGTCCGCACGGCGGACAGCTCCTTGGCGACGCGGTCGACGTACGTACGGGAACCCCCGGTGACGGTGCGCCACACCGGCGAGCCGCCTATCGAGAGCATCCCGTGGTGTTCCAGGAACCTGAAGAGGTGGCGGGCCGGGTAGCGCAGGGCGGTCACGGGGTCGCAGGACCAGACGGCGGAGACGACCGGGGTCAGGAAGTGGGCCCGGAAGTACGGGGAGAAGCGCGCGCGATCGGCGAACTCCCCGAGGGTGGGGCCGGCTTCCGCACCGGTCCCGCCGTGCCCGTCCACGTCCGCGCCACTGTCCGCGCGTGCCAGCAGCGCGCGGGCCGCGCGGTGGAAGCGCGGGACCTCGGCCAGCATCCGCAGGTACGGTCCGCGCAACGCGGCGCGCGGCTGGGCGAAGACACCTGTCGCACCGCGCGCCCCCGCGTATTCGAGGCCGCACCCCTCGCACCGTACGGACATGCTCATCTCCGACTCCTGGGTCGCCACTCCGAGTTCGGAGAAGAGGCGCAGCAGATGCGGGTACGTACGCCGGTTGTGCACGATGAATCCCGAGTCGACGCGGTGCACACGGCCGTCCGAGGCGGCCAGGTCGTGGGTGTGGGCATGGCCGCCGAGCCGCTCGTCCGCCTCGTACAGCGTCACGTCGTGTGCCCGTCCGAGGACGTAGGCGGCGGTCAGACCCGCCACCCCGCTCCCCACCACGGCTATCCGTCGTCGTTCCCCTGACATTCCGGCTCCCTCCGGTCCTGCTCCGTGCCGGGGCGCTGATCACGTGCCCCTTCGCGGTCATTCGTGGCCGGTGGCGCGAAGGATTGGTCAAAAGGAGAAATTCATTCGATCGGGTGAGTGACCAATCCGGGGCCCCGTCCGGGACCGAATGACCTGTGTGAAAGCAGATCAGAACGATTCGCAGCCGCACAGGGCCTCCGGGTCCCGGCGATCCTCCTGGGCGCGCGCGGCCTTCGCCGCGCTCAGTGGTCTGATCGCCGGGTTCAGCGCCCTGTGCGTCGCCGAGTTGGTCGCGGCTGTCGTACGACCCGAGGCGGGACCGGTCACGGCGGTGGGCGGTGCGGTCATCGACCGGACTCCCGCGGCGGTGAAGGACTTCGCCGTGAGGAACTTCGGCACCGCCGACAAGCTGGTGCTTCAGCTCGGCATCCTCGCCCTCCTGGCGGTCTTCGCCCTGGCGGTGGGAGTGCTGGCGCTGCGGCACCGGAGGCTCGGCGCTGCGGCAGTCCTGGTCTTCGGTGTGGTCGGGGCAGTGGCGGCGACCGGACGGCCCGAGGGCCGGCCGGGCGACGCGCTGCCTTCGGTGGTGGGTGCCCTGGTTGCCGCAGGAGTGCTGTATCTCCTGGTCGGACGGCTTGCGCCCAGGACTCTTCCGTCTCCCGCGGCTGGGGAGACGGAAGTCCGGGCGGACCGGGGCACCTTCGACCGGCGCGGATTCGTGATCGCGGCGACCTCGGCGGCGGCGGCCTCGGCCGGTGCCGGCTACCTGGGGCGCCGGGTCACGGCGTCCGGGCAGGCGGGGGCGTCCGCCTCACGCGGTGCGGTGACCCTGCCGGTCCCCGGCTCGGCGGCGCCCGCGGTCCCCCGCGGCGCCGATCTGGACCTCCGGGGGCTCAGCTCCTTCATCACACCGAACAAGAGCTTCTACCGCGTGGACACCGCTCTGGTCGTACCGCGCCTCGACGCCGGCCGCTGGCGTCTCCGCATTCACGGGAAGGGAGTGCGGCGTCCGCTCACGGTCGGCTTCCAGGACCTGCTCGAACGGGAGCTGATCGAGCGGGACATCACGCTGACCTGCGTATCCAACGAGGTGGGCGGCCCGTACGTCGGCAATGCCCGCTGGATCGGCGTACGGCTCGCCGATCTGTTGCGCGAAGCAGGAGTGAAACCGCCGTCCGAGGGCGGAAGCGCCGACCAGCTCGTGTCCCGGTCCGTCGACGGCATGACCATCGGCACCCCGGTCGAGGACGTCATGGACGGGCGCGACGCGATGCTCGCACTCGGGATGAACGGCGAACCGCTCCCCTTCGACCACGGCTTCCCCGTCCGGATGCTCGTTCCCGGGCTGTACGGCTATGTGTCCGCCTGCAAATGGATCAAGGACATCGAGCTGACGACCTTCGACGCGTACGACGCGTACTGGGTCAGGCGCGACTGGTCGCAACGGGCGCCCGTCAAGACCCAGTCGCGCATCGACACCCCCCGCCCCTTCGCCTCCCCGAAGGCGGGCACGGTGCCGGTCGCCGGGGTCGCCTGGGCCCAGCACCGCGGCATCGCCCGGGTCGAGGTCCGGGTGGACGGGGGCCCGTGGCAGACCGCCCGGCTGGCCGCCGAGGACAGCAGGGACACCTGGCGCCAGTGGGTCTGGGACTGGCCCGCCACGAGCGGTGGTCACACCCTCGAAGTCCGCGCGACGGACCGAACGGGCGCCACACAGACCGCCGAGCGCGCCGGCACCGTCCCGAACGGGGCGACGGGCCGGCATTCGGTGGTGGTCGACGTGCCCTGAACCCTCCTCAGCCCCGCGCATGAACACCTACCTGACCTCATCAACACCATCCGAACCTGGAGAACACCATGAACACCCTCCGCTTCCGTCGCGCCGCCATCGCCGTCTCCGCCGCGGCCGTACTGCCGCTCGCCCTGACCGCGTGTTCCAGCGACACCAAGGACTCCGCGTCCGGATCCACCCCCTCGGCGGCTTCCTCCGAGCCCGCGGCTCCGGCCGACGACGCGATGGACACGGACAAGCCGTTCGGTCCGGGCTGCGCGTCCGTACCGGCGGACGGTGCGGGCTCGTTCGACGGCATGGCCAAGGACCCGGTCGCGACGGCCGCCTCGAACAACCCCGACCTCTCGACGCTGGTCACGGCCGTCAAGCAGGCGGGTCTGGTCGACACCCTCAACAACGCGCAGAACATCACGGTGTTCGCGCCTACGAACGATGCCTTCGCCAAGGTTCCGAAGGCCGACCTGGACGCGCTCCTGGCCGACAAGGCCGCGCTCACCAAGGTCCTCACCTACCACGTCGTCGGTCAGAAGCTGACTCCGCAGCAGCTTGAGAGCGGCTCCTTCGACACTCTGGAGAAGAGCAAGCTGACGACGGCCGGTTCGGGTGTGGAGTACACCGTCAACGACTCCTCGAAGGTGGTCTGCGGCAACGTGCCGACGGCCAACGCCACGGTCTACATCGTCGACTCGGTGCTGATGCCCCCGCAGTAGCGGGGCAGCGGCGGTGAGCACTTCGGCGCCGCCCGGACACGGCCGTGTGACGCCCCCGAAACAGCTCGTCCCTAATTTCTGTCGCCTGACAGGAAATCGGCGACAGGGGCTCACATGACTGCCACCGCACCACCCGGAGTACGGCCGGACGAGGCCGGGACCGGCCCGCGCGACTCGGTCGCGCTGGCCGGTTTCGGCTACCGGCAGGAGCTGCACCGGACGATGGGGCGGTACGCCTCCTTCGCAGCCGGGTTCTCCTTCATCTCCGTCCTCACCACGGTCTTCCAGTTCTTCGCCTTCGGCTTCTCCTTCGGTGGCGCCGCCTTCTTCTGGACCTGGCCCGTCGTGCTCGTCGGTCAGCTCCTGGTCGCCGCCTGCTTCGCCGAACTCGCCGCGCGCTACCCCTTGTCGGGGGCGATCTACCAGTGGGCGACCCGGCTGAGCACCCCCGCGTTCGGCTGGTTCGCGGGCTGGATCATGGTGATCGGGCAGATCGTGGTGGTCGCCGCCGCGGCGCTGGCCCTCCAGGTGGTGCTGCCCGCGATCTGGTCGGGCTTCCAGCTGCTGGGCGGCGATCCGGCTCCCACGACGCCGACGGGCGCGGCCAACGCCGCTCTCCTCGCCGTGGTGCTGCTCGCTCTCACGACCACGGTGAACCTGCTGGACAACCGCATCATGTCGCTGGTCAACCGGGTGGGCGTCACGGCCGAGATCATCGGCGCGGTGCTCATCGTGGTCCTTCTGTTCACGCACGCCGAACGGGGCCCCGGCATCACGCTGCACACCGGCGGCGAGGGCGGCGCGATCGGCGCTCTGCTGGTGGGGTCGTTCACGGCGGCGTACGTCCTGATCGGCTTCGACAGCGCGGGAGAGATGAGTGAGGAGACCCGCTCCCCGCGCCGCACGGCGCCCCGCACCATCCTGCTGTCACTGGCCTCGGCGGGCGTGCTCGGTGGGCTGCTGGTCCTGGGCGGGGTGCTGGCCGCACCCGACCTCACCGACGGCCGGCTGGCCACGGAAGGTCTCTCCTACGTCCTGACGAGCAGTCTCGGGGACGGGGTCGGCCGCGCGCTGCTCGCCGATGTCGCCGTGGCCATCGCCGTCGCCACCCTCGCCATCCAGACGTCAGGCTCCCGGATGCTGTTCTCGATGGCGCGGGACGGGGTGCTGCCCTGCTCGGCCCTGTTCTCCAAGGTCTCCCCGCGCACCGGTATGCCCGCTGCGCCCGCGCTGCTGGTCGGCGGGGCGGCTGCCGCGCTCGGGCTGCTGAACCTGGCGTCGCCGGAGGCGTTCCTCGCGATCGGCACCACGTGCATCGCGATGCTCTACCTCGCGTACACGATGGTCACCGGTCCGATGCTGTGGCGACGGCTGCGGCGCATCCCGCCCGCCCCGGCCGACGGCCCGGTCCACGACGAGACTGGCCGGCCGCTCTTCTCGCTGGGCCGGTGGGGCCTGCCGGTCAACGCGCTGGCCTTCGTGTACGGGGTCTCCATGACGGTCAACCTGGCCTGGCCCCGCGCCGCGGTCTACGACCCGGCCGGCGGCCACTGGTACTTCCAGTGGTTCACGGTCCTGTTCCTGGCGGTGACCGTGACGCTCGGATCGGCGTACCGGTTCCGCCTCGCCCGGAAGGGAGCCGCGGCGGCGGCCTCTACCCTGACCGGATGAACCGTACGGAGCGGGCGGTGGGCGCGGTGGTCGGATCGGCGGTGGGGGACGCACTGGGGGCACCTTTCGAGTTCGGGACGGCGGGCGTCCTCACCGAGCGCTTCCCCGACGGGGTCGCGACCATGTGCGGGGGCGGCGGCTGGGATCCCGGCGAGGCCACCGACGACACTCAGATGGCGGTCCTGGTCGGGGAGTCCCTCCTGGAGCGGGACGGACTGGACCTGCCCGACATCTTCGACCGGTTCCGGCGCTGGGCAGCGGGCGGACCGAAGGACATCGGCCTCCAGACCGAGGACGTGCTGACGAGCGGGGAGCCGTGGGATCTGGCGGCCGCACTACATTTCCAGATCAACGCCCGGGCGGCCGGGAACGGTTCGCTGATGCGGGCCACCCCGTCCGCCGTCCACTTCGCGCGGGCGGGCCGGGCGGCGACGATGGACGCGGCCCGGCGGATCGCGGCGCTGACGCACGGCGACCGGGCGGCCTGGGAAGGCACCGCCGTATTCCACGAGCTGGTACGCGTCGCACTGGACGGCGACGACCCGCTCGCCGCCGTCCCCGCAGCACTCGCGGAGGTGCATTCCGACCACCGGGCCCGCTGGGCGACGGTCCTCGCGCCCGGCTGGCATCCGGACGACGCGACGGAGTTCAACGGGGCGGTGTGGCCGTGCCTGGGCACCGCGCTGTGGGCGCTGCGCACGACGCGTACGTACGAGAGCGCTCTGGCGGCGGCCATCGACGTGGGCGGTGACACCGACACCGTGGCGGCCGTGACCGGCGGCCTGGCGGGCGCGGTGTACGGGGCGGGCGCGGTCCCGCGGCGGTGGGTCCTGCCGCTGCACGTCCCGATGCCGGGTTCGGGTGACCGTGTACTGCGGGCGGCGGAACTGGCCTCACTGGCCCGGCAGCTGAACGGTGACGAGCCGCCGGTGAATTCACCTCGATAAGTGGACCGGAAAACTACACATAAGGGAAAGGTAAGCGCAGAATGGGCGTGTGACAGGCGCCCACCGCGGCCATTCGTCCGGCGGTCGGGCACGCAGGACCGAAGGAGACGAATCTGATGAGTAACGTCTCGCACACCCGGAGTGACATGGGCACGCACCCCGACGTGTCCGAAATGCAAGCACGGCACGACCGCATCGCCGGCGGCCGGGACGTGGCCCTGGTCGAGGCACCGGTACTCCTGGTCGGGCTCTACTGCGCCGTTTCGCCGTGGGTGCTCCACTTCACGACGAGCCAGCCCGCTCTGGTGACGCACAACCTGGTCCTCGGCATCGCCATCGCGGTGCTGGCCCTGGGATTCACCATGATGCCGGAGCGGATGTACGGACTGAGCTGGGCCATGTGCGCGATCGGCGCGTGGCTCATCGTGTCGACCTGGATCGTGGGCTCCAGCCCGGACGCCGGAGTCATCATCAACAACATCATCGTCGGCGCACTGACCGTCCTGCTGGGCCTTGCCTGCGCGGGTACGGCGATGAGGAATCAGAGAAGCTGACGAGCCGGCAGCGGCTGTGGCCCCGGACAGCACCGACGTGCCCGGTCCGGGGCCACACCCCTGTCAGACCGCGGCCCGCGCGGTCCGCAGCACGTCCTCCGGCACTCCGGCGATCCGCAGCGCCGCGTCGGCCGTCGCCTCGGCGAACGCGGCCACCGGCCGGTCCGGCTCCGACCGGTGCACCAGGATCACTCCTTCGATCAGCCCGAAGACCAGATCCGTGCGGAGCTCCGCCTCGTGCCCGCCGAAGGCCGCACCCGCCTTCGTCGCTGCCAGCAGCCGCCCGTAGGCCCCCTTCAGCTCCGCCCGCACCCGGTGGAAGGCGGCGAACCGCTCGGCCCGCACCTCGGGCAGGACGTACAGGGCACCCAGGTTGTACGGGCCGCCGCACAGCAGCGCCACGTCCGAGCGGCACAGTTCCCACAGACGCGCCTCCGCGGCCGCCCCGTCGTCGGCGAGAAGCCGCCGGGCCAGCGCCAGCGACGGAGTGACCGTCGACTCCAGCAGCTCGGCGAGCAGATCCTCCTTGCCGGACACGTAGTGGTACATCGTCGCCTGACGCATCCCCGCCCGTTCGGCGACGGCCCTGGTGGTGGTCGCCGCGTATCCGCGGGTGGTGAACAGTTCGGCGGCGGCCGACAGCAGTTCCTCGCGTGCGGACAGACCGCTGTCGGGCCGCTGCTGAGCGCGCGGCCTGCCGACCCTTCTCCCGGTGGTGGACATGGGGCCGATCGTCGCACATCCGCCTCCTGCCCGATCTTGGTGAGCAGTCGGTAACTCCCCCGCAACGGACGGGCAATGGCCCCGACTCCACGGCGCCCTAATTTCTGTCGGGCGACAGAAACGACCGGAGGGGTCAGCCATGGCGACAGCGACGACATACGGAGCACGGGACCACGCCCGCGCCCAGCACGGCACCCGGACAGAGGCCATGCCCGTGGTCCCGGCGGGCGACTGGCCCGCCGCGCTTCCCGGCACGCCGGTCTGGGCCGAGACGGTGGCGGGCGGCAACTACACCCACCGCGTCCTCGCCCGGGGTACGGAACTGCGGCTCACCGACCTCGTGGGCGACGCGTGCGCGCATCTGCTGCTCCTCGTCGACGGGCGCCCCTGGGAGCGGCTCAACACCGCCGACACGGTCAAGGTCCAGTGGAACGCCTACCTGGGCGCGGACCGGCTGCTCCTCTCCGACCAGGGGCGCGTCCTGGCCACGGTCACCGCCGACACCTCGGGGCGCCACGACGCGCTGTGCGGCACCTCGTCGCTCCTGCGCAACACCGCGCGCTACGGGGACGGGACCCCGCAGTCGGACTCCCCCGCCGGGCGGGAGCTCCTGAAGCTCGCCGCGGCCAAGCACGGCCTGCGGCCGCGTGACCTGCCGCCCTCGCTCTCCTTCTTCCAGGGGGTGGAGGTACGGGAGGACGGCGCCCTGGACTTCACCGGTTCGGCCGGGCCGGGCACGGCGGTGACGCTCCGCGCCGAGCAGGCCCTGACCGTACTGATCGCGAACGTGCCCCACCCGCTGGACCCGCGCCCCGCCTACACCAGCACCCCGCTGGAGCTGCTCGCCTGGCGGGCGCGCCCGACGGATCCCGGCGACCCGCTCTGGGACGCCACCCCGGAGGGCCACCGGGCCTTCCTGAACACGCTCGACTTCCTCACCGCCAGGGGGCTCGCATGACCGCCGTCCGCTCCACCACCGTGATACCCGCCCGCGCCGCCTGGTCCGCCGTCGTCCGCGCGGGCGAGTCACTCACCCTCACCGACCTGCACGGCAACCAGGCCGTCGACTTCCTGGTGTACGACGCCCACGACACGTCCGTCCGCTACAGCGCCCCGGACACCCTCCAGGCCCAGGGCAGCATCTTCCTCACCACGGGCAGCGTCCTCATGTCCGGTGAACACACCCCCCTGATGACGGTCACCGAGGACACCTGCGGACGCCACGACACCCTGGGCGGCGCCTGCTCCAAGGAGTCCAACACCCTGCGCTACGGCCACCACACCTGGTCACAGCACGCCTGCGTGGACAACTTCCTGGCGGAGGGCGCCCGGCACGGCCTCGGCAAACGCGACCTCGTGTCCAACATCAACTGGTACATGAACGTCCCGGTGGAGAAGGACGGCACGCTCGGCATCGTGGACGGCCTCTCGGCCCCCGGCCTGAAGGTCACCCTGCGCGCCGAGACGGACGTCCTGGTCCTCGTCTCCAACTGCCCGCAGATCAACAACCCGTGCAACGGATTCGACCCCACCGAGGTCGAGGCCACCATCAGTGAGGCGGGCCGATGACCTTCGACACCCTGCTGGTCGCCAACCGGGGCGAGATCGCCGTCCGCATCATCCGCACCGCACGGCGCCTCGGTCTGCGTACCGTCGCCGTCTTCTCCGACGCGGACCGCGCCGCGCCCCACGTACGCCTCGCCGACGAGGCCGTACGTCTGGGTCCCGCCCCGGCCAAGGAGTCCTACCTCGACGCCGATCTGGTCCTGAAGGCCGCGAAGGACACCGGGGCGGGCGCCATCCACCCCGGATACGGATTCCTGTCGGAGGACGCGGAGTTCGCCCGGCGCTGCGAGGACGCGGGCATCGTGTTCGTCGGCCCGACCGCCGGGCAGCTCGACCTGTTCGGTGCCAAGCACACCGCACGCGCGGCGGCCGAGGAAGCAGGCGTTCCGCTCGCTCCCGGGACGGGTCTGCTGTCCGGCCTGGAGCCGGCGCTCGCGGCGGCGCGGGACATCGGCTATCCGGTGATGCTGAAGGCGACGGGCGGTGGCGGCGGAATCGGCATGTCGGCATGTCGGTCCGCGGCCGAACTGACCGACGCCTGGGAGCGGGTGCAGCGCGTCGCGGCGGCCTCGTTCTCCTCGGCCGGTGTCTTCCTGGAACGGCTCGTCGAGGACGCCCGCCATGTCGAGGTGCAGGTCTTCGGGGACGGGCGGGGCGGGGTCGTCACCTTCGGCGACCGTGACTGCTCCCTCCAGCGCCGCAACCAGAAGGTCCTGGAGGAGGCCCCGGCGCCCGGCCTCCCGGGCCACGTCCGCGCCTCGCTCGCCTCGGCGGCCCGCACGCTGTGCGCCTCGGTCGGCTACCGCTCGGCCGGCACGGTGGAGTTCGTGTACGACGCCGCGCGCGAGGAGGCGTACTTCCTGGAGGTCAACACCCGCCTCCAGGTGGAGCACCCGGTCACCGAGGAGATCTTCGGCGTCGACCTCGTCGAGTGGATGCTGCGCCTGGCGCAGGGCGAGACGGAGGTCGTACGGGAGCCGGGCGCGCCGAGCGGCCACGCCGTCGAGGCACGCGTCTACGCGGAGGACCCGTCCCGGGACCACCGCCCCGGCGCGGGCCTGCTGACCCGCGTGGCGTTCCCCGAGGACAGCGGCGTACGCGTGGACACGTGGGTCGAGACGGGCACGGAGGTGACGACCTCGTACGACCCGATGCTGGCGAAGATCATCGTGCTGGGCGACGACCGCGCCGACGCCCTCGCCCGTCTGGACGCCGCGCTGGCTGCCACCCGGATCGACGGCATCGAGACGAATATCGGCCTCGTCAGGGCGGCCCTCGCCGATGACCGGGTCCTTGCCGCCACGCACTCCACGGCGACGCTCGCCACCGTCACCGACCCGACTCCGCGGATCGAGGTGGTCTCCGGCGGGACCCTCACCACGGTGCAGGACTGGCCGGGCCGCACTGGCTACTGGCAGGTCGGCGTGCCCCCGTCGGGCCCGATGGACGACCTCTCCTTCCGGCTCGGCAACACCGCCCTGGGCAACGACCCGGGCGCCCCCGGACTCGAATGCACCCTCCAGGGCCCCACCCTCCGCTTCAGCCACCCGACGACGGTCTGCGTCACCGGCGCCCCCGCCCCGGTGACGGTCGACGGCGAACCGGTGGCGCAGTGGGAGCCGCTGAACGTACCGGCGGGCGCCACGCTCAGCGTCGGCACCCCGCCCGGCCACGGGCTGCGCACGTACGTCCTGTTCGCGGGCGGCGGTCTGGACGTCCCCGCCTTCCTGGGCAGTTCGGCCACCTTCACGCTCGGCGGATTCGGCGGTCACGGCGGCCGTGCACTGCGTACGGGCGACGTCCTGCACGGCGGCTCCGCCTCGCACACGGGGGCCGGCGTCCCGGAGGCCGAGCGGCCCGCGTTCGGTTCCGCCTGGATTATCGGAGCGACCGAAGGCCCGCACGCCGCGCCGGAGTTCTTCACCGAGCAGGACATCCTCGACTTCTACGCGGCCGACTGGAAGGTCCACTTCAACTCGGCCAGGACCGGGGTCCGGCTGATCGGCCCCAAGCCGCGCTGGGCAAGGACCGACGGCGGCGAGGCGGGCCTGCACCCCTCCAACATCCACGACACCCCCTACTCCGTGGGAGCCGTCGACTACACGGGCGACATGCCGGTCCTGCTCGGCCCGGACGGGCCCTCCCTGGGCGGCTTCGTCTGCCCGGCGACGGTGGTGACCCGTGAACGCTGGAAGCTCGGCCAGCTGCGCCCCGGCGACACCGTGCGCTTCGCGCCGGTGACCGTCACCGGCGCTCCCCGCCCGGAGATCGTCGACGGCGGCATCCTCTTCAAGGACGCCACCCGTACGTACCGCCGGAGCGGCGACGACAACGTACTGGTCGAATACGGTCCGATGCAGCTGGACCTCGCCCTGCGCATGCGGGTCCACGCCCTGATGGAGGCGCTGGCCGCGGAGTCCGTCCCCGGGATCACCGGCCTCACCCCCGGCATCCGCTCCCTCCAGATCCAGACGGACCCGACGGTCCTCTCCCAGCCCCGGCTGCTGGAACTCCTGCACCGGACGGAGGCGGCGCTGCCTCCCACCGACGCCCTCGTGGTCCCTTCCCGCACCGTGCACCTGCCACTGTCCTGGGACGATCCCGCGACCCGCGAGGCCATCGCCCGCTACATGGCGGGCGTCCGGGACGACGCCCCCTGGTGCCCCTGGAACATCGAGTTCATACGCCGCGTCAACGGCCTGGACTCTGTCGACGACGTGTACCGCACGGTCTTCGACGCGGAGTACCTGGTGCTCGGCCTCGGGGACGTCTACCTGGGCGCGCCGGTGGCGACCCCGCTGGACCCCCGCCACCGCCTCGTCACCACCAAGTACAACCCGGCCCGTACCTGGACCGCGGAGAACTCGGTCGGCATCGGCGGCGCCTACCTCTGCGTCTACGGGATGGAGGGTCCGGGCGGCTACCAGTTCGTGGGCCGTACGACGCAGGTGTGGTCGGGCTGGCAGCAGCGCGGGGCCTTCGAGCCGGGCTCCCCGTGGCTGCTGAGGTTCTTCGACCGCATCAAGTGGTATCCCGTGGGAGCCGACGAACTGCTGGAGCTGCGCGCCGACATCACCTCGGGGCGCTTCGTACCGAAGATCGAGGCGGGCGAGTTCTCCCTCGCGGAGTACGAGGCGTTCCTCGGCACGAACGCGGCGTCGATCGCGGAGTTCCGCGCCACCCAGAGCACGGCGTTCTCGGCCGAGCGGTCCGCGTGGGAGGAGGCGGGCGAGTTCACCCGCGCCGAGGCGGCGTCGGATCCGGCACCCGTATCCGAGGAAGTGACCGTCCCAGCCGGAAGCCACCTGCTGGAGGCCGAGTTCGCCGCCTCCGTTTGGCAGCTGAACGTCGCTCAGGGGGACACCGTGACGGCGGGGCAGCCGCTGCTCGCCCTGGAGGCGATGAAGATGGAGTCCCGGGTGCACGCCCCGGCCGCCGGCACGGTCACCCGCATCCTCACGCGGCCGGGCGCCCAGGTGGAACCGGGCACGCCCCTGCTGATCCTGACCCCGTGAACGCCACACCCTCCCCAGGACGGAGCACGATGCACCTCACCCTCACCCGGGTCCGCGCCGCGTACGCCCGCATCGAGGCGGTGGACCGCCGTGAGATCTGGATCGGCCTGCGCCCCCTCGCCGAGCTGGAGGCGGAAGCAACCGCGCTGGACGACCGGCTCTCAGCCGGCGAACAACTTCCCCTCGCGGGGCGGCTGCTGGCGGTGAAGGGCAACATCGACGTGGCCGGGCTCCCCACCACGGCAGGCTGCCCGTCGTATGCCTACGAGCCCACCGCCGACGCCCCGGCCGTGGCCCGGCTGCGCGCGGCCGGAGCTCTGGTGATCGGCACGACGAACCTCGACCAGTTCGCCACCGGACTCGTGGGGACCCGCTCCCCGTACGGCGCCGTGCGCAACGCCCACGATCCGGAACGCGTCAGCGGCGGTTCGAGCTCCGGTTCCGCGGTGGCGGTCGCGCTGGGCATCGCGGACCTGGCCCTCGGCACGGACACGGCGGGTTCGGGCCGGGTCCCGGCGGCGTTCAACGGCATCGTGGGACTGAAACCGACGTACGGTCTCGTCCCCACGGAAGGCGTGGTGCCGGCCTGCGCGAGCCTGGACTGCGTCACCGTCTTCGCCCGTACGCTCCCCGAGGCCGAACAGGCCCTCGCACTGATGTCCACCCCCGTCCCGTACCAGGCCCCCGCGCGGGCGCCCGGGCCCTGGCGCGTCGCCGTACCGCCCACCACGCAGCTCGGCGAACTGGCGCCGGGCTGGGCGGCGGCCTACGAGGCCGCGGCCGAAAGGCTCCGGGCCGCGGGCGCGGTGCTCCAGCCCCTGGACCCGGCCCCGTTCCTGGAAGCCGCGGCCATGCTCTACGAGGGGGCGTTCGTCGCCGAGCGGTACACCGCGGTCGGTCCGTTCATCGACGGCGCACCGACGCCCCCGGACCTGGATCCGACGGTGGCGGGCATCATCACATCGGCCCGCGACATCCCGGCCCACCGTCTCTTCGCCGACCAGGCGAAGCTGGTGGGCCTGCGCGCGGCCGCACTGGCCGCGCTCTCGGACGCGGACGCACTCCTGCTCCCGACGACACCCCACCACCCCACCCTCGCCGAGGTGGCCGCCGATCCCCTGGGCGTCAATGCCGCCCTGGGCCGCTTCACCAACTCCACCAACCTCTTCGACCAGTGCGCGGTGGCAGCCCCCGCGGGCGAGGTCGACGGCCTGCCGTTCGGCGTCATGCTGATCGGTCCGGCCCACACCGACGAACGCCTGGCCCGCCTGGCCGCGCTCCTGACCCCGCCGGTGCCCCTGGTCGTGATCGGCGCGCATCTGACGGGCGAACCGCTGAACCCCCAACTGCTCGCCCTGGGCGCCCGCTTGATCGGCCCCACCGCCACGGCTCCGCACTACCGCCTGCACGCCCTGTCCACCACGCCGCCGAAGCCGGGCCTGGAGTACGTGGGCGAGGGCGGCTCCCCCATCGAAGCGGAACTCTGGGAACTCCCGGCAGAAGGCCTGGGCCGCCTGACGGCCGCCCTCCCCCACCCGATGACGCTGGGCCGGATCAACCTGCCTGACGGCACGTCGGCCCCGGGCTTCCTGTGCGAGCCGTACGCGGTGCGGGAATCGAAGGACATCACGTCGTACGGAGGCTGGCGCGCATACACCAACGCGCCCGAGGTTTGAGGACATCCCACTCAGCACGCCCCACGCTTGGAGGGCAACCTCTCAGCCCGTCCGGCGCGCTTGAGGGCAACCTCTCAGCCCGCCCCTCGCTTGAGGGCCGCTCCTCAGCCGCGCGGCGCTTGAGGGCAGCTCCTCAGCCCGCCCCACGCTCAAGGGCAACCTCTCAGCCCGCCCGGGCTTGAGGGCAACCTCTCAGCCCGCCCCTCGCTTGAGGGCGGCCTCTCAGCCCGTCCGGCGTTTGAGGACCGGGGTCCGGGGCGGAGCCCCGGTTTCGGGAAGGGGCGGGTAGGGGACAAGGCCGCCGCAGGCACCACCCGCCCGCACCCCGAGCAGACTCCCACCCGGACACCGCCCCTCCCCGGACGGCCCCGCCCCCACGTCTCCCCGTCTCACCTCACCCCACGGAGCTGTAAGCCACCACGCCCCGCAACACGGCATCAACCGCCTTGTGCGCATTCTTCGCCACAGACCCGCCCGCCCCCTCACGAGGCGCCGCGGCCGCGATCTGCCCCAGCACGTCGATCACCTGCTTGCACCACCGCACGAAGTCCCCCGCAGGCATCTCCGCCTCGCGCAGCACCTCGTCCAGCGTCCGCCCGGAGGCCCACATGTAGACCGCCCAGGCGAACCCGAGGTCGGGTTCACGCTGCCCGACACCCTCCGCCTGGTGGATCCTGAAGTCCTCCTCCAGCGCGTCGAGACGGCCCCAGATCCGCACCATCTCGGCCATCGCCGTCTTCGCGGGCCCGCTCGGCAGCTTCGGCGCCACCGCGTCGTCCGCCTGCCGCGCCTCGAACACCAACGCCGATACGCACGCGGCGAGTTCAGCCGGATTCAGGCCTTCCCAGACGCCTTCGCGCAGGCACTCGCTGGCGAGCAGATCGAGCTCTCCGTAGAGACGGGACAGCCGCCGCCCGTTCGTGGTGACCTCGTTGTCCCGCAGGTAGTCCAGCTCGGTCAGGAGCGCCACGATCCGGTCGAACGTGCGGGAGATCGTGTTCGTACGCCCGGCGATCCGGCTCTCCAACTGCCGCGTGTCACGCTGCAGCCGGTGGTACCGCTCCGCCCACCGCGCGTGGTCCTCACGCTCGTCGCACCCGTGGCAGGGGTGCGCCCGCAAGGCCGCGCGCAGCCGGGCGATCTCGCGGTCGTCGGCCGCGGCAGCCCGCTCCCTGCGGTGCCGGTCGGGCACCAGGTGCCCGGCCTTCGACCGAAGCGCCGACGCCAGATCACGCCGCGACTGCGGCGACCGCGCGTTGAACGACTTCGGCACCCGCATCCGGTCCAGCGCCTCCACCGGCACCGGGAAATCGATCGAAGCCAGCCGCTTGACCTGCCGCTCCACGGTCAGCACAAGCGGCCGGGGCCCTTCGGCGTACTCCATGCCCCGGTGCGCGTTGGCCCGTCCCGCCGGCAGTCCCGGGTCGAGGACGAGCGCCAGTCCGGCGAACTTGCCGGTCGGGACGTGGATGACGTCACCCGGCTTCAGCTTCTCCAGGGACGTGGCCGCCGCGACCCGTCGCTGCGCCGCCCCCTGCTTGGCCAGCTCGGTCTCACGGAGCTTGAGGTCACGCCGCATCTCCGCGTACTCCTCGAAGTCACCGAGGTGGCACGTCATGCCCTCGCGGTAGCCCTCGAGGCCCTCCTCGTTCCGCTGGACCTGCCGGGAGATCCCGACGACCGACCGGTCGGCCTGGAACTGTGCGAACGAGGTCTCCAGCAGCTCGCGCGAACGGTGCCGCCCGAACTGGTGCACGAGGTTCACGGCCATGTTGTACGAGGGCCGGAAGCTGGACCGGAGCGGATACGTACGCGTACCGGCGAGCCCGGCCAGGGCGCCCGGGTCCATGCCGCGCTGCCACAGCACCACCGCATGACCCTCGACGTCGATCCCCCGGCGGCCGGCCCGTCCGGTGAGCTGGGTGTACTCACCGGGGGTGATGTCGGCGTGCTGCTCGCCGTTCCACTTGACCAGCTTCTCCAGGACCACCGAGCGCGCCGGCATGTTGATCCCCAGCGCCAGCGTCTCCGTCGCGAAGACCGCCTTGACGAGCCCGCGTACGAACAGCTCCTCGACGACCTCCTTGAAGGTCGGCAACATGCCCGCGTGGTGCGCGGCGATGCCCCGCTCCAGGCCTTCGAGCCATTCGTAGTAGCCGAGGACGTGGAGGTCCTCCCCCGGGATGGAGGCGGTCCGCTCCTCGACGATCTCCCGCACCAGCCGGCGCTTGCTCTCGTCGTTCAGCCGGAGCCCGGCCTGCAGGCACTGCTGCACGGCGGCCTGGCAGCCGGCCCGGCTGAAGATGAACGTGATGGCCGGCAGCAGCCCCTCGTGGTCCAGCCGGTCGATGACCTCGGGCCTCGACGGGGTCCAGATCCGGCTGCGCTGGCGCCGCTCGCGCTCGCGGTCCGCCTCGCGCACCATCTTGCCGCGGCGCCGGTCGCGGGGGTTGTACCCGCCCGCCTGGTTCTCCATGCGGGCGAGCCTGACGAGATCCGGGTTGACCTCGCGGCGGCCCGTTCCCCGGCCGCCGTGGTCGGTCTCCTCCTCGAAGAGGTCGTACATCCGGCGCCCGGCCAGCACGTGCTGCCAGAGCGGCACGGGGCGGTGCTCGGAGACGATCACCTCGGTGTCGCCGCGGACGGTGCCCAGCCAGTCGCCGAACTCCTCGGCGTTGGACACGGTCGCCGACAGGGAGACCAGGGTCACGGACTCCGGCAGGTGGATGATCACTTCCTCCCACACCGCACCCCTGAAGCGGTCGGAGAGGTAGTGCACCTCGTCCATCACGACGTAGCCGAGGCCGGTCAGGGACTGCGAACCCGCGTACAGCATGTTCCGCAGGACCTCGGTGGTCATGACGACCACAGGTGCCTCGGAGTTGACGCTGTTGTCGCCGGTCAGCAGGCCGACCTTGTCCGCACCGTAGCGCCGGGCGAGGTCGGCGAACTTCTGGTTCGACAGCGCCTTGATGGGGGTCGTGTAGAAGCACTTGCGGCCCTGCTGGAGCGCGAGATGCACGGCGAACTCGCCGACGATCGTCTTGCCCGAACCGGTGGGCGCCGCCACCAGTACGCCCTTGCCCGCCTCCAGGGCTTCACATGCCTCGACCTGGTAGGGGTCGAGGCCGAATTCGTACATCTCGCGGAAGGGTCCGAGGGCCGTGGCCCGCTCGGCCGCACGAACGCGAGAAGCCTGGTATCGCTCAGCTGGTGAGAGGTCCTCTGTCATCTTGCTACGAGCCTACCCGCCCCCTCCGACAGTCAGGCGATCTTTATTTCGCCGGACAGAGGACCCTCACCGCACCCGGCACGGCGGTGACCGTGAGGGGCAGCGGGCCGAGCGGTTCACCGTCCGCGTAGGCCGTGACACCCGCCGCCGCGAGCTCGATCGAGGCGACCCGGTGCACGGTGACCGCGGGGTGGCCGAGGTGCGTCCCCTTGTACACCCTGGGGAACACTCTCAGCAGCGTCGCCCGGCTGCAGTCCCCGACCACGGTCACGTCGAAGAGCCCGTCGTCCATGACAGCGTCCGGACAGATCCGCATCCCGCCGCCGTACGTGCTCCCGTTGCCGACGGCGATCAGCGTCGCCTCGATCTCGCGCACGGGGCCCCCGTCGATCCGGACGCGGTACGGGACCGGCTCGAACGCGGCCAGTTCGGCGAGGATCGCCAGGTCGTACTTGAAGCGGCCGCCCCAGCGCATCCGGTTGCCCCGGTCGTTCACCCGCGAGTCGAAGCCGGAGGCGAGCACGGAGCCGAACCACCGCTCGCCGGCCCTTCCGAGGTCGATGTCCCGGACGTGGCCCTCCTTGAGCGCCCGGGCGGCCAGCCGCCCCGCGGCGCCCGGGTCGCGCACCGGCAGCCCGAGCGCCCGGGCGAAGTCGTTGCCGGTACCGACGGCGACGACACCGAGGGGGGTCTCGGTCCCCGCGACCGCCTGGAGGGCAAGGGACGCCATGCCGTCGCCGCCCACGGCGATCAGTGCGCCGGTGCCGGCGGCCACGGCCTCGCGTGCCCGGCGCAGCGCGTCGGCGGCGTCCTCACCGAGGACCGTGCGTACGGAGAATCCGGCGTACCGGAACGCGGAAGCGGCCGGCTGCGCGGCGTGCGCGCCCCGGCCGCGTCCTGCGGTGGGATTGACGAAAAGGGTGATCTCGCTGGTCACCCGCCGGACCTTACAAGGTCAGGTGATGTCGTCGTAACCGTTGAGCCGGTGCGAGCGCGCACCGTCCGACTCCCCGGTTGCCTGCTCCGGCAGCGGGGCGCGCGAGGCGGACACCGCTTCCGGTGTGAGGTCGAGCTGCGACGCCTCGTCGTCGTCCAGTTCGGCGTCGGGGTTGGCCCGTCGCCTGCGGGCGTCGTTGAGGAGGGAGAAGCCCGTCGCGATGAAGTAGAGGACGGCCAGCGGTCCCGCGAGGAGCAGCATCGAGAGCGGCTCGCCACCGGGGGTGGCGATCGCCGCGAAGCCGGTGAGGCCGACGATCATGCCCCGCCACCAGCCCAGCATCCGCTTGCCGGAGACGATGCCCGTCATGTTCAGGGCGATGAGGAGGAGCGGCAGCTCGAAGGCGAGACCGAAGACGATCACCATGCGGGTGAGCAGATCCAGATAACTGTCGAGCCCGATCTGGTTCTGCACGTCGCTGGGGGTGAAACCGAGCATGATCTCCGCGGTCTGCGGCAGGATCGAGTAGGCCAGGTACCCGCCGGCGAGGAACAGCGGCGCTCCGATGACCGCGAAGCCGTAGGCGTACCGCTTCTCACCCTTGTGCAGCCCCGGAGCCACGAAGGCCCACAGCTGGTAGAGCCAGACCGGGGCGGCCAGCAGCACACCCGACATCAGGGCGACCTTCAGCGCGTTGGTGAAGGGACCCATCAGGGTGTCGGTCTTCAGCAGGGCGCAAGGACTCCCGTTCTTCGCGACGACCACCGCGCCCTCACAGCCCACCGAGCTGATGAGCGGGTTCAGCAGGAAGTCGTAGATGTCCTTCTGGTAGAAGGCGGCGACGATCGTCACCACGACAATCGCCGTTACGGCCTTCAGCAGCCGGTTACGCAGCTCACGCAGGTGATCGAGGAGGGGCATACGCCCCTCTTCGTCCTTCTCCTGCTTGCGGGCAGACTTGAGCAACCCACTTCCCTCGTCTCGTGCGGCAGCTGTGGGCGGAGCCCGTCAGCTGTCAGCTCTGGGTGGTGGGCTTGGCCTCGCTGACCGGGCGGGAGCTGGTGACGTCTCCGGGCGCGGCCTGGATGGTACGGGTGGGAGTGGCCTGCGGAGTCTGGTCCGCGACGGTCTCCGTCGTGGGCGCCGCGGGCTCCGCGTCGTCCTTCTTCATGGCCTTGGCCTCGCTCTTGAGGATGCGGGCCGACTTGCCGAGCGAACGGGCCATGTCGGGAAGCTTCTTGGCACCGAAGAGAAGAAGGATGACAGCGATGATCAGAATGATCTCGAGGGGCTTCAGATTGCCGATCATGTGCGACTTCCTTCTCACTGAGGCGACTGGAGGGTGGGCTCGCTACCCGTTCGATCGGACATAGGTCCGACCTGTGCGCTGGCAGCGATCGTATCCCGCAGGAGTAAACGCGAGGCAATGCCCGTGCGTACTCCCGGTTGCGACCCGCCCTCCGCGCCTGGGCCGACCTCAAGAGCGTACCCCCCGAACTTCCGGAACAGCAGGCCGCGATCCTTCTAACGCAGGGCCTCACCGGTGGCGGCGAGGCCGGTCGCGGCATGTTCGAGGTCCTCCGCAGCCCGGTTGATCCGCTGCGTGGTCGCGGAGACCTGGCGACCCAGCCGCTGGGCCTCGACGAAGACCTTGACGGCGAGTACGCCGAGTACGGCGATCCCCAGGAATCCCAGGGCGATGGCGAGCATGGGCCAGAACATGCGGCGGTGCCTCGATGTCGTCGTGTCCTACAGGGCGGTGTGGAGGCGCAACGTCCGCACCCCTCCACCGGTGAGGAGTTCGATGATGCGCTCCCCGGCGGGCTTGCGGACGGCGGCGCCGCACTCGGGGCAGGTGAAGGTGTAGAAGGTCGTGCGGCTGCTGGCGCCGATCGCGAGGCGCAGGGCGCCCGCCGGGAGTTCGAAGCGCTCACGGCAGTCGGGGCAGGCGGCCCTGAACCGGACGGCGGCGGGTACCGGCACCGGCGTGACGGCCGACAGCGGGGCCGACAGGACCGAAACATCGGACATTACGGACGTCTGGTCCATTTCGTCTCCGCTCTCCCTTACCGCTCAGGCCACGTCGTCGTACGCGGCGAGCGCGTCCCGGGCCGCCTCCCGCGCGCTGCGCGCGAGCTCCGGCGGGGAGACGATCCGCCCTTCCCCGCCGAGCCGCAGAGCGAGTCTGCGCAGCGAGGCGGGGTCCGGGGTACGCAGAGTGATCCGCAGGCCACCGTCGGCGAGCTCGTCCGCGCTGTCGTGCGGGTAGTACTCGGCGACCCAACGGCCGGCGGGTCCCACCTCGATCACGACCTCCGGGTCCTCGGCCGCGGGCTGGACCAGCCCCTCGGAGAGATCCCGCAGCTCCAGCTCCGGCGGGGCGGCCGGGGCGTCCAGGAGGCGGATCTCGGCGACCCGGTCCAGCCGGAACGTACGCCTGGCCTCGGACAGTCTGCACCACCCCTCCATATAGGTGTGGCCGACGGCGAACAGCCGGATCGGGTCCACCTCGCGCTCGGTGAGCTCGTCGCGTGCCGGGGAGTAGTAGCGCAGCCAGAGCCGCCGCCGCTCGGAGATGGCCCGGTCCACGTCGGCGAAGACCCCGCCCTCGGCCTCGAAGGTGACCGAGAGCCGCGAGCTGGCCGCCCCCACCTCGCCGGCGGCCGTCTCCAGCTTGGCGGTCGCGCGGACCAGCGCGAGGCGGTCGCTCTCACGCAGCCCGGGCAGGGTCGCGACGGCGCGCGCCGCGACGAGCAGGGCGGTCGCCTCGTCCGAGGCGAGGCGCAGGGGCGCGGCGACGTCGTCCGGGTTGTGCCACCAGATCCGGTCGCCGTCGGTGTCGATGTCGAGGAGGTCCCCGCCGCGGAAGCTCGTCCCGCACATGGGGAGCACGTCCAGGTCGGAGATCAGCTCGTCCTCGGTGATCCCGAAGGCCCTGGCGACGTCCTGGACGTGGGCGCCGGGGCGCTCACGCAGATAGGTCACCAGGGAGAGCATCCGGCGGGTCTGGTCGATCGCGTTCGTGGCCATGAGCTACGGGTCCCCTCAGTCCTTGGCCACGGCGCGCAGCCGGTCCACCACATCGGCCCGCAGATCGGCGGGTTCCGTCACGACGACGTCCGGGCCGAACTCGACGAGCCAGGCATCCAGCCCGTGTCCGTACGGGATCTCCAACTCGTCCCAGCCGTTCCCGAGTTCCCGGACCGATATCGCCCGGGACCGCAGCGGGTAGCCGGAGCCGGACCGCAGCCTGATCCACGCGGTCCTGGTCGCGGTCTCGCCGGCCCAGCTCTCCACGGTCTCGCGCACGGTGACGACGTCCGGCACGGGGGCGCTGAACGCCCCGGCGCGCGAGCGGACCCGGCCTGCGATCCGCGAGAGGCGGAAGACCCGCTCGGCGCCGCGGTCGCGGTCCCAGCCGGCCAGATACCAGTGGCCGCGCCAGCACTCCAGGGTCCAGGGCTCGACCTGGCGCTGCTCGTGGCGGGCGGCGTTGCCCTTGCGGTAGTCGAACGTGACGGGACGGCGGTCCCGGCAGGCGAGCATCAGCGGCTCGAACGCGGCCTCGTGCACCGGGATCCGGGGTTCGAGGGCGCTGTGCACCTCGTAGGCGTCCTCGGCCTCCGGCATACCCGCGGCCCGCAGCTTCTGCAGGGCGCCGCTGGCCGCTCCGGCGAGGCGGGCCTGCTGCCAGACCTTGGCCGCGAGTCCGAGGGCTGCGGCCTCCTCGGCGTCCAGCGTGATGGGAGGCAGCCGGTTGCTGTCGCGACGGGCGAGGTAGCCGGTCTCTGCGTCCAGGTTCTCCACGGTCTCGATGACCAGACCGAGTTCGCGCAGATCGTCCTTGTCGCGCTCGAACATCCGGTTGAAGGAGTCGTCGTTCCCCGCTTCCAGGTACGCCTCGATGGACTCGCGCAGCTCGCGCTTGCTGAGCGGGCGCCGGGTGCCCAGCAGGCACAGCGCCAGGTTCATCAATCGCTCGGCCTTGGCAATCGCCATCGACGCCCTTTCTCTACGTGCTCTCCGACCCTCGACCGTACCGCCCCGGGGTGTCCGGACAAAAGCGAGGGCCCGTGCCTCACGGCACGGGCCCTCGTTCACGCGCGACTGTGGATCAGACGCCCATCAGGTCGCAGACGAAGATCAGCGTCTCGCCGGGGGCGATGGCACCGGCGCCGGCGCCGCGGTCACCGTACGCGAGGTGCGCGGGGATGATCAGCTGGCGACGGCCGCCGACCTTCATGCCCTGCACGCCCTGGTCCCAGCCCGCGATGACCTGACCGGCACCGAGCTGGAACTTGAGCGGGGTCCCGCGGTTCCACGAAGCGTCGAACTCCTCGCCGGTGGAGTAGGCCACGCCCACGTAGTGGACGGAGACGGTCTGGCCGGCCTGGGCGACCTCGCCCTCGCCCTCCCAGATGTCCTTGATCTCCAGGTCGACCGGCGGCTCGCCACCCGGGAAGTCGATCTCGGGCTTCTCGATGCTCACTGAATTGCTCCTCTAAATGATGAACTGGGCAACCGGGACAGTCTTACATCTTTGCCAGGACGTCGACTGCGAACACCAGCGTCGAGTTGGCGGGGACGGTCTGCTGCGCCTTGTCACCGAACGCCTGGTCCGGCGGGATGACGAGCAGCACACGGCTGCCGACCTTCTTGCCGATCAGACCGTCCTTGAGGCCCTTGAGCGTGATCTGGGCCAGCGGGAAGGTCGCGGTCTTGCCCGTCTGGTAGGTGCTGTCGAACGGCTTGCTGCCCTTCCACACCAGACCCACGTAGTTCACGACGACGCTGTCGCTCTCCTTGATGACCTCGCCGTCGGACTCCAGGATGTAGTTGGAGACCAGTTTCTTGGGCGGGTCGGTCTTGGGGATCGTGACGGTCGGCGCCTTGCCGTCGGTCTTGGTGCCCACCTTCGGCAGATCGATGTTGTCCTGCGCGACCTCGGTGCCCTTGGCGGAGGCCGGGATCTGCGTCGCCTTCAGGATGTCGACGACGAAGACGAGCGTGGCGTTGGGCTTGATGTCGCCCTGGCCCTGCGCGCCGTAACCGAGCTCGGGCGGAATCACGAGCTCCACACGGCTGCCGACCTTCTGACCGACCAGGCCCTTGTCCCAGCCCTGGATGACCATGCCCGCACCGAGCGTCAGGTCGAACGGCTGCTTGCGGTCGAAACTGTTGTCGAACGGCTTGGTGGAGTCCCACGCCTGTCCGAGGTAGTTGACCTGGATCGCGTCGCCGTTCTTGAGCTTCGCGCCGTCTCCCTCACTGACGACCTCGGTCTGCAGCTCCTTGGGCGGGTCACCCTCGCCCTTCGCGAGCGTGGGCTTCTCGCCGAACTTCGCACCCGCGGTGATCGCGGGCACTCCGTTCTTGGACGAGGCGGAGTCGGAGCCCTTTTCGTCACCGCAGGCCGCTGTCGACAGCAGCAGGATGGGGACGACTAGAAGGCCGGCAAGTCGGCGCACTGGTTCCTCAGATCTCAGACGGCACGTTGGTTGAGTCCCCGACACTCTAGGGGGTAGGCAGCCTTTCGGGCCGGAACAGGGAGCGGGGCCCGGTGCCCGCGGAGGCGGGGCGGGGGCCGGAGCACTGCCGTGCCTCCCTCGCCCCGGCGAAGCCGAAAGACCACGGAAACGCGGGAATCGGCGGCGTCGGCGCAGGTGCGCGTGCGGACCCGCGCGCCGACGGCCGGGCACACGGCACGCGGACAGGGCCCCGTACGAGGAACGTACGGAGCCCTGCCGTCAGCCGCGATACCGAGGCGTCCCGCGCCCCGGTCACATGCCGGCGATCAACTTCTCCACGCGGTCGTCCACGGACCGGAAGGGGTCCTTGCACAACACGGTGCGCTGCGCCTGGTCGTTGAGCTTGAGGTGGACCCAGTCGACGGTGAAGTCCCGCCGTTGCTCCTGGGCCCTGCGGATGAAGTCCCCGCGCAGCCGCGCCCTGGTGGTCTGCGGGGGCACCGATTTGCCCTCGAAGATCTTCAGGTCGTTGCAGATGCGGGCCACCTGCCCCTTGCGCTCCAGCAGGTAGTAGAGACCTCGCCGGCGGTGGATGTCGTGGTAGGCGAGGTCTATCTGCGCGACCCTCGGATTCGACATGGTCATGTTGTGCTTGGCCCGGTACCGCTCGATGAGCTTGTACTTCATGACCCAGTCGATCTCGGTGCCGATCCGGTCGAGGTCCTCCGCCTCGATCGCGTCGAGGGTGCGGCCCCACAGTTCGAGCACCTGGTCGACGGTGCCGGTGCGGATGCCCCGGCGCTCGACGAAGTCGACCGCCTTCTCGTAGTACTCGCGCTGCACCTCGATGGCCGAGGCCTCGCGGCCGCTGGCCAGGCGCACCTTGCGCTGCCCCGTGAGGTCGTGGCTGACCTCGCGGATGGCCCGGATCGGGTTCTCCAGGGTCAGGTCGCGCATCACGGTGCCCGCTTCGATCATGCGGAGCACCAGGTCGGTCGCGCCGACCTTGAGCAGCATGGTCGTCTCGGACATGTTGGAGTCGCCGACGATGACGTGGAGGCGGCGGTACCGCTCGGCGTCTGCGTGCGGTTCGTCCCTGGTGTTGATGATCGGACGTGAGCGCGTCGTCGCGGAACTGACGCCCTCCCAGATGTGCTCGGCACGCTGGCTCACGCAGTAGACCGCTCCGCGCGGGGTCTGAAGCACCTTGCCGGCACCACAGATCAACTGCCTGGTGACGAGGAACGGAATGAGGATGTCCGCGAGCCGGGAGAATTCTCCGTGCCGGGCCACGAGGTAGTTCTCGTGGCACCCGTAGGAGTTTCCCGCCGAGTCGGTGTTGTTCTTGAAGAGATAGACGTCGCCCGCGATTCCCTCCTCGTGCAGGCGGCGTTCGGCGTCGACGAGCAGTCCTTCGAGAATGCGCTCGCCGGCCTTGTCGTGCGTGACCAGCTCGGTCACGTTGTCGCATTCGGGGGTTGCATATTCCGGATGCGATCCCACGTCGAGGTAGAGGCGGGCGCCGTTCCGCAGGAAGACATTGCTGCTGCGGCCCCATGACACAACACGGCGGAAGAGGTAGCGCGCCACTTCGTCAGGTGACAGTCGGCGCTGTCCCCTGAACGTGCACGTGACGCCGTACTCGTTCTCCAGCCCGAAAATGCGGCGGTCCATGACTGAACATTACGCCTTATGGCCTGAGCTGAAACCGGGTTCGACGGCCCCGTTTCGATCATTTTCCGAACCCGTCACAACAGTGGCCGTACGCACGGGAACTGCGAGGACCCTTCCGGTGGCCAGAAGGACCACCAGCGCGGCCACTCCGCCGGCCCCGGCGACGGCGAAACTCGACGCCGTACCGCCGAGCTCGACGGCCGGGCCCGCCAGGGCCGTTCCGGCCGCCGCGCCTACGCCGAACGTGGTCACGAGCCACGAGAACGCCTCCGTGACCGTGCCGCGCGGCGCGTGCCGGTCGACGACGATGAACGAGCAGGCGATCGCGGGAGCGAGGAACACACCGGCGAGTGCGGCCAGGCCGGTCATGGCGGCGACGCCGGGGGTGAGCGTCAACGGCAGGTAGCCCAGCGCCAGCAGGGCGACGATGACGCGCAGCCGCCGCTCGGGCGCACCGGCCCACTGCCGGGCCCCGTAGACCACTCCGCCGATCAGCGCGCCGAGGCCGAGGGCCGCCATCAGCCGGCCGTACACCGACGCGTCGCCGTGGTCGTCGGCGTAGGCGATGCCCGCCACGGTGATCGAGCCGAGTGCCATGCCGACGAAGAAGAAGGAACCGAGCAGCGCGAGCAGTCCGGGCGAGCGCAGGGCGCCGAGCCAGTGGGCCTCACGGGGTGCGGAGCGCCAGGTGCGGGAGGGTTCCGACAGGACGACGGACAGGGCGCCCAGGACCCCTATGGCGTTGATGACGAGCAGGGCCACGGCGGGCGACCAGAGCGCGACGAGGACGGTGACGAGCAGCGGTCCCAGGGTGAACATGACCTCCTGGGCGACGGCATCCATGGCGTACGCCCGGTGGACCCGGTCCTCGCGTCCCAGGACGGTCGGCCACAGGGCGCGCAGGCCGCCCTCCAGCGGGGGCGTGCACACCCCGGCGATGACGACGGCGAGGCAGGCCAGCGGCAGCGGTTCGAGGCCCACGAGGGCGAACAGTGCCATGCCGAGCGCCGAGAGGACGGCGGCGGGGAGCTGGACGCGCGGCTGGCCGTGGAGGTCCACCGCACGGCCGAGGAGTGGCTGTCCGACGGCGGTGGCGAGCCCGTACGCGGCGGCGAGGGCGCCGGCCAGCGTGTAGCTGCCGCCCTCCGCGCGGGTGAACAGGACGATCGCGATGTGGGCGGTGCCGCTCGGCAGCCGTCCCACAAGCGTCCCCGTCAGCAGCCGCGTCGCGTGCCGCGCCCGGAGGACGTCCAGATATCCCGCGGCCATTCCTGCCCCTCTCACTCGGACGGGCTAGCGACCCGGACCGAGGTTTTACGTATAACGTCGAGTCTCATACGTACCATGTGCGCAGTCCCCGGTCCACCTCACGGTGTCCGGGCACCACGGCACCAGTGAGCACGGAGGCTCGAAGTGACCAGCGCGCAGCAGCCCGCCCCGGCACGGCCCACCAGCCGGGACGTGGCACGGGCGGCGGGTGTCTCCCAGGCCACCGTGTCCCTCGTGCTCGGCGACAAGTGGCGGGGAAGGGTGTCGGAAGCCACAGCGGTACGCGTACGGGACCGGGCGGCCTCGCTCGGATATCGGCCGAATCTCGCCGCCCGCAGCCTCCGCCTCGGCAGCACCCGGACCGCCCTCCTCGTGGTCCCGGCGCTCACCAACGAGTTCTTCGCCCGGGTCTACACGGGCGCGGCCGGTGTCGCCGCCGCCCACGACTTCGGCGTCGTGCTGTACCCGTCACCCGACGGCACCGGGCCGGCCAGGGACCCCTTCGCCTCGGCCCGTGCGTCGCTGGACGGCGTGATCGCCTCGTCCATGGCCGCCGGCGCCCTGGGCGCCCTGCGCGGCGCCGGGCTCCCTCTGGTGATGCTGGACAGCGACCCGGCCGATCCTGGCGCGGCGGCTCAGGTGAACCTCGACATCGCGGACGGGATGCGCCAGGTGACGGAGCATCTGCTCGGTCTGGGCCACCGCCGGTTCGTCCACCTCGCCTCGGCCGTGGACTCCTGGACCTTCGCGGTCCGTGCGCAGGCGCTGCACGACACGGTGCGGGGGGTGCCGGGCGCGGTCGTGCGCACGGTCCCGGCCGCACTGGACGTCACGGCCGGGCGGGAAGCCGCGGAACAGGCACTGGCGGGTCCCGGACCCCGCCCGACGGTCATCGTCTGCGACGACGACATCCTGGCCGCGGGGGCCTGCAAGGCGGTCCGCAGGCTCGGGCTGCGGGTGCCGGAGGACGTCTCCGTGACGGGCTTCGACGATCTCGCCCTGGCGACGGCCGTGGAACCGGAGCTCACCACGGTGCGGCTCCCCGCCGAGCGGGTGGGCGAGCGCGGCATGGAGGCGCTGCTCGCCGTCCTGGACGGCCGGCCCGCGGCGCGGGGAAGTCTGCCCGTGGATCTGGTGGTGCGCGGCTCGACCGCCCCTGCGGCCCGGTCCTGACCGCCCTCGCACGACCGTGCCCCGGCCCGCCTGCTGTGGCGGGACGGGGCACGGCGAAGGAGCGTCGAGCCGGAGGACCCTAGTCCTCGGCGGGGGGCTCCGTGGTCCCACCGGAGCCCTTGGTCCCGGTGCTCCCGGTGTCCGTATCGGTGGTGTCGGTCTCGTCGTCGGAGGGAGCGTCCGTCGGGGCCCCGCCGCCGTCCGCGTCGAGCAGGCGCGCCAGCTGACGTCCGACGATCCGCTTGAACTTGCGCTGCTGCGGCCTCGTGCGGTCCAGGACCGCGACCTCCAGCCGTTCCGCGGGAATCTCCCGCTCGCCACCGTTGGGCTCACGCGACAGCGCCTGGACGGCCAGCTTCAGCGCCTCGGCGAGCGTCATGCCGTCGCGGTGCCGCTGATCCAGGAAGCTGCTGATCTGTTCGGAGTTCCCGCCGACCGCGACCGAGCCGTGCTCGTCCACGATCGAACCGTCGTGCGGCAGCCGGTAGATCTGATCACCCTCGGGCAGTGCGCCGACCTCGGCGACCACCAGTTCCACCTCGTACGGCTTCTCGGCCGCGCTGGAGAAGATGGTGCCGAGCGTCTGCGCGTAGACGTTGGCCAGGCCACGCGCCGTCACATCGTCACGGTCGTAGGTGTATCCACGGAGATCCGCGTAGCGCACCCCGCCGATACGGAGGTTCTCGTACTCGTTGTACTTGCCGGCGGCCGCGAAACCGATCCGGTCATAGATCTCGCTGAACTTGTGCAGCGCACGGGACGGGTTCTCGCCGACGAACACAATGCCGTCGGCGTACTGCAGCACAACCAGGCTGCGACCACGGGCGATGCCCTTCCGGGCGTATTCCGCCCGGTCGGCCATGGCCTGCTGAGGTGAGACATAGAACGGCGTCGACACCGGCTATCCGTCCCTTTCTGTCAGTGACGAGTGCATCGAAGAAGCTGGGACCCGGTCAGAGCAGCGCCGCGCGCGGTCCGTCGGGCTCCTCCATCCGGCGTTCCAGCACGGCGCCGGCGATCTCGGCGGATTCCACGTCCGTGAGCCTGCGGAAACCCTCGTCGGTGATGACGGTGACGATCGGATAGATCCGGCGCGCCACGTCCGGTCCGCCGGTCGCCGAGTCGTCGTCCGCCGCGTCGTACAGCGCCTGCACCACCAGGGTCAGCGTCTGCTGCTCCGTCAGGCTGTCGCGGTAGAGCTTCTTCATCGATCCACGGGCGAAGAGGGACCCCGAGCCGGTGGCCGCGTAGCCGACCTCCTCGGAACGGCCGCCCGTGACGTCGTACGAGAAGATGCGGCCCTTCTCGCGGTCGACGTCGTAGCCCGCGAACAGCGGGACCACGGCGAGACCCTGCATGGCCATCGCCAGGTTGCTGCGGATCATCGTGGAGAGCCGGTTGGCCTTGCCCTCCAGGGAGAGCGTGGCACCCTCGACCTTCTCGAAGTGCTCCAGCTCCAGCTGGAACAGCTTGACCATCTCCACGGCCAGACCCGCCGTACCGGCGATGCCCACCGCCGAGTACTCGTCGGCCGGGAAGACCTTCTCGATGTCGCGCTGCGCGATCATGTTCCCCATGGTCGCCCGCCGGTCACCGGCGAGTACCACGCCACCGGGGAAGGACGCCGCGACGATGGTCGTCCCGTGCGGTGCCTGAATGGCCCCCTGGAGGGGCGGCAGGCTCCGCTTGCCGGGCAGCATGTCGGGTGAGTGGTCGGACAGGAAGTCCATGAACGAGGACGAACCCGGCGTCAGGAAGGCAGCTGGTAGACGCCCGGTGCTACGAGTGTTGGCTTCCACGCGTTTCCCTCCAGGTATGCGATGGCCCTGCGCAAGGAGTCAGGATCATCCCCCAACTTGCCGATGGCCGAATTGCAGTTGAAGCAGTACGTCCCGGACCCTACCCGTCCTGTGGTGGTGATCCACATGGAGTTGCAGTCCGGGACGCACTTTCCCACCCCGTTCACATGTGTGGACTACTGTCCACCCTTCTGAACGAACGAGCGAACGAAGTCCTCCGCGTTCTCCTCGAGTACGTCGTCGATCTCGTCCAGGACCGAGTCGACGTCGTCGCTCAGCTTCTCCTGCCGCTCCGCGAGGTCCTCTGAAGCCTGCGCTTCCTGC
This sequence comes from Streptomyces sp. NPDC048560, assembly GCF_040650955.1. NCBI lineage: Bacteria > Bacillati > Actinomycetota > Actinomycetes > Kitasatosporales > Streptomycetaceae > Streptomyces > Streptomyces sp. NPDC048560. Next base: position 303,791 of record NZ_JBEZIJ010000004.1, read on the forward strand.
GCCTGCTCCTCGACCTCCTCGTTGGAACGCGTCGCCTTCTGCTGTCCGCCGCCGGTGTCCTTGGTCGCCATGTAGCTCACCCCGCTCGGTTCGAAGCACTTGATCAGACCCTACCCATGGGGTCCGACATTGGCCCGGTACTTGTCTCAACGTCCGGAGGTCATCGGAATGATTCCCAGCCGGGAGCCCTTTCAGCCGCCCGAGAGCACCCGGACCAGCTCTTCCGCGGTGCGGCAGCGGTCCAGGAGCCCTTCGACGTGTTCACGCGTCCCGCGCAGCGGTTCCATGGTCGGCACCCGCTGCAGGGAGTCGTGGTCGGGCAGGTCGAAGATGACCGAGTCCCAGGAGGCCGCGGCGACGTCGTCCGCGTACTGCTCCAGGCACCGGCCCCTGAAATACGCCCTCGTGTCCTCAGGAGGCTTCGTACGGGCCCGCTCGACGTCGCTCTCGTCCAGCAGGCGCTTCATCTTCCCGCGGGCCGCCAGGCGGTTGTAGAGGCCCTTGTCGGGCCGCACGTCCGCGTACTGGAGGTCCACCAGGTGCAGGCGCGGGGCGTCCCAGTCCAGGCTGTCGCGGCGCCGGTAGCCCTCCATGAGCTCCTTCTTCGCGACCCAGTCCAGCTCGCCCGAGAGGCTCATCGGATCGTTCTCCAGCCGGTTGAGCGTGTCCTCCCACCGGATCAGGATGTCCTTGGTCTGCTCGTCGGCGTCCGCGCCGTACCTCTCCTCGACGTACTTGCGGCCCAGCTCGAAGTACTCCATCTGGAGCTGCACAGCGGTGAGTGTCCGGCCGCTGCGGAGCGTGATCAGCTGTTTGAGGGTGGGGTCGTGCGAGACCTGGTGCAGGGTGCGCACCGGCTGGTCGACGGCGAGGTCGACGTTGATGAAGCCGTCCTCGATCATCGAGAGGATCAGTGACGTGGTGCCGAGCTTCAGATAGGTCGAGATCTCCGACAGGTTCGCGTCGCCGATGATCACATGGAGCCGGCGGTACTTCTCGGCGTCGGAGTGGGGTTCGTCGCGGGTGTTGATGATGGGGCGCTTCAGCGTCGTCTCCAGGCCGACCTCGACCTCGAAGTAGTCCGCCCGCTGACTGATCTGGAAGCCGTGCTCATGGCCGTCCTGGCCGATGCCGACCCGGCCCGCGCCGGTGACGACCTGCCGGGAGACGAAGAACGGCGTGAGGTGGCGCACGATGTCCGAGAACGCGGTCTCCCGCTTCATCAGGTAGTTCTCGTGCGTGCCGTACGAGGCGCCCTTGTTGTCGGTGTTGTTCTTGTAGAGGTGGATCGGCTGGGCGCCCGGGATCGCGGCGGCCCGCTCCGCGGCCTCCGCCATGACCCGCTCGCCGGCCTTGTCCCAGAGCACCGCGTCGAGCGGGTTGGTGATCTCGGGTGAGCTGTATTCGGGGTGCGCGTGGTCGACGTAGAGCCTGGCACCGTTGGTGAGGATGACATTGGCCAGGCCGATGTCCTCGTCGGTGAGCTGGCTGGAGTCGGCGGTCTCACGGGCGAGGTCGAAGCCTCGCGCGTCACGCAGCGGATTCTCCTCCTCGAAGTCCCAGCGGGCGCGGCGCGCCCGGTGCATCGCCGCCGCGTAGGCGTTGACGATCTGGGACGAGGTGAGCATGGCATTGGCGTTGGGGTGACCGGGAACGGAGATTCCGTACTCGGTCTCGATGCCCATTACTCGCCGTACGGTCATGCGGCCCTCCTTGCCCGGCGGCGCTCCCCTCCGGGGGCGGCGCTCAAGTACCGCTGCTTGTCCGGTGGGCGTGCGGTGCCCGTCCCCGCACTGCGCGACTCGGCGGTACGGCAGAGCCTAGAGCGCCATTGCGCCGGTGGGGAGATCAATTACGTCATTGCTCGGATATGGCCGGAGCAGCCGGGAAAACAACCGGCTGCGGATGCCCGGCCGGGCATCCGCAGCCGGTCTGCGTTTTACAGGTACTGCCCGGTATTTGCCACTGTGTCGATGGAGCGTCCGGTGTCCGCACCCTGCTTTCCGGTGACGAGCGTGCGGATGAAGACGATCCGCTCGCCCTTCTTTCCGGAAATCCTGGCCCAGTCGTCCGGGTTCGTCGTGTTGGGAAGGTCCTCGTTCTCCTTGAACTCGTCCACGCAAGCCTGGAGGAGATGGGAGACCCGAAGGCCCTTTTGGCCGTGTTCGAGGAATGCCTTGATGGCCATCTTCTTTGCCCGGTCGACGATGTTCTGAATCATCGCGCCGGAGTTGAAGTCCTTGAAGTACAGGACTTCCTTGTCACCGTTGGCGTAGGTGACCTCGAGGAAGCGGTTCTCCTCGGACTCGGTGTACATCCTCTCCACGACGGACTGGATCATGGCGTGGGTGGCAGCCGGCCTGGAGCCCGCGTGCTCGCCCAGATCCTCCGTGTGGATCGGCAGCGAAGGCGTCAGGTACTTCGCGAAGATGTCCTTCGCGGCCTCCGCGTCCGGGCGCTCGATCTTGATCTTCACATCGAGCCGGCCGGGCCGCAGGATGGCCGGGTCGATCATGTCCTCGCGGTTGGAGGCGCCGATGACGATGACGTTCTCCAGGCCCTCCACACCGTCGATCTCGGCGAGCAGCTGGGGGACGATGGTGTTCTCCACGTCCGAGCTGACACCGGAACCACGGGTGCGGAAGAGGGATTCCATCTCGTCGAAGAAGACGATGACGGGGGTCCCCTCGCTCGCCTTCTCCCGGGCACGCTGGAAGACCAGGCGGATGTGCCGCTCGGTCTCACCGACGTACTTGTTGAGGAGCTCGGGGCCCTTGATATTGAGGAAGTAGCTCTTCCCCGCGGGCTGTCCCGTGACCTCGGCGACCTTCTTGGCCAGAGAGTTGGCCACTGCCTTGGCGATCAGAGTCTTGCCGCAGCCGGGCGGACCGTAGAGCAGGATGCCCTTCGGCGGCCGCAGTTCGTGCTCCTTGAAGAGATCGGGGTGGAGGTACGGAAGCTCGACCGCGTCGCGGATCAGTTCGATCTGGTCGCCCAGGCCGCCGATCTTGTCGTAGTCGATGTCCGGAACCTCTTCGAGGACCAGTTCCTCGACCTCGCTCTTCGGGACCACTTCGTAGACGTAGCCGGACCTGGGTTCCAGCAGCAGGGAGTCGCCGGGCCGGATGGTCATGTCCATCAGCGGCTCCGCGAGCCGCACCACCCGTTCCTCGTCGGTGTGCCCGATCACCAGGGCACGCTCGCCGTCCTCCAGGATCTCCTTGAGGGTGACGATGTCCCCGGCCCGCTCGAACGCCATGGCCTCGACCACGTTGAGCGCTTCGTTGAGCATGACTTCCTGACCTCGTCTGAGGTCGTCGAGGTCGACGCTGGGGCTGACGTTCACCCGGAGCTTGCGGCCCCCGGTGAAGATGTCGCAGGTGCCGTCCTCGATTGACTGCAGGAAGACACCGAAGCCGGCCGGCGGCTGTGCGAGCCGGTCGACCTCCTCCTTGAGGGCCACGATCTGGTCTCGGGCCTCACGGAGCGTATTGGCGAGCCGCTCGTTCTGAGCGGACACGCCGGCCAGGTTGGTCTGCAACTCGACGATCCGCTCTTCGAGAATCCTCGTATGACGCGGAGAGTCGGCGAGCTTACGTCGCAGGACGGCGATTTCCTGCTCGAGATAGGCAACCTGGCCGGCTGGGTCTTCTGACCCCCGCCCGGGCCGGATGCCGCGGTTGATGTCGTCGTCGTGGGCTGCCACGGTCCTCACCTCCTCCAAGGGGAGCTGGACGCTTCCTGACCCTACCTGGGTGGGTGATGATTGAAACCCCTAGATCACAAAGACTCCGGGGTGTGTCCGATCTTCACCCTTGCGCTCTCCCTCACGCCAAGGGAATACCCACTTTGAGCACCGGAAAGCCGCCGGTTGTATCGTCGAAGCGTTCAACACCCGTCAGGGCTGGCTTCATTTGGTTCGGATACGCAGGGAACGGCAGGACATATGACCGTGCGGCAGGACACTCCGGGCGACAGCGGGACGCAGGATCTGGAGGTCTGGATCGACCAGGACCTCTGCACCGGCGACGGCATCTGTGTGCAGTACGCACCCGAGGTGTTCGAGCTGGACATCGACGGTCTGGCGTACGTGAAGAGCGGCGAGGACGAGCTCCTCCAGGACAAGGGCGCCACGACGCCGGTGCCGCTGCCGCTCCTCCAGGACGTGGTGGACTCGGCCAAGGAGTGCCCTGGCGACTGCATCCACGTACGACGTGTTTCGGACAGCGTCGAAGTTTTCGGTCCGGACGCGGCGTAACGGCTCAGGCGCCGCGCGCGAGGTCCTGGCCGGACCTGACGAAGGCGTTGCCCTTCCAGCGCCAGCTGGCCTTCTCCGTCTCGTCGGGGCAGCAGCGCGGCACGTCGGGCGAGGAGTAGCCGAGCAGCGTCGCCGAGACCGTTCCGCCGCGCACCGTGAAATCGGTGACCGTCGTCCTCGAAGCGGGGTCCACCAGGGTCGCGACGACCCTGGGTGCGGCTCCGCTTCCGTGTGTCAGGACGTAGACGCCGCTGGGCGGGGTGCCCATGCCCGCGTCGCAGTGGACCACCGCGACGGTCTCGGGGCGGCCGTCGCCGTCGAGGTCTCCGGGGGCCGCGTCGGCCACCACGTTCTTCGCACCGCCGCAGTCCAGCGGGTAGTCCGCCGCCGCCGCGTCGGGGGCGGCCACGGGCGCACTGCCGGACCGGGAGGCCACGTCCTTACCGGAGGCCGTCGCGGTTGCCGTGCCGGGCTGCAGCAGGCCCGCACAGGCGACGACGGCTGCCATGGCCGTGGCCGTCGCGAGCCAGTGCACCGGCTTCGTGGCGGTGTGCGCGAGGTCCGGGAGCGCGGAGGTCTGCACGCGGTATGTCTCCTGTGGTTCCTGGGGGCCTGGGTAGGCGGTGCCGGCTGCGCGTCGGCGGGCGGGGGGTGGCCAGCATCGTGCCACACCTCACACGGAAGCGGAACGGTGGGGTCGGCGCCGGCTTGCAGGGCAACGAGAAGGCGCCGCCGTCCACTTCCCGGGAGGTCCTGGGAACTGGGCGGCGGCGCCCGGGCGTTGTTACGGGATCAGGCGCGCGACGAGGTGCTGCCCGGGCCCGAGTAGTCGTCGCCGTAGGCGCCCTTGGAGGGGCGGCGGCGGCGCAGCGGCGCCTCGACGCCGTCCGCCAGCCGACGAGCGGTGACGAGGAAGCCCGTGTGGCCGATCATCCGGTGGTCGGGACGGACGGCCAGGCCCTCGACGTGCCAGTTGCGGATCATCGACTCCCAGGGCTGCGGCTCGGCGAAGCAGCCGATCTCGCGGATGGACTCGACGGTCCGCGAGAGCTGGGTGGTCGTGGCGACGTACGCGCAGAGGATGCCGCCGGGCACGAGCGCCTTGGAGACGGCTTCCAGGCACTCCCAGGGGGCCAGCATGTCCAGGACGACGCGGTCGACGTCGGTGTCGGAGAGGTTGTCCTGGAGGTCGCCGATGGTGAGCTGCCAGGCGGGGTGCGGGGAGCCGAAGTAGCGCTCGACGTTCTGCTGGGCGATCTCGGCGAAGTCCTCGCGGCGCTCGTAGGAGTGCAGCATTCCCTGCTCGCCGATGGCGCGCAGGAGGAACGTGCTGAGCGCGCCCGATCCGACGCCGGCCTCCACGACGCGGGCGCCGGGGAAGATGTCGCCGAAGGCCAGGATCTGCCCCGCGTCCTTCGGGTAGACCACGGCGGCACCGCGGGGCATGGACAGGACGTAGTCGGGGAGCAGGGGGCGCAGCGCGAGGTAGGCGACGTTCCCCGTGGTGCGGACAACACTGCCCTCGGGAGCACCGATCAGCTCGTCGTGCGGGAAAGAACCCTTGTGGGTGTGGAAGTTCTTTCCGGCTTCGAGCGTGAAGGTGTAGTGGCGTCCCTTGGGATCGGTGAGCTGTACCTGGTCCCCGACCTTGAAGGGCCCGCGACGTCGGGCGGCACCGGTCGGTTCAGACATGTGGCCAGCGTACCGGTGTTTTCGGGGGCTCCGACCGCCCGGCCGGGGCCCGACGGTGTCTCAGGCGCCCGGGCGGGCCATCGCGGCGACGAAAGCGCGTTCGACGTCGATGGTGGACAGCACTCCGTAGATCTCGCCGGTCTCCTCGACGACGAGGTACTCGGTCGCCGGTGTGGCCTTGAGCCGGTCCAGGAGGGCTTCGCCGGCCAGTTCGGCCGGGACCCTCATGCCGTCGGTGAGGTCCTGGGCGAGGCCGCTGACGGCGACCCAGGGGCGGCGGTGCTCGGGGACGCCGACGATGGCGGCCTCCCGGACGACGCCCTTCGGATTGCCCTGTCCGTCGACGACGACGAGGGCGCGGGCTCCCGCCTCGTTGGCCCGGCGCAGCGCCTCGGAGAGGGGGGTGGCGGACTCGACGGGGACGGCTCGCCGGGTGAGGGTGCGGGCGCGCAGGTCGGGGAGGTGCTCGCGCAGGCGGGCCATGCGCAGGCTGTTTCCGGCGCCCGTCCAGATGATCCCGGCGAGGATCGCGGCGAGCAGTGCGTCGGTGACGGTCTCCACACCGCTGATCTCTTCGGTGGCGTTGCCGAGCGCTCCGGTGTGGGTGAGGAGCGGGAGCCCGATGAGGACGGCGACGGCGAGACCCCGGCCGACCCAGGCGGCGGCGATGGTGCCGCTCATCGGCTTTCCGGTGATCTTCCAGACCACGGCACGCAGCATCCGTCCGCCGTCGAGCGGGAGGCCCGGGAGCAGGTTGAAGGCGGCGACGAGGAGGTTGGAGATCATCAGACCGGCGAGGAGCACGCCGGGGACGGTGGGGGGATCGACGAACTGCATCCCCGCGTAGAAGACACCGGCGAGGACGAGCGAGAGCAGCGGGCCGACGAAGGCGAGGACGAACTCGCGGCCGGGGGTCTCGGACTCCTTCTCGATCTCGGAGACGCCGCCGAAGAACTGGAGCTGGATGCGCCGGACCGGGAGCTTGTAGCGCAGCGCCGCGACGGTGTGCGCGAGCTCGTGGACGAGCACGGAGGCGTAGAAGGCGATGGCGAAGAAGAGCGAGACCAGGTAGCGGGTGTTCCCGAGCTCGGGAAGGACGCGCTCGAGCTGGCCGCCGAAGACCCAGGTGATGAGCGCCGCGACGATGAACCAGCTGGGCGCGACGTAGACCGGTACGCCGAAGGGGCGGCCCATGAGGATGCCGCCGCCCGGTTCGGCCGGTCGCTTCGGTGCGCCCTTGTCGGGTGCGGAGCCCGGGTCCGGGTCCGTGCCTCCTGCGCCTGGCTGCGGCCGCCCGCTGTCGCCGCTGTCGTCCACGGGGTCCCTTCGGTCGGTGGCGTCTGTCACGATCATGCAGTGTGCGAGGGTCTGTCGTCGATGGTATTCCGCCCGGTGTCAGTGGCGGGCCGTAGGGTCTTCGACATGACCTCCGTACCCCGGCCGCCTCAGCCACCCACCTCGTTGTCGCCGTCGCGGGCGAGCGACTTCATGCAGTGTCCCCTGCTGTACCGGTTCCGGGTCATCGACAGGCTGCCCGAGAAGCCCAGTGAGGCTGCTACCCGGGGCACCCTGGTCCACGCCGTCCTTGAGCGCCTGTTCGACGACCCGGCCGTGGAGCGTACGGCGCCGAAGGCGCGGGCACTGATTCCCGGCCAGTGGGACCGGCTTCTGGAGTCGAAGCCTGAGCTGACGGAGCTGTTCTCGGGTGACACGGAGGGTGAACGTCTCTCGCGGTGGCTCGGCGAGGCGGAGCAGCTGGTGGAGCGGTGGTTCTCGCTGGAGGACCCGACCCGGCTGGAGCCCGCCGAGCGCGAGCTGTTCGTCGAGACGGAGCTGGAGTCCGGGCTGCGGCTGCGCGGGGTGATCGACCGGATCGACGTGGCGCCGACGGGCGAGGTCCGGATCGTGGACTACAAGACGGGCAAGGCACCGCGTCCGGAGTACGCGGAGGGTGCGCTGTTCCAGATGAAGTTCTACGCGCTGGTCATCTGGCGCCTCAAGAACGTGGTGCCGCGGCGTCTCCAGCTGGTCTACCTCGGCAGCGGTGACGTCCTCACGTACGACCCGGTCGAGGCGGACCTGGAGCGTGTGGAGCGCAAGCTGCTGGCGCTGTGGGAGGCGATCCGGGAGGCGACGGAGAGCGGCGAGTGGCGCCCCCGGCCGACGAAGTTGTGCGGCTGGTGCGACCACCGCGCCGTCTGTCCGGAATTCGGCGGTACTCCCCCGGTCTACCCCCTGTCCGTACGCCCGGCGGAGTTCGCGCAGGACGTCCAGGGCAGAATGGGACAGGTCCGGGCCGAGGCCGGCCAACCGGTGGCCCTCGAAGGCCCTTAAGGAGATTTCGTGGCGATCCGCGTCCTTCTGGTCGATGACCAACCGCTGCTGCGCACCGGCTTCCGGATGATCCTGGAGGCGGAGGGGGACCTCGCGGTGGTCGGTGAGGCCGGTGACGGTCTTCAGGCCATCGATCAGGTGCGGGCGCTGCAGCCCGACGTCGTGCTGATGGACATCCGGATGCCTCGGATGGACGGCGTCGAGGCGACCCGGCAGATCACGGGGCCCGGCCGCGACGGTCCGGCGAAGGTGCTGGTGCTGACCACCTTCGATCTCGACGAGTACGTGGTGGAGGCGCTGCGCGCCGGTGCCAGCGGCTTCCTGCTCAAGGACGCTCCGGCCAATGAACTGGTGCAGGCCATCAGGGTGGTCGCGGCGGGCGAGGCGATGCTGGCGCCCAGCATCACGCGCCGGCTGCTCGACAAGTACGCGGACCATCTGCCGTCCGGCGAGGACCCCGTTCCGGACGCCCTGCACACGCTGACGGACCGTGAGGTCGAGGTGCTGAAGCTGGTGGCGCGCGGACTGTCCAACGCGGAGATCGCCGCCGACCTGTTCGTGAGCGAGACGACGGTCAAGACGCATGTGGGCCATGTGCTGACGAAGCTCGGCCTGCGCGACCGCGTACAGGCCGCCGTGTACGCGTACGAGAGCGGACTGGTGCGCCCCGGCGCGCAGTAAGCCGGGCTTCCGTCGTGCGATCCGGTCCGGGGCGTGTCGCCCCGGACCGGATCTCCGTCGTCACGCGGTGCCGCGTCCCAGCTCCCAGAGGTGGAGGTCGGCGGAGGCGTTGACCGCCCACTCCACTCCTGTGAGGCCGTCGCGGGAGGCGATGTACTGCTTGCCCTGCCAGACCGGGAGTACGGGAACGTCGTCGGCGACGATGTTCTGGAGCCGCTCGAAGGTCTTGGACGCGGCGCTGCGGTCCGTCTCGCGGCGGGACTGCGGGATGAGGGTCTTCTCCGCCACGACCGAGCGGTAGGGCGAGTTGAGGAAATCGTTCTTGTCGAGGAACGGCGCGGTGTAGTTGTCAGGATCCGGGAAGTCCGGGAACCAGCCCATGCCGTAGACGTCGTAGTCGCCGCGCTTCTGCGCCGGACGGTAGTCCGACCAGGGAGTGCCCTCGACGGTCACGTCGAACAGCTTCGAGTCGTTCAGCTGCTGCTTCAGCGTCTCGAACTCGGTGGCGGTCGCGGGCCCGTAATGGTCCGTCGTGTAGTGCAGGGTGAACTTCACGGGTGTGTCGATCCCCGCGGCCCGCAGGGTGTCGGCCGCCTTGGCCGCGTCGGGCTCGCCGTACTTGTTGAAGAACGAGTTGGTGTGGCCTGTGATGGTGGACGGGATCAGCGAGTACAGCGGCTCGGCGGTCGCGCCGTACACCTTGCTGGCGATGGCGCCGCGGTCGATGATCCGGGCCATCGCCTGACGGACGGCCTTGCTCTTCACCGAGGGGGCGTCCGTGTTGAAGCCGAGGTAGCGGATGGCGAGTCCGGGCATCTCGGTGAGCTTGACGCCGTCCTTCGGCTCCACGAGCATCCGGCCGGCCTGCTCGGGCGACATGGTGCGGGTCATCATGTCGACCTTCTCGTCGTCGAGCGCCCTGCCCATCGCGGCGGCGTCCGGGAACAGGTCGAGCTCGACCTTGTCGTTGAGTACCTCCAGGTCACCCTTGTACTTCGGGTTCCTGGTGAAGACGACCTCGGTCACCTGGCCGTCACTGACCTCGGGCTTCATCGTGTACGGGCCGGAGCCGTCGACCTGGAAGCCCTCGCGGGGGCCCTTCGCCGGGTACTTTCCCCGCGGAACGATGCCTGCGGCGGGGGTGGCGAGCTTGTAGGGGAAGGTCGCGTCCGGCGTGCGCAGGTGGAAGATGATCTCGTCTTCGCCCTTGGTCTCGATCATGTCGATGTTGTCGAGCAGACCGGCGGGGCCACTGTCCGAGTTGATGTCCAGGACACGCTGGATGGAGTAGCGCACGTCCTCGGGGGTGAGCGCCGTGCCGTCGGCGAAGGTGAGTCCCTTGCGCAGGGTGCAGCGGTAGCTCTCGTTCTCCGTGTCCGTGAAGACGCAGCTCCTCGCGGCGTCGGGGACCGGTTCACCGCCGCCGCGCGGGACGTGCATGAGGGTCTGCACGGTCTGCCTGAGAACGTTCCAGACGCCCGCCTCGTAGCCGATCGCAGGGTCGAGCGGCGCCGGGTTGTCCTTCGTGGCGATGAACTGGTCCGTGGTGCCGACGACGATGGCTTCCTTGCCCTCGTCCCCGCCGCCCGTCGCGCCGCAGGCGGCGAGTACGGGCGCGAGCAGGCCGGCCACGGCCGGCAGCACCAGCGTCTTGCGGTTCATCTGGTCGTTCTCCCTCATTCCGGCATGTGAGAAAACGAGATTAGTAGGGATAGTCACCGGCCCCTGACGGACGGGTATCCGTCACCCGATCCACGGCCCTCCGGAATTGACGGCACGAGGAATTATCGGCTGGGTCATATATCGCACACCGCGTGAGGCACACCCACAACCAGGGGTTGAAACCGGGGCACAGCACCCGATTTCACCGACGATCAAATCGCCCAGCATCGGACATGACCCATGAAAGGTCAGTTTTCGACTGATTGACATGGACCTGATTCGCCCACACCGGAGGGCGATATTTAGCACACGCTCTACGACCGGGAGCTTTTCCGTACATTCACAGGAATACTCTCGGTGTGCGCCTCAGAGGATTCCGGTGACCAGACCCCGGAGAAATGCGAGATCGACATCCTCGAGCGACCCCACGACGACCCTTCCCGCCGCCGGTGCGATCGGGGCGACGGACGGCACGGCCACCACACGGCACCCCGCGGCCTCCGCCGCCGCCACACCCGTGGCGGTGTCCTCGATGACGGCGCAGCGCAGCGGGTCGGCCCCGAACCCGGACGCCGCGAAGAGGTAGGGCTCCGGGTGGGGCTTGGTGCGGGTCACCTCGTCGCCGGCGACCGTGAGGCCGAAGTGGTGGTGACCGACCGAGTCCAGGACACGGTCGATGATGCGCCGGTGCGAGGCCGAGACGAGGGCCGTGGGCATGTCGTGCGCCGCGAGCTCGGCGAGCAGCCGTGCCGCACCCGGCATCAGTGGCACCCCGCGGTCGATGCGCTTCTCGAAGCAGTCGTTGAGCAGCACCGTGAGCTCGTCCAGGCGGATGTCAGCACCGGTCACGTCGATGAGGTAGCCCGCACTGCGGGTCATCGGGCCGCCGACCACCACGTCGCGCCATGCCTCGTCGAGCCGGTGACCGAGGCCTGCGAAGACCTCCACCTCCGCATCCCACCAGAATCCTTCGGTGTCGACCAGGGTGCCGTCCATGTCGAGAAGGACGGCCTGCAACGTGGAGCCATCGGCCGTGCGGGTCAGGGACGCGGGGATCGTACTGGTCATCCGTACTCCTCCGTAGGGACGAGAAGGCCGACCGCCATTCCCCGAAGGGAACAGCGACCGGCCTCACTGGACCGACCAGTCTACGACGTGACCGGGCGCGATGCGTCGAACGGCGGCTTACCGCGCGTTGAAGTACTTCGCCTCGGGGTGGTGGATGACGATCGCGTCGGTCGACTGCTCCGGGTGCAGCTGGAACTCCTCGGAGAGCTTGACCCCGATGCGCTCCGGCTCCAGGAGCTCGGCGATCTTCGCCCGGTCCTCCAGATCGGGGCAGGCCCCGTAGCCGAGCGAGAAACGCGCTCCCCGGTACTTCAGCGCGAACATGTCCTCGACCCCGGCCGGATCCTCCCCTGCGAAGCCCAGCTCGCTGCGGACCCTGGCGTGCCAGTACTCGGCCAGCGCCTCGGCCAGCTGGACGGACAGGCCGTGCAGCTCCAGGTAGTCGCGGTAGGAGTTGGCCGCGAAGAGTTCGGCCGTGGCCTCGCCGATCTTCGAGCCGACGGTCACGACCTGGAGGCCGATCACATCGCGCTCGCCTGACTCCTCGGGCCGGAAGAAGTCCGCGAGGCACAGCCGGCGCCCGCGGCGCTGGCGGGGGAAGGTGAAGCGGGTGCGCTCGGAGCCGTCCTCGTGCAGCAGGATCAGGTCGTCGCCCTTGGACACGCAGGGGAAGTAGCCGTAGACGACGGCGGCCTCCAGCATGTTCTCCGTGTGGAGCTTGTCGAGCCAGCCGCGCAGGTGCGGGCGTCCCTCGGTCTCGACCAGCTCCTCGTACGTCGGTCCGTCACCGGCGCGGGACTGCTTCAGGCCCCACTGCCCCTTGAAGAGGGCGCCCTCGTCGAGCCAGGATGCGTACTCCTTGAGCGGGATGCCCTTGACGACCCGGGTGCCCCAGAACGGCGGCTCGGGGATGCGGTTGTCGGTGGCCACGTCCGAGCGCACACCGGTCTCGGGCTCGTCCACTTCCAGGACCGCCGTGTCCTTCTTGGCCACCCGGCGCTGCTTCAGCTCCGGCAGGACCGCGCCGGGGACGCCGCGCTTGATGCCGATGAGGGCGTCCATGAGCCGCAGCCCCTCGAACGCGTCGCGGGCGTAACGGACCTCGCCCTCGTAGATCTCGTGGAGGTCCTGCTCGACGTACGCCCTGGTGAGCGCGGCCCCGCCCAGGATGACCGGGAAGTCGGCGGCCATCTTGCGCTGGTTGAGCTCCTCCAGGTTCTCCTTCATGATCACGGTCGACTTCACCAGGAGACCGGACATGCCGATGACATCGGCCCGGTGCTCCTCGGCGGCTTCCAGGATCGCGGAGACGGGCTGCTTGATGCCGAGGTTGACGACGTTGTAGCCGTTGTTGGTGAGGATGATGTCGACGAGGTTCTTGCCGATGTCGTGGACGTCGCCGCGCACGGTGGCGAGCACGATCGTGCCCTTGCCCTCCGCGTCGGACTTCTCCATGTGCGGCTCCAGGTGGGCGACCGCGTTCTTCATGACCTCGGCGGACTGGAGCACGAACGGCAGCTGCATCTGGCCGGAGCCGAAGAGCTCACCGACGACCTTCATGCCCTCCAGGAGGGTTTCGTTGACGATGTCCAGGGCCGGGCGGGTCAGCAGGGCCTCGTCGAGGTCGGCCTGGAGGCCGTTCTTCTCGCCGTCGATGATGCGGCGCTGGAGCCGCTCGTCGAGCGGGAGCGCGAGGAGTTCCTCGGCGCGGCCCTCCTTCATCGACTTCATGTTGACGCCCTCGAAGAGCTCCATGAGCTTCTGGAGGGGGTCGTAGCCCTCGGCGCGGCGGTCGTAGATCAGATCGAGGGCGACCTTGACCTGCTCCTCCTCCAGGCGCGCGATCGGCAGGATCTTGGAGGCGTGCACGATCGCGGAGTCCAGTCCGGCCTTGACGCACTCGTCGAGGAAGACGGAGTTCAGGACGACGCGGGCGGCCGGGTTGAGGCCGAAGGAGATGTTCGACAGGCCGAGGGTGGTCTGTACGTCGGGGCGGCGGCGCTTGAGCTCGCGGATGGCCTCGATGGTCGCGATGCCGTCCTTGCGGGACTCCTCCTGCCCCGTACAGATGGTGAAGGTCAGGGTGTCGATGAGGATGTCCGACTCCTGGACGCCCCAGTTGCCCGTGAGGTCCTCGATGAGGCGCTCGGCGATGGCGACCTTGTGCTCGGGCGTCCTGGCCTGGCCCTCCTCGTCGATGGTCAGCGCGATCAGCGCGGCGCCGTGCTCCTTCGCCAGTGCGGTGACCTTGGCGAAGCGGGATTCGGGGCCGTCGCCGTCCTCGTAGTTGACGGAGTTGATGACCGCGCGGCCGCCCAGCTTCTCCAGGCCGGCCCGGATCACCTCGACCTCGGTGGAGTCGAGCACGATGGGGAGCGTGGAGGCGGTGGCGAAGAGTCCGGCCAGCCGCTCCATGTCGGCGACGCCGTCCCGGCCCACGTAGTCGACGCAGAGGTCGAGCATGTGCGCGCCCTCGCGGATCTGGTCACGGGCCATCTCCACGCAGTCGTCCCAGCGCGCCTCCAGCATGGCCTCGCGGAACTTCTTCGAGCCGTTGGCGTTGGTGCGCTCGCCGATCGCCATGTACGAGGTGTCCTGGCGGAACGACACGGTCTGGTAGAGCGAGGAGGCGCCCGGCTCGGGGCGCGGGTCTCGCGGGCCCGGCGTCATGTCGCGGACGCGCTCGACGACCTGGCGCAGGTGCTCGGGGGTCGAGCCGCAGCAGCCGCCGACCAGCGAGAGGCCGTAGTCGCGTACGAAGTTCTCCTGCGCGTCGGCCATCTCGGGAGCGGTCAGCGGGAAGTGCGCGCCGTCCTTGGTCAGCACCGGCAGGCCCGCGTTGGGCATACACATCAGCGGCGTACGCGAGTGGCGGGCCAGGTAGCGCAGGTGCTCGCTCATCTCGGCCGGGCCCGTGGAGCAGTTCAGGCCGATCAGGTCGATGCCCAGCGGTTCGAGGGCGGTCAGCGCGGCACCGATCTCGGAGCCGAGCAGCATGACGCCGGTCGTCTCGAAGGCCAGCGAGCAGATCAGGGGGACGTCCACGCCCAGGGCGTCCATCGCCCGCCGCGCGCCGATGAGGCTCGACTTGGTCTGCAGCAGGTCCTGCGTGGTCTCCACGATCAGGGCGTCCGCGCCACCGGCGAGGAGGCCCTCCGCGTTCTGCTGGTAGCCGTCGCGGAGCACGTCGTACGCGATGTGGCCGAGGGTGGGCAGCTTGGTGCCGGGGCCCACGGAGCCCAGGACCCAGCGCTGACGGCCGTCCTTGGCGGTGAACTCGTCCGCGACCTCGCGGGCGATCCGGGCGCCCGACTCGGACAGCTCGACGATCCGGTCGGCGATCTCGTACTCGTTCGCCGCGGAGTGGTTCGCACCGAAGGTGTTCGTCTCCACGCAGTCCACGCCGACCGCGAAATACTCCTCGTGCACGGAGCGGACGATGTCCGGGCGGGTGACGTTGAGGATCTCGTTGCAGCCTTCGAGGTTCTCGAAGTCCGCGAGGGTGGGGTCCTGCGCCTGGAGCATCGTGCCCATGGCACCGTCTGCTACCACCACACGTGTGGCGAGCGCCTCACGAAGGGCTTCGGCTCGGTTCCGGCTGTCAGCGGAAGGGGTCGGCGACGAGGCCATGGATGTTCTCCCTGGGATGCGACGGCTGTCGGCTTTGCGGCCTTCCTGTGGAGGGCGCGCCCGGCCAGCGTAGCCGGGAGGCACCACGGGCCGTCACGGCGTCCCACGGGGCGGACGTCATGCTGAGCGGGGGCGGCGCGGCCGTTGCGGGGGCGCGGGCTTCACGGGGCACCGGACATGGGTCGACATCGACCGATAGTGTTCAGCATTGTCGAATCACAATGGAGGAGTACGGCGCGATGGCCAAGAACATCCAGTCGCTGGAGCGGGCGGCAGCGATGCTGCGGCTGCTGGCGGGCGGCGAGCGCCGGCTCGGACTGTCCGACATCTCTTCGTCCCTGGGCCTGGCCAAGGGCACCGCCCACGGCATCCTGCGCACGCTCCAGCACGAGGGGTTCGTCGAGCAGGACGCGGCGTCCGGCCGCTACCAGCTCGGCGCGGAGCTGCTGCGCCTGGGCAACAGCTATCTGGACGTCCACGAGCTGCGGGCCCGGGCCCTGGTGTGGACCGACGACCTGGCGCGCTCCAGCGGCGAGAGCGTCCACCTGGGCGTGCTGCACCAGCACGGCATCCTGATCGTCCACCACGTCTTCCGGCCCGACGACAGCCGCCAGGTGCTGGAGGTGGGGGCCATGCAGCCGCTGCACTCCACGGCCCTGGGCAAGGTGCTGTCCGCCTACGACCCGGTGGCGCACAGCGAGGCCTTCGAGGCCGAGCGGCAGGCCTTCACGCCCCGCACGGTGACCGGCGCGGACGACTTCGAGGCCTTGCTCGACCTCATCCGCGCGCGCGGCTGGGCCTCCGACGAGGAGGAGACCTGGGAAGGGGTGGCCGCCGTGGCCGCGCCCATCCACGACCGGCGGCGGATGCCGGTCGGCGCCGTGGCCGTCACCGGCGCGGTGGAGCGGGTCTGTCCCGGCGGCGAGCTGCGCCCCGAGCTGATCGCGGCCGTGCGGGACTGCGCGCGTGCCGTCTCGCGGGATCTGGGCGCCGGGCGCTTCTGACCTTCCCCGCCGGCCGGGCAACCCGTCGGTAACGATCGGGCTCCGCACCGAGTCGTATCCGCCAGAGCTCTTGACGTCGCATTCACCGGGGAGAAACATTGCCGTTCACCGGTCGGCATTGTCGAACGCCTTACGGCAGTACGCGTTAGGGTGTGACAGTGCCACGGACCGGTCGGCCCAAACAGGTGAGTACCCGCACAGCGTGGATACCAACCTCGGGCGCGAACCACCGGAGGGACCCGGTGTTCGCCTTCCCCCTGGACGACAAAGGAGTCACGGGTGTCCAGCTCCGACATCTTCATCGGCGAGACCATCGGTACCGCCGTTCTCATCCTCCTCGGCGGCGGAGTGTGCGCCGCCGTCACGCTGAAGCGATCCAAGGCACGGAACGCCGGATGGCTCGCCATCACCTTCGGGTGGGGTTTCGCCGTGCTGACCGCCGCCTACCTGGCCGGCGGCGTCTCCGGCGCGCACCTCAACCCGGCGGTGACGCTCGGCCTCGCCATTCAGGGCGGCACCGAGTGGGGCGACGTACCGCTGTACCTGGCCTCCCAGCTGCTGGGCGCCATGATCGGCGCGGTACTGGTCTGGGCGGTGTACTACGGGCAGTTCCACGCCCACCTCACCGATCCCGAGATCGTGCGCGACCAGCCCGCCGAAGAGGGCATGGTCGACCAGTCGGCCGCCCCGAAGGCGGGCCCCGTACTGGGCATCTTCTCCACGGGCCCGGAGATCCGGAACGCCGTGCAGAACGTCGTCACCGAGGTCATCGCCACGGTGGTCCTCGTGCTGGCGATCCTGACCCAGGGTCTCAACAACGACGGCAACGGCCTCGGCACCCTCGGTGCCCTGATCACCTCTCTGGTCGTCGTCGGAATCGGTCTCTCGCTCGGCGGTCCGACCGGCTACGCAATCAACCCGGTTCGCGACCTCGGTCCGCGTATCGTGCACGCGCTGCTGCCGCTGCCGAACAAGGGCGGTTCCGACTGGGGCTACGCCTGGGTACCGATTGTCGGACCGCTCATCGGCGGTGCGATCGCCGGCGGGCTCTACAACGTCGCCTTCGCGTGAGCCGCAGAGCTCAGAGCCGTAACCCTCAGCACTCACAGACCTCCGGGGAGCACACCGTGACCGAAGCACACACCACCGGGAGCCACGGCACCGGTCCGTTCATCGCCGCCATCGACCAGGGCACCACCTCCAGCCGCTGCATCGTCTTCGACAAGGACGGCCGGATCGTCTCCGTCGACCAGAAGGAGCACGAGCAGATCTTCCCGAAGCCGGGCTGGGTCGAGCACGACGCCTCCGAGATCTGGACCAACGTCCAGGAGGTCGTCGCCGGCGCCATCTCCAAGGCGGGCATCACCTCAGCCGACGTCAAGGCGATCGGCATCACCAACCAGCGCGAGACGACGCTGCTCTGGGACAAGAACACCGGCGAGCCCGTCCACAACGCCCTCGTCTGGCAGGACACCCGTACCGACGCGCTCTGCAAGGAGCTCGGCCGCAACGTCGGCCAGGACCGTTTCCGCCGCGAGACCGGCCTGCCCCTCGCCTCGTACTTCGCCGGGCCCAAGGTCCGCTGGCTCCTCGACAACGTCGAGGGTCTGCGCGAGCGCGCCGAGCGGGGCGAGATCCTCTTCGGGACCATGGACTCCTGGGTCATCTGGAACCTCACCGGAGGCACCGACGGCGGCGTCCACGTCACGGACGTCACCAACGCCTCCCGCACCCTCCTGATGAACCTGCACACCATGCAGTGGGACGAGAAGATCCTCCAGTCGATCGACATCCCGCCGACCGTGCTGCCGGAGATCCGCTCCTCCGCCGAGGTCTACGGACACGCCAAGGGCGGCGTCCTGGACGGCATCCCGGTGGCGTCCGCGCTCGGCGACCAGCAGGCCGCGCTCTTCGGCCAGACCTGTTTCGCCCAGGGCGAGGCGAAGTCCACGTACGGCACCGGCACCTTCATGCTGATGAACACCGGTCACACGCCCGTCAACTCCTACAACGGGCTGCTGACGACCGTCGGATACCGCATCGGCGACCAGAAGGCGGTGTACGCCCTCGAAGGCTCCATCGCCGTCACCGGCTCGCTGGTGCAGTGGATGCGCGACCAGATGGGTCTCATCAAGTCCGCGGCCGAGATCGAGACCCTGGCCTCCTCGGTCGAGGACAACGGCGGCGCGTACTTCGTGCCCGCCTTCTCCGGTCTCTTCGCCCCCTACTGGCGCCCCGACGCCCGAGGCGTCATCGCCGGTCTCACCCGCTACGTCACCAAGGCGCACATCGCCCGTGCCGTGCTCGAGGCCACCGCCTGGCAGACCCGCGAGATCAGCGACGCCATGACCAAGGACTCCGGCGTCGAACTGACCGCACTCAAGGTCGACGGCGGAATGACCTCCAACAACCTGCTGATGCAGACCCTCTCCGACTTCCTGGACGCGCCCGTGGTGCGCCCCATGGTCGCCGAGACCACCTGCCTCGGCGCCGCCTACGCCGCCGGTCTCGCCGTCGGCTTCTGGCCGGACACCGACGCGCTGCGCGCCAACTGGCGCCGGGCCGCCGAGTGGACACCCCGTATGGACGCGGCCACCCGTGACCGCGAGTACAAGAGCTGGCTCAAGGCCGTCGAACGATCGATGGGCTGGCTCGACGAAGACACTGTCGAGGAGTAAAGCGATATGACCACCCTGCAGAGCGTCCCCGCCCTCGGGACGCATCCGGCCTCCGGCTCCCTCCCGAGCCGTGCCGAGACCCGGGAGCAGCTGTCCAAGGCGACGTACGACCTCCTGGTGATCGGCGGCGGCATCCTGGGCATCTCCACCGCCTGGCACGCCGCGCAGTCCGGACTGCGGGTGGCGCTGGTGGACGCCGGCGACTTCGCCGGCGCCACCTCCTCCGCCTCCTCCAAGCTTCTCCACGGCGGTCTGCGCTACCTGCAGACCGGCGCGGTGAAGCTGGTGGCGGAGAACCACTTCGAGCGGCGCGCCGTCTCGCGTCAGGTCGCGCCGCACCTGGCCAATCCGCTCACCTTCTACCTGCCGGTCTACAAGGGCGGCCCGCACGGCGCGGCCAAGCTCGGCGCGGGCGTCTTCGCCTACTCCGCGCTCTCCGCGTTCGGTGACGGCGTCGGCCATGTGATCAGCCCGGCGAAGGCGCAGCGCGCTGTGCCCGAGCTGCGTACGGACAATCTGAAGGCCGTCGCGGTCTACGGCGACGACCAGATGAACGACGCCCGCATGGCGCTGATGACCGTACGCGCGGCGGTCGACGCGGGCGCGACCGTCCTCAACCACGCCGCGGTCACCGGACTGCGGTTCACCCGGGGCCGGGTGACCGGAGCCGATCTGCGGGACAGCGCCGACGGTACGGAGTTCGGCGTGAACGCCCGCCTCGTGCTGAACGCCACCGGCCCGTGGGTCGACCACCTCCGCAAAATGGAGGACCCGAACGCGGCTCCTTCGATACGGCTGTCCAAGGGCGCGCACCTGGTGCTCAAGCGCACCCGCCCCTGGAAGGCCGCCCTCGCCACCCCGATCGACAAGTACCGGATCACGTTCGCGCTCCCCTGGGAGGACATGCTGCTGCTCGGCACGACCGACGAGGAGTACGAGGGGGATCCGGCGGACGTCGCGGTGACCGAGAAGGACACGGCCCAGATCCTGGACGAGGCGGCGTTCTCCGTCCGCGACCAGCAGCTGTCCCGTGACCTGATCACGTACTCCTTCGCCGGTCTGCGAGTGCTGCCGGGCGGCCCCGGCAGCACGTCCAAGGCCAAGCGCGAGACCGTCGTGACGGAGGGCCGTGGCGGGATGCTCTCGGTCGCGGGCGGCAAGTGGACGACGTTCCGCCACATCGGCCGCACCGTGATGACCAAGCTGGCCGCGCTCCCGGGCCACCCGCTCGCGGACGACATGGAGCCGATGGCCCGGCTGCCGAAGAAGCTCCCGCTGCCCGGCATCGCCAACCCCCAGGCGGTCGCGCACCGGCTGCTGATCGACGGGGGTACGCCGGGTCCGCGGATGGCGGCCGACACGGCCAGGCACCTCGCCACCCACTACGGCTCGCTGTCCTTCGACATCGCGCGGCTCGCCAACGAGAACCCGGCGCTGGCCGAGCGGGTCCACCCGGACGCGCCGGAGATCTGGGCGCAGGTCGTGTACGCCCGGGACCACGAGTGGGCCGAGACGGCGGACGACGTACTGCGCCGGCGTACGACGCTGACCATCCGTGGGCTTGCCACGGACGACATCAGGACGCGGGTCGAGGGCCTGCTCGCCGACCGGGGCTGAGACACGGCAGGTGCGGGGGCGGCTTCCGGGGGGAAGCCGCCCCCGTTCGCCTTGCCTCACCGGCTGCGCGGACCCTCATAATGGCCGAAGACATCGGATGTCTGATTCCCGTCCGGATTCCAGGAGGACCGTCATGGCTGTCACCGACGAGGCGATCGAGAAGATCAAGGAAATGATCGTCTCGGGTGCTCTGAGGCCCGGTGACCGGCTCCCCAAGGAGAGCGAACTCGCCGCGGAGCTGGGGCTGTCCCGCAACTCCCTCCGGGAGGCCGTACGCGCCCTGTCGCTGATCCGCATCCTCGACGTGCGGCAGGGCGACGGCACCTACGTCACCAGCCTGGACCCGCAACTGCTCCTGGAAGCACTGAGCTTCGTGGTGGACTTCCACCGCGACGACACCGTGCTGGAATTCCTCGCGGTACGCCGGATCCTCGAACCGGCCGCCACGGCGATGGCCGCGAGCCGGATGAGCGACGCGCAGCTGGAACTGCTCGGCTCGCAGCTCGACGAGCTGGGCGAGCAGCCTTCCGTGGAACAACTCGTGTCCGCGGACCTGGAGTTCCACCGCAGCATCGTCCAGTCGTCGGGCAACTCGGTGCTGTGTTCGCTGCTCGACGGGCTCTCCGGACCGACGACGCGGGCCAGGGTCTGGCGCGGTCTGACCCAGGAGGACGCCGTCAGCCGCACGCTGTACGAGCACCGGGCGATCCTCGCCGCGCTGCGGGACAGGGACGCGGAGGCCGCGCGGTCCTGGGCGACCGTCCACGTGGCGAGCGTGGAGCAGTGGCTGCGCTCCACGCTGTGAGCTGCGGAACGCCTACGGGCCGGGGGCGGCGTGCCCCCGGCCCGTCGTGTGGTGCGCACCGGCTCGGCCCTGGACGGCCAGGAGTCAGCCGGTCGGCGGGCGCAGCCGCAGGCCCTGCATCCCGCCGTCGACGGCGAGTGAGGCGCCGGTGACGGAGGCGGCGCCGGGCCCGGCGAGGTAGACGACCGCCGCCGCGACCTCTTCCGCCGCCACCAGCCGTCCCAGGGGCTGGCGGGCGTCGAGGGCGGCGCGTTCGGCGACCGGGTCGTCGGCCCGGTCGAGGAGTCTGCCGATCCACGGGGTGTCCGCGGTGCCGGGGTTGACGCAGTTGACCCGGATGCCCTCACGGACGTGGTCGGCGGCCATGGCGAGGGTGAGGGAGAGCACCGCCCCCTTGCTCGCGCTGTAGAGCGCGCGTTGCGGGATGCCCGCCGTGGCCGCGATCGAGCAGGTGTGGGTGATCGAGACGGCTCCGGGACGGTCCGCCGCGGCCCGGCGCAGATGCGGGAGGGCGTGGCGGGCGGTGCGGACCATGCCGAGGACGTTGACGTCCAGGACCCTCGTCCATTCTTCGTCCGTGTTGTCCTCCACGGTGCCGATCGAGCCGATGCCCGCGTTGGACACGAGGGTGTGCAGGCCGCCCATCTCGGCGGCGGCCCGGTCGACCGCTTCCCGCACCGCCGCGTCGTCGGTCACGTCGGCCTGGAACGCGAGCGCACCACGCGGTGCTCCCGCCGTCTCCCGGTCGAGTACGGCGACGGTCGCGCCGCGTTCCAGGAGCAGGGTGGCGACGGCGGCCCCGATCCCGGACGCCCCGCCCGTCACCAGGGCTGACATGCCGTCGAATTCCGGTGCACGGGTCATCGGGCGTTCTCCTCGGTCGTACGGTGGGCCTGCCAGACGGGGCCCTCGGGATAGCGGTGACCGGCGATCGACCCGGGAAGCATCCGGGCGGAGAACCCGGGCGCGAGCGGCGCCCGGTATCTGCCGTTCTCGATCACGGCGGGATCGGCGAAGTGCTCGTGGAGGTGGTCGACGTACTCGATCACCCGGTCCTCCCAGGTCCCGGACACCGCCACGTAGTCGAACATCGAGAGGTGCTGCACCAGTTCGCAGAGCCCGACGCCTCCGGCGTGCGGGCAGACGGGGACGCCGAACTTCGCGGCGAGCAGCAGGATCGCCAGGTTCTCGTTGACTCCGGCGACCCGGGCGGCGTCGATCTGCACGAAGTCGACGGCACCTGCCTGGAGCAGCTGCTTGAACACGACCCGGTTGGCCACGTGTTCGCCGGTGGCGACCTTGACGGGCTGTCCGGCGCGCACGGCGGCGTGGCCGAGTACGTCGTCGGGGCTGGTGGGCTCCTCGATCCAGTGCGGGTCGTACGGCGCGAGGGCCTTCATCCACTCCACCGCCTCAGCGACGTCCCAACGCTGGTTGGCGTCGACCGCGATCCGGATGCCGGGGCCGACCGCCTCACGGGCGAGGGACATCCGGCGTACGTCGTCGCCGAGATCCGCCCCGACCTTCAGTTTGATCTGGCCGAAGCCGTCGGCCACCGCCTCCTTGGAGAGGCGTACGAGCTTGTCGTCCTCGTATCCCAGCCAGCCGGGCGACGTCGTGTACGCGGGATAGCCCTGCGCCAGGAGGAGTTCAGTGCGCTCGGCGCGGCCCGGTTCGGCGGCCCGCAGGATGGCGAGCGCCTCCTCGGGTGTGAGGGCGTCGCCGAGGTAGCGGAAGTCGACGAGGGAGACGAGCTCCTCCGGGGTCATCCCGGCGAGGAACTGCCATACGGGCTTGCCCGCGCCGGCCGCCGCCAGGTCCCAGGCGGCGTTGACGACCGCACCGACCGCCATGTGCATCACGCCCTTCTCGGGCCCGAGCCACCGCAGTTGGGAGTCGTGCGTGAGCTCCCGGTACAGCGCCCCGAGGTCGGCGGCGGTACGTGGCGCCGGCCGCCCCACCACGTACGGCCGCAGGGCCTCGATGGCGGCCGCCATGATCTCGTTGCCGCGTCCGATGGTGAAGCAGAAGCCGTGGCCCTCGGCCCCGGCGTGGCCGGTCCGCAGGACGACGTAGGCGGCGGAGTAGTCGGGGTCGGGGTTCATGGCGTCCGAACCGTCCAGCTGTTCCGAGGTGGGGAACCGGATGTCGTGGACCTCGAAATCCGTGACGGTCTGACTCATGTGCGCCCCCAGGGGATTAACATCGGACCTCTTCAGTGTCATCCGATGTATAGCGTCCCTCCCGGCCGGACGTCCAGGGTCCGAACGTGATTCGGCCGTCACAGCTCGGATGAATCGCGCATCTGATGCCCCGTTAAGGCGGTTGATTAACACACGCACGCGCAGTTCACCCGCCCGTGCCCGGAGACTGCGGTGGGACAGCCCGGAAGCCGTAAGGTTGGTGCGTACACAAGGAGAAACTTCGGAAGGGGGTCTGGGTGATCGAGCTCGAGGGGGTACCCGAGCTGGTCGACCCGGTCATGGTGGCCGCGTTCGAGGGCTGGAACGACGCCGGTGACGCCGCCTCCACAGCTGTCGGACATCTGGACCGGGAGTGGAAGGGCGAGGTGTTCGCGGCGCTCGACGCCGAGGACTACTACGACTTCCAGGTCAACCGCCCCACGGTGTGGCTGGACGGCGGGGTGCGCAAGATCACCTGGCCCACCACCCGCCTCTCCGTGGTCCGCGTCGGCGGGGACAAGCCGCGCGATCTGGTGCTGGTCCGGGGCATCGAACCGTCGATGCGCTGGCGTTCGTTCTGCAACGAGATCCTCGGCTTCGCCCATGAACTGGGCGTCGAGATGGTCGTCATCCTCGGGGCGCTGCTCGGCGACACCCCGC
Organism: Streptomyces sp. NPDC048560; assembly: GCF_040650955.1. Classification (NCBI taxonomy): domain Bacteria; kingdom Bacillati; phylum Actinomycetota; class Actinomycetes; order Kitasatosporales; family Streptomycetaceae; genus Streptomyces; species Streptomyces sp. NPDC048560. The sequence goes on from NZ_JBEZIJ010000004.1 coordinate 328,063, forward strand.
ACACCCGGCCGGTGCCGGTCAGCGGCGTGACGTCCGATCCGGACCTGGCCAGGACGATGGATCTGGAGGAGACACGCTACGAGGGCCCGACGGGCATCGTCGGCATCCTCCAGGAGGCGTGCACCCACGCGGGAGTTCCCGCGGTGAGTCTGTGGGCGGCGGTGCCGCACTATGTGTCGCAACCGCCCAACCCGAAGGCGACGCTGGCACTCCTGAACCGCCTGGAGGACCTGCTCGGCCTGCCGATTCCACTGGGCGAACTGGCCGAGGACGCCCGCGCCTGGCAGGTCGGGGTGGACCAACTGGCCGCCGAGGACAGCGAGGTGGCCGAGTACGTCCAGACGCTGGAGGAGGCCCGCGACACCGCGGAGCTGCCCGAGGCGACCGGCGAGGCCATCGCCCGGGAGTTCGAGCGCTATCTGCGGCGCCGGGACGGCGGTCCGGGCCAGGGACCGGGCGGGCACGCGACGGAGAGCGGTGACGTCCCCTATCTGCGGGACCCGTCGAGCGGCCGCACCAGACCGCCGAAACCGCCTCGTCCGGAGCCCGGCGCGGGGACAGGCCCCGCCGACACCGGCAAGGCGTCCGGGGATTCCCCGGAGAACCCGGAGCCGGCACCGGGCCGGGACCCTGACGCGGACCCGTCCGGCGACGACGGGGACACCCCGGAGAACTGACCGGCCGGGCGGGTCGTGTACCCGCCCGGCGGACGAAAGGGAACCGGCCCCGAACCTCGTGAGAAGTCCGAGGCCGGTCCGGGGAACGGGTCCGTGCGGTGGTTCACACCGTCCGGCTGCTACAGGGCCACTCCGAGCAGCGCGTCGACGGTGCGCGAGACGAGGCCGGGAGCGCCCTCGTCCTCGCCGCCCTCAGCGGTCTGCAGGGCGGCCCAGCGGTCCACGGCGGCGAGTGCGGCCGGGGTGTCCAGGTCGTCGGCGAGGGCCTCGCGGACCTCTTCGACGAGGGCGTCGGCGGACCGTCCGTCGGGGCGGGAGACGGCGGCGCGCCACCGTGCCAGCCGCTCGACCGCGTCGGCCAGCACCTGGTCGGTCCACTCCCAGTCGGACCGGTAGTGGTGCGAGAGCAGGGAGAGGCGGATCGCGGCCGGGTCCACGCCTTCGCGGCGCAGCGCCGACACGAAGACGAGGTTGCCCTTGGACTTCGACATCTTCTCGCCGTTCAGGCCGACCATGCCGGCGTGGACGTACGCCTGGGCGAACGGGTGCTCACCGGTCAGTGCCTGGGCGTGCGAGGCGCCCATCTCGTGGTGCGGGAAGACGAGGTCGGAACCGCCTCCCTGGACGTCGAAGCCCATTCCGAGGTGGTCGAGGGCGATGGCGACGCACTCGATGTGCCAGCCGGGGCGGCCGAGCCCGAGCGTGCCCCCGTCCCAGCTCGGCTCGCCCTCACGGGCGGCCATCCACAGCATCGGGTCCAGGGGGTTCTTCTTGCCGGGGCGCTCGGGGTCGCCGCCGCGCTCGGCGGAGAGCAGCCGCATCGCCTCGGCGTCCAGGTTGGAGACCTCGCCGAAGTGCGGGTCGGCCTCGACGGAGAAGTACACGTCACCGTCGAGCTCGTAGGCGGCGCCCGAGTCCCGGAGGCGTTCGACGAGCGGGACGATGCCAGGTATCGACTCCACCGCGCCGATGTAGTGCTGCGGCGGGAGCATTCGCAGGGCGGTCATGTCCTCGCGGAAGAGGGCCGTCTCGCGCTCGGCGAGCTCGGTCCAGTCCTGACCGTCGCGTACGGCCCGCTCCAGCAGCGGATCATCCACGTCGGTCACGTTCTGGACGTAGTGAACCTGCCGCTTGGTGTCGAGCCACACGCGCTGAACGAGGTCGAACGCGTTGTAGGTCGCCGCATGACCCATGTGGGTCGCGTCGTACGGCGTGATGCCGCAGACATAGATGCGGGCGACGGGACCGGGGTCAAGGGTGATCCGTCCGCCGGTCGCGGTGTCGTGGATCCGAAGGTCGCGGCCCTTGCCAGGCAGGGCGGGGACCTCAGAAGCGGGCCAGGCATGCATGTCATGAGCGTAACCGGACGATGCTTCCGGATACGAACCGGACCTGAATCCTGGCCGGGGACGCGGTCTTGACGACGAGCTCCGCACCGCTCCCGCAGCAGGACGGAGCCCCGGCGAGTCCGGACGGGTGGCCGGAAGCCGTAGCCGGGCGGCCAGGCCGCGTACGTGGGCCCCGCCCGTCAGACCGGGGGCCAGGGAATGGCCGGCCATTCCCCGCTCGGCTGCGGGTGCAGCCCCGTCGTCAGCAGGTCCCCCACACGCCCCCGCAGCGCGTCCAGCTCCGCTCCGGTGATCAGCTCGCCCAACCGGGTGGCGAGTTTCGCGCCGGGAGCCAGTTCGGCGGCAAGCCGGCCCAGCACCTCGACGGCCTCGTCCGTCAGCGCCTCGCCCGCCCAGCCCCACAGCAGGGTGCGCAGCTTGTCGTCGGCGTTGAATGTGACCCCGTGATCGATGCCGTACAGCCGGCCGCCCGGCGCGGGCAGCAGGTGGCCGCCCTTCCGGTCTCCGTTGTTGATCACCGCGTCGAGCACAGCGAGGCGTCGCAGCCGGGGGTCGTCGGCATGGACGAGCAGGGCGGTCTTCCCTTCGCCGACCTCCGCGAAGCCCACGGCCTTCCAGCCCTCGCCCGGCTCCTCGTCCTCGACGAGCGCCAGCAGTGTCGGCTCGGCCACGTCGGTGGAACCGTCCGGCGCCGCCTCGATCCAGAGCTGGCACATGCCTTCTCCGTACGGCCCGTCACGCAGCACGGTCGGCGGCACCAGACCCCATCCGGTCGCCTCGGAGATCTCGAACGCCGCCACCTCCCGCTGGGCGAGGGTGCCGTCGGGGAAGTCCCACAGCGGCTGCTCCCCGGCGACGGGCTTGTAGACGCAGGTCCGCTGCTCGCCCTCGTACTCGACGGTGCAGTAGAGCACCGCGTTGGACGCGCCCCGGACCTGGCCCTGCACCGTGAGCCGCCCCTTCGCGAGCAGGGTCAGCAGCTCCGTACCCGTCGGGGTCCCGGTCATGCTCCGCGACGGTATCCGTTCTGGCGCGGGCATACGTGTCCTTCCGGATCGAGCGGCAGGCTGCACAGCGGGCACGGGGGACGGCCGGCGTTCACGACGTCCAGGGCGCGCTTGGCGAACGCCCGTGCCTGCGCGCCGCTCAGCCGTACGCGGAGCATCGGCGGGCCGTTCTCCTCGTCCTGCAGAAGCCTTTCCTCGGCCTCCGCGAGGTCGTCCACGGAATCGGCGTCCAGTTCGACGAGCGCCTGCGCCTCGACGATCATCCGCTGCTCCTCACCGTCCCAGGCGAGAGCCATCGTGCCGACCCTGAACTCCTCCTCGACGGGCGCGTCGAGCGGTGCGGTGTCGGTGACGTCCATGGGGGCCACGGCGGGCACCGGCGAATTGCCGCCGGTGCGTCTCACGACCTCGTCGAGCAGTTCGTCGATCCGTTCGGCCAGCGCGGCGACCTGAGTCTTCTCCAGGGCGACGCTGGTGACGCGGCCCCTGGAGGATGCCTGCAGGAAAAACGTACGGCGGCCAGGCAGCCCGACCGTACCGGCCACGAAACGGTCCGGGGGGTCATAGAGGAACACCTGACGGGACACGTCCTGTCTCCCTTGAGAATTGACGGCGGATGGGGGCGGCCGGAGTCCGGAGGGATGCCCCCGGAACGGCCCCTACGGCGCGTCCACCCTACTGCGCGGAGCGATCACGGCGCCCCAGCGCCGCCCCCGACCGCCGCATCCGTCGCGTCGCCGCTCGCGGCGTCGGCCCCGACGGCCTGTTCGCGCGGGGCGAGCGAGGCGAAGTCCCCGGTGTCGCCCAGCCGGAGGAGGAAGGGCCGCAGCCGTGTGTAGCGGATCGCGGTCACCGAACAGGGATCGGCGTGGACCCGCTGGAAGAGGTCCAGATGCATACCGAGCGCGTCGGCGACGAGGGACTTGATGATGTCGCCGTGCGAACACATCACGTACGTCGCGTCGTCGCCGTGCTCGGCGGCGATGCGAGCGTTCCAGTCCCGTACGGCGTCGACCGCCCTGGCCTGCATCGCCCGCATGGACTCGCCACCGGGGAACGCGGCGGCCGAGGGGTGCTGCTGGACGACGGACATCAGCGGCTCGTCGGCCAGTTCCGCCAGTTTGCGCCCCGACCAGTCCCCGTAATCGCACTCGCTGATCCGGTCCTCGGTGTGGAACGGGAGTCCGGGGCGGGCTTCGAGCAGCGGCTGGAGCGTTTCGCGGCAGCGCTCCAGGGGGCTGCTGACCGCGGCGACGAGCGGGAGCGCTGCCAGCCGCCCGGGCAGGGCCGCCGCCTGCTCGGCGCCGCGTTCGTCGAGGGAGACACCGGGGGTACGGCCGGCGAGCACTCCCGCGGTGTTGGCGGTGGACCGGCCGTGTCGTACGAGGATCAGCGTGGGCATACGAGCCAGCGTAAAGGGCAGGGCAGAGGTGCGGGGGCGTCGGCGGCAGGGAAGAATGCCCCGCGTGATTGTCGACAGTGCCATCTACCGGGACGGGCGCCGTACCGAAGGCCCCGCCGATCTTTCCGACGCCTTGGACGAGGCGCGGGCCGCCGACGCCGGGGACGCGTTCCTCTGGGTTGGGCTGCACGAGCCCACGGAGAAGGAGTTCTCCCGTGTCAGCAGCGAGTTCGGCCTCCACCCGCTGGCGGTGGAGGACGCGCTGCGCGCCCACCAGCGGCCCAAGCTGGAGGTGTACGACGACTCGCTGTTCGTCGTCATCAAGCCGGTCGTGTACGAGCCCGAGAGCGACACCGTCAGCGCCGACGAGCTGATGGTCTTCATCGGCGACTCGTTCGTCGTCACGGTCAGACACGGCGAGAGCGCGCCGCTCGCGGCCGTACGCCGCCGGCTGGAGGCCGAACCGGAGGTGCTCAGGCACGGACCCACGGCGGTGCTCTACGCGGTCAGCGACGCGATCGTCGACCACTACATCGACGTGGGCGCGGAGCTCCAGGTCGACCTGGAGGAGCTGGAGGCCCAGGTGTTCGCGCCGAGCGGCACGGGCGATTCCGGCAACTCCGCCGCCCGCATCTACACGTTCAAGCGCCAGGTGCTCGAATTCCGCCGTGCGACCGGGCCCCTGTCCGCCCCGATGACGCGTCTCGCGAGCGCGGGCGTGCCGTTCGTCCACGAGCACGCGCAGCCGTTCTTCCGTGACGTGAGCGACCACCTGACGCGCGTCAACGAGCAGGTGGAGGGGCTGGACCGGCTGCTGTCCGACATCCTCTCCGCCCACCTGGCGCAGATGGGGGTGCGCCAGAACGACGACATGCGCAAGATCTCGGCCTGGGCCGCCATGGCCGCCGTCCCGACCATGGTGGCGGGCGTCTACGGCATGAACTTCGACCACATGCCGGAGCTGCACTGGGTGTGGACGTATCCGGCGGTGATCGTCCTGATGGGCGGCGCGGTGTTCGGACTGCACCGCCTGTTCAAGCGCCGCGGTTGGCTCTGACCACCCGTCCGGGTACGCCTCAGGCGAACTCGGGCTCGACCGTGGCCGGTCCGCCCAGCGCGTCCCGCCGGGCGGGCGGGCTCAGGCTCACCATGCGCCGCCAGCCGATCAGCCGCTCGTACGCGTACACGGCGTGGATGCCCGCGGCCAGCAGCGCCGCCCTGGCCCGGGACCAGTGCAGGAGGGCGCCCATGTGGGCCATCACCGCGAGGCTCACGTCCCGGTAGACCCGGATCTCGGCGAGGGCGCACTCCCGGAGGGTGCGCTGGATCATGCGCCCGTGCCCGGCACGGGCGAAGCGGAGCAGCTCCTCGTGGCAGTACGCGAGGTGGTTGTCCTCGTCGTTCGAGATCATCCTGACCGCGCGGCCGATGTCGGGGTGGTCGGCGAAGTACCTGAGCAGCAGGCGCATCTGCTCGGAGGCACGCTGCTCGGTCACCCTGCTGTGCGACAGGTAGGTGATGACGTCCTGCTCCGAGAGCTGTTCGTCGCGCTTGAGCTGTTCGTGCGCGAGTCCGATGCCCTGCCGCTCCAGGAGCATCGTGTAGTCCGTATCGGACGGCACGTCCACCGGGCTCAGCCCGCGCTTCTTGAGGAGCGCGTTGAAGATCCGGCCGTGCTTGTCCTCGTCGGCGCCGTGCCGGACGATCTTCCGGGCCAGTCCGCGCTGGCTCGTGGGCACGAGCGCCGCGATCCGGCCGTTCTCCCAGCCCCCCTGGGTCTCGCCGCTGGCAGCGATGGAACAGAAGAGCCGGAAAGACACGTCGTCGTCGAGGATCTCCTGGAACAGGCTCTTTGCCGTAAGCATCACTGCCACCTCCGTACCGATGTCCTCAGAGACAGAAGTCAAAGGCGGTACGGGCCGGTAGGCAACACGAGGGCCGCCGGGCGGGCGAGGGGCGTGCGGCGCGTAACCGAAGGGCCCCCGGCGCGTTGTTCCGGGTACGGCCGTGGCGGGGAAGACCCCCGAGCCCCCACCACGGCCGTAGTGCTGCCCCCGGACCTCCCGGGCGAGGGCGGCGGGTCCCTACGCCAGTCCGGAGCGCTCCAGGGCCTCCGTACCGGCGCGCAGGGCCGTGATCCGCTCGTCGAGCGTGAAGCCGGCCGGGGCGAGCGTCAGCGTGGTGACGCCGGCGGCCGCGTACGCCTGCATCCGATCGGCGATCCGCTCCACCGAGCCGAGCAGCGCGGTCTGGTCGATGAGCTGGTGCGGTACGGCGGCGGCCGCGCCGCTCTTGTCGCCTGCCAGGTACTTGTCCTGGATCTCGGCGGCCTCCTTCTCGTACCCCATGCGCTGGGCGAGCTGGTTGTAGAAGTTCTGCTTGCGGCTGCCCATGCCGCCGACGTAGAGCGCGGTGTACGGGCGGAACATGTCGGCGAGGCCGTTCACGTCGTCGCCGACGGCGAGGGGCAGCGTCGGGCAGACGTCGAAGCCGTCCATGGTCTTGCCGGCCTTCTCGCGACCGGCCCGCAGGTACTTCAGCGCGGTGTCCTCGAGGTGTTCGGCCGAGGGGAAGATCAGCAGCGCCCCGTCCGCGATCTCCCCGGTCTGCTCCAGGTTCTTCGGGCCGATGGCCGCGATGTAGAGCGGGATGTGTTCGCGCTTCGGGTGCACGGTGAGCTTGATGGGCTTGCCCGGGCCGTCGGGCAGCGGGAGCGTCCAGTGCTCGCCCTCGTACGAGAGGCGCTCGCGCGACATGGCCCTGCGGACGATCTCGACGTACTCACGGGTGCGGGCCAGCGGCTTGTCGAACTTGACGCCGTACCAGCCCTCCGAGACCTGCGGGCCCGAGACTCCGAGGCCGAGGCGGAACCGGCCTCCGGAGAGCGAGTCGAGGGTGGCCGCGGTCATCGCGGTCATCGTGGGCTGCCTGGCCGGGATCTGCATGATCGCCGAACCGACGTCGATGGACTCGGTCTGGGCGGCGACCCAGGTGAGCACGGTGGGGGCGTCGGAGCCGTACGCCTCTGCGGCCCAGCAGACGTCGTAGCCGAGCCGGTCGGCCTCCTGGGCGACGGCGAGGTTGTCGCCGTCCATGCCCGCTCCCCAGTAACCGAGATTGATGCCGAGCCGCATAAACCGCTCCCATACTGATCAGTAACGTCTCTGTCCTCCGGACTCTAGCGCGCGACAACTCGATCCGGCAGGGCTCCGGGCGGCCGTCACGTTGTCCACAGGCCTCCACTCCTCGGGGTGATGGCCAGTAATCTCAGCGCCCATGGAGCAGAGGCATCTCGGCCGTACCGGCCTTCGCGTGTCACGGATCGGGCTCGGCACTCTCACCTGGGGCCGGGACACCGACGAGCACGACGCCGCCGACCAGCTCAAGGCCTTCTGGGACGAGGGCGGGACACTGGTCGACACGGCGGATGTGTACGGCGGCGGGGAGGCCGAATACCTGCTCGGACGCTTCGTCGACAGTCTCGTGCCACGGCGGGATCTGGTCATCGCCACGAAGGCGGGCAGCGTGCCCGATCCGTACCGCCGGTTCGACGGATCTCGCGGCCATCTGCTCGCCGCGCTCGACGCCTCGCTCGAACGGCTCGGCACGGACTACGTCGACCTGTGGCAGATACACGCCTTCGATCCGGTGACACCCCTCGAAGAGACGCTCCAGGCCGTGGATCTGGCCGTGTCCTCGGGGCGTGTCCGGTACGCGGGGGTGTCGAACTTCTGCGGCTGGCAGCTCTCGAAGGCGGCCACCTGGCAGCTCGCGGCGCCCGGCGTGCGCACCCGGCTGGCGAGTACGCAGATGGAGTACTCGCTGCTGCAGCGGGGCGTCGAACGGGAGGTGCTGCCTGCCGCCCTCGACCTGGGGATGGGGCTGCTCCCCTCCTCCCCGCTGGGGCGTGGCGTGCTGACGGGGAAGTACCGGCACGGCACGCCTTCGGACTCCCGGGCCGCTTCGGAGCACCTGGCTCCCTTCGTCGAGCCGTATCTCGACGACGCCGCGAGCCGCATCGTGGACGCGGTGGCCACGGCTGCCGAGGGCCTCTCCACGACAGCCCTTCATGTGGCGCTCGCCTGGATCCGGGACCGCCCGGGAGTGGTGGCCCCGATCGTCGGCGCGCGCAACGCGCAGCAGCTCACGGAGGCTTTGTCAGTGGAGGCGCTTAGTCTTCCTGACGAGATCTGCCAGGCGCTCGACGACGTGTCGGCGCCCGTGCACCGCTATCCCGACCAGGACTGGAGCACGCTGTGACTGCGCTTCCCCGGGGGGAAACCCCAGGCCCCTCGGCCGAGGACACCGAGGCCGGTGGCCTCGCCGCCGCGGACGACCCGGCCGCCGGGGTCCCTGCCGACGTCCCGACGGACGCCCCCGCCGACGCCTCGGACGCCTCGGGTGAGGACGACCCGGGTGAGGACGACTCGTCCGGTGAAGGCGCCGAAGACACCGGTGAGGCCGGTGAGGCCGGTGAGGTGGCGGCGCCCGCGCTCTCCGAGGCCGAGGCCGAGCTCGCCGCCCAGCGTGCACTGCGTGAACGCATCGAGCAGCGCAAGGCCGAGAAGGAAGGCCCCATCCCGGCCGGTACGAAGCTGAGCGGCACCGCCGCCGACCTCCTGGCCGCCGTACGGGCCGTGGAGAGCGGCGAGAAGGCCGGCACGGCGTTCTACGACTCCCCCGCATCGCCTCCCCCGCCCCGCCGCGCCGTGCAGCCGGCCACCGCCGCGCCCGCGCGGCCCCAGGCGCCCGGGACGTCCGGCGCCGCTCAGGGAGCGTCCCCCGACGCCACTGCGGCGGCCCGGGCGGTGCTGACCGAGGGCGGAGCGCCGGAGGCACTGGCGCGCCCGGCGGCCGAGACGCTCGGCGAACAGGCCGCGGAGGTCCTGCGCGCCGACCCCTGGCAACTGCTGGCCGTGCCGGGGGTCCGCCCCGAGCAGGCCGACGGATTCGCCCGCGCCCTGCTGGGCGCCGGGTGCGGCCCGGACGACGAGCGGCGCACCGCCGCGCTCGTCGGCTGGCTGCTGGAGCGGGCGGCGCTCCAGGGCCACACCGCGCTGGACGCCTCGGAGGTGCGCGCCGCGCTGGCCGAACGCGCGGTGACCGACCCGGAAGCGGCTGTGGAGCACGCCGTCTCCGAGGGTGTCGTCCTGGTGTTCCAGGAAGGCCTGGACCCCACCGCTTCCGCGGACCCGGACCAGCACGAGCAGCAGGAGGAACAGGACGGTCACGACGACCGGACCGCCGCCGAGGACTCCGATGCCGAACAGCAGCCGGTGCAGGTGCTCCTCGGACTCGACCGGTACGCCCTCGCGGAGGAGAGCCTCGCCGACGGCCTGGCACGCCTGCTGAACGCCTGCGAGAAGGGGGCCGACTGGTCACAGGCCGCGTCCGCCGCCCCCTCACCCTCGGCTGCCGAGCTCATCCGTACGGTCGCCACCGGCGGCCTGGTCGTCCACTCGGGCGGCGAGGCCGCGCGGGCCGAACCCGCAGCGTTGATCGCGGCGGCGAACAGCCTGGGCCTGCGGGCCCTCGGGGCGACGCACAGCCTCGACGGCCGGCAGCGTCTCGCCACGGCCGTGGGCGATCCGCGGACCGCGGTCACCCTCTCCGGGCTGCTCTCCGGCACCGAGGGCCCCGGCCGTGACGAGGAGGGCGCGCTCGCCCTCGATCTGCTGGTGGTGCTCGACGCCCCGCAGCTGGACGTGGAGACCGCGGCCGTCCTGGTGGAGTCCCTCGCGGACGGCACCCGGCTGGTGCTGAGCGGCGATCCGGGAGTGCTGGGCTCCGCCGGTGCGGGGCGGGTGTTCGCGGATGTCCTGGCCTCGCGGGCGTGCCCGCAGGTGGTGTCCCGCACACCCGACCCGGGTCCGATCGGCGAGCTGGTCTCCGGCATCGGCATCGGTGAGCTGAGCCAGGTCGAGGCGCCGGGCAGGGAAGTGGTGATCGTCCCCGTGCGCGACGCGGGCGAGGCCGTCCACCGCACCGTGCAGCTGGTCGCCGACTCGGTACCACGGGCCATCGGGGTGCCCTCGGCCGACACTCAGGTGATCACCGTGGGGCACGGTGGCTCGGCGGGCACCAGGGCGCTGAACACGGCGCTCAAGCAGCGGCTCAACCCCGGCCCCGGCCGGTTCGGCGGCTTCGATCCCGGCGACCGCGTCGTGCACGTCCCCGCCGCCGGCCGTGCAGTGCCCGGATCCGTCGTCTCCGCCGACGCCGACGGCCTGCACCTGGACTGTGCGGGCACGCCCGTCGTCGTACCCCAGGACCGGGTCGAGGCGTCCGTACGCCACAGCTGGGCGCTCAGTGCGCACCAGGCGGCCGGTATGCGCTGGCCCGCGGTGGTCGTCGTGCTCCCCGGCGACGCCGCGCAAGGTCTGAGCAGACCGTGGGTGTACACCGCCTTCAGCCGCGGTGAGCGTCACCTGTCCGTCGTCCACGGCGTGGACCAGGCGCTTCCGCGTGCGGTGGCCGAGATTCCCGCGCAGGAGCGCACGACCCGGCTGCGGCCCCTCCTGGAGGCGCTGCCGACCCCGGACGCCGCGCCCTAGCCCGCGGGCTCACCTCGACCCGGGCTCCGGCCAGGACAGCCCTGTGGCCCCGGAGCGTCGCACCGGGGCCACAGGGCTGTCCTCGCGCCGTGCCGGGAGCGGTCAGGAGCTGTCGGCCGTCAGATCCTCGAGGTCCTCGTCCAGCTCGTCCTCGTCGAAGACCGAACTGACGTCGAACCGGCAGACCACCAGCTGCGGATCGGCCTGTTCGAAGGGGGCGCCCAGCCACTCCCCGGGTTCGGGCAGTTCGCCGGCGGCGGCGACCCAGAGTGTGGAGTCGCCCTCCTCCAGCCCGAACTCCTTGTGCCGCGAGGCGATCTCGTCCGCCTCGTACTCCCCGAAGATCACACCGAGCGCGGCGTGCACGCTCGTACCGGCCACGGCGGCCGCCTCGCTCCCGCGCTCGTCCGGGTCGAGGTCGGCAAGCCGCTGGGCCTGGGCGAGCAGCCTCGGCGGCTCGACGACGGCGTAGTCCCGCCGGATCAGCACGCTCAGCGCATGAGGCTCCTCCGGGCCCGCGTACGGCGGCAAGGAGTCGTCCGCACCGGGAATCTCGAAAGGAGTGACCTCGTCGTGACGGTCGTAGAGCAGCTCGTCGTAGACCTCGGCCGCGGCGGCCAGTGCGTTGAAGGCCTCGAAGACGACCGGATCGTCGTCCCCGCTACGGCGTTCGACCGCGTCGAGGTGACGGTCGAGCGCGGCTTTTACCGCTTCGGCGGCGGCACGTACCTCGGCAGCGGTGGGCTGCGCAGCATCAGACATAGTGCAGACGCTATCCGTACCCGGGCTCTGCCCGCACAATAGATGCGATGCCGGAATACGAATTTGTCGACGTGTACGTGCCGCGCGGGGTGTCCCGCAAGGAAGCGACCCGCCTGCTCACCGACCATGCCGAGTACGGACACTGGGAGTTGGACCGACTGACGCTGCGCCTGGACGGCAGCCGCAGAGTGCGGTTGCGGCGGCGGATCATCCGCCAGCTCCGGGCCACCTGGTGAAGCGGAGCGGGCCGTGCGACGTCGCACGGCCCGCTCCCTCCGACACCCCTGTGCGGGTGTCGCCGTGCGCTTACGCGGCGCTGCGGGAGCGGCGGTAGAGCACCGTGCCCGCGCCCGCGAGCAACAGGCCCGCGCTCGCCGGGATCAGCAGGTCGAGCCCGCCGGCGCCGGTCTGTGCGAGCTGCTCCTCGGGCAGGAGCTGGGGCCCCGGAGCGTTCGGCTCGGAAGGCCCGCTCACGGGCGGGTGCACCGGGTCGGCAGGCTTCTCCGGAGTGGTGGGCGTCTCCGGGTGGTCGGTCGGAGGGCTCACCTCCGGGTCGTTGCCGCAGTCGTTGCCGAAGACCGGGTTGAGCAGGCCACCGATGGTGACGCTGTTGCCGCAGACGTTCACGGGAATGTCGATCGGGACGGCGACGTGGTTGCCCGAGCCGATGCCCGGGGAGCCCGTGGCCTCTCCCTCGGCCGTGGCCGCGGGGCCGCGGTGCCGGCCGGTCCCCTGGGTGCTCGACGTTCCCTTGTCGCCGTCGGCGGTGTGGCCTTCGGCGGGGCGGCCGCCGGAGCTGTCGCCGCCGGGGGCGTTGTCGTACGGTCCGGCGTCCCTCCCGGTGTCCGCCGGTCCGTTTCCGCAGTCGTTCCCGGCTGCCGGGTTGAGCAGACCGCCGATGCTGACGGAGTTGCCGCACACATTGACCGGTACGTCGACCGGGATCTGGACGGAGTTCCCCGACAGCACCCCCGGGGACTTCGACGCGGAGCCGGCCGCTCCCGCGTCGGCGTGCGCGTAACCGCCACTCAGCGCGAGCACTCCGCCCGCCGCTGCCATGGTGATCAGGCCCTTACGTGTGACCTGTCGCATAGGTTCGTTTCCTGCCTTCTGCCTTCCGAGATGCCCCCGGGCGCGACCGCGCGAGGACCGAATGCCCAGCGGCCCCGGAGCGCATGGCGCGCACTCCGGGGCCGACCGAACTCAAACCCCTACGGGTTGACGATCAACGTCAGGCGTTGACGCAGGTGTTGCCGAAGGCGGGGTTCAGCAGCCCGATCACGGAGACGGTGTTTCCACACACGTTCACCGGGACGTGGACGGGGACCTGAACGACGTTGCCCGAGAGCACGCCGGGGCTGCCGATGGCAGCACCCTGGGCACCCGAGTCAGCGGTGGCCATACCCGCACCAGCGAGCACGAGACCACCGGTAGCGGCCGCGATGGCGGCAACCTTCTTGATCATTATTCCTCCTAGTTGGCAATGCGGTCCCAGCCGCGGACCGCATCACTTGTAACGAGGAGTGGGTGGTGGGGCTACGAGCGACTACCCGCTTTCACTCTTTCTGGTTATGTACGTACAGGCGGGCGAATAACCGTTCCCGCATTCAGGAGTTGTCGATGAAGCGGTCGAGAACGCGCACGCCGAACTTCAGCCCGTCGACCGGCACGCGCTCGTCCACGCCGTGGAACATGCCCGCGAAGTCCAGCTCCGGCGGCAGCTTGAGCGGAGCGAACCCGAAGCCGCGGATGCCCAGATCGTCGAAGGACTTGGCGTCGGTGCCGGCCGAGAGCATGTACGGCACAGCGCGCGCGATCGGGTCCTCCGCCACCAGCGCCGTCTGCATCGCGTCGACGAGGGCGCCGTCGAACGTGGTCTCCAGGGCCTTGTCCGCGTGCACGTCCTCGCGCTTCACGTTCGGACCGAGAATGCGGTCCAGGTCGGCGAGGAACTCCTCCTCGTACCCGGGCAGATACCGTCCGTCGACGTGGGCGGTCGCCTGCCCCGGAATGACGTTGACCTTGTAGCCCGCGCCGAGCTGGGTCGGGTTGGCGGTGTTCTGGAGCGAGGCGCCGATGAGCTTGGAGATGCCGCCCAGCTTGGCGAGCGTCTCGTCCATGTTCTCGGGGTCGAGCTCGGTGCCGAGGGCGTCGGAGAGCTCGTCCAGGAAGTGCCGCAGGGTCTTGGTCACCCGCACGGGGAACTTGTGGCGGCCGAGACGTCCGACGGCCTCGCTCAGCTCCGTGATGGCGTTGTCCTTGTGGATCATCGAACCGTGACCGGCGGTGCCGTCCACGGTCAGCTTCATCCAGTGCATCCCCTTCTGGGCCGTCTCCACCAGGTAGAGCCGCAGCTTCTCGTTGACGGTGAAGGAGAACCCGCCGACCTCGCTGATGGCCTCCGTGACGCCCTCGAACAGTCCGGGGTGCTTGTCGACGAGGAAGCGGGCCCCGTAGGTACCGCCCGCCTCCTCGTCCGCGAGGAAGGCCAGCACGATGTCGCGCGGCGGCTTGCGACCGCTGCGCATCCGGTCGCGGACCACCGCGAGGGTCATCGCGTCCATGTCCTTCATGTCGACCGCGCCCCGGCCCCACACGCAGCCGTCCGCGATCTCGCCGGAGAAGGGATCGTGCGTCCAGTCGGCGGCGTTGGCCGGGACCACGTCGGTGTGCCCGTGGATGAGCAGCGCGGGCCTGGACCGGTCCTCACCCTCGATCCGGGCCACGGTGGAGGCACGGCCCTTGTGGGATTCGAAGATCTGCGGTTCGAGCCCGACCTCGGCGAGCTTCTCCGCGACGTACTCGGCGGCGAGCCGCTCCCCCGGTCCGGAGTGGTCCCCGTAGTTGCTGGTGTCGATCCGGATCAGGTCACGGCAGAGGTCCACGACCTCGTCCTCGCCGGAGACGGTCCGCGCCGTGTTGGTCTCGCTCACGCTGCTTCCTTCCACTGTCGCTGTGGTGCTCCCCCTCATCCTCCCGCGCCCGTGCCGTGCACCCAAGGGCGCCCGCCCGCTGTCATCCGCCCTTCACACCGCCACTGGCGTGATCGAGCACCCCCGAATGTTTGCTATGGTTTTCCACGTCGGAACGGGCCGGGCCCGCGAGACAGACACCTTGTCCGGGTGGCGGAATGGCAGACGCGCTAGCTTGAGGTGCTAGTGCCCTTTATCGGGCGTGGGGGTTCAAGTCCCCCCTCGGACACCAGCAGGACGAATGACCGGAGAGCCCCAGGCTCCCGGTCATTCGTCGTTCACGGGGTACGGGACCCACCGGCCGGAAGGGCCGCGCCGGGCGTCAGCGGACGGCGCGTGGGGCGACGAGGCCCTGGGTACGGAGTTCGGCCAGGACGAGTGCGGCGTACTCGGCGGCCCCGCGCGCCGAGGTGTGGGTGTTGTCGCGCTTCTCGTTGTAGAGGTAGAGCGCCTTGGAGCCCTCGGGGCCGAGTTCCTCGACCCGGGCCCTGGTCAGGGCGGTGAGGTCGATGAGCGGGGCACCCTGCTCCCGGGCGAGGGTGCGCATCTCGGCGGGCAGGTCCACCCCCAGGCCGTTGACGAGGAGCGCGGTGCCGTTGTCGAGGGTGCCGTCCGCGTTGAACCAGCGGCGGACGATCGGCGTGACGAGGACGGGTTCCCCGCCCTCCGCGCGTACCCCTTCGATCATGGCCGTGAGATTGGCGCGGTAGGTGTCGCGATCGGTCTGCTTGTCGTTGTGGGCGAGCTGGATCAGGACCAGGTCGCCGTGGTCGGTCCGGGACCGCAGGGCGGGGAAGAGGACCGGGTTGTCGCGGAAGGACTGCGAGCCCTCCCCGGAGTCGGAGTGGTTGGCGACGGTCAGCCGGTCGGTGAGGTACTGGGGAAGCTGCTGCCCCAGCCGGAGTAGGGGTCGCCGGGCTGGTCGCAGACCGTGGAGTCGCCCGCGAGGAGGATCTCGGGTGTACGGACCGGGGTGACGCGGAGGGCGGCCAGCTGTGGGGCCGCGCCGCCGAAGGTGAGGTCGAGGCCGGGGGTTCCGGTGGCTCCGGTGGGCTCGCCCTCCGGGTCGCGTACGTCCACGGTGAAGCTGCGGCGCACGGTGCGGCCGGGGTCGTTGGGGGTCTCGGCGAGCATGGTTCTGCGTGTCTCGGCGGTGACGCCCGTGGAGCCCGCGCCCGCGCCACCGCCGAGCAGGGCCGTCACGCGATAGGTGCCGGGGGTGACGTCGAAGTGGCAGACGACCGGCGCGGTTCCCGCGCAGTGACCGAGGCCTGCCGGGTCGCCGTCGGCCCGCGCGGGGGCCGCGGTCAGAGCGGTCAGGGCGGCGGCGGTGGTGCAGGCGGCCAACAGGACGGTTGCGGCTCGGCGCATGGGGAGACTCCTCGGGTCGAACGTCGGCAGGACGGATTGAATGGATTCAGCCGTAGGACCGTACGACGACTCGGTAAGCGCTATCTACGGGTCGGCCTGAAGACGTCCCGGTTGGCCGGGCTCGTGCCGGGCAACCCACTCCCTGACCACGGCCAGCGGCACGATCGGCTCCCCCGGGAGCTGAGCGGCGCGCACAGCGGCGCCCCCGCCGGACCGGGCCGGCGGGGGCGCGCGCGTCGTCGCGGCTACCGGTAGGTGATGTCGGCGGCCGTGAAGCGGCAGAAGGTACCGTCGGGGCCCGTGCCCGTCTTCGGCGGCTCGGCACCCGTGTTGTTGCCGGTAAACCGGTCACAGGTGGAGATCTTCTTGCCGCTGTCGCCGTGGATGCGGATGTTGCGCAGCGCCGCGGTGTCTCCGTAGTTGGTGTTGATACCGGCGATCGACTTGCCGGGAGCGGTGATGTCGACGTCGTTCACGATGATCGTCCGCTTGTACTGCGTCGAGCAGTTGCCGCAGGAGCGGACCAGCTTGCCGAACTCCGAAACCTGGAACTTGGTGATGACGAGCTTGCCGGCTCCGTTGAACTGGAAGACCTTGTCGGACGCCTTCCTGGCGCCACCGCCGTACACCGTGTACACGGAGCTCGCGGACTTGCCCTTGAAGGTAGCGGCGTCCTCGCCGACGTCCTCCCACCAGACGTTCTGCAGCGTGCAGCTGCCCGCGCAGTGGATGCCGTCCGCGGCCGGGGAGCCGATGACGACGTTCTTCAGGACGGCGCCGTCCTTCAGCTTGAATATGGGGTCCTGGCCCTCGTCCTGGCCGTCGCCGCCCAGTTCTCCGCTGCCGTGGAACCGCTTGAGGCCGCCGTCGTAGGTGCCCGACACCTCGATGGTGGCGGACACCGCCTGCGTGCCCTTGGGAGTGGGCCAGGCAGCGGCGGCACCGGCCGGCGACAGCATGACGTTGGTGGCGACGGCGGCGCCGGTGAGTCCGACCGCGGCGGTCAGCGCGCCGATGGCGCGGCGCCGCGTCAGGCGCCGCTTGCGGCCCTTGCGCAGTTCGGAGCGTCCACTGAGTTGACTCATGTGTTCCATTCCTCGGGGTGTGGGGGTGACCTTTCGTTCTCTGGTCGCCGCCGCCCGGCCCGGGGTTGCCGCGGAATCGAGAGATTCCTGGCGCAGGCCCCGGAGCCCCCGGAACCTCAGTCCGAGGACGGTGCGAAGTCGCCCCGCCAGTCGTCCCGTTCCCCCGGGGACCCCGAGGCGCCCGCCTCGACGGTGTACTCGTCGCCGTAGGCGTTCCGCTGCCCCTGGGCGTGGTCGTACTGCCCCGCGAAGACGTGTGCGCCGACGGGGACGGTGCGGCCCGCCCTGAGGGTCCACCGGTAGACGAGGAAGCCGCCGTCCTCGGACACCGATACGTCGAAGTCGTCCGCGGGCAGCGAGCGCCAGCTGCCGGTGTCCGCGACCTCGGCGGTCAGGGCGACGCGCAGTTCGACGGTGAGGGAGTTCAGCGGTTTCCTCGCCTTCACGGTGACGTTGCTCTGCGCCCAGTGGACGCTGCTGCCCGGGTCGATCGAGCCGTCCGCCCACAGCAGGTCCGCCTCTGCCGCCGGACTCCGGGACGGCTCGTTCCTCTGCGGGCCGGACGGGCGCTTCGTGGCGGGCGTGCCGGTCGGCCGCGGTGCGGACGGGGTGGGTGACGCGGACGTGCGGAGCGGTTCCGGGGCCGCCGGCGGGGTGGTGGGTGCGGCGACGGGGGCGGAGGCCGTCACCACGCTCTGCGGGAGCGGGTCCTCCTCGTTCACGGAGGAGGCGACCGCGTACCCTCCGACGGCGAAGACGCCGGCCACGGACGCCGTCGCGCTCACGACGCGCAGCCAGGACATCGCCGGCCCGGGGGCCGGGTGCGTGGGTGCCGCCTCGTGCCCGACCATGCCCCGCTCCACGCGGACACGCATACGCTCCCGGTCTGGCCTGTGCGTATGCGCGGTGCCGCGCAACCGGCGCCGCAGTTCGTCGTCCCTCATGCCGTCCTCCCTCCCGGGGCCGCGGCCCGTACCCGTTCCACTCCGGGAAGTGGTGTCAACTGACGCTGCAGTTCTGCCATCCCCTTCGACGTCTGGCTCTTCACCGTGCCCACCGAGACGCCCAGGGCGAGGGCCGTGTCCTTCTCGGAGAGATCGAACGCGTGCCGCAGCACCACACACGCGCGCTTACGGAACGGGAGTCTGCGCAGAGCCTCCTGGACGTCGATCACGCCGGGCACGTCCGGGCCGTCCGTCACCTCGCTCTGGCTCGACCAGAACAGCGTGATCCGTCTTCGCTCGCGCACCGCGCCGCGGATACGGCTGCGTGCCATGTTGGCCACCACGCCACGGGCGTAGGCGACCGGATACTCGGCGGCGCGCATCCGGTCCCAGCGCCGCCAGAGCGCGAGCAGGGCGTCCGCCGCCAGGTCGTCGGCCCCGGCCGCGTCACCGGTCAGCAGGTGGGCCAGGCGCGAGAGTTCGGCGAAATGCGCCTCGAAGAAGGCGTCGAACTCCCTGGTCGCGTCATCCACGGCCGCACACATGGGCACCTCGCTCACCGACCCGAAACGCATTGTTCGTAATTTCGTACAACATCTGGAGTGCCGAACGCCGAACGATAGAGGCGTGCCCACAAGAGGTCAAACGACCTGCGGCGCCCGGCTTTCCGCCGGCCACGGACTCCGTGCGGGCGGCAACCTTCCCGGCGCCGGCGGCGACCAGGGGACGTACCGGTCCCCCACAACGATGACGACGATGACGACGAGGTCACCATGTCCCGATCCGCCCGCGCCCGACACCGTCGCCGCCGCGGCCGCATGGTCGCCGGTGGTGCGCTCGCCGCCGCGCTCACCGTGACCGCGGGCGTCCTGACGGTCGGCCAGTCGACCGGTGCGGCGCAGGAGCTCTCCGCGCCCGCCAACAGGGCCACCGCGGCACTGGCCGCCGCGCGCGTGGCCGAGGAGCTGGACCGCGGCCTGGTCGCCGTGCCCGCGAGCGGTGGAGTGCTGGTCACCTGGCGGATGCTGGGCGGTGACACGGAGAGCGTGTCCTTCAGGCTGTTCCGCGACTCCACACTGATCGCGCAGACCGGCAGGACCAACTTCCTCGACACCGAAGGGAGTTCAGGCTCCTCGTACGAGATCCGCGCCCTCGTGAACGGCGTCGAGCAGCCCGGCGAAAAGGCGGGGGTCTGGGCCTCGGGCCGTCTCGACATCCCCCTCGACAAGCCTGCGGGCGGAACCACGCGGGACGGCGTCTCCTACACCTACTCGGCCAACGACGCCTCCACCGCGGACCTGGACGGCGACGGAACGTACGAGCTGGTGCTGAAGTGGGCGCCGTCCAATGCCACCGACGTGGCCAACTCCGGTACGTGCACGGGGCCCACGCTCTATGACGCGTACGAGCTGAGCGGTGAGCGGCTGTGGCGCGTCGACCTCGGGACGAACGTACGCAGCGGCTCGCACTACGACTCCTTCCAGGTGTACGACTACGACGGCGACGGCACGGCCGAGATGGCCGTGCGCACCTCGGACGGCTCCAGGGACTCCGCGGGCACCGTCATCGGAGACGCGTCGGCCTCGCACCTCGCCGCGAACTGCGCGGTGCTGAGCGGCCCCGAGTACCTGTCCGTCTTCAACGGCCGGACCGGCAGGGTGATGGACTCCGTACCCTTCCAGCCCGCCCGGGGCGCCGTCTCGGACTGGGGGGACACCTGGGGCAACCGGGAAGGACGGCTACTCTCCGCGACCGCGTACCTCGACGGGGCGTCGCCCAGCATGATCTTCAGCCGGGGGATCTACGAGCGCATAGCCGTGGCCGCGTACGACTGGAACGGCACCGGCCTCAGCCGCCGCTGGACGTTCGACACCAACAGCTCCACCAACGCCGGGAAGGGCTACGACCAGCAGGGCAACCACAACCTCGCGGTCGCCGACGTGGACGCGGACGGCAGGGACGAGATCGTCTACGGCGCCATGGCCGTGGACGACAACGGGAACGGGCTGTGGACCACCGGGCTCGGACACGGCGACGCCGTGCACGTGGGCGACCTGGACCCGTCCCGTCCGGGCCTCGAATCCTTCAACGTGCACGAGCACACCGGCTCCGCCTACGGCTACGAGATGCATGACGCGAGGACCGGCCGGATCCTGTGGGGCACCAGGACCGGCACGGACGTGGGACGCGGTATCTGCGCGGACCTGACCCGGAGCCACGCCGGTGCCGAGTGCTGGTCGAGCGGCGGCGGGCTCCACTCGGCCGACGGTACGAAGATCGGCGACGCGGTCCCGGCGTTCGGCGGCGGGGCCTCGTACAACTCCGCGATCTGGTGGGACGGCGACGCCAACCGTGAGCTCCTGGACCACCGCTGGTCGGGCACGGCGGGCTCCGGCTACGCCCAGGTGCTGAAGTACACCGGCTCCACCGAACTGACCCGGATCTGGTACGACCAGGACGCCAGGTCCAACAACTGGACCAAGGGCAGCCCCGCCCTCTCGGCCGACCTCCTCGGCGACTGGCGCGAGGAGATGCTCTGGCGCAACACGGACTCCACGGCGCTGCGGCTCTACACCACCCCGCACCCCACCGAGTTCCGGCTGCCCACGCTGATGAGCGACCCCGTGTACCGCCTCGGGATCGCCTGGCAGAACACCGGATACAACCAGCCGCCGCAGGTCAGCTACTACCTCGGCACGAAGTAGCGGGCACCTTCGACCACGCGGGAAACACAGTCGTGACCCACGCTGTCAGTGGATACGACGCCGCATGAGGTCCCTCACCGCCCCGTCGAGCGCAAGGGGGCGCCTGGACACCGGCGCGTGCCCGGTGGATGTGCGTCGGGGCCTGGGCTCGTTGAGATGATGGGCGCGTGGGGACCGCCGTCCCGCCCGCCCACCAGAAGGACAGCACAGTGACCGCCACAGCCGGCCGGAGTCCGAACCGCGTGTGCCCGGGCACGGGCCGGTGAGGGGGCGAGCGAAGCCGCCCGCCGCCCCGTTGCCGCAGCGGGACGGCATCGATCCCGTGCGCCTCCGGCTGCCGGAGGACCCGCGGGCCGGGCACATGACGGTCCGGGACCATCTGCTGGAGCGGTTCGGGGCCGCGATCGGGGCGGACCGTGTGGACTCGATGTTCGCCGAGGGGCGTTTCGTCGGCGCCGACGGTGCGGCGGTGGGGCCCGACGAGCCGTACACCGCCGGCCGCCACCTCTGGTTCCACCGGGACTTCGCTCCGGAGGAACCTGTGCCGTTCCCGGTCGGTGTGGTGTACCGGGACGCGCACCTCGTCGTCGCCGACAAGCCGCACTTCCTCGCCACCACCCCGCGCGGCCGGCACATCACCGAGACCGCGGTCGCGAGGCTGCGCCGCGAGCTGGGGAACGGGCTCCTCCAGCCCGCGCACCGGCTGGACCGGCTGACCGCGGGGCTCGTCCTGTTCGTGGTGCGGCCCGAGGAGCGGGGTGCGTACCAGACGATGTTCCGGGACCGGGTCGTGCGCAAGGAGTACGAGGCGGTGGCGCCGTACGATCCGCGTCTCGCTTTCCCGCGCACCGTGCGCAGCCGGATCGTGAAGGAGCGGGGAGTGATCGCCGCCCGGGAGGAGCCCGGCGAGCCGAACAGCGAGAGCCGGATCGAGCTGCTGGAGCACCGGGAGGGGCTCGGGCGCTACCGGCTGCTGCCCGCGACCGGGCGGACCCATCAGCTGCGGGTCCACATGAACGCACTGGGGCTGCCGCTCCTCCACGACCCGGTCTACCCGGTGGTGGAGGAGGAGAGCGGGCCCGACGACTATGCGCGGCCCCTGCAACTGCTGGCCCGGGTGCTGGAGTTCACCGATCCGGTCACGGGCGGGCCGCGCCGCTTCGAGAGCGGGCTGCGGCTCTCCGCGTGGCCGGACCGGTGAGTACCGCGGGACCAGACCTCTCGTTCGGAAACGAAGGGCCTAGTGTCCGCGGGTGATCCACTCCTGGAGGTGCGGGGCCTCCGCACCGATGGTGGTGGGGTCGCCGTGTCCGGTACGGACGGTGGTCTCCGCCGGGAGGGCGAGCAGCCGGTCCCTGATCGAGGCGACGATGGTCGGGAAGTGGGAGAACGACCGGCCGGTGGCGCCCGGCCCGCCCTGGAAGAGGGTGTCCCCGGTGAAGACGGTGGTCAGCTCGGGGGCGTAGAGGCAGACCGCGCCCGGCGCGTGACCGGGGGTGTGCAGGACCTGGAGGCGGATGCCCGCGACCTCCAGCTCCTGACCGTCGGCGAGCTCGCCGTCGGGTGCGCGGTCGGGGTGGGTCTGATTCCACAGCGGCAGGTCGTCGGGGTGCAGCAGGACCGGGGCACCGGTGGCTGCGGCGAGTGCCGGGGCCGCGTCGATGTGGTCGTTGTGCGCGTGGGTGCAGATGATCGCGCGAAGCGTACGTCCTTCGAGGGCCGCCTCGATGGCCGCCGCGTCGTGGGCGGCGTCGATGACGACGGCCTCGGTGTCGTCGCCGACGATCCAGACGTTGTTGTCGACGTCCCACTCCCCGCCGTCGAGGGCGAAGGTGCCGGAGGTGACCAGGTGGTCGATGCGCGCGGTCATCAGAAGACCACCACCGAGCGCAGGACGTCGCCCTCGTGCATCCGGGCGAACGCCTGCTCGATGTCGCCGAGGCCGATGGTCTCGGTGACGAACGCGCCGAGGTCGAGCCGGCCCTGCTGGTGCAGGTCGACGAGCATCGGGAAGTCGCGCGAGGGCAGGCAGTCCCCGTACCAGGAGGACTTGAGCGAGCCGCCGCGGCCGAACACGTCGAGCAGCGGGAGTTCGAGCTGCATCTCGGGGGTGGGGACGCCGACGAGGACGACCGTGCCGGCGAGGTCGCGGGCGTAGAACGCCTGCTTGTACGTCTCCGGGCGGCCGACCGCCTCGATGACGACGTCAGCGCCGTTGCCTCCGGTCAGGGCGCGGATCGCCTCGACCGGGTCGGTGGAACGGGAGTTGACGGTGTGCGTGGCACCCATCTTCTTCGCCGTCTCCAGCTTCCGGTCGTCGATGTCGACCGCGATGATCTTCGCCGCGCCGGCCAGTCGGGCGCCCACGACGGCGGCGTCACCCACGCCGCCGCAGCCGATCACGGCGACCGAGTCGCCACGGCCGACCTGTCCGGTGTTGATCGCCGCGCCGATGCCCGCCATGACGCCGCAGCCGAGGAGTCCGGCGACGGCAGGGGAGACCTCCGGGTCGACCTTGGTGCACTGTCCGGCGGCCACGAGGGTCTTCTCGGCGAACGCGCCGATGCCCAGCGCGGGCGACAGCTCGGTGCCGTCGAGGAGCGTCATCCTCTGTGTGGCGTTGTGGGTGTCGAAGCAGTACCAGGGCCGGCCGCGCAGACAGGCACGGCACTGACCGCACACGGCACGCCAGTTGAGGACGACGAAGTCGCCGGGCGCGACGTCCGTGACGCCCTCGCCGACGGACTCGACGATGCCGGCGGCCTCGTGGCCGAGCAGGAACGGGAAGTCGTCGTTGATGCCGCCCTGCTTGTAGTGCAGGTCGGTGTGGCAGACACCGCACGCCTGGACCTTCACGACGGCCTCACCGGGACCGGGGTCCGGGATCACGATGGTCTCCACCCGTACCGGCTCGTTCTTCCCCGGTGCGATGACTCCTTGCACCTGCTGCGCCATACCGTGGTCTCCCTGTTTCCGACTGGTGAAGATCGATCACGGACAACGGTACGCCCAGGGGAACGGTTCGTCGGCCCCCGCGGTGTGTGCCGTCCCGCGGGGGCCGTGCGTGGGCTTCAGTCCTCCAGGTCGTGGACCTTCCGGCCGCCGGCATAGGTCCGCAGGACGCGTGTGGAACCGATCTCCTCCACCGGCCCCGCGTACGGGTCCCGGTCCAGGACCACCAGGTCGGCGAGTGCTCCGGCGCGCAGGGAGCCGGTGTCGTCGAGGTGGTTCACGTAGGCCGAGCCCGCCGTGTAGGCGGCGATGGCGGCGGTCAGTGAGATGCGCTGGCCCGGGAGGAAGGCCGGGCCGTCGGAGTCGGGGGTGATCCGGTTGACGGCGGTGTGGATTCCCTGCAGCGGGTCGGCGCTGCTGACCGGCCAGTCGCTGCCCGCCGCGACGGTGGCGCCGGACCGCAGGAGCGCGCCGAACGGATACTGCAGGGCGGCCCGCTCGGCACCGAGGAAGGGGATCGTCAGTTCGTCCATCTGCGGTTCGTGCGCGGCCCACAGCGGCTGGATGTTGGCCGTCGCTCCGAGCTCGCGGAACCGGGGGATGTCGTCGGGGTGGACGACCTGGAGGTGGGCGAGGTGGGGGCGGGTGTCGGTGCGTCCGTTGGCGGCGCGCGCGGCCTGGATCGCGTCCAGGGCCTCACGCACGGCCCGGTCGCCGAGGGCGTGGAAGTGGGCCTGGAAGCCGAGGGCGTCCAGCTCGGTGACGTAGTGGCGCAGCTCCACGGGGTCGACGAAGCTGGTGCCGCTGTTCGCGGTGGCGCAGCCGCAGGCGTCGAGGTACGGGGCGAGGAGTGCCGCCGTGCCGGTCTCGGCGACCCCGTCCTGCATGATCTTGACCGAGCCGGCCCGGAAGGGGCCGGTGCTCAGCTCGGCCCGCCTGGCGACCAGTTCGGGTATCTGTTCGGCGCCCCGCTCGCGGTCCCACCAGAGGGCGCCGGCCACGCGGGCGGTGAGCGATCCGTCGCGGGCGGCGGTGACGTAGGCGTCGGCGGGATCGTCCATGGCGCCGAAGGAGCCGACGATGGCGTCCTGCCAGGCGGTGATGCCGTAGGAGTGGAGTATCCGCTGGGCGCGCAGCAGCGCGGCGAGGCGGTCGGCGGGGGTGGACCGGGGAGTGAGGCGGGCGACCAGGTCCATGGCCCCCTCCTGGAGGAGGCCGGTGGGCTCACCGCGTTCGTCGCGCTCGATGCGGCCGTCGGCGGGTTCGGGGGTGTCCCGGGTGAGGCCGGCGAGTTCCAGGGCCCTGGTGTTGACCCAGGCGCCGTGGTGGTCGCGGTTGACGAGGTAGACGGGCCGGTCGGGCACGACGGCGTCGAGCAGACCGCGGGTGGGCGCGCCGCCTTCGAAGGCTTCCATGGACCAGCCACCGCCCGTGATCCACTCGCGGTCTGGGTGGGCTGCGGCGTAGGTGCGTACGGCGGCCAGGGTGTCCGTTGCCTCACGGCATTCTGTGAGGTCGCACTGGGCGAGTTCGAGGCCGGCGCCGACCGGGTGGACGTGGGCGTCCTGGAAGCCGGGGACGAGCAGCCGTCCGGCGAGGTCGACGACCTCGGTCTTCGGTCCGATCAGCTCGCGGACCTCGTCGTGGCCGACGGCGGTGATGCGGTCGCCGGTGACGGCGAGCGTGGTGGCACGGGTGCGGGCGGCGTCCATGGTGAGGACGGGGCCGCCGGTGAATACGAGGTCGGCGGGTGCGTGGTGCATGAGTGGTGGCGTTTCCGTTCCGTGCGGGGTCTTCGGGCGGGGTCTTCCGCTTCGTGCGGGGGTTGCGGGCGGGTCGTCCGTGAGGGGGATCGGTCCGGGGCTTACGGGTGGGGGCTTCGTGCCGGGATGGCGGCGGTGAGCCGTCAGGCCGCTTCGACGATGTGCGCGTCGGCCGGCGCGGTGGAGCGGCCGGTGACGAAGTACGGGGACTTCCTCACCCACTTGGCCCAGGCGGCTGCGGCGATGCCGGTCAGCAGCATCACCGCGGGACAGAGGAGCATGAACCAGCCGTTGTCCGGGCTGACTTCGAAGTGGTCGGCGGACGTGTAGAAGGTCCAGCACAGATAGCCGCCGAGGCCGAGCAGGAAGAGGGCGCTCAGGACGGGGACGACCACGGCGCGCAGGGCCTCCGAAAGGCTCTCGCGCAGGGCGCCCCGGAAGCGGGAGGCGGCGGCCAGCGCGGTCAGCGCGTAGTAGAGGGAGACGACGACGCCGATCGCGTTGACGGAGGCCAGGACGAGGTCGCCGACCTTGGGGATGACCAGGGAGAGGACGGCCACGGCGGCGGCGACGCAGCCGATCGCGACGGTCCCGGCGGCCGGGGTCCCGTAACGAGGGCTGATCTTCGTCCAGAGCGGGCCGAGCGTACGGTCGCGGCCCATCGCGAACATGCCGCGGACGGTGGGGATCACCCCGGACTGCAGGGACGCCACGGCGGAGAAGGTGAGTGCGATCAGAGGGAGCGCGGCGAGCGGCTGGTCGGCGAGCCGGTCACCGAAGTAGGTGAGCCCCTGCGCGCCGTGGCCGGTCAGCTCGTCGAGCGAGAGAACCCGCTGGAAGGCGAACGAGCCGAGCAGGAACAGGCCGAGCATGGTGAAGAGGGTGATGAACCCGGCGCGGGAGGCGTCCCGGGGATCGCGGACCTCCTCGTTGACGCTGAACGTGGAGTCGAAACCCCAGTAGCAGAAGACGGACAGGAGGAGTCCCTGGGCGAGCTGCTGCCCCGAGGGGATCGTGAACGGGTTGAGCCAGTCCAGGCTGAACGGGTGCGGGCCCGCGACGATTCCGTATCCGCAGAAGCCGAGGAGTACGACGTACTCGAAGACCAGCAGGTACTTCTGGAGGTTGGCGGCAGAACGGATGCCGACGACGGCCGTGAAGGTGACGGCCACCAGGACGGCGATGCCGAGGGCGGTCGCCTGAGCCGTGGAGCCGGCGTCGAGGCGGAGGCCGGCGAGCTGGTGCAGCCCGCCCTCTCCGGCGAGCTGGAGGAGCGCGGAGCCGGTGACGGTCGTGGTGTAGGAGAGGAAGACGACCGTGGCCGCGATGCCGATCCAGCCGACGAGAAAGCCCAGCCAGGGGCTGAGGGAGCGGCCGACCCAGACGTAGCCGCTGCCCATGTTCGGCTCGACCCGGTTGAGCCGGGAGTACGCGCTCGCGATGCCGAGGATCGGCAGGAACCCGAGCAGCATGATGATCGGCAGGTGCAGGCCGACGACGCCCGCGGTGACGCCGAGACCGATGCCGATGCTGGTGGTGGCGGCCGTGGAGGACGCGGCGATGGCCACACCGTCGACGACGCCGAGGCTCTTGCGCAGGGCCTGCGGCGGCTGCGGGGCGGGCGGGTCGCCGGCGTGCGGGGTGCGGGGGACGGTCACGGTCGCTCCTTCGCCGGGGGCCGCCGTTCGGGCCCCGATGGCGGCACATCGAACTCCGCGACGGGTTCTCACGTCAACGCTGTTGTCATAAGGTGCGGGCCATGAACGCGAGCGAGCGGGTGGTGCCGGAGGGTGCGCGGCGGCGCAGGCGCCCCACCAAGCAGGGCACGGTGCTGTCCGAGCGGCTGATCGTGGAGACGACGTTGCGGCTGATCGGCGAGCACGGGGCGGCGGCGCTGACCGTACGGCGGCTCGGCGCGGCACTGGGGTGTGATCCCAGTGCCGTCTACCGGTACTTCAGGGACACGGACGAGCTGTTGCTGGCGGTGGCGGACGAGTTGATCGGCCGTACGCTCAACTGCTGGCGTCCCACCGGGGACTGGCGCGCGGATCTCCGGGCCCTGGGGCTGAGGATGCACGCGGACTACATGACGCATCCGCAGGCGGCGATGCTGGCCTGCGCGCGGGTGACCGGGCGGACGCACGAGCTCCGGTCGGTGGACGCGATCCTCGGGGTACTGCGCGGGGCCGGGTTCCCGGACGCGGAGGCGGTGCGCATCTACCACGTGTTCGTCGACCAGACGTTGTCGTTCGCCGCGCTGGACGCGTCGACCCTGGTGCTGCCGGCGCGGGCCCGGGAGCTGGAGGAGCGGACGTGGCACGAGACCTACGCACGGGTGCCGTCGGAGACGCATCCCCATATCGCCGCCACGGCGGGGGTGCTGGTCGCTGAGATGAGCCGCAGCGGGTATCCGGCGGCGCTGGAGATGGTGCTGGCGGCGGCCGCGGGGCGGCTGGCGCATGTGCGGGGTGTGGCGGGCGGGGCGGAGTAGGCGCGGGGGCAGGGCGGTAAGGGCGGGGGCGGTAAGGGCGGGGCGTCCGGCGCTCAGCGCGGGGCGCAGGGCAGGGCAGGTATCGGGAGTACGGCGCTCAGCGCGGGGCGGGTACCGGGAGTCCGGCGCTCAGGCCGTTGCCGGACGTCAGGCGCCAGGCCCGGTCCGGGCGTCAGACCGGTGCCGGCCTGCCCGTCCCCCTGTCCCCCCGTCCGCCCCGGGGCTACGGGGCTACGGGGCTACGGGGCTACGGGGCTACGGGGCTACGGGGCCAGTACGTCCAGCTCGTGGAGGGCGCCCACCGCGATCTCCTTCGTCAGGCGTTCCGCGCCCGCAGCGTCGCCCTCGCGGACCGCTTCGGCCAGCCGGACGTGCAGGGTGACGGCGGCCGGGTCCGGGTCCTCGAACATGACCTGGTGGTGGGTGCGGCCGGCCAGGACCTCGGCCACCACGTCGCCGAGCCGCGCGAACATCTCGTTGCCGGAGGCGTTGAGCACGATCCGGTGGAACGCGATGTCGTGCCGCAGGTAGCCCTCCAGCTGCTGGCCGCGCGAGGTGGCGACCATGCCGAGCGCGCACTCCGTGAGCGCGGCGCACTGTTCCGGCGTGGCGTGCGTGGCGGCCAGGCCCGCGGCGACCGGTTCGATCGCCGAGCGCAGCACCGTGAGCGACCGCAGCTGGCGCGGGCGGTCGGAGCCCGCGAGCCGCCACCGGATGACCTGCGGGTCGTAGACGTTCCACGCCTCGGTGGGCCGTACGGTCACGCCGACCCGGCGCCGCGACTCGACGAGGTGCATCGATTCCAGGACGCGGACCACTTCGCGTACGACCGTGCGGGAGACCTCGAAGCGCTGGGCCAGCTCGTCGGTACGCAGCACGCTGCCGGGCGGGAAATCGCCCGCGGCGATCTCCAGACCCAGGGCGTCCAGCACGTGCGTATGCAGCCCCTGGCCCTGTGTGGTCATGGCCACAAGACTACGGCGCGCACTTCCGGAACAAAAAGTACGACGTTTATGTCACAGCCTCTTGAATAAGTCGTACGTAATAGGTTTCAGTAGCGCGACGGACCGATGTCGAAGAAGACAGCGAGGCACCAATGAGCACCCCCCACGTCGTTGTGGTGATGGGCGTAGCAGGGACCGGCAAGACCACGATCGGCCCTCTGCTCGCCGCCGGACTGGGCGTCCCGTACGCCGAGGGCGACGACTTCCATCCCGCGGCGAACATCGCCAAGATGTCGGCCGGTACCCCGCTGGACGACTCGGACCGTTGGCCCTGGCTCGACGCGATCGGACAGTGGGCGCACGGGCGGGCAGGACTCGGTGGCGTCGTCAGCAGCTCTGCGCTCAAGCGCTCCTACCGCGACCGTCTGCGGGCCGGGGCCCCAGGTGTCGTCTTCCTCCACCTGACAGGTGACCGGCAGCTCATAGAGCGCCGGATGGCGGACCGCAAGGGCCACTTCATGCCGACCGCGCTCCTCGACTCCCAGTTCGCCACCCTGCAGCCGCTGCAGGAGGACGAGACGGGCGTCGCGGTCGACGTGTCCGGCACTCCCGAAGAAATTTCCGCACGAGCCGTCGGCGCGCTGCGCCGGCTCGAGAACCAAGGATCAACACCGTGACCGGTCTCAGCGTCGAGATGCTGGCAGCGGACGCCGTCGAACCCATCACTTCGGCAGGCAACGCTCAGTTGGGCATCGCAGTACTGGCGGGCATAGCCGTCATCGTTGTGCTCATCACCAAGTTCAAGGTGCACGCCTTCCTGGCGCTGACCATCGGCTCGCTGGCGCTCGGCGCCTTCGCCGGGGCTCCGCTGGACAAGACGATCACCAGTTTCTCCGCCGGCCTCGGCTCGACCGTGGCCAGTGTCGGTGTCCTCATCGCGCTCGGCGCGATCCTGGGCAAGCTGCTCGCCGATTCGGGCGGCGCCGACGAGATCGTCGACACGATCCTCGCCAAGGCCGGCGGGCGCGCCATGCCCTGGGCGATGGTGCTCATCGCCTCGATCATCGGCCTGCCGCTGTTCTTCGAGGTCGGCATCGTGCTGCTGATCCCGGTGGTGCTGCTGGTCGCCAAGCGCGGCAACTACTCCCTGATGCGCATCGGGATCCCGGCGCTCGCCGGACTCTCGGTGATGCACGGACTGATACCGCCGCACCCCGGTCCGCTCGTGGCCATCGACGCGCTGGACGCCAACCTGGGCGTCACGCTGGCGCTGGGTGTCCTCGTCGCGATCCCCACCGTGATCATCGCGGGCCCGGTCTTCTCCCGATACGCGGCCCGCTGGGTCGACATCCAGGCGCCCGAGAAGATGATCCCGCAGCGTCCCTCCGAGGACCTGGAGCGGCGTCCGGGCTTCGGCGCCACGCTGACGACCGTCCTGCTGCCCGTCGTGCTGATGCTGGTCAAGGCCTTCGTCGACATCGTCGTGGACAACCCCGAGAACCACGTCCAGCGCGTCACCGACGTGATCGGCTCGCCGCTCATCGCTCTCCTCGCCGCCGTGATCCTCGGAATGTTCACGCTCGGCCGGGCCGCCGGATTCACCAAGGAACGGCTCTCCACCACCGTCGAGAAGTCCCTCGCGCCGATCGCCGGTGTGCTGCTCATCGTCGGTGCGGGCGGCGGCTTCAAGACCACCCTGATCGACGCGGGCGTCGGCCAGATGATCCTGGAGTTCTCCGAGAACTGGTCGATCCCGGCCCTGCTGCTCGGCTGGCTGATCGCCGTCGCCATCCGCCTCGCGACCGGCTCGGCCACGGTGGCCACCATCTCGGCGGCAGGTCTGGTCGCCCCGCTGGCGGCCGACATGTCGACCTCCCACGCGGCCCTGCTCGTCCTCGCCGTGGGTGCCGGTTCGCTCTTCTTCAGCCACGTGAACGACGCGGGCTTCTGGCTGGTGAAGGAGTACTTCGGCATGGACGTCGGCCAGACGGTCAAGACCTGGTCGGTGATGGAGACCATCATCTCCGTCGTCGCCCTGGGCTTCATCATGCTGCTGTCGCTCGTGCTGTAGTCACTCCTCCGGCTCCCGCCTACGCGGGTGCCGACGGCGGGCCCGATGGCGCTCGACCGACCCGGTGCGCATTCCTCGGTGTGCCTCCGGATCGGCGAGCGCCATCGCCATGTGCGCGGCGAGCCGGACGCCGATCGCCGGGGCCGGCCGGTCGTGCCCGCGCCGAACACGGCCAGGAGCGGGCGGCGTCCGGCGCGCGGGCCTTCGGCATCGGCAGGGCGGCTGTTCACGCACCCGACAGAACACCCGCGGCCTCCTGTCACCAGGGGCCGCGGGTGTTCGTCACCGGTGGGCGGGCAGCCCGCTCAGCGCGCGGCGGCGCCGGACTCCGCCTCGGCGGCCTTCTCCAGCTGGAACGCCTCGTTGCCGAGACCGATCCTGGCGTGCACCTCGGGCCTGGTGGAGCGCAGCACCGCTCCGTACACCAGGCCGACGACCAGCGCGGCGCCGATGATGCCGGGCAGCAGCCAGGTCAGGGACGAGCCGGGGCCGGAGCCGACCAGCACGTCGAAGTCCCGGACGGTGAGGAAGGCGATGGCCAGCAGGGCGAGGCCGGCCAGCCCCGAGGCGACCAGGCGGGGCGCCTGCGCCCGGCCCGCGCCGCGCCGCACGAAGAAGGCGATGACGGCGAATGCGGCGGCGGCCATCAGCAGGATGACGCCGAGCGCGCCGACGTTGCCCATCCAGGTGAACAGCCGCAGCACCGGGACGGTGGGGTCGCCGACCGGGTAGTCGTCCGTGAGGGCGAAGGCCAGCACGATGACGAGGGAGAGCCCGGACTGGAGGAGCGAACCGGTGGCGGGGGCGCCGCTGGTCTTGTTCGTACGGCCGAAGGCGGCGGGCAGCAGGCCCTCCCGGCCCATCGCGAACGCGTAGCGGGCGACGACGTTGTGGAAGCTGAGGAGCGCGGCGAACATGCCGGTGACGAAGAGGACGTGGAGCACGTCCGTGAACGTGGCGCCGAGCCGGTCCTCGGTGAGCCCGAAGAGCATCCCCGGGCCCTCCTTCAGCGAGGTGTCCGCGACGGAGCCGGGGCCGGTGGCGACGGTCACCGCCCAGGAGCTGACGGCGAGCAACAGGGCGGCGTAGCCCACGGCGAGGAACATCACGCGCGACACGACGATCTGCGGGCGGCTGGTCTCCTCGGCGTACACGGGGGCCTGCTCGAAGCCCACGAACGCCGCGATGCAGAAGCAGAGCGCGGTGCCCAGACCCGCCCCGGTGAGCGTGTCGGGGTTGAACGCGGCCACGGACAGACCCTCGGGGCCCGGCCGGCTGACGGCCGCGATGTCGAAGATGACGACGAGGGCGCATTCGACGACCAGCAGCACGCCGAGCACCTTGGCGTTGAGGTCGATCTTGAGCCAGCCGAGGGCGCCGACGACCACGACGGCGACGAGCGCCGGCATCCACCAGGTGATCTCGATGTCGAGGTAGGCGGCGAAGAGACCGGAGACCTCGAAACCGAGGATGCCGTAGATGCCGACCTGCATGGCGCTGTACGCGACCAGGGCGACGAGCGAGGCACCCGCACCGGCCGTCGGGCCGAGCCCGCGGGCGATGTACGCGTAGAAGGCGCCGGCGTTGTGCACGTGCCGGCTCATCTCCGCGTAGCCGACGCTGAACAGCATGAGGACGATGCCGAGTATGACGTAGAGCAGGGGCTGGCCCACGATGCCCATCACGCCGAAGACCGTGGGCATCACACCGGCCACGACCATCAGCGGGGCGCTGGCGGCGAGGACGGAGAGCAGCAGACCCGGGGTGCCGAGCCGGTCCGCCCGCAGTGCGCGTTCCTCGCCCTTGTAGGTGCTGATCCCGCCGGTGTCGCCGGTCGCCTTCGCGGCACCGGCCCGTCTGGTGTCTGAACTGCCCGTCGACATGGCGGGGTTGGTCCCTTCGTTGGGTGCGGTACGGGTCAGGAGGAACCGAGCGCGTAGCGGCGCGCGGCGAGGTATTCGGGGTACGGGTCCCGCCCGGAGTACGACCAGGGAGCCTCGGTGAGGTGCGGGCCGATGCGGTGGAAGAGGGCAGCGGCCTCGGCCGGCCGCCCTTCGCACACCTTGGCGTGGGCGAGGAAGTTGAGGTCGGCGCGGTGGCGGGGGTGGTCCTCGCGCTCCCATTCCAGCCACCAGTCGAAGGCGGCCTTCATGACCTGTCTGGCCCGCCGTCCCGACCAGTGCCCGGAGCCCGCAGGGTCGGCGGACTCGCTGCCCGCGGCGACGAGGACGCGGTAGCGCTCGGCATGCGCGACGACGGGGAGCACGGCGAGGGGGGAGTCGGCGGGTGCCTGTTCGGCTGCCCAGGCGGCGAAGTCGTAGACCTCGTGCAGGGGGTCCTGGCCGCTCTCGGGGTGGCTCTCGGCCAGCTGCGCGGTCATCAGGTGGTGCGCGTGGTGGTGCTCGGGGTGGCGGGCGCGGATCTCCTCGAAGTGCCGGGCCGCCTCTTCCCGCGCGCCCTCCTCCCCCTGGGAGCCGCGGGCACCGTCGAGCATGAGCAGGGCGAGCCACGGCGTCGGGTCCGCGGGGTCGAGCCTGGTCGCGGTGAGGCAGGCCTCGCGGGCCAGGCCGGGCGCTCCGGCCGACGCCTTCGGGCCCAGGGCGCGGGCGACAGCGGCGCACGCGAGGAGGGTGGCGGCGTCGGCGCTGTCGGGTTCGGCGAGGAGCCAGTCCTCGGCCCAGCCGTACGCGGAGGACGCGGCGGCGAGTGCGACGACGCGGTGGCCCCTGCGGTCCCAGTCGGTTCCCGTGGCGGCCAGGAGCGTGCGCACCCTGGCCCACCGGCCCTGTTCGAACTGGCCGCGCACGTCGATGAGTTCGCTGTCGTCGAGAGCCGGGTCGAACGGGTGGTCCGGGCGCCCGCCCTTGCGGCGGGAGCGGCCCAGGGGCGGCGGAGGCGGGGACATCCGCAGACTTCTTTCGACGCGATGTGCGAGCAAATGATCGCGCACAGCAAAGCGGCAGGCAACGCTCCGAGTCAAGGGGCGGCCTTCTCCAACTCCGCTCACTTACGCCTCAGTTGGCCCGAGGCGTCCCACTTGGGAGAGGTTCGTGCAGCTCACCACGGGCACCGGGGGCACCTGGAGTGACGCGTGCCACACTGGCGCCATGGAGAATCGCGAACCTCTCAAACCGCTCCTCTTCGTCTTCCCGGGGCCGCTGCGCGACCAGCTGGTGGCCGCGGTGCTCGCCGGTGCGAAGGTGTCCACGTCCGGCCTGCTGGCCGAATACGAGGTGGAGAAGGAGGAGTTGCCGCCCGTCGGCGAACGGTCGGCGCTGATCGACTCGGACGGCCGGGAGGTCGCCGTGGTGGAGCTGACGGACGTCCAGGTGCTCCGGCTCGGCGACGTGGGGCTCCAGCACGCGGTCGACGAGGGCGAGGGGTACACGACGGTCGCGGAGTGGCGCGCCTCGCACGAACGGTTCTGGCACAGCGAGGAGATGCGGGACGCGCTCGGCGACCCGGACTTCACGGTCGACGACGACACGATGATCGTGGCCGAGCGGTTCCGGGTGGTGGAGGTGCTGGATCCCCGGTGACGGCTGGGTGGTTGACGGGCCGGGGCACCGTGGCCCCGGATCCCGTTCCGGGAACCGGCCCGCCGCCCGAGCGCCCGGAAGGCTGAGGGGGTGGCCGGAAGGGCTCGGTCGTCAAGCCCTTCCGGCGACTGCGGACGCGGCGCGGGCCGGGGCGGCGCGGCGCGGCGCGGCAGGTCAGCCGACCGCCTCCGCCGCAGCCCGGCCCGCCGCGCGGCCCGAGAAGATGCAGCCGCCCAGGAACGTGCCCTCCAGCGACCGGTAGCCGTGGACTCCCCCGCCGCCGAAGCCCGCAGCCTCCCCCGCCGCGTACACCCCGGGCAGCGGGCTGCCGTCCTCCGCGAGGACGCGTGAGGACAGGTCCGTCTCCAGGCCGCCCAGTGACTTGCGGGTGAGGATGTTGAGGCGCACCGCGATCAGCGGGCCCGCCTTCGGGTCGAGGATGCGGTGCGGCTTCGCCGTACGGATCAGCTTGTCGCCCAGGTAGGCGCGGGCCCCGTGGATCGCCGTGACCTGGAGGTCCTTGGTGAAGGGGTTGGCGATCTCACGGTCGCGCGCGGTGATCTCCCGGCGCAGTCCGTCCTCGTCGATGAGGCTGTCGCCGGTCAGCGCGTTCATTCCGCGTACGAGGGCGGCGAGGTCCTTCTCGACCACGAAGTCCACGCCCTTGTCCATGAAGGCCTTGACGGGCGCCGGCACGTCGGCGCGGGCCCTGCCGATGACGTCGCGGATGGACTTGCCCGTGAGGTCGGGGTTCTGCTCGGAGCCGGAGAGCGCGAACTCCTTGCCGATGATCCGCTGGTCGAGGACGAACCACGTGTAGCCGTGGCCCGACTTCATGATGTGGTCGAGGGTGCCGAGCGTGTCGAAGCCGGGGAAGAGCGGAACGGGGAGCCGTTTGCCGCGGGCGTCCAGCCAGAGGGACGAGGGGCCCGGGAGGATACGGATGCCGTGCCTGGCCCAGATCGGGTTCCAGTTCTCGATGCCCTCGGTGTAGTGCCACATCCGGTCGCGGTTGATGTGGTGGGCGCCCGCCTTCTCCGCGATCCCGAGCATCAGCCCGTCGACGTGGGCGGGGACACCGGAGAGCATCTTCTCGGGCGGGGTGCCGAGCCTCTCGGGCCACTGGGAGCGCACGAGATCGTGGTTGCCGCCGATACCGCCGGAGGTGACGATCACCGCCTGGGCCTTGAGCTCGAAGGTACCGGTCACCTCGCGGCTGCTCGCGGTGCCGCGTTCGGTGCCGCTCGGTTCCAGGATCTCTCCGGTGACCGTGTCGACCGATCCCGCCGAACGGCCGAGCCCGGTGACCCGGTGCCGGAAGGCGAAGCGGACGAGGCCCTTGGCGACGCCCTCGCGCACCCGGCGCTCGAAGGGGGCTACGACCCCGGGGCCCGTACCCCAGGTGATGTGGAAGCGGGGGACGGAGTTGCCGTGGCCCGTGGCGTCGTAGCCGCCGCGTTCCGCCCAGCCCACGACGGGGAAGAACCGCATCCCCTGGGCGTGCAGCCAGGACCGCTTCTCACCGGCCGCGAAGTCGACGTACGCCTCCGCCCACTTCCGAGGCCACCGGTCCTCCTCCTCGCGGTCGAAGCCGGCGGTGCCGTACCAGTCCTGGAGGGCCAGCTCGTGGCTGTCCTTGATCCTCATCCGGCGCTGCTCGGGCGAGTCGACGAGGAACAGGCCGCCGAAGGACCAGTGCGCCTGACCGCCGATGGACTGCTCGGGTTCCTGGTCGAGCAGGATCACCGAACGTCCCGCGTCGACGAGCTCGGCGGTCGCCACCAGCCCCGCGAGCCCTGCCCCGATCACGATCACATCAGCGTCGTACGCCATGGGATTTCCGTCCTTGTCACCAAGTTACCCGTGCGTCAGATCTTGGGTTCGGGCCGCTGCCACGTCAACCGTCCGGGGCCTTCGGCCTGCGGTGACCTTGCGGACCGGCTCGATCCGGCGCTCCGGCCCCCCGGGTACGCCGGTGGTTGGATGGGCGGTATGAATCCTGCTGACTAGATCCTGGACATCGTCGACGAGAACGACCAGGTGGTGGGGCAGGCCCCGCGCGGCGAAGCGACCGCGCGCGGCCTGCGCCACCGCTGCGTCTTCGTCGAGGCGCGGGATGCGCGGGGCCGGCTGTTCGTGCACCGCAGGACCGCATCAAATCGGTCTTTCCCTCGCACTACGACATGTTCGTCGGCGGGGTCGTGGGGGCGGGCGAGTCGTACGACGACGCGGCCCTGCGCGAGGCCGGGGAGGAGCTGGGAGTCGCCGGTCTGCCCCGCCCCGAGCCGCTGTTCAAGTTCCTGTACGAGGGCGACGGCCACCACACCTGGTGGTCGTACGTCTATCAGGTGCGGTGCGAGCTGCCGGTGCGCCCGCAGGCCGAGGAGGTCGCCTGGCACACCTTCCTGACCGATGCGGAGGTGGAGCGGCGGTTCGGCGACTGGACGTGGGTCCCGGACGGGCTGGAGACCTATCGACGGCTGAAGGACTTCCGGGCGCGCTGAGCCGCCCGGAGCTGCGGCGACGCGATGGATAGGGTGCTGGCGTGAACGAATTCGTGCGGGGGCTGCGGTTGTGGTTCGCGCCTCAGCGGCTCCGCGAAGAGGGCGAGACTCCGGACTACCGGTTCTCCCTCGCCAACGAACGCACCTTCCTCGCGTGGCTCCGCACGGCTCTGGCGCTGATCGGCGGAGGTTTCGCCGTCGCCCAGTTCCTCCCCGATCTGACCTGGGGCGTCCGGACGTTCCTGGCGGTCGCGCTGCTCGCCTCGGGTGTGCTCTGCGCCCTGCGGGCGGTCAACCACTGGGTGCGGTGCGAGGTGGCCATGCGCCGGAATGAGGACCTGCCGGTCTCCCGCTTCCCGACCCTGCTGAGTCTCGCGACCGCCGCCGTCGCCCTGGCGATGGTGGCGGTGGTCCTCTTCGGCTGGGAGCCCCGGTGATTACCGCCGAGCGCGACCCCGGTCTCCAGCCGGAGCGGACCAGGCTCGCCTGGCGCCGCACGACGCTGTCCTGCACGGTGGTCGCCATCCTCGCGGGCCGGCAGGCGCTGCACGGGGGGACGGGTCCTGCGGCGCTGATCGCGGTGGCGCTGAGCGTGCTGGCGTGGCTGGGCTTCCTCATTGTGGCGCACCTGCGGGTGACGGCCATGGGGACGGCGAGGCCGCGGCCGATGTCGCCGCGCAGCGCGGTGGGGGCGGCCGCGTGCACGGTCGCGCTGGCGGTGTTCGCCGCCATGCTGTTCTGAAGCGGGCCCTGCCGCCTCGTCCGGACGCTCAGCTCTCCCATTCCACGGCCACGATGATCTTTCCGCGGGTGCGGCCCTCCTCGTTGAGCCGGTAGGCGTCCGCCGCCAGGGCGAGGGGGAAGACCCGGTCCACGTGGACCCGGACGAAGCCCTGTTCGGCCAGCTCTGCCAGGTGGGCGAGGTCCGTGGGGTCTGGCCGGACGAAGGCGTACTTGCCCCCGTAGGAGAAGACCTCGGGGTCTGCCACGGAGGCGAGGCGGCCGTCGGGGGCGAGTGTGTCCGCCGAGGCCTTCAGCGCGTCGCCGCCGACGGTGTCGAAGGCCGCGTCGATGCCTTCGGGGGCCAGGGCCCGAAGCCGGTCGGCGAGTCCTTCTCCGTACTCGACGGGTTCCGCGCCCAGCTGCCTCACATGGTCGTGGTTGTGCGGGCCGGCCGTACCGATGACCCGGCAGCCCGCGTGCCGGGCGAGCTGCACGGCCATCGAGCCGACGCCGCCCGCCGCCGCGTGCACGAGTACGGTCTCACCGTCGCGGATCCTGAGCGTGCGGTGCAGCACCTGGTACGCGGTGAGGCCGGTCAGCGGCAGGCCCGCGGCCTCCTCGAAGCTGAGGCTCAGCGGCTTGCGGGCCAGGGTGCGCACGGGGGCGGCGACGTACTCGGCGAACGTACCCCGGGAGAGGAAGTCCTCCCGCACGTAGCCGATGACCTCGTCGCCCACCGCGAACTCGTCGACGGCGACGCCGGGCTGGACGACCACTCCCGATACGTCCCAGCCGGGGATCACCGGGAACACGGCTTCCAGGGCGGACTGGAGGTACCCCTCGCGGGCCTTCCAGTCGACCGGGTTCACGGAAGCGGCCCGCACCTTCACCAGCACCGAGTCGGGGCCGACCTTCGGGTCGGGCAGGTCGCCGTACTCCATGACGTCGGCCGAGCCGTACCTGCTGTAGCTGATCGCCTTCATCTAATGACCATCGGCGCAGGTCAGGGTTGCCGCAACTCGGACCTCACCAGCGCGGGACGGACGGCGCCCTCCACTCCGGTTCGGCCTCGCGCATCGCCGCGGCATCGTCCCGCTCGCGCATCCTGCCGTCGTCGTCGAGCCAGCGCCTGTGCAGGGCGGCGAGCCGCTCGCGGTCCAGTTCGACGCCGAGGCCGGGTGCGTCGGACACCGTCAGCCGGCCGTCCTCGAAGACGTGGCGGGTGGTGATGACGTCCTCGGTCTGCCACGGGTAGTGGCTGTCGCAGGCGTAGTCGAGATTGGGCACGGTGGCCGCGACGTGGGTCATCGCGGCCAGGCTGATGCCCAGGTGGGTGTTGGAGTGCATGGACAGGCCGACACCGTAAGTACGGCATATCGCGGCGAGCTCCCGGGTGCGGTGCAGTCCGCCCCAGTAGTGGTGGTCGGAGAGGACCACCTGGACCGCGTCGCGGGCGAAGGCCTCGGGGAGTTCGGCGAGCGTCGTGACGCACATGTTCGTGGCCAGCGGCACGTCTGTGCCCGCCGAGACGGCGGCCATGGCGTCCGTACCGCTCGCCGGGTCCTCCAGGTATTCGAGTACGCCCTTGAGCCGGTCCGCGACGTACAGCGAGGTCTCCACGGACCAGGCGCCGTTGGGGTCCAGCCGCAGCGGCTGTCCGGGGAACGCCTCGGCGAGCGCCTCGATCGCGGCGATCTCCTGGTCCGGCTCGAAGACGCCGCCCTTGAGCTTGAAGGAGGAGAAGCCGTACTCACCGGCGAAGCGCCGTGCCTGGCCGACGACCCCGGCCGGGTCCAGGGCCGCGCCCCAGTCGTCCTGTTCGCCGGCCCCCGGGTGGGCGGCCCAGCGGTAGAAGAGATAGGCGCTGTACTCGACGGTGTCCCGGACCTTGCCGCCGAGCAGGGCGTGCACGGGCAGCCCGAGCGTCTTGCCCAGGGCGTCGAGGCAGGCGACCTCGAAGCCGGAGACGACGGAGAGCCGCAGCTTGTCCACCGTCTGGACACCGCGCAGCCCGCCCGCGTCGACACGCTCGTCGGCGGCGCGTGAGTCCCCGCACACCTCGTCCGCGAGAGCGAACAGGCCGTTCACGTCGCTGACCGGGCGGCCGGGCAGGGCCTCGGCCAGCGGCCGGGCGAGTTCGAGGTACTTGCCGTCGCCGTACGTCTCCCCGATGCCCGTCACTCCGCCGCGGGTGACCACTTCCACGACGAGGCGCGGGGTGTACGGCTGATGGACGCCCTGGGTGTTGAGGAGCGGCGGGTCGGCGATGAGGATCGGAGTGAGGCGGACTTCGTCGATCAACAGGGCTGTATCCATACGTGAACCATATTCATGGATACGGCTGTGCGCCAGAGTGCGTCACCGGTTCGGCCAACTCGGGCCACGTTCGGGCCAAACGATTACGGGAGTTCACTGGACGACATACCGACTGGTCGGCATCATGGGCACCGACCGTTTCACACCCGGAGGTGCGCACCATGAGCTCAGTCCACCCGCCAGGTCTCGACCCCGGCCTGCTGCGCGGCCATCTCGACCGCGAGCGGCCGGGGCTGGTGAGCGGACCGCTCGAAGCCCGGCTGATCGAGGGCGGGCGCTCGAACCTCACCTACATCGTCAGCGACGGTACCGGCCGCTGGGTGGTCCGCAGACCTCCGCTCGGCCACGTCCTGGCCACCGCGCACGACATGAAGCGTGAGCACCGGGTCATCAGCGCGCTGCACCCGACCGCCGTACCGGTGCCCGAGCCGCTGCTGCTCTGCGAGGACGACTCGGTCATCGGATCACCCTTCTACGTCATGGAGTACGTCGAGGGAACCCCCTTCCGTACCGCCGAGCAGCTCGCCCCCCTCGGCGCCGGGCGCACCCGGGCCGCGATCCTCGGCCTCGTGGACACCCTGGTGGACCTGCACGCCGTGGACCCCGAGTCCGTCGGGCTCGGCGACTTCGGCCGCCCGGAGGGCTTCCTGGACCGCCAGCTGCGGCGCTGGGGCAAGCAGCTGGACGCCTCCCGCAACCGCGAACTGGCCGGGATCGACGAGCTGCACGCCGCGCTGGGCCGCGCGCTGCCCGGCTCCCCCGCCCCGACCGTCGTGCACGGCGACTACCGCCTGGACAACGTGCTGATCGGCGCGGACGACGAGATCAAGGCCGTGCTCGACTGGGAGATGTCGACCCTCGGCGACCCGCTGACCGACCTCGGCCTCCTGGTGATGTACAGCTCCGATCTCGGCCTGCCCAGGTCCCCGGTGTCCACCACGAGCGGCGCGGCCGGTCATCCGACCCCCGCGGAACTGATCGAGCGCTACGCCGCCCGCTCCGGCCGCGACACCTCCGCCATCTCCTGGTACACGGCCTTCGCCTGGTTCAAGCTCGCCGTGATCCTCGAGGGCATCCACTACCGCTACACGCTCGGCCAGACCGTCGGCGCCGGTTTCGACCGGATCGGCGACCTCGTCCCCGTCTTCATCAGACACGGCCTCACCACCCTCAAGGAAGGCTGAGTTACCCCATGGACTTCGCATTCGACGCCCGTACCGAAGAGCTGCGCACCAAGCTGCTCACCTTCATGGACGAGCATGTGTACCCGGCCGAGAAGACCGCCGAGGAGCAGCGCGAGCAGCTCTCGTCGCCGTGGGACACCCCGCGGATCGTGGAGGACCTCAAGGCCGAGGCGCGCAGGCAGGGCCTGTGGAACCTCTTCCTCCCGGACGCCGGGTACGGCGCCGGGCTCACCAACCTCCAGTACGCTCCCCTGGCCGAGATCCTGGGCCGCAGCCCGCACCTGGCGCCGACCGCACTCAACTGCGCCGCGCCGGACACCGGGAACATGGAGGTGCTCTTCCAGTTCGGCACCGACGAGCAGAAGAAGCAGTGGCTGGAGCCGCTGCTCGCCGGGGAGATCCGGTCCGCGTTCGCGATGACCGAGCCGGAGGTTGCCTCGTCGGACGCGACGAACATCGAGACCCGGATCACCCGGGACGGCGACGACTACGTCATCAACGGACGCAAGTGGTACATCTCGGGTGCGATGAACCCGGAGTGCAAGGTCTTCATCGTGATGGGCAAGACCGACCCCGACGGCGCCGACATCCGCCGCCAGCAGTCGCAGATCCTGGTCCCGCGCGACACCCCGGGTCTCGAAGTACGGCGTGCCATGCAGGTGTTCGGTTACGAGGACCACTCCCACGGCGGTCACGCCGAGGTCGTGTTCGACGACGTGCGGGTGCCGGTGGCGAATCTGATCGGCGAGGAGGGCGGCGGCTTCGCCATCGCCCAGGCGCGGCTGGGCCCGGGCCGTATCCACCACTGCATGAGGCTCATCGGCATGGCCGAGCGGGCCATCGAGCTGATGTGCCGGCGGGCCGTGTCCCGTACGGCCTTCGGCAAGCCGCTCGCCCAGCAGGGCGTCGTCCAGAACTGGATCGCGGACGCCCGGGTCACGGTGGAGCAGCTGCGGCTGCTCGTCCTGAAGACGGCCTGGCTGATGGACACCGTGGGCAACCGCGGGGCCCACACCGAGATCCAGTCCATCAAGATCGCCACCCCGCGCGCGGTGGTCGGCATCCTCGACCAGGCGGTGCAGCTGCACGGCGCCGGCGGGGTCAGCCAGGACTATCCGCTCGCCGAACTCTGGGCGGCGGCGCGGACGCTGCGGCTGGCGGACGGCCCGGACGAGGTGCACCAGCGGTCCCTGGCACACCGCGAGATCAAGAAGTACCTGTAGCACCCGTGCGGGGAGGCGCGCGGTACGCGCCTCCCCGCGACGGCTCAGAAGGTGAGCTTCCAGCTGTCGACGTAGCCGGTGTCCTGCGCGGCCACGTCCTGCACCCGCAGCCGCCAGGTGCCGTTCGCCACCTCGGCCGACGCGTTGACCGTGTAGCTCGTGATCACGTTGTCGGCGGAGTCGCTGCCGCTGGAGTTCTTCAGGCGGTAGGCGGTGCCGTCGGGGGCCAGCAGGTCGATGACCAGGTCACCCCGGTAGGTGTGCTTGATGTCCACGCCCACCTGGAGGGTGGCGGGGGCGTTGCCGGTGCGGCCGGACACCGCGATCGGCGAGGTCACCGCGGCCCCGTTGTCGGGCACGCTCACGTCGGTGGTCGTCGAGTAGACGTCACCGGCCGGCGGGGTCACCGTACCGGCCGACAGGGTCCAGATCGCGTGGGCGACGGCGTCGCTGTTGCGGTCCAGGGCGGTGTCGTTGATGTTGGCCGTGGTGTCGCACGAGGAGTGGTAGCAGCGGTCGAACGCCTGCCCCGCCGTGCCGCCCCACTTCTGGGCCTGGGCACTGGACTTCGTGTTGCTCGCGCCGGTGAACAGACCGCCGACCGGTATCCCCGCGCTCTTGAACGGGGCGTGGTCGGAGCGGCCGTCGCCCTCCGTCTCGATCTCGGTGGGTACGGACAGGGCCGCGTAGTAGTCCTTGAAGGTCTTCTCGATGACGGGGTCGTCGTCGTAGACGAAGTAGCCGGGGTTCGGCGAGCCGATCATGTCGAAGTTGAGATAGCCGCTGAGCTTGGAACGCTCCGTCGCCGGCAGGTTGTTGACGTAGTACTTGGACCCGATCAGCCCCAGTTCCTCGGCGCCCCACCAGGCGAACCGGAGGTGCTTGTCCGGTGCCAGCTGGGCGCGGGAGACGGCGAGCGCGGTTTCGAGAACGGCGGCGGAGCCGGAACCGTTGTCGTTGATGCCCGCGCCCGAGGACACGGAGTCGAGGTGCGAGCCGGCCATCAGGACCTGGCCGGGGTCGCCTCCGGGCCAGTCGGCGATCAGGTTGTATCCGACGGCGCCGCCCGAGGTGAACTGCTGGAGGGTCGTGGTGTAGCCGGCCGCGTCGAGCTTGGCCTTCACGTA
The DNA here is from genome assembly GCF_040650955.1 of Streptomyces sp. NPDC048560. Taxonomy (NCBI): domain Bacteria; kingdom Bacillati; phylum Actinomycetota; class Actinomycetes; order Kitasatosporales; family Streptomycetaceae; genus Streptomyces; species Streptomyces sp. NPDC048560. Next base: position 371,728 of record NZ_JBEZIJ010000004.1, read on the forward strand.
GTCGACGGACGCCTTGTAACCCGCCCTGCCGTGGGCCCTGTTGCCGCCGTTGGCGGTGGCTATGGACTGCAACTGGGTCAGATGGGCCTTGACACTGGCGAGCGGGATGTCGGGGGCGGCAGCGGCCTGCGGGGCCGCGGCCGCGCCCGGGTCCGCCGCCTGCGCCGCCGGGGCGGCGGTGGCGAGCAGGGCGACGAAGGCGAGGGCGGCGGCTGCCCGGGATCTGCGCAGCGCGAAGCGGTTGGGGATCATTCAGGTGCTCCGTATTCCGTTCGGGGACTGACGGAACGTGCGGGGGGTGCCCCGGTCGCGCCGTGCCCGACCGGGTTCTGGAGCTACTCGTGCGATGTGCGTGACCGATGGTCAACTGGATGACGGTGCACGGTCAAGAGCGGGAACCGGACATGGCCGTTCTATAAACGGACAGTGCGCTCCCCGGGGCCGGGAAGCGCACTGGTGATGTCCTGGAGGTGCCCCGGAGTACCGGGGCGAGGTGCCCTACGGGCGCAGCGCGCGCAGCAGGAGGTCCGCCAGGTGGTCTGCGACCTCCTGCTGGCTCAGCGGGCCGTCGGGGCGGTACCAGGTGGACAGGTGGTGGACCGAGCCGAAGTGGTAGTCGACCACGAGGTCCGCCGGAGTGGCCGTGGAGAACACCCCGGCCTTCTGGCCCTCTTCGATCAGCGCCCGGAAACGCTCGTGGTAGCGGCGGCGCTCCACCCGTACCTGCTTGTTCTTCTCGGGGCTCAGGTGGTGCATCGAGCGGAAGAAGATCGAGGCGTCGTCGAGGTTCTCGATGGTCGTCACGACCACGTCCGCCGCCGCGTCCCGCAGCCGCCGCTCGATCGGCGCGTCGGCGTTGGCGTAGGCGTCGAGCCGCTCCTGCTGGAGCCTCAGCACCCGGGCGTACACCTCGTGGAGGAGGTCTTCCTTGGAGCCGAAGTAGTGGTAGAGCGCGCCCTTGGTCACGCCCGCCGCCTCGACGATCTCCTGGACCGAGGTGCGGTCGTAGCCGCGCTCGGCGAAGAGCCGGGTGGCGGCGGCCAGCAGCCTCTGAGGGACGGGAGTGCCGTTCCCGTCCGTCGTCGCCTTGGCCATTGCCGCCACCTGCCTTTCGTACGTATGCGTGAACTGCTCTAGCGAGGGGAACGCAGTTCCCGCCTGAGGATCTTCCCACTAGCCGTCTTGGGGAGCTCCGTCAGGATCTCCACCTCGCGCGGATACTTGTACGCGGCGAGGCGTTCCTTGCAGTACGCGCCCAGCTCGCCGGGCTCGACCGCCGCGCCGGGCCGCAGGCTGACGTAGGCGCGGACGGTCTCGCCGCGGTACTCGTCGGGGACGCCCACGACGGCCGCCTCGCGGACCGCCGGATGGGTGTAGAGCACGTCCTCCACCTCGCGGGGCCACACCTTGAAGCCCGAGGCGTTGATCATGTCCTTCTTGCGGTCGACGACGTAGAGCCAGCCCGCCGTGTCCATGAAGCCGATGTCGCCTGTGCGCAGCTCACCGTCCGGGAAGGCCGCGGCCGTCGCCTCGGGCAGGTTCCAGTAGCCCCGGACGACCTGGGGCCCGCGCACGGCGATCTCGCCCTGTTCACCGAAGGGCACCTCCTCTCCGTTCTCGTCGAGGATCCGGACGACCGTGTCCGGTCCCGGGACGCCGACGGAGAGCGTGCCGGAGACCGGGTCGACGGGGGCTTCGCGCTCCGGCGGCACCGCGGCGCAGGGGGCCGTGCACTCGGTGAGCCCGTAGCCGTTGCGGATGTACGGGCCGAAGCCCGCCCGGAACCTCTCCACCAGCGCGGGCGGCAGGGGGGCGCCGCCGGAGGAGATCACCTGGAAGGAGGCGAAGTGCTCGGGGGTGACGTCGGGGTGGGCGGCGAGCGCCATGAAGGCGGTCGACGGGCCGACGGTGTAGGCGGGGCGGTGCTCGGCGAACGCTTCGAGGACGACGCCCGTCTCGAAGCGGTAGGCGAGGACCAGGGTGCCCGCGTTGGCGATGCAGGCGGCGAGCTGGCACACCATGCCGGTGATGTGGAAGAGCGGGGCGAGGGCGAAGTAGGCGGAGCCTTCCGCGACGGGGTGGCCGGTGCGCTGCCGCTCGGCGTTGATCATGATGTTGCCGTGGGAGTTCATGGCGCCCTTGGGGGTGCCGCTCGTTCCCGAGGTGTAGCTGATCAGCGCCACGTCGTCGGCGCCGGCATCCCGGCCCCCGGGCGCCGCGAGGCCCTGGCGGGCGACGGTGACCAGGTCGTCGGCCCAGTCGTCCTCGCCGGGCGCGGGCAGCCGCTCGAAGCCCAGCACGCGGGGATCGTTCTTCGTCTGGAGGTCCAGCTCGCAGGCGGTGACGGCGATCCGCACGCTCGGGGCCGCCTCGGCGGTGGCGCGCAGATAGGAGTCCCAGGCCCGGTCCGAGCAGATCAGCGCGGTCACCTCCGCGTCCTTCAGCACGTGGCCGACCTCGCCGGACTTGTACATCGGGTTGAGGGGGACGACGACGGCGCCGGCCTTCCAGGCGCCGAGCAGCGCGATGACGAACTGCGGGCTGTTCTGGAGCATGATCGCGACGCGGTCTCCGCGCACCAGCCCACGGGCCGCCAGGCGCCCGGCGACGGAGTCCGACAGCGCGTCCGTCTCCCGGTAGTCGAGGCGCCCGTCGAAGTAGGCGAGGGCCGGGTGGCCCGGCGCCCGGGAGACGGCGGCGCGGAAGGCGTGCACGAGCGTCACGGCCGGGGTCACGGGGGCGCGCTGGGCCTCACTGAGCAGGGCCAGCCACGGCTTGGCCGCGTAGATCGACGCGGTCATGAACCGTTCCCCTCCCACTTCTGCTGGAGATGGTTCATGTTGCCGAGCCAGTGGTCGGGGTCCTTGGCGCGGGCCTGGCAGTACCCGGCGACCTCGGGGTGCGGCAGGACGAGGAAGCGGTCCTGCTCGATGGCGTCGAAGAGGGCGTCGGCGACGGCCTCCGGCTCGATCGCGCCGGGGGCGAGCACCAGGTCGCCGGCCGATCCCGCCGCGGTCAGCATGTCGGTGCGCACGCCCTGGGGGCAGATCGCGTGGACCTTGACGCCGCGGTGCCGATAGGTCAGCGACAGCCACTCCGCGAAGGCGACCGCGCCGTGCTTGGTGACGCTGTACGGCGCCGCGCCGATCATCGTGAGCAGTCCGGCGGCGGACGCGGTGGACACGAAACGGCCGCTGCCGCGCTCCAGCCAGTCCGGGAGCAGCGCCTTCGCCGCGCGCACGTGTGCCATCACGTTGACGTCCCAGGCCGCGGCCCAGACGTCCTCGTCCGCGAAGGCGTCTCCGGGGGACGCCAGGCCCGCGTTGGCGCAGTAGACGTCCACCGTGCCGTCGAGCGCGTCGCGGGCGGCGTCCACGATCTGCGAGGCGTCGCCCGCGACCGCCGTACCCCCGATCTCCTCGGCCAGCGGCTTGATCCGCGCGATGTCGAGGTCGTTGACGACGACCCGCGCACCCTCCGCGGCGAACCTGCGGGCCAGGGCGGCACCGATGCCGCCTCCGGCTCCTGTGACCACTACGCCAGCGCCCTGCACCGTACTCATCGGATCCCGCCTCTCTCAGCCGACTGCACCGGCAGACTAACCAGTCGGTATGTGATCCGGGAAGGGGTACGTACGAGGGCGGGGAATCTACGCGGGTCCGGGTCGTTCCGTGCGGCCCCCGCCCGCGCTAGCGTGCGTGACCATGACAGTCGGCGCGATCATGGAGGTTGACGAATGAACCTGTCCAGACGTGGATTGCTGACGGCGGGCGGTGCCGTGGGAGCCCTCGCGGTCACAGCGGCCGGGACCGGGACCGCGGCCGCCCTCACGGGACAGGGCTCCGGACGCGGCGGTGTCCGTACCGGTTTCGACCGGCTGGCAGCCGACGGCTACCGCCTGCTGAAGGGGCGGAAGGTCGGCCTCGTCACCAATCCGACGGGGATCACCTCCGACGCGCGTCACATCGTGGACGTGATGCACCCCGACGACCGGGTGAACCTGACGGCGGTCTTCGGCCCCGAGCACGGTTTCCGGGGCACGGCCCAGGCGGGCGGCTCCGAGGGCTACTACGACGACCCGGCGACCGGGCTGCCGGTCTACGACACGTACCTGAAGAGCGGTCAGGCACTCGCCGACATCTTCACCGCGTCGGGCGTGGACACCGTCGTGTTCGACATCCAGGACGCGGGTGCCCGCTTCTACACGTACATCTGGACGCTGTACGACTGTATGCAGGCGGCGGCTCTCGCGGGCAAGCGGTTCGTCGTGCTCGACCGGCCGAACCCGGCGACCGGCCGGGCCGCGCTCGGGCCCGTCATGGAACCGGCCTTCGCGACGTTCGTCGGCCGTCGGGAGATCTCCCAGGCCCACGGCATGACCGTCACCGAGCTGGCCCTTCTGTTCAACGCCGAGTTCCTGGCCGAACGCCCGGTGGAACTGGAGATCGTCACGATGTCCGGGTGGCGGCGCTCGGATTTCTTCGACGAGACCGGGCTGCCCTGGGTACCGCCGAGCCCCAACATGCCGACGCCCGAGACGGCTCTCGTCTACTCGGGGACCTGCCTCTTCGAGGGGACGAACCTCTCCGAGGGGCGCGGCACGACCCGCCCGTTCGAACTGCTCGGCGCCGAGGGAGTCGACCGCCGCTGGGCGGCCGCCGCGAACGCGCTCGGCCTGCCGGGCGTGGCGTTCCGCGAGGCGTACTTCGCACCGACGTTCTCCAAGTTCCAGGGCAGGACGGTCGGCGGTGTGCAGGTGCACGTCCAGGACCGCGCGGTCTTCGACCCGGTCCGTACCGGCATCGCCCTGCTGGTGACGGCGAAGCAGTCCTGGAGCGGCTTCGCGTGGCGCCCGGACAACTGGATCGACAAGCTGACCGGCAACACCCGGGTCCGCACGATGATCGACGCGGGCGCCGGCACCGACGAGGTCGTCGGGGCCTGGGAGGCGGACCTCGCGAAGTTCCGGGCGATCCGGAAGCGGTATCTGCAGTACCGCTGAGTACGTCGCGCGGGCTCGCTCCCCCGGGCCCGCGCGTCAACCTCGGCCTCCCGCACCCACCCCACCCCACCTGGGGCGTCTCAGGCTCTGGACGCGTCACTTTTGGATGGAGCCGATTCGGGCAGCCGTACGTCCCAATGGGTGACGCCGAAGTACGAGCGACGGAGGTGGCAGTGACATGGCCGGTTTCCGGAGTCTTGCGAGACAGGTCCGCGATCCGCGGGGCGATCTGGCATTGCGGAGGTACTCACTCCGTAAGTGCCTGGAAAGATTCGCCCCCTACGGTCACCGCGCGACCTGGGACCATCTGTGCGCCCGGCACGGGATCGAGCCCGAGGACCGGGATCCCGACCCGGCGCGCCTGGTGGGCGCACTGAAGGAGCTGGAGGAGGCGCGGGCCGTCTGGCTCGCGTACGAGTCGGGGTTCGCCGAGCGGCGGCGGCGGGAGAAGCGCGACGGGCTGCGCCGCCCGGCCTCCTTCGACGACTGGCACCGGCGGACCTGGGGCGGCAACGGGATCGCGCGCTGCGAGGACCCGGGAGTCCACCCGTCGGCGCCGCTCGCGGACGTCCTCGGGCGGCTGATCTCCGCCCTGGGCTCGGAGCCGGGGACCGCCTGTCCCGTCTGTGCCGCACACGGCATCGCCTGGCAGCAGGAACGTGAGCACGAGCCGTGGTCGGGCCCCGTGTGCAGCGGCTGCGGGATCCTGGTGCCGCAGCACGTGCTGACGCCCGGGGCGCTGGCGAAGGCCCGGAAGATACGTCTGCGCGATCTCGCGTCGGCGGCCTGACACGCGGCCGCTCCTGCGGCGTCCGGCGCGACAGGCCCCCGGGAGTGGCAGCGGCCCCTACTCGCAGCCCTCACTCGCGGACGAGCCCGGCTTCCTGCGCTCGGGCATCAGGCGCGAGCCCGTCATCCGCTCACCGGAGATGTCGTTCGGGTTGGAGAGCACACAGGATTCCAGCGAGAGGCAGCCGCAGCCGATGCAGTCGGTGAGGTGGTCGCGCAGCTGACCCAACTGCTTGATGCGCTCGTCCAGTTCGGTACGCCACGCCTCGGAGAGCCGTGCCCAGTCGTCACGGTTGGGGGTGCGCTCCTCGGGCAGTTCCGCGAGCGCGTCCCGGATGGTGGCCAGCGGGATGCCGACACGCTGGGCCGCACGCACGAACGCGACGCGACGCAGTGCGTCCCTGGTGTAGCGGCGCTGGTTTCCGCTGGTGCGCCGGCTGGTGATCAGGCCCTTGGCCTCGTAGAAGTGCAGGGCCGAGACGGCGGCTCCGCTACGCGCGGAGAGCTGGCCGACCGTGAGTTCGTGGAGTGTCTGCGGGATCTGTGGCACCTCTCGAACCCTACTGGTCCTCCGTTGACAGGACAGCACTCACCCAAGGATGCTGAGCAAGCGCTTAGACATCAGGTGGCGCGTCCAGGGCACAGAGCCGGAAGGCAGGGACCAGGAACATGGCAGAGCCGAAGATCTTCACGTCCGCACAGGAGTTGCGCGACGGAGTGGGCGAGGAGCTGGGCCACAGCGAGTGGCTGGAGATCGACCAGAAGCGGATCGACCTCTTCGCCGACGCCACCGGTGACCACCAGTGGATTCACGTGGACCCCGAGCGCGCGGCGGCCGGACCCTTCGGTACGACGATCGCGCACGGTTACCTGACGCTCTCGCTCCTGCCCGCGCTCGTCCCGCAGATCATGCGCGTCGAGGGCATGAAGATGGGCATCAACTACGGCAGCAACAAGGTGCGCTTCCCCTCGACCGTCCCGGTGGGCTCACGGCTGCGCGCCACCGCCGTGCTCAAGAGCGTCGAGGAGGCGGGCGGCGGCGTGCAGGTCACGGCGGTGGTCACCATCGAGCGCGAGGGCGGGGACAAGCCGGCCTGTGTCGCCGAGTCGGTGTCCCGCTACTACTTCTGAGCCGCGACCATCCGCAGGACGAGGTCGGCGTAGAGCGCGCCGACCTCGTCGGGCGTCCGGCTGCCCTGGGCGTTGAACCAGCGCGCCACGTCGATGCAGAGGGACAGCACCGCGAGCGTGGTGCCGGGGACGTCGGGGACGTCGAACTCCCCCGCCTCGACACCTTCGGTGATGATCCGGCGCACCACGGCGTCGCTCTGCCTGCGCAGCTCGATGATCTCGGTGCGGTGCTCATCGGTGAGCGCGTCGAGTTCGTACTGCACGACGCGCGCCGTCGTGTACCGCTCGGCGTGCCACCGGACGAAGGACCGTACGGCGCCGGCGAGCCGCCGCGCCGCCGAGCCGTCACTGCCGGCCTCCGCCTCCAGGAGAGCCAGGGCCCGGTCGTGACCGATCCTGCTGATCCGGTGGAGCAGCTCTTCCTTGGTCTTGTAGTGGATGTAGAGGGCGGCCGGGCTCATGCCCGCCCGGCCGGCGATGTCACGGGTGGTCGTCGCGTGGTACCCGCGCTCGGCAAAGGCTTCGACGGCGGCGACGAGAAGTCGCCGTGCGGCCTCGGGCGTGACCTCGCTCCACGGCGTGTCGTTGCCGGTGTCCTCCGCCGTGCTCATCGTCACTCGCCCCTTCCATCGGCAGGACGCACACCATACCCCGATCCTGAGCAAGCGCTTAGGGTCTGGTGCGTCAGAGCTTCTGGAACGGGTCGTGCTCGGCGAGGATCTTCTCCAGCCGCGCCTGGTCGACCCGGCTGACCAGCTGACCCGCCTCCTGGCGGTCCCTGATGACCTTGGCCAGAGTGAAGCACGAGGTGACGAGGTAGAGGACGCCGATGGCCAGGAAGCCCCGCACCCAGCCGTCCGCGTCCAGGAAGAAGATTCCGAGGGCCACCGAACCCATCGCCACCCCGAAGGAGGCGACGGCCTGTCCGTAGAAGGCCGCGGTGCCCTGCTGCTTTACCGATGCTGTCTCACTCATGCGCCCAGTCTCGGGGGCCGCGCCGAGCGCCACATCGGTCCGGATACTCAGCCGGATACTCAGACGGCCGTTCGAGTGAGGCGCTGCCGACCGCGGAGGCTCCGGGGCGGTCAGAAGGCGGAGACGCCCGTCAGGGCGCGGCCGATGATCAGCTTCTGGATCTGGCTGGTGCCCTCGTAGAGGGTCATCACCCGGGCGTCCCTGACCAGCTTCCCCACGGGGTACTCGTCGATGTAGCCGTAACCGCCGAAGACCTGGAGGGCGTTGTTGGCCGCCCGGACCGCCGCCTCGGAGGCGAAGAGCTTGGCCGTGGACGCGGCGGTGGCGAAGTCCTGGCCGCGGTCGACGAGGTCGGCGACCCGCCAGGTCAGCATCCGGGCCGCGTCCACGTCCACGGAGATGTCGCTGATCAGTTCCTGGACCAGCTGGTAGCCCGCGATGGGCCTGCCGAACTGCTCGCGCTCACCGGCGTAGCGCACGGCCGCGTCCAGGGCGGCCTGGGCGATGCCGACACAGCCCGCGGCGACCGACATCCGGCCCTTGGCCAGCGCGCTCATGGCGATCGAGAAGCCCTTGCCCTCCGGGCCCAGGAGCGCCGAGGCGGGCACCCGGACGTCCTCCAGGACCAGCTCGGCCGTGGCCTGGCCGCGCAGGCCGAGCTTGCCGTGGATGGTGCGCCGGGTCAGCCCGGGGGTGTCGGTGGGGACGAGGAAGGCGGAGACGCCCCTGTGACCAGGGGTGTCGTCGGTGCGGGCGAAGAGGAGCACAACATCGGCCCAGGTGCCGTTGGTGATGAACATCTTGGTGCCGTTGATGACGTAGCCTCCCCCGCTCCCGGGCGCGCCTTCGTCGGCGACGGCCCGCGTCACGAGGTTCCCCGCGTCGGAGCCCGTGCCGGGCTCGGTGAGACCGAAGCAGCCGATCGCCTCGCCGGAGGTGAGGCGCGGCAGCCAGCGCCGCTTCTGCTCCTCGTCGCCCCAGGAGGCGATGGTCTTGGCGACCAGGCCGAGCGAGACGGAGACGATGCCGCGCACCGAGGAGTCGCCGCGTCCGAGCTCCTCGGTGACGAGGCAGTACGTCAGGTGGTCGCCGCCCGAGCCGCCGTACTCCTCCGGGACGGTGAGCCCGAGGAAGCCGAGGGCGCCCAGCTTCTTCACGATCGACCTGTCGACGTTCTCCGCCCGGTCCCACTCGACGACGTGCGGGGTTATCTCGCGCGCCACGAAGTCCAAGGCAAGCCGCCTGACCGCTTCCTGCTCCTCGCTCAGCTCCAGGTTCATCCTGTGCCACTCCATTTTAATTAGCACTGCTAGTTTCTGCTGGCAGCCCTACTATGTGCCGCATGGCCCGACCGCGCAAGCCCCTCCTCAGCAGAGAACGCATCATCGAAGCCGCGAGCGCCCTCGTGGACTCCGAGGGGCTCGGCGCCGTGTCCACCCGACGCCTCGCCGCGGAACTCGGCGTCAGCGGGCCCTCGCTCTACAACCACTTCCGCAACAAGGACGAGATCCTCGACGCGGTGGCCGACAGCGTCTCCGCGCAGGTCGACCTGTCGATGTTCGACGAGTCCGACCCCCGCGACTGGGCCACCGCGCTGCACGACTGGGCCGTCTCCTACCGGGCGGCCCTCGCCGCGCACCCGCACATCGTCCCCGTGCTCGCGCAGGGCCCCGGCCGCCGCCCGGCGGGCCTGCGGGTCGCCGACGCCGCCTTCGGCGGCATGGTCCGCGCGGGCTGGCCGCCCGCCCAGGCGACGTACATCGGCGCGCTGACGCGGTACTTCGTGACGGGCTCGGCCCTCGGTTCCTTCGCCCGCGGCTTCGTCGACGACGAGACGGCGTACGACCCGACCGACTATCCGCACCTGGGCCAGGCGCACCTGCTCGCCGACCGCCGGCAGCAGGTCGACGAGGGCGCCTTCGAGACCGGTCTGCGGGCGCTGCTGGACGGCCTCGCCCTCCAGTACGAACAGTTGGGTCCCGGCAGGACGGCGGCCGGGACGGGCACGGTCCGGCACCCGCCGAACAGCGGCTGACGCGTCCTGGTCCGCATGGCACGTACGGAACCCGGATCGCTAGGGGCGCGACGCCGGACGGGGAACGGGCGTCCGGCCGGACCTCTCGGTATCGGGGCGGCGACTATTCGGTAGGCGCCGCAGCGTCCGGGCCTTACCGTCGAGCCCATGACTACGACACCGACCGCGCCGCACGCCGGCCACGCCCCGTCGGCGGGTGACTGGCGCGCTCCTGCCGCGGCCTGCACCACGGTGCTGCTCTGGGCTTCCGCCTTCGTCTCCATCCGCAGCGCGGGCGAGGCGTACTCGCCCGGCGCGCTGGCGCTCGGCCGGCTGCTCGCGGGCACGCTGGTGCTGGGCGCGATCTGTCTCGTACGCCGTGAGGGGCTGCCGTCCCGGGCCGCGTGGCCCGGGATCGTCGCGTCGGGCCTGCTCTGGTTCGGGCTCTACATGGTGGCGCTCAACTGGGGCGAGCAGGAGGTCGACGCGGGGACCGCCGCGATGGTGGTCAACATCGGACCGATCCTGATCGCGCTGCTCGGTGCCCGGATGCTGCAGGAAGGACTCCCGCGCCGGCTGCTGGTGGGCATGGGGGTGTCGTTCACGGGCGCCGCGGTCGTCGGCCTCTCCATGTCGGGGAAGGGCGGATCCTCGGTGCTCGGGGTGCTGCTCTGCCTGCTCGCCGCCGTGGCGTACGCGGCGGGTGTGGTGAGCCAGAAGCCCGCCCTGCGGCACGGCACCGCCCTGCAGGTGACGACGTTCGGCTGCCTGATCGGCACGGTCGCCTGTCTGCCGTTCTCCGGCGTGCTGGTCTCCGAGGCCGCCGACGCTCCCCTGTCGGCCACCCTGAACATGGTGTACCTCGGTGTCTTCCCGACCGCGCTGGCCTTCACCACCTGGGCCTACGCCCTGGCCCGCACCACCGCGGGGCGGATGGGTGCGACGACCTACGCGGTGCCCGCGCTCGTGGTGCTCATGGCGTGGCTGTTCCTCGACGAGGTACCCGCCCTGCTGACCATCGGCGGCGGTCTGCTGTGCCTGGCCGGGGTGGCGGTCTCCCGGATGCGTCCGCAGACTGGCGTCAAGCCGACGCATCCGGCGATGCCGGTGGAAGGACCTCGTCATGACGCGGAGCGCGAGCAAGCGGAACGGCCGTAACGGCAGCGACGGCCGCAATGACAGCAACGGCAAGCGGAAGCAGGACAGGGCCGGGAAGGGCTCCTCCGAGCTGGGCCCCGAAGCCCGGGCGGCGCGGTACGGCGGCCCGTACCTCGACCACTTCCACGTCGCCGAGACCGGCGACGACGACCCCGTACTGGTGACTCCCGACGGGCACGCCAGGGACGCCTGGCGCGAGGACTATCCGTACGAGTCCAAGCTGGCCCGGCGGGACTACGAGAAGGCCAAGCGGACCCTGCAGATCGAGCTGCTGAAGCTCCAGCACTGGGTCAAGGAGCGCGACGAACGGCTGGTGATCCTCTTCGAGGGCCGTGACGCGGCGGGCAAGGGCGGCACGATCAAGCGGTTCACCGAGCACCTCAATCCCCGGGGCGCGCGGGTGGTGGCACTGGAGAAGCCCACGGAACGCGAACGGACCCAGTGGTACTTCCAGCGCTACGTGGCACATCTGCCGAGCGCGGGCGAGATCGTGCTGTTCGACCGCTCCTGGTACAACCGGGCGGGCGTCGAGCGGGTGATGGGGTTCTGCACCACCCGCGAATACCTGGAGTTCATGCACCAGGCACCCGACTTCGAGCGGATGCTCGCCCGCGACGGCATCCACCTTGTGAAGTTCTGGTTCTCGGTCTCCCGTGAGGAGCAGCGCAACCGGTTCATGATCCGGCAGATCGATCCGGTGCGCCGGTGGAAGCTGAGCCCGGTCGACCTCTCGTCACTGGACAAGTGGGACGCCTACACCGAGGCGAAGGAACTGATGCTCTTCCACACGGACACGGCGGACTCCCCGTGGACGGTGGTGAAGAGCAACGACAAGAAGCGGGCCAGGCTGGAGGCGATGCGGCACGTGCTGGACCGCTTCGACTACCCCGGCAAGGACACGTCGGCGATCGGGGTGCCGGACCCACTGATAGTGGGTCCGGCGTCCCGGCTCTTCGAGCAGGGCGAGATGGACGCCCGGCTGCTCACTCCCGGACTGGCGGCGGTTCGGGAAGGGACCTGAGCCCCGGACCGCGCCGGGCCCGCCGGGTTCGGCTCGGTCCGGGCGAGGGGCGCGGAGCCCTAGAAGATCACGAGGGCCCGGCCGCCCTTGCCCGCGATCATGTTGTCGAAGGCGGCCGGGATGCCGTCCAGGGCGATCCGTTCCGTGACCATCATCGAGAGGTCGAAACGGCCCGCGCGGATGTGGTCGGCGAGGACGGGCAGATCGCGTTCCGGGTCGCTGTTCCCGTACACGCAACCGGTCAGCGACCGGCCCCAGTGGAAGATCTCCAGCGCGTTGAAGGTCACCTCCTGGTCCTTGCCGCCGATGCCGACGACCGTGGTGCGGCCGCCGCGGCGGGTGGATTCCCAGGCGGCGCGGATGGTGGCGGGGCGGCCGACGCACTCCACCGCGACATCCGCGCCCTGGCCGCCGGTGAGACCGCGGATCGCCCTCGCCGTCCGGTCGGACGCGATGACGTAGTCCGTGGCGCCGGCCAGGCGGGCCAGCTCCTCCTTGTCCGGCGAGACGTCCACGGCGATGATCTTCGACGCGCCGGCGATCCGGGCGGCCTGGAGCACGGCGAGGCCGACGCCGCCGATCCCGTACACGACGACGCTCTCGCCCGTACGCACCCGGGCTGCGTGGTGGATCGCCCCGTAACCGGTGAGGACCGCGCAGCCCAGCAGGGCCGCGTCGGTGAGCGGGATCCCCGCCGGGGACGGCAGGACGCAGTTGGCGGCGACGACGGTCTCCTCCGCGAAGGCCGCCACGTTCAGGCCCGGGTGGAGCTCCGTGCCGTCCGCGGTGCGGGCGTGGATGTTCGCCGCGCCCTTCAGCGCGTCGGCGCAGAGCCAGACCTCGCCGATCCCGCAGTGGTAGCAGTTGCCGCAGGCGGGCGCCCAGTTGAGGACGACGTCGTCGCCGGGAGCCACGTGCGTGACGCCCTCGCCGACGGTGACGACCGTTCCGGCGCCCTCGTGGCCGAGGACGGCGGGTACGGGAAGCCGCATGGTGCCGTTGGTGAGGGACAGATCGGAGTGACAGACCCCGGCGGCGGCGAGGCGTACCCGCACCTGGCCGGGGCCGGGCTCAGGGAGTTCGATGTCGGTGATCTCCAGCGGAGCTCCGACGGCGGGCAGTACAGCGGCGCGGACCACGAACAGGCTCCTCGGTATCGGAGGGTGCGGAAGGTACGGAGGGTACGGAGGTGCGGAAGGCAGGTCGGAGGGTGCTGCTCAGAACTGCAGGGACTTGGTCTGGAGGTACTCGGCGAGGCCGTGCGGGCCCAGTTCGCGGCCCACGCCGGACTGCTTGTAGCCGCCGAAGGGGGCCAGCGGGTTGAACCTGCCGCCGTTGATGTCGACCTGCCCGGTGTCCAGCCGGCGGGCGAAGGCCACGGCCTCGGCGTCGTCGGCGGCCCAGACGGCTCCGGCGAGTCCGTACACGGTGTCGTTGGCGATGCGGAGGGCGTCGTCGACGTCCTCGTACCTCAGGATCGAGAGGACCGGGCCGAAGATCTCCTCCTGGGCGATGGTCATCTCGGTGGTGACGTCGGCGAACACGGTGGGGCTCACGTAGTAGCCCGTCGCGTGCGGCGCCTCGGGGCCGCCGGCGACGAGCCTGGCGCCCTCCTCGATGCCCTTCTCGATGTACCCCAGCACCCGCTCCTGCTGCTTGGCGTTGACGAGGGGGCCGACCCGCTCGCCGGGGACGTACTTGGCGACCGCTGCCGCGGCGAGGGCTACGGCCTCCTCGTACCGCTCTCCGTCGACGAGCATCCGGGTCCACGCGCTGCACGTCTGGCCGGAGTTGGACATCACGTTGGCGACACCCACGTTGACCGCCTTGGCGAGGTCGGCGCCGGGCAGGATCACGTTGGCCGACTTGCCGCCGAGCTCCAGGGCGACGCGCTTGACCGCGGCGCCCGCCGTCGCGCCGATGCGCCGGCCGACGGCCGTGGAGCCGGTGAACGAGACCAGGTCGACGCCCTGGTGCTCGGCGAGCGCCTGACCGGCGACCGGGCCGAGACCGGTGACCAGGTTGAAGACTCCGGCGGGCAGCCCGGCCTCCTCGGTGGCCTCGGCGAAGAGCTGGGCGGTGAGCGGAGTGTCCTCGGCGGGCTTGAGGACGACCGTGCAGCCCGCGGCGAGCGCGGGGGCCACCTTGGCGACGATCTGGTGGAGCGGGTAGTTCCAGGGGGTGATCGCGCCGACGACACCGACCGGCTCCAGCAGCACGGTGGAGTTGCCCAGCTTCTCCTCGAAGGAGTACGTCGCGGCCAGCTCGGCGTACGAACCGGCGACCATGACGGGCACTCCCGCGTGCACCGCCTGTGAGAGGGCGGGCGGGGCGCCGAGTTCGGCGGTCACGGTCTCGGCGATCTCGTCCTTCCGCGCGGCCAGGACGTCGCGCAGGGCGGCGATCCGCGCGGCGCGCTCGGCGGGCGGGGTGGCGGCCCAGGCGGGGAACGCCGCGCGTGCGGCGCGTACCGCGGCGTCGACGTCCGCCGCCGTGCCCGCCGGGACATGGCCGATGACCTGCTCGTCCGCCGGATTCACGACCGCGATCGTGTCCGGACCCTCGGCCGGGCGCCACTGGCCGCCGATGTACATCCCGTCATGGGCCTTCATGGGTTTCCTCCCGGGTTCGCTCCGCGTACCGCCGAAGTCGTCCGTGCGGCCGCCGTCCGACCCCAAACTAGCGCCGTTAGTTTTTCGGCGCCAGGGACCTGCCGGAGACGCCCGTCACTCCCGGCCCCGCCGGGCCAGGGGGCCGTTCACCGTCCGTCGGCCCCGGGGTCCGGTAATTCCCCAGTAACGGCCACCTCCTAGCGTCCCGGATCAGCCCTCCGTGTCCGGACTTCCCCCGTGGTTCCGGGCACGGACCGGGCTCCCCCGTACCACCCCATGGAGGAGCACTCCCATGCATCTGCCCCGATCCCCCCGGCGCAGAAACGCCGCGTGGGCGGCGGCCGCGATCACGGCGGCAGCCGTCCTCACCGGCACTGCCCCCGCCCTCGCCCAGCCGGCCACCGGCCCCGTCACCGGGTCCGCCACCGCGAAGGTCGACTCCGCCGTCCTCGACACCGTCGGGAACGGCGAGGAGTCGACCTTCTTCGTCACGCTCAAGGCGCGGGCGGATCTCACCGCCGCGCGTGAGAAGCGCACCCACGAGGACAAGGCGACGTCCGCCTTCTCCTCGCTGCGCAAGGAAGCGGCCCGCAGCCAGGCCTCGATCCGGTCCTACCTGGACAAGGCGAAGGTCGGCTACGAGCCCTTCTGGATCGC
This sequence comes from Streptomyces sp. NPDC048560, assembly GCF_040650955.1. NCBI lineage: Bacteria > Bacillati > Actinomycetota > Actinomycetes > Kitasatosporales > Streptomycetaceae > Streptomyces > Streptomyces sp. NPDC048560. Next base: position 387,087 of record NZ_JBEZIJ010000004.1, read on the forward strand.
CAACGCCGTCAAGGTGACCGGCGACGAGCAGCTCGTCGCCGAACTCGCCGCGCGCGGTGATGTGGCGAGCATCCGCCAGGAGCGCACCTACAAGCTCGACGAGGTGGAGCAGACGGCCGTCGCCGGTGCGACGCCGAGCAGCGCCGCCGACCCCGAGTGGGGCATCAAGGACGTCAAGGCGGACCAGGTCTGGTCCCGGTACGACGACCGCGGCGAGGGCATCGTCATCGCGAACGTCGACTCGGGTGTGCAGTACGACCACCCGGCTCTGGTGGGCAACTACCGGGGCAGTCTGGGTGACGGCACCTTCAGCCACGACTACAACTGGTACGACCCCACGGGCCAGTGCGGCACCTCCGGGAACCCGTGCGACAACAACGGCCACGGCACCCACACCATGGGCACCATGGTCGGCGCCGACGGTGTCGGTGTCGCCCCCGGTGCGAAGTGGATCGCCGCCAAGGGCTGCGAGTCCAGCAGCTGCTCGGACTCCGCGCTGCTGGCCTCAGGTCAGTGGATCCTCGCGCCCACCGACCACAACGGGCTGAACCCGAAGCCGGAGCTGGCGCCCGACATCGTCAACAACTCCTGGGGCGGCGGTGACACGACCTTCTACCAGGACATCGTCGAGGCGTGGAACGCGGCCGGGATCTTCGAGGCGTTCGCCGCGGGCAACGACGGCAACGGCACGACCTGCTCGACCGCGCACGCCCCGGGCTCCCAGGCCCCGGCGTACGGTGTCGGCGCGTACGACGTGAACGGGAAGATCGCCGGGTTCTCCGGCTTCGGACCCTCGCTGGTCGACGGTTCCGCCAAGCCGAACATCTCCGCACCGGGCGTCAACATCCGCTCGACGTGGCCCGGCAGCACGTACAAGGCCATCAACGGTACGTCGATGGCGACCCCGCACGTCGCGGCGGCCGTCGCCCTGCTCTGGTCCGCCGCCCCCTCTCTCATCGGCAGGATCGACGAGACCCGGGCGATCCTGAACGACGGCGCGATCGACGTCGACGACACCCACTGCGGTGGCTCGGCCGACATGAACAACGTCTGGGGCGAGGGCAAGCTCGACATCCTCGCCTCGGTCGACTCCGCCCCGCGCAGCGCGGCCACCGTGACCGGCACGGTCACCGACAAGGCCACCGGCAAGCCGCTCTCCGGCGTGACGGTCCAGGCCCAGGCGGGCACCGCACGGCGCTCGGTGACCACGGCCGCCGACGGCACGTACCAGCTGAACCTGAACGCGGACACGTACACCCTGACCGCCACCGGTTACGGCTACGCGGCAGGCACCGTGCGGGACTTCGCCGTCTCCACCGGTGCGCACGTCACCCAGGACCTCGCGCTCGACGCCGTCCCGGTGCACGCGGTCTCCGGCACCGTCCTGGACGTCACGGGCAAGCCGCTGGCGGGCGCCACGGTGCGCTTCACCGACGCGCCTCTCGACACCGTCACCAGCGACGCGAACGGCGTCTTCCGCTTCCCCTCGGTCGCCGAGGGTTCCTACTCGCTGACGGCGACGCCCACCGCTCCCGTCCTGTGCAACGGGGTCTTCGGCACCACCGTCGCGGTCGACGGCGACGAGACGGTCAGGGCGGCTCTGCCGAACCGCGCCGACGGCGCCGGCAACAGCTGCGCCCCTGCCGCGTACTCCTGGATCAGCGGCAGCAGCAAGGTCGCGCTCAGCGGCGACGAGGACGCGAGGACGATCGCGCTGCCGTTCCCGGTGAAGCTGTACGGAGTCCCGTACTCCAGCGCCTCGATCACCACCAACGGCCTGATCAACTTCCTCGCGCCGCGGCTCGGCGACTACGAGAACACGGCGCTCCCCTCGGCCGGCAAGCCGGACGGCACGGTCGCGGTCTTCTGGGACGACCTGGTCCTGGACAAGAAGTCCAGCGTGCAGACGGCGGTCTCGGGCAGCATCGGCAGCCGCACCTTCGCGGTCGTCTGGAACAACGCCTCCTTCTCCGGCAACACCTCGGCCCGTATCTCCTTCGAGGCCGTCTTCGACGAGGCCACCGGCTCCGTCACCCTCCAGTACCAGGGCCTCGCCGCCACCTCGCCGGAGAACGGCGCGAGCGCGACCGTCGGCATCGAGAACCAGGCCGGCACCGACGCCCTCCAGTACTCCTTCGACGAGCCGGTCCTCAAGGACCGGTCCGCCATCCGCATCGCGCAGGGGACCAAGTGATGAGAAGCAACTCCCGGCGGGCACTCCGGCTCGCCTCCGCGCTGGTCGCGGCCGGTCTGGCGCTGAGCGCCGCCCCGCCCGCGCTGGCCGCCGACGACGGCAACGGTCTGCTCGTCCTCACCGACAGCCAGGCCGAACAGTTGGAGGCCCACGCCCAGCTGAACGCCTACGCGGACGCCGACCGCGAGACGATCGACCCGCAGGGCGCGACCGCCGGCCCGGCCACCGACGCCGCGCAGGAGGGCTCGGGCTCGCACCTCGACGCCGGAACCGACGCCGCTGTCACCATCTCGCCCAAGTCGACGCTGGAGGGTGTGCGCGGGCTGGCCGCCACGGCTCCCGTCGGCCGCGACGGCGACTACTTCACCCTGCACAGCCTCGGCAGTGTCCAGCGCAGCAAGGCCGACGGCACCGCCCTGTGGCGGCGCGACAACGCCTCGCTCTACGCGGACTGGGGCGTCAAGAACTCCCGTCCCTGGCAGACCGAGCCGTACCCGGCGCGCATCGTGATGGGCTACAACGCCGTGAGCCCGTTCACGCCCGCCTCCGACCAGGGCTACGTGACCGGCGACCTGACCGGCGACGGCGTGGACGACGTGGTGTTCTCGGCGAGCGTGGGCGTGGCCCCGTACCGCCCCTTCACCTCTCCCGGCTCCACGCTGGCCAACGGCACGTTCGTCACGGTCCTCGACGGGAAGACCGGCCGGACGCTCTGGTCGAAGCTGTACGCGTACGCCTACAACGTGAAGCTCGTCGGCAGGACGCTGGTCGTCGCGGACGCGCCGTACTACAACCTCAACTCCCCGGCGGCCTCCACCGCCACACTGTCGGGCACCCGCTTCTCGTACGCCGACGGGAAGCTGACGCCTTCCGCCACCTGGTCGTACGACACGGGTCTGCGCGCCGGTACGGCCTGGGGCTCCCTGGAGGACCTCGGCGGCGGGCTCGTCGCGGCCTCGTACAACGTGCGCAAGACGTCCGCGACCGCGGTGAGCCGGGCCCGCACCCTCGTGTTCGACACCGAGGACGGCTCCGTGAAGTGGGAGGCGGACACCTCTCTCTACTCGCGCCAGCTGCACCTGGACTCCGCACGAGGGAGGCTCGTCGCCCTGGAGCAGTCCGACCCCACCGACGGCATGAAGTACGAGCTGGCCTCCTACTCCCTGGCCGAGGGGAAGCGCACAACGCTCGACACCCGGATCAACGCCGTACCCACCGACATGACGATCGGTGAGCTCGGGGGCGACCGGAAGCCCGAGTACGTGGTCAGCGAGTCGACGCTCAGCCCGACGCTGTGGATCAACGCCAACACGGTGCGGGTCGTCGACGGCACGGACCCCGGCAGCGTGCGGTGGTCCTCGACCGTGAAGCGCGACGCGGGGAACGGCCACGACGGGCCGAGCGTCTGGAACCTGGAGGTCGTCGACGGGAGTCTGGTGACGTCGGCCCAGGACGACGCCGCGATGGACAGCGCGAGCAACCCCGGGGCGGGGCGCTACGGCTCCCTCACCGTGTTCTCCGGCAACGGGGAGGTGCGCTGGCAGGTGAAGGGCCTCGGTGCCTCGCCGCTGTTCAGCCAGGTCTACGGCGACTCGGCCGGAAAGCATGTGCGCACGGTCGACCAGGACCAGAACGTCCGCACCTACGCGTTCGGCAACGGCAAGCAGCAGAGGATCGTGCCGCTCCAGGGCGACCTGTCCTCCGCGCAGTCGGCCGACATCGACGGCGACAAGAAGAAGGACCTCGTCGTCGGCGGCAAGTCCAACGGCGTGTGGGCCTACTCGGGTCCCTCCCTGACCGCGGGCAAGCCCAAGCTGCTGTGGAAGGCCACCGCGGCGGGGCAGGTGCACCGGATCGAGAAGGGTGACGTCAACGGCGACGGCCACGACGACTTCGTGGTGGCCGCCGACAGCGCGGTCTCCGTCTTCGACGGGCTCTCCGGCAGGACCCTCGCCCATATCGACGGCGAAGGACAGTTCGTCCGGTCCGTGACGGCCGCCGATCTCGACGGCGACAGGCGCGCCGACATCCTGGTGCCGACGGACAAGCTGCGGGCCTATCGCGGCGACGGCTCGGCGCTGTGGACGTACGCGGCTCCCGGGAGCGCCGGGTCCGTGGTGTTCGCGGACACGGCTGTCGGCGAGGGGCGCGTCTACGCGCAGTACTCCAGTGCCGGCTCGCTCGGCATGGAGGCGCCCGCGGCCGACGGCGTGGCCCTTGACGCGGCGAAGGGCACCGTGCGCTGGACGGCGGGCCCGAAGGCCCCGGCCGCGAGCGTGGACGGCAAGGTGTACGGGGCCGCTCTGAACCGGAGCGTCTTCACCTCGCCGGAGATCCCTTACGCCGACGGTCACGCCGTCGTCTACACGTGGCTCGCGACGACCTCCACCACCGCGTCCGGCACTCCGGACGCCGGCACCCTGCGTGCCGTTGTGGAGATCCGCGACAGCCGCACGGGTGAGGTCCTCCACCAGGCCACCGCCGGTGGCCCCTGGGGCGTCGGGAACTACTTCACCGGACCCGAGGGGCTGATGCTCGCGGGCACGGCCAGCATGCGGACTTTCGCCGCCGGCGGTCAGGACTACACCACCTTCACACTGCCGACGGTGGAGACCGGCGGCTTCCTCACCGGGCCCGGCGGACGTCGCCTGCTCGTCGGGGGCGCCCAGAGCGGTGTATTCCTCTGGGAGCCGGCCGTGCTGACGGCAGGCACGAACTACCCGGCGAGCATCGGCTCCAACACCTACACGGGAGCCAGGGAGTACTTCTCCGGCGACCTGGACGGTGACGGCGTCGACGAGGTCGTGAATCTCGGTTTCGACGAGACCGGTTTCGACCGGACGACCGAGCTCCTCGGCGGCCGGTACCTGAACCAGTTCACCGCCCTCTCCCAGATGACGGTGAACACGCTCTCCTGATCCGGCTCACCCCGCCGAAGGCCCTCGGACTCCTTCCTGTCCGGGGGCTTTCGGCCTGTCCGGACGAGCGGGTTACAGTGGCGCCCTTATGGACGCAGAGCAGACGGAAAACGGCACACAGGCCGATCCTCCGCTCCTGCGCCTGCACCTTTTCGGCGGATTCCGAGTAATACGCGACGGCGGTCCCGCGCTCGCCGACAAATGGCCGCGGCCCAGCGCCCGCGCCCTCGTCAAGCTCCTCGCCGTCTCCCCCGGCCACAGCCTCCACCGTGAGCAGGCCATGGAGATCTGCTGGCCGGACGCCGACGCCCAGGCGGCGCTCGGCAGCCTGCGGGTCGCCCTGCACGCCGCCCGCCGCGCCATCGAACCGGAGCTGGCGCCCCGCTCCTCCTCGTCCTATCTGACCGGCGAGGGCACCCTGCTGCGGCTCGACCCGCACACCGTGGTGATCGACGCCGATGTGGCCGAGTCCCTTGCCGTGCGTGCGCTGGCCGGCGGGTCGGCCACCTCGCTGGCCACCGCTCTCGCCGCGTTCACCGGTGAGCTGTTGCCGGAGGACCGGTACGCCCCGTGGGCCGAGGCACGGCGCGAGGAGCTGTCCGCGCTGCGCGACCGGGTCCGGCTGGCACTCGCCGAGGCCCATCTCGCGGAGGGCGAGTCGGAGCTTGCCACCGAGGTGGCGCTGCGCGCCCTGGCCACCGCGCCCGCGGAGGAGCGCGCGCACCGGGTCCTGATCGGCGCATACCTGCACCAGGGGCTGCGCAGGCAGGCCGTGCGTCAGTACCACCTGTGCCGGGAGTCGCTCGACGCCGAACTCGGGGTACGCCCCGGTCCCGCCACCGAGCGACTGCATCTGCTCGCGCTGGACGCCGCGTCGTCCGTGCTCCCCGCCGTGGCCGCCCCCGTGCTGCCCGCCCCGATCCGCACCCCGCCCGGTCCGCCGCTGCGGGGCAGGGCGGACGAGCTGGACATGCTGCTCGCGACCGACGGGCCGCCCGTGCGGCTGATCGGCGGCGAGGCCGGGGTGGGCAAGACACGGCTCACCGCGGAGGCGGCCCGGCGGGCGGCCGAGGCCGGGACGACCGTGCTGTGGGGCGCCGGCCACGACGCCGAGGGGCACACCCCGTACGGCGTCTTCGTGGAGGCCCTGGACGCCTGGCTCGCCGACCGGCCGCCCGTCGAGCGGGCCAGGATCGGGGCCGAGTACCCCGAACTTGCCTCGCTGCTGCCCTCGTTGGGGCAGATCGGGGCAGGGGCGGAACGCAGCCCGGAGGAAGAGCGCGACCGGTTGTTCCGCGCCGCGGCCGGGCTGCTGGGCGATCTCGCGGCGACCGCTCCCGTCCTGCTCGTGCTGGACGATCTGCACGCCGCCGACACCGGCTCGTACCAGCTGCTGAGCCATCTCGCCCGGCGTGCGGCGACCACGGGGGCGAGCTGGCGGTTCACCGTGACCTACCGCGCGGAGGAGCTTGACGGCGCGGACCCCCGGCGCACAGCCCTGGACACCCTGGTACGCCAAGGACTCGCGCAGTCGGTTGAGTTGGGACGGCTCGGGCGCGCGGAGTGCCTGTCGGTCGCCGAGGACGCGGGTGCCCGGACCGGCCTCGACCGGGTCTGGGAACTGTCGCTCGGCAACCCCCTGTTCGCCCTGGAACTTGCCCGTACCGTCGACGAGGGCACCGATCCGGCCGGGCTAAGCGCCCCCGAGGGTGTGCGCCAGCTGGTCGCGGCACGGCTGGCCAGGCTCGGGCCCGCGGCCCGGCGCGTGGTCGAGGCGATATCGGTTGCGGGCGGGGGCGCCGCGCTGTCAGAGGTGATGGATGTCGCCGGCCACGGGCTGCACCCGCCGCTCTCCGCCGCCGAGGCGACGGACGCGGTGGACGCCGCGGTTCTGGCCTCGGTGGTGGAGGAGCGGCCCGTGGTGGTCGGCGGACAGCCCCTGCCCGGGCTCGTCTTCCGGCATCCACTGGTCCGCCTGACCTGCTACGACGGGCTGTCCGCCGCCCGACGCAGACAGCTGCACTCCGCGTACGCGGAAGCGGTCCTGCGCCGCAGGCCCGACGCGGTCGACACCCTGGCCTCGCACCTGACGCGCGCCGACGACCCTCGGGCGACCCAGTACCTGCGGCAGGCCGCCGAGCGGGCAGCCGCCGTCTGCGCCAATGACACGGCGGACCGCTACTACGCCGAACTGACGGCCAGGCTCGACGCGCTGGCGGCGGACGCGGCGATGGCCCGGATCGACAGGGGCGCCGTACTGCGCCGGATGGCCCGCTACCGGGAAGCTGCCGAGGTGCTGCGCGAGGCGCTGGACGACATGGTCCGGCGGGGCGACCGGGACGGGCAGGTGCTCGCCGCCGCCCGTCTGACCGAAGTCCTGGCGAAGTACCGCTCGACGGACGAGGGCGAGGAACTGCTGCGCGCCTACCCGCCGCTGCCGCAGACCCCGCCCCTCACCACCGCCACCCATCACCTGGCCGCGGGGATGCTCCAGTTCGTGATCGGACGGTACGAGGAGGCGCACGCCTCGGCATGCACCGCCCAGCTGGCAGCCGACGCCATTCCCGGTAGCGGGCGGCGCGGGCTGCTGGCCCGGGCGCTGGGACTCCAGGCCACATCGCTGGGGCTGGCCGGACGGCTGGCCGAGGCACGGCCGGCAGCCGATCTGGCGCTGCCGCACGCGGAGGCGTACGGCGATCAGGAGCTGCTCGTCACCATCCTCTCGGTGCTCCGGGAGCACGCCCGCCGATCGGGCCGGCTGGCCGAGGCGGTCGCGACCGGGCAGCGGGCACTGCGGCTCGCCGAGCACACCGGGGACCCGACGGCCGTCGCCTTCGAGCGCGCCAATCTGGCCGAACTGCACCTGTTGCTGATGGAGTTCGACGCGGCACGCGAGCACGCGGAGGCGGCGGTACGGGAGACGGGCGAGCGCGACGAGTGGTGCACGCCGTACGCCCTCGCCGCGCTGGCCCGGGTCCGCGTCAGGACCGGCGAGGCGGGCGCCTTCGAACTGCTGGCGCGGGCCAGGCAGGTGGCCGGGGCGCAGGCCGACCAGCAGGCGATGCACGAGGTGCGGACCGCACACGCCGAACTGCTGGTGCGCGACGGCCGCCCCACGGAGACGCTGTCCCTGCTCGCCGACGACACGGGCCCCGGCGCCGCCCATCTGGTGGCGTGGGCGGAGCTCCTCACCGGCCGCTCCGAGCGCGCGGCGGCGCGGGCGGCCGAGGAGACGGCGCGGGCGGAACTCACGGGCGAGCGCCTCTCCGAGACCGAGGCCCGCACGGTCCACGCGGCGGCGCTCGCCGCACTGGGCCACGCGGGGGCAGCGGAGGCGGAGTTCACGCGAGCGGAAACCCTGGCCGCGCGGCTCCCCTACCCAGCCGGAGCATCGCGGGTGACCCGCGCCCGCAACCTGCCACACACTCCGGCGCCGGCCGGCCCAGGCCCGTCCGGCGCTTGAACTCTCAGCCACCGGCCACGAGCCGCGCGGCCCCTACACGTCGAGCCCCGGCACGTCCTGCGGCAACGGGCAGATGCGCCGGCCCAGCTGATCGAAGACGTACAGGTGCGCCAGGTCGACCAGCAACGGCACCTGCCCGCCCCGCCGCAGCCGCATGTCCGGCCCGGTGCGCACCACGAGGTCGCCGGCCGCGAGCCCCGGCCGGTCGGGGCTGTGCAGGTCCTGCCGCTCGGACGCCGGTTCGTCGAGGACGACGACGGGCCCGCTGACATGCCCGGTGGCCCGCTCACGGAGCCGTTCCAGGACCCCCACGCCCGTACCGCCGCCGGAGCCCCCGCCCGCTCGGCGCCGCCGCGCGGCCGGCTGCGGCCGGGCCGATTCCAGCTCGGGCACCACGGCAGGCTGCGAACCGGTGTTGAGGTGGACGAGAGCCTCGTGCCCCTGGTACTCCACGTGCTCGACGATGCCGCTGAGGGCCACTTCGCCGGGACGGGCGTGGCTGGGCGGTGCGATCCGCACCGCCTCGGAGCGGAGCCCCACGATCAGGTCGCGGCCCTGCTGGATGCGGAGCAACTGGTGCTCGGTGCTCAGGGGTTCGGGCAGGGGCAGTCGCTGCCGTCCCAGGTCGATCGACATGCGTCCGTCCAACGGGGCGTGGACCACGGCCCGGAGGAGGTTGATGCGCGGGGTGCCGATGAACGCGGCGACGAACACGTTCTCCGGCAGCGCGTAGACCTCGCGGGGGGTGCTGACCTGCTGGAGCGCTCCGCCGCGCATCACGGCCACCCGGTTCCCGAGCGACATCGCTTCCGCCTGGTCGTGCGTCACGTACACCGTGGTCACGCCCAGCTCGGCCGTCAGCTGCGCTATTTCGGCTCGCAGGTGGTTGCGGAGCTTCGCGTCGAGGTTGGAGAGCGGCTCGTCCATCAGGAAGGCGGACGGTCTGCGCGAGATGGCCCGCCCCATGGCTACGCGCTGGCGCTCACCGCCGGAGAGCTGGGCCGGGAAGCGGTCCAGCACGTTCTCGATGCCCAGCATCCGCGCCGTGGCCTCGACGCGTTGGCTGTGGTCCTGGCGGGGATTCTCCAGTTTCAGCGGGAAGCCGATGTTGGCTCGATTGGTCATGCTCGGGTAGAGCGCGAAGTTCTGGAAGACCATGGCCATGCCGCGCTCGCTCGGCGGCATGTGGTTCGCCGGTTCACCGTCGAGGAGCAACTCCCCGTCGGTGACTTCCTCCAGGCCCGCGATCATGCGGAGCACGGTCGATTTGCCGCAGCCGGAAGGGCCCAGCAGGACGAGGAACTCCCCGGGATCGATGGAGAGCGAGAGGTTGTCGACGGCGCGCGGAGCCCGCCCGTAGGCCTTGCTGACATGGTGCAGTGAGATGGCGCGAGTCATAGCTTGTCCGCCCGGCAGGGTAAAGGGAACGCGCGGCAGGGAGCGGCTGCGTGGCCTGAAGTTAGCCCACTGGACGGGGTGTGGGAATGACTCGCGCGAAGGTTGGGAAAAGAAGGATCCGGCGAGGCGGAAGTGTCAGGTGGGGTTCCGGTTCGTGGGGGTGTGGGCGGTGCGCCGTACGGTCCCGGCGGGCTCGGTCCCGGCCGGCCGGGGGCCACCGCCCCGTACGCCCAGACCCGCCGCGCCGAGGAGCAGCGCACCGAGCATCACGAACGGCGCCGCGGTCCCCGCGAAGCCCGCGACCAGTCCGGCGGAAGCCGGGGCGGCCACCTGGCCCAGCCGGTTCCCGGTCAGCCGAAGGGCGAGCGCGGTGGAGCGGGCCCGCTCAGGAGCGGCCTGGACGACGGTGGTCATCGAGAGGGGCTGTCCGACACCGAGGCAGAAGCCGAGTACGGCGAGCATCACCGCCAGCCCCCACACGGGCACGGGCAGGGCGATGCCCGCGCAGAGGAGTCCGGCGAGCAGGCAGGTCGTGGTGAGCAGGGCGGTGCGGCCGAGGAGCCTGAGCATGGGCGTCATCACCAGACGGCACGCGATGGTCGCGGCGGCCCGGAGGCTGAGGAGCAGTCCGACGGTGGCGGGCGCGATGGACCGCTGCTCCCCGACGACGGGGAGATAGGCCGTGAGGATGTCGGTGGCGGAGAGCACCGCGAGGCTGATGAAGATGCCCGCGGGAACTCCTCGCGTGCGCAGGATGCGGCCGACGGGCACCTTCGCCGCCCGGTCCGCGCGGGGCCGGGAGGGGGCGCGGTGTTCGATGCGCCAGAGGGAGACGAACGAGAGGGCGGCCACGGCCGCGGAGACGAGGAGGGCGATCGCGCTGGTACGGACCATGGCCCCGTCGTCCGCGGAGATGAGGTGGCCCGCGGCGACCGGTCCGACGAGCTGGCCGAGCGAGGCTCCGATGGTGAAGTGGCCGAAGTTGCGGTCCTGTTCGTCGGGGGCCGACTGCCGGGCGACGATCGACTGCGCGCCGATCACGAAGCAGAGGTGGCCGAGCCCCATCACCCCGCTCCAGGCCGCCATCGCCGGGAGGGAGGCCGCCGTGCCGCTGAGCGCACAGCCGCCCGCGATCAGGAGCACGCCGAGCGGCAGCAGCGGGGCGCACCGGCCGTGGTCGGTGCGGCGCCCCAGGGGGACGGCGGCGAAGAGCGGCAGGAGCGCGTACACACCCGTGATGACACCGATCGCCCGTTCGTCCGCACCGAGTGAGAGAGCCCGGTAGGAGACGGCGGGCCGCGCCATCGACACCGCCCCCTGCGCGAACGAGAAGGCGATGACGAGGCGCAGCAGCCAGCCCCTGCCGGGCCCGGACCTGACGTCCATCAGATGATGCCGAAGAGGATTCCGGCGCCGAGCACCACCAGCGAGGTGAGCGCCGCCCACTTGACGGTGAACCGGGTGTGGTCGCCGAACTCGACCTTCGCCATGCCCACCAGGACGTAGACGGCGGGGACGAGCGGGGACGACATGTGGAGTGCCTGGCCGACCAGGGAGGCGCGGGCGATCTCCAGCGGGGAGACGCCGTGGGCGGCACCCGCCTCGGCGAGGACGGGGACGACGCCGAAGTAGAAGCCGTCGTTGGACATGAAGTACGTCAGCGGCAGGCTCAGCACACCGGTGACGATGGCCATGTGCGGACCCATGCCCTCGGGGATGGCGCTCACGAGCCAGTCGGCCATGTGCTCGACCATGCCGGTGCCGGTGAGGACGCCGGTGAAGACGGCGGCGGCGAAGACCATGCCGGAGACGTTGAGGACGTTGTCGGCGTGGGCGGCGAGGCGGGCGCGCTGGTCGGGCATGTGGGGGAAGTTGACCGTGAGGGCGAGCGCGGCGCCCAGGAGGAAGAGCACCGGGATCGGCATCAGTTCCATGATCATGGCGGTCAGCAGGGCGACGGTGAGACCCGCGTTGAACCAGTACAGCTTGGGGCGCAGCGTGGCGCGGTGGGGGTCGAGGCCCTTGAACTCCTCGTCGTCCCCGTCCTCAGCGCCCTCGCCGCCGGTGGCCGGCAGTTCGGCGTCCGTACCGCCGGAGCCCGTCGCGGATCCCTTGCGGAGCCGGTCGCCGCCGCCACCCGCTCCGACCAGGACCGTCTCGGATTCCGTGACGAGCACGTCGTCGAGCGAGAGCGTGCCGAGACGCTTGCGCTCACGGCGGCCCAGCACGAAGGCCAGGATGAAGACGGCGAGCAGTCCTACGGCCAGTGCCGGGATCATCGGCACGAAGATGTCGCCCGCGTCCAGCTTGAGGGCGGTCGCGGCGCGGGCGGTGGGGCCGCCCCAGGGAAGGGTGTTCATGACACCGTTCGCGGTGGCCGCCACACCGGTCATGACGACCAGGCTCATCTTGAGGCGCTTGTAGAGCGGGTACATCGCCGACACGGTGATCATGAACGTCGTGGAGCCGTCACCGTCCAGCGAGACGATCGCGGCCAGCACCGCCGTCCCCACGACGATCCGCAACGGGTCCGCCTTGCAGAACCGCAGGATGCCCCGGACGATCGGATCGAAGAGGCCGACGTCGATCATCACGCCGAAGTAGACGATGGCGAACATGAGCATCGCCGCGGTCGGCGCGAGATTGCCGACCCCTTCGATGACGTAGTCGCCGAGCTCCGCTCCCTGCCCGACGGCGACGCAGAACAGTGCGGGGATCAGGACCAGCGCCGCGATCGGCGACATCTTCTTCGTCATGATCAGGACCAGGAAGGTCGCGATCATGGCGAAGCCGAGGATTGTCAGCATAGGGGGTACCTCACGTTCACCTTTGAACTCCCGCCGTGGTCGGCGGTCCGGATGACGTTAGGGCTCCCGTTACGGCGTTAACAAGATGTTGACCTGTGAGCAATACGAGCAAAACCCCAGGTCAACGACTTGGCGCTAGCCAATGGCAGTCACGGACACCGGTACGGCGTTGAGTACTGCGGTGCCGGACAGCGGGTCCAGGAGTGTGCCGTCGAGCAGCTGGTTCACATTGACCCCGGGAGTGGCCGAGGCGACCGACATCCGGGTTCCGGGCCGGCTGTGCCCCCATCCGTGCGGCAGGCTCACCACTCCCTCCCGTACGGCGTCCGTCACCTCGGCAGGCGCCTCGACCTCGCCTCCGGCGGCCTTGATACGGGCGGTGGCGCCGTCCGCGAGACCGATGCGGGCCGCGTCCTCGGGGTGGATCTGGAGGGTGCAGACGTTGGAGCCGCCGCTCAGCGCGGCGACGTTGTGCATCCAGCTGTTGTTGGAGCGCAGATGGCGGCGGCCTACGAGGACGAGCCCGGCCCGCTCCCCGTCCAGCGCGCGGCGCAGCCGGGGCAGGTCGGCGGCGATCGGCGCCGGGAACAGTTCGATGCGACCGCTGCGGGTCTTCAGGATGTGCGGGACGCGCGGTTCCAGCGGGCCGAGGTCGATGCCGTGCGGATGGGCGAGGAGCCGGTCCAGGGTGAGGTCGTACGGGCCGAGGCGCAGCATCAGGTCCAGGCGCCGCTCGGGTCCGCTCGTGCCGGACAGTTCGGCCGCCAGTTCCTTCGGCGCCCCGGCCGCCGTGAGGGCCGTGTCGATGACCAGGTCGTCGACGGTGTGCGGCGGAGCGCCGTGCATCCCGCCGACCGCGAGCACGAGCCGGGCGTGGATCTCGCTCTCGTCCATCCGGCCCGCCTCCAGGGGTACGGCCGGCCGGGAGTAGCGGACCTGGTTGCGCACGGACAAGGAGTTGAACGCGAAGTCGAAGTGGGCGCTCTGCGAGGGCGGGGGCGGCGGCAGCACGACATCGGCGTGGCGCGAGGTCTCGTTGAGGTACGGGTCGACGCTGACCATGAAGTCGAGCCCCTCGCCGAGCGCCCGGTCGAGGCGGTCGCCGTCGGGGGCGGAGAGCACGGGGTTGGCCGCGAGCACGAGCAGGGCGCGGATGCGGCCCTCGCCCGGCGTCTCGATCTCCTCGGAGAGCGCGGTGATGGGGAGTTCGCCCTTGGCCTCGGGGTGCCCGGAGACCCGGCTCGCCCAGCGGCCCAGGGTGAAGCCCTTGCCGGGAGCCGGGGGGCGGGGTGCCCGGGCGGTCGCGGACAGGGGGAAGAGCGCGCCGCCGGGGCGGTCGAGGTTGCCGGTCAGGATGTTGAGGACGTCGACGAGCCAACTGGCGAGGGTGCCGTGCTCGACGGTGCAGCTGCCGATGCGCCCGTACACGGCGGCGGTGGGGGCCGCGGCCAGTTCCCGGGAGAGGGTGCGGATCGTGTCGGCGTCGATGTCGCAGGACGCGGCGACGGCCTCCGGGGTGAAGTCCGCCAGCGCTTCGGTGAGTTCACCGAGACCTTCGAGGTGGTCGGCGAGCGGGCCGGGATCGGCGAGCTTCTCCTCGATGAGGACATGGGCGAGAGCGGCGAGGAGCAGCGCGTCGGCGCCGGGCCTGATCGCCAGGTGGCGGTCGGCGAGCCGGGCGGTCCTGGTGCGTCGGGGGTCGATGACGGTGAGGGTCCCACCGCGCCGCCGGAGCGCCTTGAGCTTGCCCGGGAAGTCGGGGGCGGTGCAGAGGCTGCCGTTGGATTCGAGCGGGTTGGCGCCGATGAGCAGCAGGTGGTCCGTGCGGTCGAGGTCGGGCACCGCGATGGCCTGGGCGTCGCCGAAGAGCAGTCCGGAGGCGACGTGCTTGGGCATCTGGTCGAGCGTGCTCGCGGTGAAGACGTTGCGCGTCCGGAGCGTCTTGAGCAGGAGGGGAGGGTAGAGCGCACCGGCCATCGTGTGGACGTTGGGGTTGCCGAGGACGACTCCGACGCTCTGCGGTCCGTGCTCCTCGACCAGGGCCGGGACACGGGCGGCGATCGTGTCGAACGCCTCTTCCCAGCTCGCCTCCCGCAGCACCCCGTCCGTGCGGATCAGGGGCGTGCGCAAGCGGTCGGGGTCGGCGTCGAGCCCGCCGAAGGCGGCTCCCTTGGGGCAGATGAACCCCTGGCTGAAGACATCCTCCCGGTCACCTCTGGCGCCGGTGACGGACGTGCCCTCGATGGTGAGGGTGAGTCCGCAGGTGGCTTCGCAGAGGGGGCAGATACGCAGGGCGGTACGGGAGTTGGTGGACACGGGTCCTCCCCGGTGAGCGACGGCGGCACGCGGACAGGGTGAGCATACCGACCGGTACGGATGGTGGGGAGGTGTCGGCGGCACCGATCCTGCGGGCGGGCCAGGTGCGCGCTACCGGCCCGGGTCGGGCCGCTGCCGGTCAAGGACGCGGGCCAGGTACGAACGGAGCAGGTGCCGCGTCTCCTCCACGACGGCCGGATCACCTGCCGGGTCGATACGGAAGGCCAGCTGGAACAGCGCGTCCGCCGCCTCGACACAGACGAGGATCATGCGGAGCAGATCCTCGTCCAGGAGGCGGCCGAGGTGGTCGGCGAGCAGGCCGGCCAGCCGTTCCGCGACCCGGACGTTGGCGTCGCCGCCCGGGTCCTGGGCGGGCGCCGGGGTCCCGAAGTCGACGAGTGCGAAGCCGGGGGCGGAGCGCTTCATGGCCAGGTACTCGTCGAGCACGGCGTCGATGGCCGCGCGCCAGTCGTCGGCGGGGATGCCGGCGAGGCGGGCGGTGATGCCCTCGGCGTAACGGTCCAGGTTGCGGTGGGCGAGTGCGTCGACCAGGGCCCGCTTGTTGGAGAAGAACCGGTAGACGGAGCCGATGGGCACCCCGGCGCGCACGGCGACGGCCCGGGTGGAGAGCTGCTCGTACCCCGTCTCGTCGAGGAGCTGGGCGCAGGCGTCGAGTATCCGGGCGAGGCGTTCGGCGCTGCGCTGCTGCACGGGCGCACGGCGGAGGCTGGTGTTCGCAGGGGGCACGGGCTCCATGATGCCGTGGCGCCTCCTCTCCGGGATGGCCGGTGGCCCATCAGGCGATGAGCAGCGTCAGCCCTCCGATGGTGTACGCGATCATCAGGATGAGCAAGGGAAGTTGCCCCGCGACGGCCCGGGCGGGCGGGAACAGCCGGACGGAACGGTCGTGCGCGGCGACGACTCCGAGGACGTGACCCAGGACGACGGCGGAGACCTGCAGAACGGCGAGGCCGCCCGGCCCGAGGGGCGGTTCGGGCGCGACCGGACTGTCGGCGCCGGATGCCATCATCACCGTGCGTGGCCCTTCGGTGACCAGGAGCGTGAAGTAGTGGGCGACGAGGTAGCCCAGGGCGATGGGTAGGAGGGAGTGGGCGAAGGCGGTCAGGGGATGCGGCAGGGGGCCGCAGATCAGCCGGGTGGCTCCGGCGCAGAGGGCGTACAGGGCCGCGACGAGGGCGACGGCACCCAGCAGTCCGAGCGTGCCCGCCGCGGTGCGGCCGAGTGGGGAGGTCTGGACGGCGGAGATCCAGGAGGGGGCGTCGGAGAAGCCGTCGTAGGCCGTGGAGCCGAGCAGCACGCAGACGGTGGCGAGGAGCCCGGCGGCCTGGGGAGTGGCGTCGAGCCCGTTGAAGGACGAGCGCAGGACGAGGCGCCCGTCGGCCGGGCGGCGCCCCAGAGGGGAGAGGCGGGCGAAGAGGCCGGAGTAGACCTCGAAGGCGTCCGCGTGGTCGAACCAACGGGAGCCGTGGCGGACGGCGCCCGCCAGCTGGGTCACGGCGTGGAGAGCGAGGAAGAGGAGGAGCGCGCCGCTCGCCCCGGGTTCGGGCAGGACGAGTTCGAGCCAGGTGAAGGCGAGCAGCCCGCCGGCGGCGGGCCACAGGCCGACACGGGCGGGCACGGGGCGGCCCGCGCCGGGATCACGGCCGCGCGCGTGGCAGAGGAGGAGGTGCAGGGTGCGCAGGGGATTGAGCAGGCGCCAGACGGGACCGAGCAGAAGGGACGCGGGGACGAGACCGACCCAGAGGAGCACGTAGACCGTGCCCGCGGCGGGGTTCCGCTCCGGGTCGTCCGGACCGAGCAGGAGGTGCACCAGCACGAACGCGGCGGCGGCCAGTCCGAGTCCGCGCAGCGCGTGACGCGTCGTGCGGGCGTCCGCGAGGCGCTGGAGGAGCGGGGGCACCGGCTGTCCGGCCTCGTCGCCGCGGAAGCGGGAGGCGGACCAGAGCAGACCGAGCGCGAGGAAGGATACGAAGAGTGCGGTGAAGGCACCCGCGAAGGCGTAGAACGGCGACAGCGGCAGATCGTGCCGGGAGCCGACGCCGTGGGCGAGGACGCCGCCCGTCACCGGACGACGAGTTGGGTCAGGAGCAGTCCGCTCTCGTGCGTCTCGACCTCGAAGAGCCCGGTGCGGTCGGCGGTGACGGTGAGGGTGACGGTCCTGCCCGCGGGCAGCCGGGCCTCTTTGTCGTAGCCGTGGACGTGGAGGGTGTCGGCGCGGTCGCTGCGGACCCGGAGCGCGACGCGGTCGCCCTTCCTGAGCTCGGTCCTTCCGGGTGCGGGACTGACCGAGCCCCGGCGGACCTCGATGTCCAGGGTCCGGTCTGCGGCCTCGGCGGGAGCGGGGGTCGCGGCGCCGCCTGTGCCGCCCGGGGTGAGGGCGACTGTGGCCTGGACCGGCTTCCCGTCGACGGCCCAGGCGGTGTGGTCGTCGGCGTACAGCCGGGCGGTGAGGGAGCCGCCGCCGTCCGCCGGACGCACGAGGCGGGCGGGGAGGTGGTGCCAGGCCGCGTACATCCGGGCCAGTGGACGGCCGTCGAGGAAGAGCCGGGCGTGCCCGCGTCCGGGGAGTGCGGCTCCGCCCACGCTGTCCGGGGTGAAGCGGAAGTCGCGCACGCTCAGGTGGATGTTCCAGCCGTCCTCGGAGTCGGGCCTGGCGGCGAGCGTCACCCCGGGCGCACCGGCCGCGTCCACCTGGCGCAACCGGTGTCCGGTGCCGTCGTCGGCGGCGAGCAGCAGGCCCACGGCCCCGTCGGCCTGCTCGTGACCGGTACCGGGCCTGTGATGCGTGGTGGGCCTCCCGCCGCAGCCGCCGGCGCCGAGCACGAGTCCGGCGGTGAGGAGCAGGGCGGCACCCCGCCCGATGGCGCGCCTCACGAACGCTCCCCCTCGGCGGCGACCGCGGCGGATTCGCCCGGCTCACCGGAGGTCTCGTCCGCGCCGTCCGCCGCACCGTCGTCCGCACGGCCCCCACGTGCCGCCGCCGCGACGGCCCAGAGCACCCACACCACGCCGAGCAGCGTGCGGAGCCACGCGGGACTCAGAGGGATCCACGGGATCATCAGGACGGCCTTGTCGAAGGCGTCGAGCAGGGTCAGCGCACCCAGCCCCACGGTGGTCCAGCCCAGGCCCGGGCGCACGTGCCGCAGGACGAGGCCCGTTCCCACCCACCACACGCCGATCAGCAGCAGGGCCGCGGCGGGCAGGTACGAGGACGTGAGGCCCGTCGTCGATCCGGCCACGTCCAGCGCCAGTCCGCTCGCGCCCAGCGCCGTCGCCACGGTGGCCGTGCGGCTGTGCCGCAGCCGGCGCCACCACAGCACCCCGCCGACCAGCCCGAGCACCGCCGCGACGCCCAGGGCGGCCTGCACCTCGACGCGCTCGATCCCCTGGGCCCCGTACCAGTCGCAGCCGGCCGGCAGCCGTCGCGCCCGCACGTCGTAGTCGGCGCAGACCAGCAGTTGGGCGATCTTCACCGGTTCGCCGACCAGCCGGTCCGCACCGCCGGACACCGCGCCGCGCTCCTTCCCGCACTCGGGCAGGGTGCGCGGGGTCGCGGCGCCGGTCCCGGGCTGCCAGCAGTTGCCCTCGCCCTGGCCGTCCCACCACACGTCGGTTCGGTTGGGCCGGGAGTTGCCGTCCCGGTCGGTGCCGAGGTGGTTCCCGGCGTACCGGTTGTGGTGCGAGGTGTCGGTCTGCTTGGACAGGGCCTCCTCACCCCGGATGAAGGCGGGTGCGGCGCTCAGGAAGAAGGCGGCGCGGTCGTGACCGTAGACCCAGTTGTCCTCGTAGAGATTCCAGTTGCCGCCCGCCGTGATGATGCCGGTGCCCGGGGGCATGGAGATCTGCGGGCACACCACGCCTTCCTCGTAACCGCGCTCCACGGGCGGTCTGGCGCACGTACCGTCGGCGACGTACGGGTAGTAGTCGGCGTTGTTGTCGTGGATCAGATTGCGTTCGAAACGGGCGTGGTTCTGCGGCAGGCCCGGATGCCCGGGGAAGGCGCTGTCCATCGAGGCGCCGCCCATGTTGTGGTCGAACTCGTTGTCGTGGACGTAGACCGAGTCACCCGCGGTGCCCGAGTAGCCGACCATGTTGTGGTGGCTGCGGCAGCCGGTGATCTCGATGGAGTAGCGCGGCACGTCGTAGCCGCGCGCGGTGTTGATGTCGGAGGCGCTGCCGGGATAGATGCCGGAGTCGCCGTTGCCGTACGACTCGCAGTTCTTGTACAGCCCGTGGTCGCTGGCGAAGGTCAGGAAGCCGTACTCGTCGTTCCAGCGGGTGAGTACGTCGTCGATGACGAAGCCGTCCTGGGCCAGCACGTACAGGGAGTTGAAGGTGGTCCGCTGGGCGGTGAAGTTCTTGAAGTAGATCCCGTCGGACCCGTCGGCGCGGACCGCGTTGAGCTTCTGGTACTTGGCGTCGATGACCACGTCCGTGCGCGCGGCGCCCGTGCCCTCGATCTGGAGGTTCTTCTTGCCGAGGATCGCGACCAGGTTCTGGTTGTGCGGGCACCGCTTCTGCTGGGCGTAGCTGAGGATCTGGTAGCCGAGCTGCGACTCGGGTGCCTTCAGCCGGGTGCACGCGGCGGGCGGATCGGTGAGCGAGGGCTCCTCCTCGTACAGCCCGGGCAGGATCGCGATGTTCATGCCGGGCCGGCCGACCGCGTCGACGGCCTGCTGGAGATGCCGGTAGCCGGATTCCAGACAACGGTCGAACAGCTCCGCGTTCCGGGCCTTCAGCGGCGCCGGGAAGCCGGATATACGCCGCTCGAAGTCCGCCCGGTCGCTCTTGCAGACCAGCAGATCGGGTTCGCCCGTGCGGTGGACGGGAACGCTGCCGGTTCCGTCGGGCAGGGTGACGGGACGTTCCTCGTGCGCCTGGGCGGCGGGGGCCGACAGGAGTGCGGCGGCGAGGGCCGCCAGAACCACCAGAAGTCTTCGTGTCCACGACATGTGCCGGAGAGTAGAGCAATGTTCAGCTTTTGAAACCCCCCTGTGCGCGACGAATGCCGTTGACGCCCCCTGTTCCGATTCCTACGGTTGACCATAGGATTCCTCGTCCAAGGGGTCCGAGGGATTCCGATCGCACCGGGAGCGCACCATGAGCGGCATCGAGCAGGCGAGGAAGACGGCGGAGGGGCTGACGTACTCCCCCGGTTTCGGCAACGAGCACAGCTCCGAAGCGATCCCGGGCGCACTGCCGCTCGGCCGCAATTCCCCGCAGCGCGCACCGCTCGGCCTGTACGCGGAGCAGTTGAGCGGATCGGCCTTCACCGAACCGCGCGCCCACAACCGCCGCTCCTGGCTCTACCGCATCCGCCCCTCGGCCGCCCATCCGCCGTTCGTCCGCGTCGACAACGGAGCCGTGCGTTCCGCACCCTTCACGGAGACCGTCCCCGACCCGAACCGGCTGCGCTGGGACCCGCTTCCCGACCCCGCTCCCGGCACCGACTTCCTGGCGGGGCTCTGGACGCTGGGCGGCAACGGCGATGCCGCCCAGCGCACCGGCATGGCCGTGCACCTCTACCACGCCGACACCTCGATGACGGACCGGGTGTTCAGCGACTCGGACGGCGAACTGCTGATCGTCCCGGAGCACGGCGGCCTCCTGATCCGCACCGAGTTCGGCCTGCTGCGGGCCGAGCCCGGTGAGGTGGCCCTCATCCCGCGCGGTATCCGCTTCCGGGTCGAGCTCCTCGACACCACGGCCCGCGGCTACGTCTGCGAGAACTACGGTCAGCCGTTCGTGCTGCCCGACCTCGGCCCGATCGGCGCCAACGGCCTGGCCAACGCACGGGACTTCCGGGCCCCGGTCGCGGCGTACGAGGACGACGGCGACGCGGGGCGCCCGGTCGAGGTCGTCAACAAGTTCTGCGGCAACCTCTGGTCGGCGACGTACGACCACTCGCCGCTCGACGTCGTCGCCTGGCACGGCAACCACGTGCCGTACGTCTACGATCTGCACCGGTTCAACGTCATCGGCTCCATCAGCTACGACCACCCGGACCCGTCGATCTTCACGGTGCTGACCTCGCCGTCCGACACCCCCGGCCTGGCGGGCGTGGACTTCGTCGTCTTCGCGCCGCGCTGGCTGGTCGGCGAGGACACCTTCCGTCCGCCGTACTTCCACCGCAACGTGATGAGCGAGTACATGGGCCTGATCCAGGGCGCGTACGACGCCAAGACGGCCGGTGAGGGCGGGTTCGTGGCGGGCGGCGGATCGCTCCACAACATGATGTCGGCGCACGGCCCGGACCGGGAGACCTTCGACCGGGCGAGCGCGGCCGAGCTGAAGCCGCAGAAGATCGACGACGGTCTCGCCTTCATGTTCGAGACGCGCTGGCCCGTCACGGCGACCGGCCAGGCAGCGGAGGCCCGTCATCTGCAGCGCGGCTACGACGACGTGTGGCAGGGTCTGAGCCGCAACTTCCGGCCGTAGAGCACTACCGGACCGGCCACACACCGCGACTCGGAGACTCCAGGTGAACCGGATGAATCAGGCGAACGAGGTGAATCACACGCCCGCCTTTGCCCCCGACTCACTGGTCCTGAACCGGAAGCTCCCCCTGTGGTACCAGGTCTCGCAGTCCCTGCGGGCGTCGATACTGGGCCGCCCGCAGGACGCCTCCCTGCGGCTGCCCACCGAGGAACAGCTCGCCGGGCACTACGGCGTGAGCGTCCTCACGATGCGCCAGGCCCTCAAGGAACTGGAGACGGAGGGCCTGATCAGCAGGCACCGGCGGCGCGGCACGTTCATCGAGCCGCGCGCCAGGCGCGTCTCGCCCGTACGGCTGCTGGGGTCGATCGACGCGATCGTCGCCCAGCAGTCAGGCGAGCGGACGACCGTTCTCGGCCACGGCCCGTCCGCCGTTTCGGGGGACCTCACCGAGTTCTTCCCCGACTGCACCGAGGTGGTGAACTACCGGCGGCTGCGGTGCGACGGGGAGACGGGTGAGCCCACCAACTGGGCGGAGAACGCGCTGCGCCCCGAGATCGCGGAGCGGCTCGATGTGACCGATCTCGAACGGTGGCCGATGACCAAGGTGCTCCGCGACACCCTGGGTGTCCGGATCGCCAGGATCACCGACACCGTCGAGGCGCGGCTGGCCGACCCGGTGACCTCCGAGCTGCTCCAAGTGCCCCTGCTCAGCCCGATCCTCCACTACACGGGCGTGACGTACGACGAGAGCGGCCAGGTGGTGGACGTGGCCCGCATCCGTTACCGGGGCGACCGCTTCTCGTTCTCGGTGACGGTCGAAGCGCACTGACCCCCCGACGGGTACGCCGTTACGATGCCGGGGGCGGCGGGCCTGGTGACGGGGAGGGCGACACGGTGGCAGCGCGGGCGGCGGCCGGAGCGGGCGGGCACGAGGACGTACCGCTGCTCGACGAGTTGATGCCGTGGTCGGTGAGGCCGCTGCGTACCGGCCGGACCTGGGTGACCGCACCCGACACGGCGACGCTCAGGGCCCGTTGGGACCTGCTGGTCCGGGCCGAGGGAGCCGAGCAGGACCGGCTGTTCCGGCCGAGCCGGCTGCGCACCCCGCGTACGGCGGTCGCCGCGCTGCCGGGCCGCGCCACCGCGACGGGGAGGTTCGCCCGGGAGCCGGGCCCGTACCCGGAGCCGGTCCGGGTCCTGCACGGCCCGTTCGACGAGCAGTGGCTGATCCCCGACCACCGGCTGATCGACGCCGCCCGCCCCGAGCTGTGGCGGGTGGCGGACGGGCACCAGCTCTTCGCGGTCGAGCACGGATACGTACCGGAGGACACCGGGCCCGCCCTGTCCGTGACGGCGCTGCTGCCCGACGGGCACTCCCCCGCCGGCCGGCCGGGCCGGATACGGCCGCTCTACCGGCGCCCCGGCGGCCTGGAGCCCAATCTCGCGCCGGGCCTGCTCGGCCTGCTGGGCGCCCGGTACGCGACCCCGGCCGACCCGGAGTCCGTCCTCGCCTGGACCCTCGCCGCCGCCCGCCCCTCCCCCGCCGGATGTCTCGTACCGCTGCCCGCCGACGGCGCCCTGTGGGCCGAGGGTGTGGAGCTCGGCCGGGAGCTGCTGCGCCTGCAGCTGCGCGGGGCACGCGGCGGGCAGCGCCCCCGGCTGCCGGGCGGGCGCAGGCCCTATGTACGGGCCCCGATTCCGCCCCGGCCGTCCGTGCTGCGCTACGACCCCGACGACGAGGTCCTCACCCTCGGCGAGGGGCCGGGTGCGGGGCGCGTCTCGCCCGTTCCGGCCGGAGCCTGGGAGTTCCGGGTGAGCGGCGTACGGATGCTGGAGCTCTGGTTCGAGCACCGCACGGCGCAGGACGGGGCGGAGGGCCTTCAGGCGCTGCGCCCGCGCGACTGGCCGCAGGAGTGGACCTCGGAGCTGCTGGAGCTGATCACCGTTCTCGCCCTGCTCGGTGAACTGCGGTCCGCTCAAGGGGCGTTGCACGACCGGCTCACCCTGGAGCCCGGCGTCACCCGCG
This sequence comes from Streptomyces sp. NPDC048560, assembly GCF_040650955.1. Classification (NCBI taxonomy): domain Bacteria; kingdom Bacillati; phylum Actinomycetota; class Actinomycetes; order Kitasatosporales; family Streptomycetaceae; genus Streptomyces; species Streptomyces sp. NPDC048560. The sequence goes on from NZ_JBEZIJ010000004.1 coordinate 410,668, forward strand.
GCACACTGCGGGCCGCCGGTGTGGTCCCGGCACCGGTGACGGCCCGGCGGCCCGCCTCCGTGCTGGACCACCACGAGGAGGGCCCGGAGGGGCAGTTCACACTCCTGTGACCGGGGCCGCCAGGCCCCCCGGCCTTGATCCGTCGGACAGGCCCTAAGGCTCGAACGAGTCCAGTACGCGGCCCAGCGCCCGGTCGAAGACGCCCTCCAGATCGATCGGCCCGGAGTCCTCGGCGAACCCGGCCGCCAGGCGCGGGTACTTGCCGGTCATGATCTGGCTGATCAGATAGTTGGTGCGGGCCGTGTGCTCCTGCTCCTCGGTCCAGGGCAGCGAGCGGCTGCGTTCGGCCGTGGCGATCTCGTTGGCCGTGTAGGTGGTGACCACGCCGTTGACCATGGCGATGAGTTCCATCTTCTCGCCGAACCGGACATCGAGCCCGTCCAGGCAGCTCAGCGAGTACTCCATGTACCGCAGCACGTTCGGGCTGAATCCGTAGACCGGTGACATCAGCCGCGGCACCCAGGTGTGGCGGTGCATCATCGCGCGGGCCTGGCGCGCGAGCGCCATCATGTCGGCGCGCCAGTCGCCGGACGGCTTCTCCGGCAGGTCGCACCCGCCGCTGACCGCGTCGAGCATCAGCTCGTACAGGTCCTCCTTGCGCGGCACGTAGTTGTAGAGCGACATCGTGCCGCAGCCCAGTTCCGCGGCCACCTTGCGCATCGACACCGCGTCCAGGCCCTCGGCGTCGGCGATACGCACGGCGGCTGCCGCGATGTCCGCACGACTGAACGCGGGCTTGGGCCCGCGGCCCGCACGCTCGGGGCGCGCCCAGATCACTTCGGGTAGAGGGGGTCGCCCCGCCATCGGTCATCACCTCACTCACCATCGTAGTTACGTACACCGTACGTAGTGCGCTACGGTAGGCCCATGACAACTACGTACGCTGTACTTAGTGAGGGTCTGGAGAAGCACTATGGCGACGTCCACGCCCTGCGCGGGCTCGACCTCGCCGTCGCCGAGGGCGCCGTCTGCGGCATGCTGGGGCCGAACGGGGCGGGAAAGAGCACCGCCGTCCGGTTGCTCACCACGTTGACGAGCCCGGACGCCGGCAGCGCGCGGGTCGCCGGACACGACGTGGTCCGCGAGGCCGCCGCGGTGCGCGCGGCGATCGGAGTCACCGGGCAGAACACCTCGATCGATGGCGAGCTCACCGGCCGGCAGAATCTCCGGCTCTTCGCCCGGCTGCTCCGCTTCCAGGGCCCGGCCGGCCGCACGCGCGCCGACGAGCTCCTCGAACGCTTCGGGCTGACCGAGGCGGCCGACCGCCCCGCCCGCACCTACTCGGGCGGCATGCGCCGTCGCCTCGACCTCGCCGCCGGCCTCCTCACCCGCCCGCAGGTGCTCTTCCTCGACGAGCCGACGACCGGCCTCGACCCGCACAGCCGCAACCAGATCTGGGAGGCGGTACGCGAACTGGCGGGCCGCGGCACCACGGTCCTGCTGACCACGCAGTACCTGGAGGAGGCCGACCAGCTCGCCGACGACATCGTGCTGATCGACCGGGGCCGGGCCGCGCACCGGGGCACCCCGGCCGAACTCAAGTCCCTCATCGGCGGTTACGCGGAGGTGGTCGTCGCACACGAGTCGGCACTGGGGGCCGCGGCAGCCGTGCTCGACCAGCTGACAGGCGCGGAGCCGACGCTCGACCACGAGCACCGCACCGTCGGCGTCATCGCGACGGATCCCACCCTCACCCTGCCGCGCATCGTCCGCGAACTGGACGCCGCGGGAGTCCCGGTGATCGACGCGAGCCTGCGCCCGCCCACCCTCGACGAGGCTTTCCTCCGTCTGACCGACAACGGCGACGTCCGCGCACCGAAGGAGCCGGCAGCATGAGCGCCACGACCCTGGTCCACGAGCAGAACCCGGCGCCCGTCACGGGCTCCCTGACCGCCGACGGCCTGGCCATGGTGGTCCGCCACCTGCAGAAGATCAAAGCCGCCCCCGGTGTACTGATCCTGACCCAGACCATGCCGATCACGATGCTGCTGTTCTTCGGCTATGTGTTCGGCAGCGCACTGGCTGTCCCGGGGCAGGAGTACCGCTCCTTCCTGGTGCCCGGCCTCCTGGCCGCGACAGCGGCCAACGGCCTCATGACCGGAATGTTCCAGGCGGCGCAGGACTGCGACCGCGGGGTGATGGACCGCTTCCGTACGCTGCCGATGAGCCGGGCCGCCGTACCGCTCGGCTCCACCGTCGCCGAGGTGCTGACCACGGCCGTCGGCATGATCCCGCTCATGCTCGTCGGGCTCGCGGCGGGCTGGCGGATCGAGGGCGGCCCGGGCGCCGCACTCGGGGCATACGGGCTGCTGCTCCTCTTCCGCTTCACCACATCCTGGGCCGGCTACTGGCTGGGCCTGGTGATCCGCAACGAGGAGGCCGCGGGACAGCTGGGTAGTGCGACCTTCATCCTGCCGCTGCTCTCCAGCGCGTACATCCCGACGGACAACATGCCGGGCTGGCTGCGCACCGTCGCCGAGTGGAATCCGATCAGCGCCCTGGCCTCGGCCACCCGCGACCTCTTCGGCAACGCGGCCCCCGCCGAGGGCGCCGCCTGGCCGGTCGCGCACCCGGTGGTGGGAACGCTGGCCTGGTCGGCCGTCCTGCTCGCCGTGTTCATCCCGCTGACCGTGCGCCGGTACGCACGCGGCACGGACTGAACCACGAACCCCCGCGGGCGGGGGGCGGACGGGATGACAGGAGTGCCGCGTACAGGATAGGTACGGTACTCATGAGCACTCAGCCCCTCCCCCTCGACGGCGTGACCGTCGTCGCCGTCGAGCAGGCCGTCGCGGCCCCGTTCGCCACCCGGCAGCTGGCCGATCTCGGCGCCAGGGTCGTCAAGATCGAGCGCCCGGACGGCGGCGACTTCGCCCGCGGCTACGACACCGCGGCGCGGGGACTCGCCTCGCACTTCGTCTGGTGCAACCGCGGCAAGGAGTCCGTGGCCGTCGACCTCAAGGACCCGCGCGGGCTCGCGGTGGTGCGTCAACTCATCGGGGAAGCCGACGTGTTCGTACAGAACCTCGCCCAGGGCGCCGCCGCCCGGCTGGGCCTGGACGCCGCCACCCTCTGCGCGGCGCACCCGCGCCTGGTGGCCGTCGACATCTCCGGATACGGGGCTGGGGGGCCGTACGCGCACAAGCGGGCCTACGACATGCTCGTCCAGTGCGAGGCGGGCCTGGTGTCGGTCACCGGAACCCCCGGGCACCCGGTGAAGGCCGGGATTCCCGCGGCGGACATCGCGGCGGCGATGTACGCCTTCTCGGGTGTGCTCGCCGCCCTCCTGCGACGCGGCACCACCGGGCGCGGCGGGCCCGTGGAGGTCTCCATGCTGGACGCGCTGACCGAGTGGATGGGCCACCCCCTGCACCACGGGATGCACGGAGGTGAGGCCCCGGCGCGCACCGGTCTCGCCCACTCCGTCATCGCGCCCTACGACGCCTACGCCACGGCGGACGGGGAACGCGTGCTGCTCTCCGTGCAGAACGACAGGGAGTGGCGGCGACTGACGGAACAGGTGCTGGGGCGCCCGGAGTTGGCGGACGACCCGGCCTTCGCCACCAATGCGGCCAGGACCGCGAACCGGGAGCGGACCGACGCGGTGGTGGCGCGCGCGCTGGGGGCGCTGACCGTGAAGGAGGCGCTCGCCGGGCTGGACGCGGCGGGGATCGCCTGTGCCCGGCTGAACACCGTGGCCGATGTCGCGGCGCACCCGCAGCTGGCCGCCCGGGACCGGTGGCGGGAAGTGGAGTCACCGGCCGGGGCGCTGCGCGCGCTGCTGCCGCCCATCACGCTGCCGGGCGGGTCGGAGCCGCGGATGGGCGCCGTACCGGCGCTGGGAGAACATACCGACGCAACCCTGCGTGCCCTGGGGATGACGGGCGAGCAGACAGCAGCGTTGCGCCGGGACGGTGTGATCGCCTGAGCCGCCCCGAGCGAAGGGGACGGTTCAGTGGTGACGTGCCGTCGGGTCAGCGGCGGCTGCCGAAGAGCGAGCGCCGCAGTCGCCGCAGCGGGGCGAAGAGCGAGACACGCGCGCTCCTGCTCCTGCGGGTGTGCGCGGCGTCGCGCGAGGTCAGTTCACGCATCAGCAGCGTCGCTTCCGCCGACTCGCGCTGCGGGACGGCGGGGCCGCCGAGCACTGCGAGATGGCGGTCGAGGCGCGAACTTGTCGCACTGCTCCCACACGTGATGGCAGGCACACGCGCCCTGCTGCGCACCGTTATCTGTTCCATGTCACTCCCCACCCGTACGAGGGCACCCGGCCCGGGCAGGTTAACCCTATCGCCCCTCGGCGGCACTCGTGTATCCCGGTCGAAGGATTGCGCACACGTATACGGAGGTTGACGACCAGTTACCGAATCCTGCCGATTCCAGAACGAGTTGGACATCCGGGTGGTCAAGTGCGGTATGGATTGCACCAGTACAAGGGGGCATCCGGGAGGCCGGGTTGAGCTAACTTGGAAGGGTTTCGCCGTGCTGCCGTCGTGGCTGCTGATGGGGGATCACCGTGAGCGAAGTGCCGGGCAACGACCGAGTGATCGCGGGGCGCTATCGCCTGCTGGGCCCCCTGGGCCAGGGCGGCATGGGCATCGTGTGGCGGGCGAGGGACGAGGTACTGGGGCGCGAGGTCGCCGTGAAGGAGGTCAGGGCACCCGCCGGGCTTCCGGCGCCTGACGTGCAGCGGCTGTACGCACGCCTCGAACGGGAGGCCTGGGCCGCGGCCCGGATCTCGCACCGCAACGTCGTCACCGTCTACGACGTGGCCACCGAGGACGCGCGTCCGTGGATCGTGATGGAGCTGGTCAGGGGGCTCTCGCTCGCCGAGGTACTGGACGCCGACGGCCCCATGCCGCCGCGGCGCGCCGCCGGCGTCGGCGCCGAGGTGCTGGCCGCCCTGCGCAGCGCCCACGGCTCGGGGGTCCTGCACCGCGACGTCAAGCCGGGCAACGTCCTTCTCGCCAATGACGGCCGGGTGGTCCTGACCGACTTCGGCATCGCCATGGTGGAGGGCTCGTCCGCGCTCACGATGACCGGCGAACTGATCGGCTCCCCCGAGTTCCTCGCCCCGGAACGCGCGCTGGGGCGCACGCCGGGGCCCGCGTCGGACCTGTGGTCGCTCGGAGTGCTTCTGTACGCCGCGACCGAGGGAAACTCCCCGTTCCGCCAGAACACCCCGCTGAGCACCTTGCGGGCCGTCGTCGACGAGGAACTGCCGCCGCCCCGCAGGGCGGGCGCGCTCGCTCCGGTCATCGAAGGGCTCCTGCGCAAGGACCCGGCCGAGCGGCTGGCCGCCGGGGAGGCCGAGCGGCGGCTGCGGGCCGTGGCGGCGGGCGACTCCCCGACGGGCACCACCACCGTGGCGGCCGGCCCGTCGAGCCCCACGGTGACAGCGGGGACGATGGGCACGGCGGGGACGATGGGCACGACGGGCACGCCGCCGCCTGGCCCCGGAGCGCGCACGGCACCGCTGCCGCCCGCACCGCTGCCGCCCGGCAGCCGGCCCCCGGCCAGCCCGCGCCGGCCGGGGGCCGTGGCGGCGGCTCTGGGCGTTGCGGTGCTGCTGGCGATGGGCGGGATCGTCCACGCGCTCACGAACGACGACGAGAAGGATCCGGGGACCAGGGGGGCGGGCGGCGCGTCACCGAGCGCGACGAGCAGCGCTCCGGCGCAGGCCGCGCACACGCCGGAACCGACGGCCGTGAACACCCCGGAGAAGCCGGCCGCGACCACGCGACAGGGCGGCGGGGGCGGCGACGGGGGCGGCGGACACGGCGGTGCCACGGAGCGCCCCCAGTCGGTGCGGGTGTATCTCGCCGCGGTGCGCGGCAGTTATGAGGGAAGCTGCCCCCCGCCGCAGGACCTCGCGCCCGCGGTGACCGCGACCGTCACCGTGGGACGCACACCGGTGACGGTCGAGTACCGCTGGGCGCTCGACGAGGGCACGGGCTCCGACCCGGAATGGAAGTTGCTGGAATTCGCCGCGGGCGACCGGAGGCAGAAGCAGGTGTCGCACACGGAACTGACGTACCCGGAGGACGGTTCGCCGGACGCGGTACGCCGGGGGACGATCGTCCTGGAGGTCCGCTCGCCCGTCGCCGTGACGTCGAACGGTGTGGATTTCTCGGTGACCTGCGAGCGGGAGACCCCGACGGCCGGGGCCTCCCACCCGACGGCCGAGATGTCGGCCGGGGAGTGATCGAGCGGGGCGGGTGCGGTCAGGCGGCCGAGTTGAGGACGGGCAGGTAGCCGCCCGACTGTCCGGCGGCGGTGGGGTGGTAGGACTCGCCGATGTTCAGCCAGTTCACGGAGTGCAGCCAGGCGCTGCCGGAGCAGATCTCATGGCCGGTGAAGGTCGGTGCGACGTCACCGAAGGTGAAGCCGTGGTCGGCGGCGCGCTTGGCGGTGGCCGCGTTGAGGTAGTCGGAGGCCCCGTTGATGGCGGCGCGCTCCTTCTCGCTGAGGCCGGCGAGGCAGCTGCCGCCGAGCTTGTAGAAGCGGGGGTAGCCGAGGACGACGACGTGCGCCGCCGGGGCCTTCGCTCTGATCGCCGAGTACACGGAGTCGAGTCTGCCGGGCAGGGTCGAGTCGACGTAGGCGCGGGCCGTGGCGATCCGGCTGAGGCAGGTGGACTCGGACTGGAGGACGCAGGTGGTCATGACGTCGGCGAAGCCGGCGTCGTTGCCGCCGATGGAGATCGACACCAGGTCGGTCGAGGAGTTCACCGGTCCGAGCTGACCGGCCGTCACATCGTTCGTGCGGGCGCCCGAACAGGCGGTGAAGGCGAAGGAGGCGGGCGAGTTGGCGGCGGCCCAGAGCGAGGGGTAGGCGCGGGTGCTGCGCTTGCAGTCGCCGCTGGCGCTGATGTAGCTGCCGGCGCCGACGCCGGACGAGTAGGAATCGCCGAGTGCGACGTAGTCGACGGCCGCGGATTCCGCGGCCTGAGCGGTACCCACCCCGGCCAGGGCGAGGGCGGCACCTAACAGGAGAGAGGACGAGAACGCCACGAGTCCGGACATTTTCATGGAACCTCCTAGAGCAGGGTTTCTGCCTACTCCGTGGTAGCAGTACCTCCGGCACCTTTGGAAGTGTTCATGCCAAGAACGTTGAACGGGCGTTCCGATAAACCTTTCTGAACCTGCGTCACTCCCACGCGCGACGAGCGGCACCGGCTGACGAAACCTGGGTGCACCGGCAGGGCGCGTGCCGGATCATGGACGCCATGCCTGCCAACCCCGAGTCCGCACTGCCGATCCGGCTGAATGTCGACGACAGCGATTCACCGGCCGACGTCGTCGACGCGCTGTTCCTCGGCCGCTTCGCGACGGGCGAGCAGCCGTACGCGCACAGTTCCTCGCTCGACCGCGTCAAGAAGGCGGCGACCCTGCTGCCCCCGGCCGCCACGGTGCTGCGGGCCGCCCGCGACGCCGACCGCAGTGCCACGCTCGCCGAGGGCGAGGGATGGACGCTGCTGATCTCCAGGTGGAACCGGGGCGCCGATGTCACGGTCACCGCGACCAGCCCGGAACTGGCCGAAAAGGTACTGGGGCAGGCGACGGACGACGCCCAGGACGAACCGGAGCCGCAGCCCGAGGACGTGACCATGGGCTTCTGGTACGTCTCCCCGCGGCGCGGCCCGGTCCGCACCACCCGGCAGATCACCGCCGGCACCTGGGAGGACGTCCGCCGCAACTACACGGCTCCGGTGGCCGATGCGATGGACCGGCTGATGAAGCTGACCCCGGACGACATCTCCGGCCGGCTCCTCCTGCTGCACGGGCCGCCCGGCACGGGCAAGACCTCCGCGCTGCGCACGCTCGCCCGGTCCTGGCGGGACTGGTGCCAGGTCGACTGCGTCCTCGATCCGGAGCGGCTCTTCAACGACGTCGGCTATCTGATGGACATCGCGATCGGCGAGGACGACGGGACGTCGAAGGAGCGGTGGCGGCTGCTGCTCCTGGAGGACTGCGACGAACTGATCCGCGGGGAGGCCAAGCACACGGCGGGCCAGGCGCTCTCCCGGCTGCTGAACCTGACGGACGGACTGCTGGGCCAGGGCCGCAACGTCCTCGTTGGGGTGACGACCAACGAGGACCTGGAGCGGCTCCACCCGGCGGTCGTCAGGCCGGGCCGCTGTCTGGCCCGGATCGAGGTGGGCTCACTCACCCGCGAGGAGTCCGTCGGCTGGCTGGGCTCCGAGGAGGGCCTCGGCCGGGACAGCACGACACTCGCCGAGCTGTACGCGCTGCGCCGCGGCAACGGCCCGGCGTCGGTACCGAAGCAGGACGTGGGCCCCGACTCGGGGATGTATCTCTGACGCGGGGGTCCGGCCGTCACCGGGGCGGTGACCGGGGCCACCGGCCGGCCGGCGACCCGTTCCCGGCCCCACCGGCCTCCCCGGTCATCGCCCGTACGCCGCCCGCACCGCGTCCTGCGCGAGCGACAGCGCCTGCGCCCGCGACAGCCCCAGCCGCTGCGCCTGCTCCGCGTACTCCTGCGCTGCAGCCGCCGCCTTGCGGTCCGCCGCGTCCCCGGCGGCCGCGACGAACGTGCCGTGGCGCCCACGGGTCTCGATCACCCCGTCCGCCTCCAGCGCGCGGTACGCCTTGGCGACGGTGTTGGCGGCGAGGCCCAGCTCTTCGGCGAAGCCGCGTACGGTCGGCAGCTTGTAACCGACCGGCAGGGCGCCGGAGCGGGCCTGTTCCGAGATCTGCGTGCGCAGCTGCTCGTACGGGGCGGTGGCGTCTTCCAGGTCAAGATCGATCTTCAGGGTCACCGCACGATTGTCCCCCACGGCTGTACTCCCCGGCCGTGCCCGAAGGCGGAAATTCGGAGGCGGCCGGTGCGGCGTCACGCGTAGCCTCCGGCTCATGACTGTGATCGTCCGGGACATCCGGCCCGCCGACCTGGAGGCGTGGGTGGCCGTGCGCCGTGCCGCGCTCCCGTACATGGTGACCACCGCTGAGCAGGTCGCCTTCGATCTGGCCACCGCGCACCCCGACAAGAAGTACCGCCAGCTGGTCGCCGAGGAGGACGGGGAGATCATCGGCACGGCGCAGGTCGGCTTCTCCTACGACACCCCGGAGCCCGGCCAGGCCTTCTGCAATCCCTACACGCGGCCCGACCGCCTCGGGCGCGGGGCGGGCTCGTTGCTGCTGAGCACCGCCGAGGGGTATCTCGCCGAGGCCGGCGCGGTCGCCGTCCACACGTGGGTGCTCGACGAGCCGGCCAACCGTGAGTTCGCCCGCAGGCGCGGATACGAGGCGAGCCGGCCGGCGCACTTCCTCCACCTCGACCTGGCGAACGGCACCCTGCCGTCGCGCCAGGAGGTCCCGGCGGACGTCGAGTTGCTCACGGCGGCCGATTTCGCCGACGACCCGCGCCCGCTGTTCGAGGCCGACGCCGAGACGACGGCGGACGAGCCGAGCGACACCCCCACCGACCTCACGGATTACGAGGACTGGCTGAACCACACCTGGCGCCATCCGGGCCTCGACCGGGAACTCACCTCGGTCGCGGTGGTGGACGGCGTGGTGGCATCGTTCAGCGCGGCGACCACGGACGGTCTGACCCGCTACTCCACGGGCATGACCGGCACCCGCCGGGCCTACCGGGGCCGGGGTCTGGCGAAGCTCGTGAAGAACGACTCGCTGCACCGGGCGCGGGCCGCGGGCTACACCGACGCGTACACCGGCAACGACGCGGGCAACGGCCCGATGCTCGCCGTCAACTCATGGTTCGGTTACGAGATCTGTGCCACGGAGGTACGCCATGTCCGCACGTTCGCCTGAGCCGGCCGCGACGGGCCCCGCCCTGACCGTCGCCCTCACGAAGGCGGGCCGGACCAAGATCCGCTACCCGGCGGACCTGGTCCGTGACGACGGCATCCGGGTCACGGTGCGGGCGCCCTGGGCGGCGCCCGGAGTCCGTGACTTCGGGTTCGTACGGTTCGAGCCCGGCGACGTCTTCACCGAGCACTACTGGCGCGACCGCTGGTTCGCGGTGAAGGAGGTGCGCACGGGCGGCGGCGTACTGAAGGGCTGGTACTGCGACGTCACCCGCCCGGCCGTGCTCCGCGAGGGCGAGCTGCTGGTGGAGGACCTGGATCTCGACCTGTGGGTGTCCGCGGACGGCTCGTCCGTCCTGCGCCTGGACGAGGACGAGTTCGAGGCGAGCGGACTCGCCGGCCGGGACCCGGAGGCGGCCGGAGCCGCGACCCGGGCCCTGGACGAGCTGGAACACCTCGCCCGTACGGAGGGCCTTACGGGACTGCTGGCCTGAGGGCTGTCCCTCAGGGCCCGGTCACCGGAGCCCCGCTCTGCCGCAGCGGCACCCCCCGTCCGGGCCCTCGGGGGGCGTACGCGACCGGGTCGTCGTCCTCGTGCCAGTGGATCAGGAAACGCTCGCCCGCCCGGTAGGCGTCGAGCCCCGCGCGGCAGTAGGCGACCATGTCGTCCGGAAGCGTGTCCAGCCGGGACCAGGTCAGTTCCGAGCACTTTTCGGGTTCGGCGTTGCGCGGCGGCCGGGCCGGATCGTGGTCCGCCTCGAAGAACCAGCCGACGCGCGGGGCACCGCCCGGACCACGGTGCTGCATCACCAGGGCCACCCGCAGCTCGTCCGGGCGCAGGGCGACACCGATCTCCTCCGCGGCCTCGCGGATCACCGCCTCGCGGACGTCCTCGCCGTCCTCCACATGACCGGACGGCGCGTGGAGCAGTCCGTCCGCGTACCCCGTACCGGCGCGGCGGGTGAGCAGGACGTCGGGCCCTCGGCGCAGGAGGAGATGGACGTCGACGACCTCCCTGTGCCGGCGGTCCGGCCGGATGTGGGCGAGCACCGCGTACCGCTCGTCGTCCACCCGCCTGCCCCAGAGGGCCGGATCGTCCGAGAGCCGCTCGTGGTACACCCGCTCCGCGAGCGGTGCCAGCAGGCGGATCAGGTGCTCGGCCGCGACACCCGTCCCGTTCCAGACGCCTTCCACCAGCACCAGCCGGCCGCCGGGCTTCAGCAGGCCGCACCAGTGGCGCAGGGCGGCTTCCGGGTCGGGCAACAGCCACACGACGTGCCTGGCGAGGACCACGTCGAATTTCCGCCCCTCGACCGGCGGCCGGCCCGCGTCCCCCACCAGCACCTCGGCTCCGGTCCCGGCGAGCTTGGCCCGGGCGCGGTCCGCCATGCCCGGTGAGGCGTCCACGGCCGTGACCCGGTGACCCAGCTCGGTGGCGAGCAGCGCGAGACTTCCCGTACCGCACCCGAGGTCGAGGACGTCGGAGTCCACGGCAGGCAGCCAGGTCTCCAGTCTCCGTGCCCACGCGTCGCGGACAGCGGGGTCGAGCAGCCCGTGATCGGGTTCCTCGTCGAAGGAGTCGGCGGCGGCGTCCCAGTCGATCGTCGTCATGCGTCCGATGGTGACAGCCGCCACTGACAACGCCGTACCCCCGACGGCCCGTACGGCCGGCACGTCGGCTGCGGTGTCCGGGAGGATCCCCGTCGGCGGGCGCGGCTGTCATGGCGCGGGCGGTACGAGGGGGCCGCCCGGCGGGAACCGGACGGCCCCCTCGTACACCGACGGCTACTTCTGCGCCGTCCCCGCCCTGCCGCGCGTCACCAGCTTCTTGACGAGGGGCCAGGCCAGGATCAGCGCGACCACCACGTAGACCGTCACGGAGAACGGCGTGTTCACCAGCCCGGAGGCGCTGCCGTCACTGATCTGCAGGGCGCGCCGCAGCTGTTGTTCCGCGGCCGGGCCGAGGATGACCCCGATCACGGCGGGCAGCACCGGGAGTCCGTACCTCCGCATCCCGAGCCCGATCACTCCGATGACGAGCAGGATGACCAGGTCGAAGGCCTCCCCGCCGACCGCGTACGCGCCGACGGCCGCGAAGAAGAGGATGCCCGCGTAGAGGTAGGGGCGCGGGATGCGCAGCAGTTTCGCCCAGAGGGGGGCGAGCGGCAGGTTGAGCGCGAGGAGCAGCACCATGCCGACGAAGAGGGAGGCGATGAGACCCCAGACCAGTTCCGGTTCGCGCTCGAAGAGGAGCGGGCCCGGCTGGATGCCGTACTGCTGGAACGCGGCCAGCATCACCGCGGCGACGGCCGTGGTGGGCAGCCCGAGCGTGAGCATGGAGACGAGCGTTCCCGCCGCGGACGCGGAGGCCGCGGACTCCGGTCCCGCGACGCCCTCGATGGCGCCCTTGCCGAACTCCTCGCGGTGCTTGGAGAGCCGCTTCTCCGTGACGTACGAGAGGAAGGTGGGGATCTCCGCGCCGCCCGCCGGAATCGCGCCGAAGGGGAAGCCGATGACGGGGCCGCGCAGCCAGGACTTCCAGGTGCGCCGGACGTCGTCCCTGCCGAGCCACGGGCGGCCGACGGGGATCGCCTCTCCGGTGGAGCGGCGCAGGTGCGCGGCGACCCAGAGGGCTTCCCCGATGGCGAAGAGGCCGACCGCCACGATCACCACGTCCACGCCGTCCGCCAGTTGGAGCGAGCCGAAGGTGAGCCGCTGCTGCCCGGTCATCTGGTCGAGGCCCACCAGGCCGATGGTGAGACCGACGAGCAGGGAGGCGAGCCCCCGGATCCGGGAGGACCCGAGGACGGAGGTGACGGCGATGAAGGCCAGCACCATGATCGCGAAGTAGTCTGGGGCGCCGATGCCGACGGCGAGCGAGGCGATGGTCGGGGCGAGGACGACCAGCAGGACGGTGCCGATCATGCCGCCCGCGAAGTGGCCGATCGCGGCGGCGGCGAGCGCCTGGGGGCCGCGCCCCGCCTTCGCCATCGGATGGCCCTCCATCGCGGCGACGACGGCCGCGCTCTCCCCGGGGGTGTTCAGGAGGATGGAGGTGGTGGAGCCGCCGAACATCGCTCCGTAGTAGATGCCGGCGAACATGATGAAGGCGCCGGTCGGTTCGAGTCCGTACGTCACCGGCAGCAGGAGCGCCACGGCCATGGCCGGGCCGATACCCGGGAGCACCCCGATCGCGGTGCCGAGCAGGACGCCGAGTGCGGCCCAGAGCAGGTTGACGGGCGTGAGCGCCGTACCGAAGCCGTCGAGGAGGGAGTTGAGGGAATCCATCGGTCAGAGCACCCCCATCAGCGGGCCGCCCGGCAGGGGGACTCCGAGCAGGTTGTCGAAGACGAAATAGGTGACGAGGGAGAGTCCCGCCGCGATGAGCGGGTCCCGGTCCCGGTGGCGGCTCCCGAGCGCGTAGGCGGACCCCCAGAAGAGCAGGGCGCCGGAGACCGGGAAGCCGAGCGGGCCGATGAGTACGGCGTTCGCGAGGAAGACTCCGGCGAGGAGGAGCACCGTGCGCCAGTCGGCGGGTTCGGCGAGGTCGATGTCCTCGCCGCCCTCCGCCTCCCCGCGTCCGCCGCGCAGGACGTCGACGGCGAGGAGCACGGCGATGACCAGCAGTCCGCCGCCGACGACGAGGGGCACGGTCCTGGGGCCCACGGGGCCGCGCTGGGTGAGGTCGACGCTCATGGTGAGGGCGTCGGTGAGGACGAGGACGCCGAGGGCCAGGAGGAGGACGCAGACGCCGAGTTCGGAGTGCTCGCGCAGCCAGGTGCCGCGCTTCGGGGCGGTGGCGGGTATGGGGGTATCGGTGGTCTCGGGGGTCACAGTCCCAGCTCCTTCAGGACCGTGGCGACCCGCTTGTCCTGGGCGTCCAGGAAGTCACCGAATGCGTCGCCGGTGAGGAAGGCGTCGTCCCAGCCGTTCTTCCTCATCGACTCCTTCCACTGCGGTGAGTCGTGCAGCTTCCGGATCAGGGCCACGAGCTTGTCCCGTTCGGCGTCGGAGAGGCCGGGCGGGGCGACGATGCCCCGCCAGTTGGTGAAGTCGGTGTCCAGGCCGGATTCGCGGAGGGTGGGGGCGTCGAGGCCGGGGACACGCTCCGGGCCGGTGACGGCGAGCAGGCGCAGCTCGCCCGCCTCTATCTGGTCGAGGTATTCACCGACGCCGGAGACGCCGAAGGCGACCTTGCTGCCGAGGATCGAGGCGAGGAGTTCGCCCCCGCCGTCGAAGGGGATGTAGTTGACGTCCCTCGGGGCGATTCCCGCGGCCTCGGCCATCAGCATCGGGGCGAGGTGGTCGGGTCCACCGGGTGAGGAGCCGCCGCCGACGGGAAGCCCGGCGGGGTCCTTCTTCCATGCCTCGACCAGCTGGCCGATGGTCCGGTACGGGGAGTCCTTGGAGACGACGACGATGTCCTGCTCCTCGGTGAGCCGGGCGATCGGGGTCGTGTCCCGCAGTGTCTTCGGCGAGTTGTTGGTGTGGACGGCGCCGACCACACCCAGCCCCATCGACATGGCGAGTTTGCCGTTGCCGTGCTCCCCGACGAGCCGGGCCAGGCCGACGGTGCCGCCGGCGCCCGGGAGGTTGAACACCTCGACGTTGTGGGTGAGCCCGGCGTCCTCGGCGTTCTTCGCGGCGGTGCGCGCGGTGATGTCGTAACCGCCGCCGGGGGTGTTGGGGACCATGAGGCGCAGTCCGGGAATCTGCGTCCCGGTGTCGGAGCCGCTGCCCGTGGAGAGCAGCGGTGGTGCCACGAGCACCAGGAGCGCCGCTCCGGCCAGGGCGAGTGGGGTGCGCAGTCGCACGGGTTCCGCCTTTCTCTGTGAGGTGGCCCACATGTTGCCTGCGCGTCGTCGAGCTGTCGCCGTTCCGGAATCAACGGACGTTGTGGTCGTTGTGGTCGCGCCCTACCGTGTCGACGTGACGAAAGTGCTGGTGGTGGACGACGACTTCATGGTCGCGAAGCTGCACTGCCGCTATGTGTCCGTGATGGACGGGTTCACGGTGGTCGGGGCGGCCCACAGCGGGGCGGAGGCGCTGCGCGCGGCGCGGGAGCTACGTCCCGATCTGGTGCTGCTCGACATCTACCTGCCCGACATGGACGGCATCAGCGTGCTGCGCGAGCTCCGTGCGGCGGAGGGTCCGGCCGCGGACGGGCACAGCGTGGACGCGCTGTTCATCACGGCGGCCCGCGACGCGGGCGTGGTGCGGGCGGCCCTGCGGGCAGGGGCGCTGCACTATCTGATCAAACCGTTCCACCCGTCCGCGCTCCAGGAACAGGTGCGGCACGTCGCCTCATTGCGCAACCGTCTCGACGCTCTCGACGAGGCGCGCCAGGAGGCACAGCAGGAGGACGTGGACCGGATCTTCGGCACCCGCCCGCCGGGCTCCCGCGAACTGCCCAAGGGCCTGGCGGCACACACCGCGGATCTGGTGGAGCGGGTGCTGCGGGAGCACCCGGAGGGGCTGTCCGCGTCCCAGTGCGCGCAGGCGGGTTCCCTGTCGCGGGTCAGCGCCCGGCGATATCTGGAGTACTTCGCGGTGACGGGGCGGGCGGAGGTGACGCTGCGGTACGGCGGAACGGGGCGTCCCGAGCGGCTTTACCGCGCTGTTCTTAATCGCTTCTGAGCGGCCCCTTAAGCGCGCCATAACGATGGTGCCCAGGCCCTGTTCACAGCCGGATCCGCCTTCGACGGCGGCTAGTTTGCTGATCACCGGGACGGGGTCCGTTCCGTCGGTGCCGCCGTTCGGGGGGCCGCACCGCCGCGCGGGCCCCTGCCCGTGACCCCCGCACCGGCCGTCCGCACGACAGACGTGCCCCGTCGAAGGAGAACGCCGCCCATGACCGCCCTCACCACCGTTCCTCGCAGGCTCGCCGGAGTCCTCGCCCTGGGTGTCGCGCCTCTCGCGCTGACCGGCCTCGCCGCCGTCCCGGCCGCCGCCCACGGTTCGCTGACTGACCCGGTCAGCCGGGTCTCGGCCTGTTTCGCCGAGGGGCCGGAGAGCCCGAAGTCGGCGGCCTGTCAGGCGGCGGTCGCGGCGGGCGGTACGCAGGCGCTGTACGACTGGAACGGGGTGAACATCGCCGACGCGGCGGGCAAGCACCGTGACCTGATCCCGGACGGCAAGCTGTGCAGTGCGGGCAACGACAAGTTCAGGGGCCTCGACCTGCCGCGCGCCGACTGGCCCGCGACGACGATGAAGGCGGGCAGCCACACCTTCCGCTTCCGTGCCACCGCCCCGCACAAGGGCTCGTTCGCGCTGTACCTCACCAAGGCCGGTTACGACCCGGCGAAGCCTCTCAAGTGGTCGGACCTGGAGGAGAAGCCGTTCGCCGAGGCCACCGACCCGAAGCTGGAGAACGGTTCGTACGTCTTCGGCGGCACGCTGCCGGAGCGTTCGGGGCGGCAGCTGATCTACACCGTCTGGCAGCGTTCGGACTCCCCCGAGGCGTTCTACGCCTGCTCGGACGTGGTCTTCGGGGCGGCGGCGGGCGGCAGCGGTCCGGTCGGCGCGGTCCCCGCGCCCTCGGCGTCCGCGCCCTCCGAGGAGGAGATCACCGAGGGCGCGGACGAGTCGTCCGTCGAGCACGGCGGCCACGGTGACGACGACGCCGGCACGGCGGCCGAGGTCACCGAGGCGTCCACGGCCGCCGGCACCGGTACGCCGGGGTCGGCCACGCCGGAGGCCGGGACCTCCGGGCCGGCCAACGCACCGGTGGCCAACGGCGCGGACGCGGGCGATGAGCTCGCCGAGACCGGAGGCACGAGCAGCAGCTCGTACCTCGCGGCCGGCGGCGCGGCGGCGCTCGCGCTCGGCGCGGCGGCCCTGTTCACCTCCGCCCGCCGCCGGGCCGCGTCGGCTGCGCCGGGCGCCCGTCACAGCCGCTGATCGCCACAGCTGACCGCCGGGGTCAGCCGATCACCGAGAGGCAGTCCGTCGGGGTGGCGTGCGCCGGATCGAGGGCGTTCTCCACCTCGTGGAACGCGATCCGGTCGATGGTCCCGATCGCCACGTGCTCGGAGAGGTCGACCGCACACAGGTCCTGGAGCAGGACGTTGCGTACGTTCGGTCCGTCCAGGTACTGCGTGCGGTACGGGGTCACCACCTCGTCGTACCGGGTCGCGATGACGGTGTAGCGCACCCCGGGCACGGTGTCGGGGAGCGCGTTGAGTTTGGTCATGAACGCGGACCCGGCCACCTGGTCGGCGAGGCCGGGGGTGGCGGCGGAGAGCAGGTCCTCGGCGCCCGGGAAGTACGGCAGCAGTTTGGTCAGCCCGAGGAGGGTGGTGCCGTGGTTGTCGGGCGCGAGGCCGACGAGGGCGTTCACCTTCGCGGCGCCGCCGAGGAACTTCAGGTAGTAGTTCGGCATCATGCCGCCCTGCGAGTGGCCCACCAGGTCGGCCTTGGGCGCTCCGGTGGAGGCGAGCACCTTGTCGACGAACACGGCGAGCTGTCCCGCCGACTTGTCGATCGGGCCGAGCCCGTGGAAGAACGGGACGCCCGGGAGCTGCCCGTAGTCGAGGGAGAAGACGCAGTATCCCCGGTTGACGAGGTAGGGGGCGAGGACGAGCCAGTTGTCGACCGAGTTCCCGAACGTGCCGTGGACCAGGACGACGGGGCGGGGATGGGCTGCGGAGGGCTTGCAGGTGTAGTCGTTCCAGCCACGGGATGCCGTGGTGGCCTCGGCTGTGGGGGTGGCGGCGGTCGCGGTCGCCGTGGGGGCGGCGAAGGCTGCGACGACCAGGAGCAGCGCGGTGATCGTCCGGCGCGCACGGGGGGTGCGTCCGGGACGTTTCCAGGGCAGCATCGTGTGTTCTCCTTGCGGCTCAAGGGAGTTGCGATGTCTGTGCGCCCTGTGGCCCGGACCACAAGAGTTATGTGCTCATGCCAAATTACGCGCGGGTAAGGTAGCGGGGGAAGTTACGCGTCGGTAAAAACTGACGTCACATCAAAGTGCCCTGACAACAGGCGGGTTCAGGCGGGTTCAGCCGAGTTCAGGCGGCGAGGCGCCCCGGCTTCACCGCGTCCGGGCCGAACCTGGCGCGCAGCCGGTCCGACACCTCCTCGATGCGCCGCGCCCGTTCGTCCACCGGGTCGAAGGTGAGCTGATGGGCCGCCCGCTCCGCCTCGTACAGCCCCTCGGCCCGCAGCGCGATCCCCCGCACCCGGGCACGCTGGAGCCCCAGCGAGTCCTGGATGCGGTACGCGAGTCCGGCGAGCTCCACCGAGTGGGCGGTGGGTTCGCGGAGTGTGCGGCTGCGGGTCAGCGTCGCGTATCCGGTACGGGCGGCGTAGCGCACGGTGACCGCGAGCGCGCGGCACACCTGCCCCTCCGTGCGCAGCCGGGTGCCCAGTTCCTCGGTGAGCGAGAGGAGCGCGCGGCGGTGCTGTTCCGGATCCAGCTCGTCGCGGGGGAAGGACCGCTCGGCGGCGATCGACCGGGCGGCGGCGTTCGGCACGACCCGCGTCCGGTCGATGCCGTTCGCCCGCTCCCACAGCTCGCGCCCGGTCCGCACGCCGGTGATCCGTTGCACGGTGGCGAGCGGCGCGGCGGCGATCCGGCCGACGGAGTCCAGCCCGTACCCGCACAGGGTGCGCGCCGTGGCCGTCCCGACTCCGTCCAGTGCGGCGGCGGGCCTGTCCGCGAGGAATGCGGCGACCCCGTCCCCTGGCACCACGAAGGTCGTACCCGGCGCCGCCTGCCGCGCCGCCATCCTGGCCAGCATCGGGTTGACGGCCGCCCCGATCGCGCAGTCCACGCCGTGCAGGGCGAGTGCGCGGACCCGGATCACCGAGGCCAGGCCGGTCACGTCCTGCCCGAAGTAGCGCAGCGCGCCGCTCACATCGGCGAGTGCCGCATCGGGCGGCGCGGCCTCGACGACCGGGGTGAACGCGCCTAGGAGGGCGATCAGTCCCTCGTACCCCGCGCTGTCCGGAAGTCCTCCGCCGATCCGGCGAAAGCGCAGGCACAGGACCGACGGCTGTTCGCTCATCGTGCCGCTCATCCCGCGCTCCCGGAGCTCTGGTGCCACAACTTCCTTCCTGTGGGCTCCCCTTCACCGGCGGGCTGGAGGTCGGCCCAGGGGTTCATCTCGTAACCGGTGGACATCTGGATGCGACGGCCGTCGCCCTCGGGAGCGGACTCCCGCGGAGCGGCCTCCCCCGCCGGCTCCTCCGCGAGCCTCGCCGCGACCGCGTCGAGTCCGCCGGTACGCCGCAGCTCGGCCAGCTCCGCCAGATTCCAGGCCGCCGCGCCCACCACGCTCATGCTCCGCGGCCCGCGCCGCTGCACCACCCCGCGCACCAGCAGCAGCCAGGAGTGGAAGACGGTGTGCGCGCAGGCGGCATGACTGTCGTCGAAGAAGGCCAGGTCGACCAGGCCCGTACCGTCGTCCAAAGTGGTGAAGATGACCCGGCGGCCGGAGCGGACCGGCGGGGTCTGCGTGGCGGCCTTGGCGCCCGCGACCAGCACGGTCTCCCCGTGCCGCGCCTCCCTCAGCCGTTTCGCGGAGACCGCGCCCAGCTCCTCCAGGAACGCGTGGTGGTCTCCCATCAGATGGCGGGACACATCCATGCTGAGCACGCCGAGTTCGGCGCTGAGGCGTTCCGCCTCGTTGAGGTCGGGCAGGCCGATGGAGCCGGTACGCCGGCCGTCCCCGAGCGGCAGCTGCGCATCCCGGGCTCCCGGCCCCGAGCTCCGCTGGGCACGGTGGAGCTCGGAGAGGTGCAGCAGCAGGTCACGGCGGTTGGCGCCGAAGGCGTCCAACGCGCCCACCTTGGCCAGCCGTTCGGCGGCCGGCCTGCCGGGCCGGGCCCGCTGCCAGAAGTCCAGCAGCGAGCCGTAGGGCTGCCCGGCCTCGATCCTGGCGACCTCGGCCTCACTGATCCCGTGGACGTCCGAGAGCGCCAGCCGCAGTCCCCAGACCTCGGCCCCACCCTTCCCATCGGACGTCAGTTCGATTCTATGAGTGGCGGCCGACCTGTTCACGTCCAGTGGCAGCACGGGCACCCCGCGCCGCCGCGCGTCCGCGAGCAGCAGCCGTTTCGGATACATTCCCGGGTCGTGCGTGAGCAGCCCGGCGTAGAAGGCGGCCGGGTGATGGGCCTTGAGCCAGGCCGACTGATAGGTGGGTACGGCGAAGGCGACCGCGTGCGCCTTGCAGAATCCGTACGAACCGAACGCCTCGATGATCTCCCAGGCCCGGGCGATCACCTCGATGCCGTAGCCCTTCTCCGACGCCCGCTGCGCGAACCACACCTTGACGCGCCGCTGCGACTCGGGGTCGGAGAGCCCGCGCCTCACCCGGTCCGCCTCGCCCCGGCCGCAGCCGGTCATGATGTCGACCATCTGGATGATCTGCTCGTGGAAGACGACCACTCCGTACGTCTCGCGCAGCGGCCCTTCCAGGTCGGGGTGCGGATAGCGGACGGGCGCACGGCCGTGCCTGGCCTCGATGAACGGCCGCACCATGTCGGCGGCGACCGGCCCCGGCCGGAACAGCGAGATGTCGACCACGAGGTCGTGGAAGGTGGCGGGCTGGAGCCTGCCGACCAGATCGCGCTGGCCGGGCGACTCGATCTGGAAGCAGCCCAGTGTCTCGGCGGTCCTGATCAGCCGGTACGTCTCCGGGTCGTCCGGCGGCACGGCGTCCAGGTCGAGCTCATGCCCCGAGGCCCGCTTCAGTTCGGTGACCGCGTGCGCCATCGCCGACTGCATCCGTACACCCAGCACATCGAGTTTGAGCAGCCCGAGATCCTCCACGTCCTCCTTGTCGAACTGGGCCATCGGGAAGCTTTCGCCGCTGGTGGGCATCACCGGGGTGCGGCGCAGCAGCGTGGCATCCGAGAGGAGCACCCCGCACGGGTGCATGGCGATGCCGCGCGGCAGGGCGTCGAGTCCCTCCACCAGCTCCCACAGCCGCCCGTACTTCTCCCGGTCCGCCGCGACCTGCCGCAGCTCGGGCAGCTCCTCCATGGCGGCACGGGCGTCACGGGCCCTGACGTGCGGGAACGCCTTGGCCAGCCGGTCGGTCTCGGCCGGGTCCATGGAGAGCGCGGCCCCGACGTCCCGGATCGCGTGGCGCACCCGGTAGGTCTCGGGCATGGCGACGGTCGCGACCCGCTCGGTGCCGAAGCGCCCGATGATCGCGCGGTAGACGTCGAGGCGCCGGGCCGACTCCACATCGATGTCGATGTCGGGCAGCACGAAGCGCCGCGTGGAGAGGAAGCGCTCCATGAGCAGCCCGTGCTCGACCGGGTCGGCGTGCGCGATGCCGAGGAGATGGTTGACCAGGGAACCCGCACCGGAGCCACGGGCGGCGACGCGGACACCCATGTCCCTTATGTCATCGACGATTTGAGCGACCGTCAGGAAGTACGAGGCGAAGCCGTGGTAGGCGATGATGTCCAGCTCCTGGTGCATCCGCTCCCAGTAGTCACGCCTGCGGTCCAGGCCGCGCAGCACCATGCCCGCGGCGGCCCGGGAGGCCAGCACGCGCTGGGCGGTGCGCCGCCCCGCGCCGACGAGGTGCGGTTCGGGGAAGTGCACCGCGCCGATCCCGAGGTCACCGGCGGGGTCGACACGGCAGGCGTCGGCCGTACGACGGGTCTCGGCGAGCAGCGCCGCCCCCGCGCCCGGCCCGAGGCCGGCGGCGGCGGTGATCCGCCCGGCGGTCTCCGCCATCGCACGGGCGTCCTTGAGCCAGCGTTCCCCGCTGTCGAGGGGAGAGCGGCGCGGGTCGACCGGGACGAGTCCGCGGGCGGCGTCGAGCACGTCGGCGATCCGGTTCTGCCCGGCGTCGGCGTACCGGACGGCGTTGGTCAGCACGGCCCGTACCCCCTGGTCCGCGGCGAAGCCGACGGTGCGGGCGGCGAGCCGCAGCGAGCCGGGGCCGGTGCCCTCCCTGCCGTGGTGGACGGCTTCGAGGCGCAGGCCGTCCCCGTAGATCTCGCGCCAGGGCGCGAGCAGCGCGGCGGCCAGGTCCGGCCGTCCGGCGGAGAGCGCCCTGCCCACCTCGGAGTCGGGTCCGAGCAGCACGGTGAGCCCTTCGGCGGGCAGTTCGGACCAGCCGACCAGGGGCTGCCCCGCACCGGTGGGCGGGGCCGGCGGACCGGCCGGCGCGGCATGGGCGGCGGTGACGAGCCGGCACAGCTCGGCCCAGCCCTGGGCGCCGTCCCGGGCGAGAAAGGTGACCCGGGGTGCGGATTCTTCGACGAAGGCGCCACCGCGGGCCGGTGTCCGCCGATGCGCGCGGCCGTCATCCGCCGTACGCCGCGCCACCGCGAGGTCCACCCCGAACAGCGGCCGCACCCCGGCCCGCCCGCACGCCTTGGCGAAGCGGACCGCGCCCGCGAGGGTGTCGCGGTCGGTCAGCGCGAGGGCGTCCATCCCGCGCTCGGCGGCGCGCTCGGCCAGCCGCTCCGGGTGCGAGGCCCCGTACCGCAGGGAGAACCCGGACACGGTGTGCAGATGCGTGAACCCTGGCATCCGCACCTCCTGGACCGATCCGTACTCGCCACCCCCTCTCTCTCCACCATAGACCATGTTCGAACACTCGTACGATAACCGGGGCAGGTGTCACCGGTCCCGTTCACCTAGGCCATCCGGTCCCCTCCCGCCTGCGCGAACACCGGGCCGCCCGGACCGTGGGGACATGACTTTCGTCGACGAGGTGAAGAACGCCGTCACTCCACGAGCCGCACTGCTCGTCCTGGGCGTGCTCGCGCTGCAACTGCTGTTCATCGCGTCCTACGTCGGGGCGCTGCACAGACCCGAGCCGACGGACGTCCCCTTCGCCGTGGTCGCACCCCCGCAGATCTCGGAGCAGCTCGTCACCCGGCTCGACGCGCTCCCCGGCGGCCCGCTGGATCCCCGCCCGGCCGACGACGCGGCCGAGGCCCGCGAACAGATCATGAACCGCGACATCGACGGCGCCCTGATCGTCGATCCCACCGGCACCACCGACACCGTGCTCGTCGCCTCCGGCGGCGGCACCGTCCTGGCCGACTCCCTGACGAGGATCATGGAGAAGGTCGACGCGACCCAGCGCCGCACGGTCAGGACCGTCGACGTGGCCCCGGCCTCCCCGGACGACTTCGACGGGCTCTCGTCCTTCTACCTCGTGGTGGGCTGGTGCGTCGGCGGCTACCTCTGCGCCTCGATCCTGGCGATCAGCGCGGGCACCAAGCCCGCCAACCCGCAGCGCGCGCTGATCAGGACCGCCACCATGGCGCTGTACGCGATCGCGGGCGGAATCGGCGGCGCGGTCATCATCGGACCGGTACTCGGCGCACTGCCCGGCAGCGTGTGGGGGCTGTGGGGCCTGGGAGCACTGGTCGTCTTCGCGGTCGGCATGACCACCCTCGCCCTGGAGGCCCTCACCGGCATCATCGGTATCGGCCTGGCGGTCCTGATCATCGTGATCGCGGGCAACCCGAGCGCGGGCGGCGCCTTCCCGCTCCCGATGCTGCCCGACTTCTGGCGTGCGATCGGCCCGGCACTGCCCCCGGGAGCGGGCACCTGGTCGGCCCGCTCGATCGCCTACTTCAAGGGCAACGCACTCACCGGCCCGCTGCTGGTGCTCTCCGCCTGGGCCGTCGCGGGCACGGCCCTCACCCTGCTCCTGTCGATGCGCCGCAAGCCGGCCGACACGCACGACGGAACCCCCACCGCCGACTCGGCCACCGGCACGGCGCCCGGCGGTCCGACCGCCGCCTGAGGCCACCGGACCACTGGCAGCACGTACGTAGAGCGGGGCTCCGGGGAGGCCTGTTGTGAGGCCGCACGGAGAAGGGGCAGATTCACGATGGCGGACACCACGGCAGCCGAGTGGTGGGAACTGCTCCCGGCCGGTATCCGACGACAGGCCGACGGATACGTCCTCCAGGACGCGCGCTTCCAGGCGATCCGACTCGTCTGGGAAGCCGGCCGCGCTCAGGGACTTGGCCTGAACGACGCCCAAGTCGTCGTCCACGAGCGCTACGTCCACTTCGGTGAGGCCATAGCCCGCACCCCCGACAGTCCGCTCGACCTGGAGTCACTCGCCGCCCGGGCGGCCGGTGCCCCAGGACGCGTAGTGGCGATCGAGGCGGTATGGGACGGGGACACCGTCCACGACTGGTTCGTGGACCTGGTCGCCGTGACCTCCGAGCCGGCGGGCGAGCAACGACTGGCCACCATCTGCCGGGACGCCGCCGTGCGCTACCTCGGTGACGAGGACCGTGGTGCGCGCCACCCGGCGGCGGTCGCGGCGGACCGGGCCGGGAAAGCCCTGTCGGCCCGCCTCTCGGTCCCGTTCCACTTCGCGAGCCCGCACACCCCGGACGACAGCGCTCCTCGCCGGCGGCCCTGAGCCGGCCCCGGTCAGGCGGAGGACGTCGAGCGGGGCGCGTCCGCCGGGCCGCCCGGTGCCGGTACCCGGTCCCGCGTGGCGGAGAGTTCCGTGACCTCCGCGCGCAGCGCCCGTACCTCAGCCGTGAGTGCGATGATGGCCTCCGTCTGCATACGGTCCACGGCGCTGTCGCTCTCGAAGCGGGAGATGAACCAGGCCGCGATGTTCGCCGTGACCACACCCAGCAGCGCGATGCCCGACAGCATCAGGCCGACCGCGAGCATCCGGCCCAGACCGGTGGTCGGGGCGAAGTCGCCGTAGCCGACGGTCGTCATCGTGGTGAAGGACCACCACACCGCGTCGCCCAGGGTCTTGATGGTGCCGTCGGGGGAGTCCCTCTCGACCTCCAGCACCGCGAGCGAGCCGAACATGAGCAGGCCCACGCACGATCCGGCCACGTAGGTGGTCAGCTGCACCTGCGAGGCCATCCGGGCCCGCTGCCCGGCCAGCAGCAGGGTGGACACCAGCCGGAGCAGTCGCAGCGGCTGCACCATCGGCAGCAGCACGGCGATCAGGGCCAGCGGATGACGGCGTACGAACTGCCAGCGTTCGGGCGCGAGCAGGAGCCGCACGGCGTAGTCGACGGCGAAGGCGCCCCACACCACCCACTCCACGCCCCGGCACAGCCGCAGCGTCACCTCGCCCGCGCCGGGCGCCATGACGGGCACGGCGTACGCGACGGCGAACAGGAGGGCCAGTACGAGCAACGGCAACTGGGTGCGTCGCTCCCAGCGCTGCTCGGCTCCCGTCGCGTCCCCTCCCGTCGCGTCCCCGGATTCCTTCTCCGTCGTCTCCGTGCTTCTCATGGAGTCATCGTAAGGAGCGGAATCCGGCCGGAAATACCTGGCAGACCGCGGGGCCGGACGTTATGCTCCCCCACGATGACCACTCGATCCGTAATCAGATTGGGGGACCCGTCCGCGCAAGGTGAGTGCTGATGCTCATCGGGAACGCGACGGGGAACTCCCTCCCTTCCTTCTGGCCGCGCGTGCGAGAGTTCGCCGTGCCGCCCTCCATGATCGATACTGCGACCGCCCGTCGTTCCACCGGGGACTGGGCAGGAGCGTGCGCCGCCGCAGGCGTCGATGTCGATCTCAGCCTTCGGGCCGTGGCACGTACCCACGGCCAGGACCTCTCCGCCCGACTCCGGGCCGATCTACGGCAGTTGGTCCCCGACCTGCTGCGCTGGCATCTTCCGAGAATCGCGCCGCACGGCCTTCTGCGGCCGGGACTGACCCTCGCACTGGCCCGGTACGACGACGCCGGGCCCGACGAAGGCGCGCATCCGGTGCACCTCGTGGTCCGGACCGCTCCCGCCTGGGCGGATGCCGGTCAGCGGATCAGCCTCGCGCTGTGGGACGGCTCGCGCTCCGACGCCGGTACGCGTCGCCATCCGCACCCCCGTCCGAGCCGGCGGTTCCGTCTGGACCTGCACCGTCATCTGTGGGACGCGCGCAGGACCGACGAGCTGCGGGTCCGGGCCGGGGCCGGCTGTCCGCCCGGACACCATCCTGATCTCCTGCAACTGGTACCGCCGGGACGCAGTTGCGCCGTCGAGCGGTGGGCCGCCGAGGCGGAACTGCTCCTCCGTGCCGAGGGCCGGTGCACCGGTACCGTCGCCGTGCGGTTCAGCGGTCGCCACCGGCTGCTCCTCGACCTGTTCAGGGACCCGGACGATCCCGCGACACCCCGTCTTCGGGTCTCGTCGGCCGCGGACGGCGACGTCCCGATGCCACCCGTCCTGCCCGACGCGGCGACCTGGGTCCTGCCCGACCTGGAGCTCCTGCGCGGCGGTGCGATCGACGCCGACCGGTTGCACCCGCTGGTCGCCTCGGCACTCGTACCGGGCCATGAGCCGTCGGCTCCGTCCCGGGCGCCGGACCGGGCGGGGCACCCGCATCTCGTGGACTGCCGGGGCCATCAGCACCGGATCGGTCTGGTCGACGGGGTCCTGGCCCCGCTGGACCACGATCCGGTCGAGATCCGCCGGGAAGAGCTGCTGGTCGCGCTGACCGGCACTCCACTGCCCTGCCTCCAGGCCATCGACGAGGCGCACCGCCGTCCGGACTGCCTCGCCGGTGTACGGGGGCGGCTGGACCACGGCGACATCGCCGGGGCACTGGCCGTCGTCGAGGGTCTGCTCGGCCCCGGCGCGGTGCTGCGCGCCGGCGCTCTGCGGGACGAGCTGGAGGCGGCCGCGCGACGGCGGATCACCTACGGGCTGTTCAGGGCCGGCCTGGTCGGTCCCGGGCCCGGGCGCCACGGCCCTGACCGCACGCATGTCCCCGACCGCCTCCCGCGCCCGCGCCGGACCGAATCCCGCCACCGGGCAGCTACGGCCTGAGCCGGTACGACGCCCCACCTGCCCCACCGCCCCCTCCTCCCTTCCTCCCTCTTCTCCTCCCGCGACTCCTCCCGCGACTCCAAAAGGTGATCACTCATGCCCACACGCACCCCGTTCGCCCTGCCCGGAACCCTCGAATCCCCCGCCGCATCCGCTCACGCCTCCCAGCTCGACATCGCGGGAGAGCTGACGGCGCTGCTGCGCGACACCACCACCGAACTCCGCCCCGACGACCAGCTGGAGGCGCTGACCCTGGCGGTGGCCGCCGACCTGCCCGTCCTCCTGTGGGGCGAGCCGGGCATCGGCAAGACCGCGGCCCTGACCCAGCTCGCCGCGTCGCTGGACCTTCCGCTGACCACCGTCATCGCCAGCGTGCACGAGCCGTCCGACTTCTCGGGGCTGCCGGTCGTCGGTGACGATCCGGCGGAACAGGGCGTCCCGATGGCCCCGCCGGACTGGGCGGTCCGGCTGGTGCGGGCCGGGCGGGGGCTGCTGTTCCTCGACGAGCTGTCCACCGCTCCCCCGGCCGTCCAGGCCGCGCTGCTCCGTCTCGTACTGGAACGGCGGATCGGTTCGCTCCAACTGCCTCCCGGCGTACGGATCGTGGCCGCCGCCAACCCGCGGTCCTCGGCCGCGGACGGCTGGGAGCTGAGTCCTCCGCTGGCCAACCGGTTCGTCCATCTGCGGTGGACGCACGACCACGAGGTCGTGGTGCGCGGCCTCGGCGGGACCTGGCCGCGGGCGGCGATGCCCCGGCTCGACCCCGGAAAGCTGGCGCACGCCGTGGACTTCGCCCGGCGCGCGGTGTGCGGACTCCTCGCCGTCCGCCCCAAGCTCGTGCATCAGCTGCCCAGCAGCGAAGCCCGTCGCGGCGGCGCCTGGCCCTCGCCCCGGAGCTGGGACATGACGCTGAACCTCATCGCCTTCGCGACCGCGGCCGGCTCCTCACGCGACGTGCTCTCCCTGCTGATCAGGGGCACCGTGGGCGACGGCCCCGGCCTCGAACTGCTGGCGAGCCTGGACCGGATGGACCTTCCGGACCCCGAGAGCCTGCTCGCCGACCCGGCGGCTGGCGAGCTGCCCGAGCGGGGGGATCTGCGGCAGGCCACGCTCGACGGCGTGGTGGCGGCGGTGCGCAACCGCCCGGACAAGCCCCGCTGGGACGCCGCCTGGGCTCTGCTGGTGCGGGCGCTGGAGACCGGAGCCCCGGACCTGGTGGTCGTCCCCGCGACCACACTCGCCGCGCTGCGCCAGGAGGACTGGGATGTTCCGGCTTCGATCGAACAGCTCGCCGGCGTGGTGTCGCTGTCCCGGCGGGCGGACCGGGCTGCCGACCGTGCCACGGCCCGCATCGCGGTCGCCGCCAAGGCGGGCCGGTGACCCCGGACGCGCCGGGGGCACTGGACCTCGACAAGCTCTTCGCCGCCCGGCTGCACGCCGCCCGGGCCCGGCCCTACCTCGCGACGGCGCTGTTCGCCCTGCACACCGTGGAGTCGCGGCAGGTACCGACGATGGCGGTCGACCGGCACTGGCGGTGCTACGTCTCGCCCGCGTTCGTGGACGCGACCCCGGTGGAGGAACTGGCCGGTGTGTGGGTCCACGAGGTGTCGCACCTGCTGCGCGACCACCACGGACGCGGCGACCGGGCCGCCCGGGTCCTCGGGCTGACCGGGCCCGGTGACCGGCTGCGGATGAACATCGCGGCCGACTGCGAGATCAACGACGACGTGTTCGGTGACGGGCTGGTCCGACCCGAGGGCGCTGTCGAGCCGAGCGCTCTGGGGCTCGCCGAGGGTGAGCTCATGGAGGACTACGTCCGGCAGTTCAGGCTCGGGCCGTACACGCAGCGGTTCGCCTGGCTGGACTGCGGCAGCGGCGCCGACGGGCTGGACCGGGAGTGGGACCTGGGGCCGGACGGCGCGCACGGACTCAGCGCGCAGGAACAGGACGCGGTCCGGTTCCGGGTGGCGCAGGGCATCACCGGCCGCCCGGGCAGCTCCCCGCAGGGCTGGAAGCGGTGGGCGGAGGAGGCGTTCCATCCGCCGCAGCCATGGCGGGAGTTGCTGGGTGCGGCCGTGCGCTCGGCCGCCTCCGGCTCCGGTGCGGGCGAGGACTACAGCTACGGCCGTCCGTCGCGGCGCTCGGCCGGGCTGCCCGGCGTCGTCCTGCCGAGCCTGCGGCGCAGACCGCCCCGGGTCTCGGTGGTCATCGACACCTCGGGATCGGTCAGCGACGCCGAGCTGGGCAGCGCGCTCCTGGAGGTCGCCGCGATCTCCGCCGCCGTGGGTGGCCGCCGCGACCTGGTCAGCGTGCTGCCCTGCGACGCGGCGGCCCGGATCGTGCACCCGCTGTGCCGCGGCGAGGGCATCCCGCTGGTGGGCGGCGGGGGTACGGATCTGCGTACGGGCTTCGCCAGGGCGCTGCGCGCGAACCCCCGCCCGGACGTCATCGTCGTGCTGACCGACGGGCAGACGCGGTGGCCGCGTGCGCAGCCGCCGTGCCGGACGGTGGTGGGCCTGTTCCCGCGGCCGCACAAGCGCACCCCGTGGGACGAGAGCGATCCCGACTACGTACCGGACTCACCGCCCGAGTGGGCGCGCACGGTCACCATCGGGTGATCACCCCGGGTAATGTCCGCTTGTTCGAACAGAGCCCCGGGTCGGGGCGGCACGCGGAGGGGCGTCATGAGCGGTGCGGAGTCGGTCGGAAGCACGTGGAAGCTGAGCGACGAAGAGGGCGGGAAGCTGGCGGGCGACTGGTGGAAGTGGGCCTTGTCCGCCCCTGACGACCGCAGTCCGGTGAGTGACACGACGGGCGAACACGCGGCCTGGAAGCAGCCGAGCGGCCTCTGGTTCCTCGCCGGCACCTACGGCGGGCGTGTGGTGCGGCGCTGCGCGGTGCCCTCGGACCGGCCGTTCTTCTTCCCGGTGCTCAACATGCAGCACACCAGGGCGTATGCGAGGGTCCCGCAGTCCATGAAGGTCGTGGAGGCCACCGCGTCGCTCAACAGCGTCCCGCTGCCGCTGCGGGAGTTCACGGCGCCGTTCAGGACGGGGCTGACCCAGCGCTACGCGTGGGGCATCTGGGGCGGCTTCGCCCCGCTGACTCCGGGCGCCTACGTGCTGGAGATCAAGGCCAGGGCCACGAACGGATTCTGGGTCGACACGACGTACCACCTGGAGTCGACGGCCCTCTGACCCCCGTGCCGCCGTGGCGGGCGGCGGCCGCTCGGCGACTGCCGCCCGACCTCCGGAACAATTCTCGGCGATCAGTTGACGCAACGACTAGGCATGACAGGTACATGGCGTCATTCTTGGGGTCCTCCTCGCGAGACCCGCGGGGAGCAACGCCGTTTCCAACTCCCTGTCATCCGTCGGAGGTTGTCCATGCGTCGCCGTTTCGCAGTCCCGCTCGCCACGGTCGCCCTGTCGCTCCCGCTCGCCCTGCTCCCCGCGGCGTCCGCCTCGGCCGCCCCCGCGGACAAGCCCCAGGTCCTCAGCTCGTGGACGCAGACGAGCCTCTCCAGCTACAACGCCTGGAACTCCGCCCGCAACAACCAGGGCGCCTGGTCCGCGTACGGCTTCGACTGGGGGACGGACTACTGCAGCAGCTCGCCCGACAACCCCTTCGGATTCCCCTTCCAGACGGCCTGCGCCCGCCACGACTTCGGCTACCGCAACTACAAGGCCGCCGGAACGTTCTCCGCCAACAAGTCGCGTCTCGACTCGGCCTTCTACTCCGACCTCAAGCGCGTGTGCGCCGCCTACACCGGCGCGAAGCTCACCTCGTGCAACAGCACGGCGTGGACGTACTACCACGCCGTGGACATCTTCGGAGTGGCACCGGCGAAGGCGAGCCCCGACAGACTCGCGCCCGCCGCCTGACCCCGGACCGGCGGAAGGGCCCGCCCGCCTCACACGGAGTGAGGCGGGCGGGCCCGTTCGTGGCGTCGGCCTGATCAGCCGATCTCGGCGCCGTACGCCGCCAGCGCCTCCGGCACCGGCTGGAAGAACGTCTCGCCGCCCGAGGAGCAGTCGCCGCTGCCGCCCGAGGTCAGGCCGATCGCGGTGTCGCCCGAGAAGAGCGAGCCACCGCTGTCGCCCGGCTCGGCGCAGACCGTCGTCTGGATGAGCCCGTTGACGATGTCGCCGTTGCCGTAGTTGACCGTGGCGTCCAGCGCGGTGACCTCACCCTCGTGCACCTGGGTGGTGGAGCCGCTCCGGGTCACCGCCATGCCGACCGTCGCCTCGCCCGCCTTGGTGATCGGCTGCGTGGAACCGTTGTAGAGGTCGACCTCGCTCGGGTGCTCCACGTCGGAGGTGTACTTGACCAGCCCGTAGTCGTTGTCCGGGAAGCTGGAGCCCTCGTTCGCGCCGATCTCCGCGCCGCCCTGCGCGTCGGACCAGCTGGTGATGGACTCGGTGCAGTGCCCGGCGGTGAGGAAGTACGGCTCCCCGCCCTTGACCACGTTGAAGCCGAGCGAGCAGCGCCCGCCGCCGCCCCAGATGGCGTCGCCGCCCGCGATCAGCGGCTTGAACTCCCCTGCGGAGCGGTTGAGTTCGGCCTTGCCGCCGAGGTTCTCGACCACGGCGGAGAGCTTGTCCCAGGACGCGCCCTTCACCGTGCGGTCGGCGGTGACGACCACCTTGTTGCTCACCGGGTCGACCGCCCAGGAGGTGCCGGGGATGGTGGCCCGGTCGGTGAGTGTCTGCCGGGCCGAGAGCAGTTCCGCGGCCGAGTTCTGTACGACTCTGGCCTTGCCGCCCGCCGTGCGCACCTGCTCCGCGGCGGCCTGGTCCAGGACGTTCACGACCAGGCTCTTCGTGCCGGCGTCGTAGTACGCGCCCGCCGTCCCGCCGACCAGGGTCTTGTCCAGCGTGGTGGCGAGCTTCCCCGCCGCGCCGGCCGTCAGCGTGCGTACGGCCGGCCGAGGCGTGTCCTCACTCGCGTTCGCGGTCTGGAGGGTGACTCCGGCCGCGACCAGGGCGACGACGGCCGATCCGGCCGTCAGTGCGCGCTTCCTGGATATGCGTCGATGCTTCAACTTTCGACCTCCTGTGGGGCCGCGCGGGGGCAAGTGGGGTGTCCCCGCGCGGAGGATGGGGCGCTCACTATTCCCATGCGGTGAAACGCACACAAGGTCGAACCGAGGACGCACACACGACGACGACGCTTCGGTTTCGCTATGTTCACTTCCCCGGCGGACGGCCGGGCGCGCTGCCCGGGAAGGGCGTCCCGGTCACGTACGAAGAGCCCCTGCCCGGAAAACCGGGCAGGGGCTCTTCTCCTGACAACTGTGTTCCGCGCCGTCAGTAGACGCTGACGCCGTACGCGCTCAGTGCTTCGGTGACCGGCTGGAAGAAGGTCGTGCCGCCGGACGAGCAGTTGCCGCTGCCGCCGGAGGTGAGGCCGATCGCCCTGGTACCGGAGTAGAGGGGACCGCCGGAGTCGCCGGGCTCCGCGCACACGTTGGTGCGGATCATGCCGTAGACGATGTCGCCGCCGCCGTAGTTGACGGTGGCGTTGAGACCGGTGACGGATCCGCTGTGGGTGCCGGTGGTGGAACCGCGGCGGGTGACGGACATGCCGACCGTGGCGTTGGCCGCACTGGTGATGTCCTGGCTGCCGACCGTGCCCGACTTGGTGACCGAGGTGTTGGTGTACCGCACGATGCCGTAGTCGTTGGTCGGGAAGCTGGAGCCCGATGTGGTACCGAGGACGGTGGTGCGTCCGGAGTTCGACCACCAGGTGCCCGCGCCGTCGGTGCAGTGACCGGCGGTCAGGAAGTAGTACGTGGTGCCGCTGCGGACGTTGAAGCCGAGGGAGCAACGCCAGCTGGACGCGTAGATCGCGTCACCGCCGGAGATCAGTTTGCTGAAGGTGCCAGGGGTGCGCTCGATCCGCAGGGCTCCGGCGGTGCTGCCCGCGGAGTCCTTGATCTTCTTGATCTCCGCCTGCGAGACCGTGCTGTCCACGGTGACGACGACGCTCTTGGTGGCCGGATCGATGTTCCAGGCGGTGCCCGCCACATCTGCTTCGAGCACGGCCTCGCTCGCCGCACCGAGCTGCCCGGCGCTGAAGGTGGCGGTGGATTGGGCGTTGGCGGAGGGGACCGCGAGTGCCGCGACGGCGACGAGGCCGGCCGAGACGGCGACGACCCTGCTCCGTCTCGCGATGCCGCTGAGGGGGATGGTGCGCTTGATCCTCACTTTTTCGTTCCTCCCGAGGGGGATCGGGGGCCCTGCCTGTGGGGTGGCGGAACCCGTGAGGCGCAGTCAGGGGGACATCCGTACACCGGGGTGTTCGCACTCCGGACGCTCCGTACCCCTGACAAGCGCTGTTCGGGAGTATTCGGGGAGCACAACAGGCCGCGCAAGGGCGCGTTTCGGCCGCCCGCGGACGGGCGCGCGGACAGCCCCGGCAGCATGTCCGCTGCCGGGGCCGGGCGACCGGGTCCACCGTCCGTGTGGCGGTGGGACGGATCAGGCGTCGATGCGGTTCCGCTCACCCGCAGGGACGGGGAAGGCGAGGGTGTTGCCCGGCGGCGGGAAGGGGCAGATGAAGTGGTCGGCGAAGGCGCAGGGCGGCAGGAGCGCACGGTTGAAGTCGACGTTCACGCTGCCGTCCGCGGCCGGCGGCGCGGGCCGCAGGAAACGGAATCGGTAGCTGCTGCTTCCGCTGGTCGCGTCGGCGAAGACGGCCCAGAGCGACCCGTCGTGCTCGACCGCCACCTGGAGCGTGTGCTCGGTTCCGTCCACGTCGAAGACGATCTCCCCGCCGAGCCCCAGACCCCGTTCGACGCCGTCGGCGTTCTCGACCCGGATCGTGCGGTCCGCGGGGTACGGGCGGAAGGTGCCGGGCAGCGCCCAGTCCGCGTCGTACGGTGTGGCCTCGATGGTCCGGAACGCCTGGCGCGCGGCGGACCCCGGGTCGAAGTCCCGTACCGCCCAGAGCCCTTCACGGCTCAGGACGACGAGTCGGCGTCCGCCGTGCGTCACCCGGGCCTCGCCGATCGGGCCGCGGTCGGCCGCGAGCCTGATGTCGCCGGTCAGCGGCTTGCCGTCGACGCTCAGACCGTCCTCGGGCGTGGCCGTGAGCAGCACGGCGTCGCCGTCTTCACGCCACCGCCCCGGGACGGCCGGAATTCGACCGTCCGGGTGGTCGGAGAGCCAGTGGGTGCCCGACAGGGAGAGCGGACCGTGCGGCGCCGCGACCGTGACGATGCGTCCTTCGTGCCAGCTCTGCCAGTCCTGCTGTTCGTCCGTGCTCATGGAATCAACCTTTCCACACCGGGTCCGCCAGCCCGAGGTGCGACCGCAGCGTGGAGCCGGTGTACTCGGAGCGGAAGACCCCGCGTTCCCTGAGCAGCGGCACGACCCGGTCGACGAAGTCGTCGAGACCACCCGGGGTGAGGTGCGGTACGAGGATGAAACCGTCGGCCGCGTCGGCGGCGACGAACTCGGCGAGGCCGGCGGCCACGGTCTCCGGTGAACCGATGAAGGACTGCCGGGCGGTCGTCTCGATGACGGTCTGACGGATGGAGAGCCCCTTGGCCTCCGACAGCCCGCGCCACTTCGCGGCGACCGCGAGGGGGTCGCCGACCCTGACCCGGCCCTGGACCAGACCGGAGTCGGGGTCCGGGTCCGTCGCGGGAAGCGGGCCGTCGGGGTCGTAGGAGGAGAGGTCGCGGCCCCAGACCTGTTCCAGGGCGAGTATGGCGTTCTGCGGGGAGACCTGCAGCCGGCGGATCTCGTCGGCGTTGCGCTGGGCCTCCGCGTCCGTGTCGCCGAGGACGAAACTGACTCCGGGCATGATCTTGAGGTCCTCGGGCCGGCGCCCGTACGCGGCCAGCCGCCCCTTGACGTCCGCGTAGAAGGCGCGGCCGGCCTCCAGGGTGCCGTGCCGGGTGAAGATGACGTCGGCGGCGGACGCGGCGAACTCGCGGCCCTCGGCCGAGTCCCCGGCCTGGATGACCACGGGGTGCCCCTGCGGCGCGCGGGGGACGGTGAACTCCCCCGAGATGTCGAAGTGCGTGCCCCTGTGGGTGACCGGCCGGGAGACCCCGTCCGGTGTCCAGGAGTCCCACAACTCCCGTGCGGTGGAAACGAACTCGGCGGCCCTGGTGTAACGGTCCGCCCGGTCGAGGAAGCCGCCCCGCCGGAAGTTCTCGCCGGTGAACGCGTCGGAGGAGGTGACCACGTTCCAGGCTGCCCGGCCGCCGCTGAGGTGGTCGAGCGAGGCGAGCCGGCGCGCCAGTTCGTACGGTTCGTTGAAGGTGGCGTTGACCGTGGCGGCCAGGCCGAGCCGGTCGGTGACGGCGGCGAGCGCGCTCAGCACGGTGAGGGATTCGGGCCTTCCGACCACGTCCAGGTCGTGGATCAGGCCGTTGTGCTCGCGCAGCCGGAGCCCTTCGGCGAGGAAGAAGAAGTCGAACGTGCCGCGTTCGGCGGTCCTGGCCAGGTGCACGAAGGAGGAGAAGTCGATCTGGCTCCGCGAGCGTGGGTCGGCCCAGACCGTGGTGTTGTTGACGCCCGGGAAGTGGGCGGCCAGATGCATCTGCTTCGGCGTGCTCATGCCTCCTCCCCCGTGCCTGCCGCAAGGGCGTAGCGGCTGGCCGGGCGGGCCAGTCCGAGGTGTTCGCGGAGGGTGCCCCCCGGATAGAAGGTGCGGAACAGGCTTCGGTGCTGGAGCAGGGCCACGGTGCCGTTGACGATCCTTTCGAGGTCGCGCCCGGGTGCGATGGGCGTGAGGTGGAAGCCGTCCACGGCTCCGCCGCGGTGCCAGCGGGTGATGAGTTCGGCGAGGTCCACCGGGCCGCCCCGGTAGTAGGAGCCCGCCCCGGCGAGCTGCGGTCCGTCGATGAGTCCCGGTTCGGGCGCGGTCTCGACGTCGCCCAGATCGACGGTGAGCGCGACGAGGACCCGCAGCGTGTCCGGATCACGGCCGTGTGCGGCGGCCCGGTCGCGCAGGTCGGTACGGATCGCGGCGGCCTGCTCGGGCGTGGTGGCTCGCGCGAACACGACGTCGGCATGGCGGGCGGCCGGGCCACGGGCCGGTCCGCTCGTGCCGTCGATGACGGTGACGGGCCGGCCCTGGGGCGGCCTGGGCACGATGGCCGGGCCCCGGACGGAGAAGGTGCGGCCCTCGAAGTCGACGTAGTGCAGCTTGTCCCGGTCGACGAACCGTCCCGTCGCCACGTCGCGTATCTCCGCGTCGTCCTCCCAGCTGTCCCACAACCGGGCGGCGACCTCGGCGGCATCGCCCGCCTCCTCCCACAGTTCGGCGGCGGGCGCGGCGGGGCGGCGGCCGAACAGCCTGGCCTCGGCCTCCGTGGTGGACACGTCGACGTTCCAGCCGGCCCGGCCCCCGCTGACCCAGTCGAGGGTCGCCACGGCGGACGAGACGTGGAACGGCTCGGTGTGGGTGGTCGTGACGGTCGGCACCAGGCCGATCCGGTCGGTGGAGGGCGCGATCCGGGAGAGTACGGCGAGCGCGTCGGGTCCGGGACGGGCGAAGGAGTCGCCGAGCGTGACGAAGTCGAGTGCGCCCTCCTCGGCGAGGCGGGCGAGGGCCAGGTGGTGCGCGGCGTCGTAGCGGGGCTGGCCGCCGATCTCGGCGGCCAGATGCAGGGGTCTGCTGGCGGACATGGGGGCCTCTCGGCTGGGATCCCGGGCGTGGGCGGGCGTGGACGGGCGGGGCTGGCGGGGTCGGACCGCCGGAACAGGAGGACGGGGCGTCGCACCCCCGACTGCACGGCCCTCAGAGGACCTTGGAGAGGAAGGCGCGGGTGCGTTCCTGGACGGGACGGTCGAGCACGTCCCCCGGGGTGCCCTGCTCGACGATCCGCCCCTCGTCCATGAAGACGACGGTGTCGGCGACCTCGCGCGCGAAGCCGATCTCGTGGGTGACGACGATCATCGTGGTGCCCCGGTGCGCCAGGTCCTTGATGACGTCGAGGACTTCGCCGACGAGCTCGGGGTCGAGCGCCGAGGTCGGCTCGTCGAAGAGCAGCAGCTTCGGTTCGAGGGCCAGCGCGCGGGCGATGGCGACCCGCTGCTGCTGCCCGCCGGAGAGCTGGGTGGGGTACGCCTCGGCCCGGTCGGCGAGACCGACACGCGCCAGGAGCTCCTTCGCGGCGGCGACGGCCTCCTTCCGTGGCCGGCGGAGCGCGGCGACCGGGGCCTCGATGATGTTCTCCAGGACCGTGAGGTGCGGGAACAGGTTGAAGTTCTGGAAGACGAACCCGATGTGGGTGCGCCGGCGCAGGACCTCCCGCTCGCGCAGTTCGTGGAGCGTGTCGCCCGACCTGCGGTAGCCGACGAGGGTGCCGTCGACGCTGACCCAGCCGCGGTCCACCTTCTCCAGGTGGTTGATGGTGCGCAGCAGGGTGGATTTGCCCGAGCCGGACGGGCCGAGCACGACGGTCACCTCTCCCGGGCGTACGGAGAGGTCGATGCCGCGCAGCACCTCGGTGCCGCCGAAGCTCTTGTGCACGGAGCGGATCTCGACCATGGGGTGCGCCGGACGCGTGTCTTTGTCGACGAGTGGATCAATGGATGAACCGAGTGACTGATCGCTGATGAGTGACATGGGGTTCCTTTAGCGACTTGTGTACGGGAGGGAGCGCCGCGCACCGGGCGCCGGGTGGTCGCGCAGGAACGCCAGTACGGCTCTCGCGGTGGCGTCGTTCTGCCCGAAGGCGGGGCCGCCGGTGCGGGGGCGGGTGAACGCCCCGCTGGAGCGCGCGGTGGTGTTCGGCCCGAGGGCGAAGCGGCGCGGGTGCGGGCTGCCTCCGCGGTCCAGGATCCGGCCGTCGGCCGGGTCCACGGAGAGCAGTCCCGTATCGGTGGCGGCGGCCCCGTCCTCGTGCAGAGCGCGGAGCAGGGCGCTGCGGGTGTACGGGACGGAGGGGTCGGGGAGCCTGGCCTCGACCAGGGCCCGGGCCTCGGTCCGCTCCCCGGGCACGGAGGCGCTGCCGGCCCGGAACACACCCCGTTCCTCGTCGGTCCCGACGGTGACGCCGGCGCCGAGGAAACGGACGACACCCGCCCGGGAGAGGGCGAGGAGCTGACGGAGCCGGGGGCCGGGAGGACCGGAGGCGAGGTAACTGAAGTAGCCGTGCCACCACGTCCCGATGTCGCCGAGCCGTATCAACTGCCCGTAGACGGACAGCAGTCGGAGGAAGACAGCCAGGTCGGCACTGTGGGCCGGGTCGTGGCGGCGTTCGAGGTCGGCGGCTATGTAGGAGCGCAGCCCGTCCTGGAGGCTGTCGTAGGAGGAGTGCCGTACGCCGTCCAGCGGGTGGTCGAGCGCGGTCAGGTCGAGCCGGTCGGCCGGGTCGGGCACGGCCGCGGAGACCAGGGCGTCCAGCTCGGGGCTGCCCGGCTCCGAGACGTCGTACTTCTCCTCGAAGTCGGCCCGGTCGACGGCCGTGCGCTCCGGATGCGCGGTGAACAGCCGGTGGTAGTGGGCGTGCCCGAGCTCCTTCTCGACGAGCGGCCACACGTCACGCCGGAAGTCGAGCGGCCCGCTTCGCCTCAGCAGTTCATCGGTCTGCTCAGGGCCGAAGTAGCGGGGCTGCGGGAGCGGTTCACCCTCCCAGCCGTAGCCGATCTTGGAGTGGTACGGGACACCGCGCCGCGAACCGACGTACAGCACGGGCTCCCGGCCGGAGGGCAGGTAGACGCCGTTCTCGTACCGGCCGCCACGCCCCTCGGTGAGGAGCACCATCAGATCGATGAACGCCAGACCGAGACCGCGGACGATGACGGGCTCACCTGCCGGCAGGGCGGAGAGGTCGCTGTCGGCGGTGAAGTCGGGCGGCAGGTGGACGAGTCCGTGCCGGGTGGCGAAGTCCGTCAACTCACGCTGCTCGGCGTCCGGTTCGGCGTCGAGGTGCCCGATCGTGAGGACGACCAGGTCGGCGGTGAGAGGCTCGGCGCGTCCCTCGAGCCAGACCCGCTGGCGGCCCCCGCGCGGCCCGCTGACGCGCAGGGCCCGGTCACGGTGTTCGTGCACGGTGATGCCGGGCGGAAGCGCGGCGAGCGCCTGGTCGTGCACCCAGCGCAGATAGGCGCTCTGCAGTCGGCGGCTGGGAAAGTCCGCGTCCCGCAGTTCCTTGATCTCTTCGAGCACCCCGGGCGCCGCGCCGGCGGTGATCCGTCCGTCGCGGACGTCCGCCGCCCAGGTGTGCAGCGCGGGTCCGGGACGTACGGGACCCTCCTGGGGCACCGTGTCGTCGGTGAACATGGTGACGTCCCGGGCCATGGAGTTCATCCGCAGCAGCGGGGACTGGTCCTGCCGCCAGATCCGGCCGCCGCCCGGCGGATACGGGTCGACGAGGTGGATGTCGAGGCGCCGGTTTCCGTACAGCGCAGGGGCGTTGGCGGCGATGCGCTCGATGACACCGGTGCCGCGCGGGCCCCCTCCGATGACGACGAGGGCGGGTACGGCGCTCACCGGGAGCCCGCCGTGCCGCGTGCGTAGTGCCGCTCGACGTAGTGCTGTCCGACGGAGAGGAGCGAGGTGACGGCGACGTACCAGAGGGTGGCCACGAGCAGCAGCGGGATGACCTGGTAGGTGCGGTGGTAGACGAGCTGCACGGAGTGAAGGAGGTCCTGCACGGCGATGATGCTGACGATCGAGGTGCCCTTGAGCGTGCCGATCAGCATGTTCCCCGCCGGGGGGACGATGGAGCGCATCGCCTGCGGCAGCACGATCCGGTGGAAGC
The DNA here is from genome assembly GCF_040650955.1 of Streptomyces sp. NPDC048560. NCBI lineage: Bacteria > Bacillati > Actinomycetota > Actinomycetes > Kitasatosporales > Streptomycetaceae > Streptomyces > Streptomyces sp. NPDC048560. Next base: position 449,994 of record NZ_JBEZIJ010000004.1, read on the forward strand.
GGCGCCAGGGTCCGAGGCCGAGCGACTGGGCGGCCTCCAGCTGGCCGCGCTCGACGGAGAGGATGCCGCCGCGGACCACTTCGGCGGCGTACGCGGCCTCGTGCAGGGTGAGTCCGATGACGGCGACGGTGACGGGGCCGAGGAGGTTCACGGTGCTGACCCCGAGGATCTGCGGGTACAGCGCGCCGATGTTGAACCAGAACAGCAGCTGGACCAGGATCGGTGTGGACCTGAACAGCCAGATGTATCCCCAGCTCACCGCTCTCAGCACAGGGTTGGCGGAGAGCCTGAGCACGGCCAGGACGGTGCCGAGCGCGAAGCCGAGGACCATGACGAGCGCGGTGAGCCACAGGGTGAGGCCGAGTCCGCGCAGGACCGAGTCGGTGGCCAGGTAGGCGGCGACGACGTCCCACTGGAAGGCGTCGTTACGGACGACCGAGCGCACCGCCAGGGCGGACAGGACGAGAAGGGCGACGGCCGCCGCCCACTGTCCCGTCCGGCGCACCGGGACGATCCGCAGGACGGCTGAGCCGTCGTCCTTGCCGAGTGGGCCGGTGGTCGGCGGAACGGGGGAATCGAGGGCGTGCGGAGGCGCGGGCATGAGAAGGCTCCGTGGATGCAGAGATCTGACACGGGGCGTGCCTTCACAGCGGGACAACACGACGTGGACCGGGCCCCTCAGCGCCGGTCCGCTTCCGAGACAAGCGCTGTGCGGGGGCAGTTGTCAAGCCTGTCCACACTGTGAGTCTTACGCCGGGGGGCAGTTGACGCACTCGCGGATGCCTGTTCCACTGGGGCCATGTATGCGCAGCAGTGGCTGGTCACCCGCTCCCACATCGACTTCGGTCGCGTGTGGTCCTCTTCCTGTTGAGCTGACCCCCTGCTTTTCCGCTCCACCCGCTCGCGCCCTTCCGCGCTCCTGAGCGATTCCCCCCGCGTGCCTTCTCGTACACGACGCCGCGTCACCCTCCCCTCGCACGGCTGATCCCCCGCCCGTGCTCCGTGCTGCCCACGCACCGGAGCACGGCCGGTCTCCCCGACGACCCTGGAGTCGCACCGCCATGCCCCGAACCCGCCACACCGCCGCCTTCGCCCTGATCACCGCCGTAGCACTCACGCTCACCTCCTGCGGATCGGCGGACCCGGCACCGGCCGGTGGCGGGCGGCCCGCCGCCCCGGGTGAGGGCAGGCTCCCGACGACCGATGTCGTCTCGGCCGTACGGAAGGACGAGGCAGCGGCGAAACTGCTGCCCCCGGACGTCCGCGCCTCCGGCGCCCTCACGCTCGCCACGAGCGTCGGCGCCCCGCCGGGGGCCTTCTACCTGGAGGACGGCAGAACACCGGCCGGCGCCGACATCGACTTCGCGGACGCCGTCGGCCGGGCGCTCGGCGTGCGGATCGAGCGCGAAGTGGCGTCCTTCGACGCGATCCTGCCCGCGCTGAGCAGCGGAAAGTACGACGTGGGCACGGGCAACTTCGGGGTCACCGACGAACGCCGCGAAACCATCGACTTCGTGACGTACATCAACGACGGCCAGGGCTTCGCGGTCCGGCAGGACAGTCCGCTGAAGAAGGTCACCGACCTCACTCAGCTCTGCGGCCTCACCGTGGCCACCGGAGCGGGCACCACCTTCGAGGTCACCCTGGAGGAGAACAGGCACCGGTGCGCGGAGGCGGGCAGGAAGCCGTACGAGGTGCGGACGTACGCCGACCAGGCCGCCATCTGGATCTCGCTCCAGCAGGGTCGCAGCGATGTCGTGATGTCCACGATCAACGGACTGCGCTACGCCGTGACGCAGCAGGAGGGTCTGCGCTTCCTCAACGAGTTCAAGCGGCTCGACGTCGGTTTCGCGTTCAGGAAGGGCACCCCGCTGGCGCCCGCGTTCCAGGCTGCCGTCAACAGCATCAAGGCGGACGGCACCTACGACCGCATCCTGAAGAAGTGGGGCACCACCGAGTCGGCGATCAGCACCTCGCGGATCTCGCCGCCCGAGATCAGGTGACCACGCCCCGCCGGCTTCAGCAGTCGCACCCGCAGTCGCAGTCGCAGCAGCCGCCCTCGCCGTCCCCGCCGCAACTGCTGCAGCAGTTGCACACGTCGCAGCAGGAGCCGCAGTCGCACTGGCTGCAGAGCCCTCCGCGCTCCTCGCGGCTCCACGGCCCCTGGTACGTCCCACAGCACATCTGACCCGTGCAGGCGAGGCCCGTCCACACGAGACAGCCGGCGATCAGCCCGCGCCGGTCGCGCGGCGGCCGGGGCGGCGGCGGGGAGGGCGGACCGTACGGCCCGCCGGGCGTCGGGCCGTACGGCGAGCCCGGGGGCGGCCCGAACGCGCCGGACGGGCCGCCGTCGGCCTGCTGACTGCCCGTCCGCTGCCCCCGGTCCAGCAGTACGGCCCCGGGGAAGGCGTCACCGAGGTGCTCGCCACCCCCGTGCGCGTCCTGCTGGTGCGAACAGGACGTCGAGCCGAACGCCCGGTCCACCGAGCGCCTCAGTTCGTGTACGAGCAGGACGTGCGCCAGCTTGCCGTCGGTGAACTCCGCGTCACCCAGCGCCAGCCGTACGCCGTGCAGCGCGTCGTCGCACAGGCGCCGCGCCTCGGCGAGCGAGGTGCCGGTCGCGGTGAGCGGGTTCCAGGCACCCGACGCGGCGTCAGCCTCCCTGTCCTCCACGGCGTCCAGCAGATGCGCGAGCCGGCCGAAGAGCCGGCCGGCCTCGGCGAGCGGCGCCGCGTTCCGCGGCCTGCCCGCCAGGACGGCGGTGTGCGCGAAGGCCGCTGCGGTCGCCGTCTCGGTGGGCTCGGTCACCGTCAGCAGCGGGGTTCCGAGGCCGGCGAGCGACTCGATCCCGGTCTGCCGGTCGACCGCGTCGACGAGGACGGCCGTATCGAAGCCGAGCTCGGCTCCCGTACGCGCTCCGGCGCGGTCCCAGCCCGCGGCGACCCTGCGCGCCGCTGCCGCGACCGGGCGGCGCGCCAACAGGCCGTCCCGGTCGGCCACGTGGTCGCGCACCTTCGCCGAGGCGAGGACGAGCGAGACGGCTGCGGCGAGCCGCGCCCCCTCGCCGCGGGCGACCGGCGCGGTGCGCATGGAGCGCAGCGGGCAGGGACCGGCGGTACGGCGCTGCCCGGTGCCGCGCTCGGTCTGAGCCTCCGTCAGGACCGAGACGATGAGACCGTCATAGTTCGTGACAACCCGGGCGAACTGTCCGTGGTCCGAGCGCAGCGCGAGGCAGAGGCCGCAGAGATGCGCCATCCACTCCGTCTTCATCCGCTCCGACAGGCGGTGCGTGCAGGGTCTGACGATTCCGAACACAACGGCCCCCCGGGAGTCGTTCAGAGACTGCGCCGGGCTCGTGCACCTGCGCGGCGTGCATCGTATCGAGTGATCCGTTCACCCGTACGCCCCCCATGTCACCCGTACGGACCGGAGCATCATATTTTCCTTCTGCCAGCTGCCCTATGCAGGAGGAACCTTGACGAATCGCCACATCTTCTGCACCAGTACCGTCACGAATCCCCTGCGCGCCGACTATCCACTTGGCGCCGTATCCGCATCATGGACGACCATAGGGATACGAGAGAGATGCGGAACGCCAAGAAACCGCGGTGATGAGGAGGCGTCCATGGGATCGGTGCGTAAGGCGAGTGCGTGGCTGGGCCTCGTAGAGGACAACGACGAGCGGTACTACGACGACGAGTACTCCGAAGGTCCCGAGACGGGAACGGGCCAGGCGTGGGTGACCGACCCGCGTGTGCAGGTGGCTTCCGAGACGGCCGAGGAGAAGGGCCGCCGGATCGCGACCGTCACCCCGGACAGCTTCCGGGACGCGCGGGGAATCGGTGAGCTCTACCGGGACGGTGTCCCGGTGATCGTCAATCTCACGGGCATGGACCCCACCGACGCCAAGCGCGTCGTGGACTTCGCCGCGGGGCTGACCTTCGGGCTGCGCGGCTCGATCGAGCGCGTCGCGACCCGGGTCTTCCTGCTGACCCCTGCCGACACGCAGGTACTCAGCGGCGAAGCCGCCGGCCGGCCGGCCGACGGCTTCTTCAACCAGAGCTGAGCAGGGCGCTCGCCGGAATGATCCGGCCGGGGCCACGGCTGCTTTACCGGAAGGCATCCAGACCGGTGAGCGCCTTGCCCAGCACCAGCTGGTGCATCTCCACGGTCCCCTCGTAGGTGAGCACCGACTCCAGATTCGTCGCGTGGCGCATCACGGGGTATTCCAGCGAGATCCCGTTGGCGCCGAGGATCGTGCGTGAGGTGCGGCAGATCTCGATGGCCTCCCGCACGTTGTTGAGCTTCCCGAAACTGACCTGCTCCGGGCGGAGCGTGCCCGCGTCCATGCGCCGGCCCAGATGGTGGGCGAGCAGGATGCCCTTGTGCAGTTCGACGGCCATGTCCGCAAGCTTGGCCTGCGTGAGCTGGAAGCCGCCGATCGGCCTGCCGAACTGCTCCCGGGTCTTCGCGTAGTCGACGGCGGCCTCGAAGCTGGCGCGCGCCGCGCCCATCGCGCCCCAGACGATCCCGTACCGGGCGTGACTGAGGCAGCTCAGTGGCCCGCGCAGACCGGTGACCCCGGGCAGGACTGCGTCGGCGGGCAGCCGTACGCCGTCCAGGACCAGCTCGCTGGTGACGGAGGCCCGCAGCGACCACTTGTGCTTGATCTCGGGCGCGGAGAAGCCCGGGGTGCCGGTCGGCACGACGAAGCCGCGGATTCCGGCTCCGGCCGTGCCCTCGTCGGTCTGCGCCCAGACGACGGCGACGCCTGCGACCGAGCCGTTGGTGATCCACATCTTGCGGCCGTCGAGCACCCAGTCGTCGCCGTCGCGCTTGGCGTACGTGCGCATCCCGGCCGGGTCGGAGCCGTGGTCCGGTTCGGTGAGGCCGAAGCAGCCGATGATCTCGCCCGCCGCCATGCCCGGGAGCCACTGCCGCTTCTGTTCCTCGGAGCCGAAGCGATGGATCGCGTACATGGCGAGGGACCCCTGCACGGAGACGAGGGAGCGGATGCCGGAGTCGGCGGCCTCCAGTTCCAGACAGGCCAGTCCGTACTGGACGGCGGTGGCGCCCGCGCAGCCGTATCCGTCCAGGGACATGCCGAGGGCGCCGAGCGAACCGAGCTCCCTGGCGAGCTCTCGGATACCGGGCAGCTCGCCGCTCTCGTACCACTCGGCGATGTGCGGCATGACGCGGTCGGCGGCCCAGGCCCGGACGGTGTCACGGATCGCGAGGTCCTCGGGGCCCAGCAGATCGTCGATGCCGATCGGGTCGGTCGCGTCGAACGGCGGAAGCTTGGACGGCTTCGAGGGCGGCGTGGTGGACATGAGGGTGCCTCCGGCGGCTCGCACGGAACGAAAACTAGCAGCGGTAGTTATGGCTCCGTGCCGACATTACGGCTCAGTGTGCCGCTCGTCCAGAGCCGGTCGCCTCGGCGGGTTCACGTCGCGCGGGCAGCGGCAGCCTCGGCTGGGGACGCTCCTCGGCACCCGCCGGCCGGGGCTCCACGACGGACGGTTCGCGGAGCCGGCAGGGCTCCCCCACGGAGCAGTCCATGATCTTCGGCAGCCGCAGCGCGGCCAGCGCGCCGAGCAGCAGGAGACCGGCGCTGACCAGCAGCGTGAGGTGGAGACCGTCCATGAAGGCGTGCCGGGCGGTGGTCCGCAGCAGGGCGCCCGCCGGGCCGCCCAGCTGCCCCGCCACCTGGTACGCCTCGCCCAGCGAGTTCGAGGCCGCCGAACCGGCCTCGGCGGGCACGCCCCGGCCGTGCAGCCCGGAGAGCCCCGGAGCGTAGGCGGCGTTCATGACGCTGCCGAGCAGCGCGATACCCATTCCGGCACCCAGCTGGTAGGACGTCTCCCCGATCGCGGCCGCGCCGCCCGCCCGCTCGGCGGGGACCTCGCTCAGCATCGACTCGTACGCGCCGAAGAGCGTGGACTGCAGCCCGAAGCCCAGCAGCACGAAGCCGGTCGTCAGCAGGACGGGGCGGTCGTGCTGCCCCATCAGGGTCAGCAGCAGCACCGCGGCGGCCGTCAGCACGAAGCCCCAGCCGACCATCCGGCGGGGGCCCACGCGACGCAGGGTGTACGAGCCGGTGGCGCCCGCCGCCATCGCGGCGAAGGTCAGCGGCAGCAGCCGCAGGCCGGTCTCCAGCGGGCTGAGGTCCAGGACCAGCTGGAGGTACTGGACCGCGATCAGTTCCAGGCCGACCAGGGCGAGCATGGCGAGGATGATGCAGCCCACCGCCGTACTGAACGCGGGGCGGGAGAACATCGCTATGTCGATCAAGGGATGCGCACGGCGCTTCTGCCTGCGTACGAAGAGGACGAGCAGGGCGGCGCCGATCACCAGCGGGGCGATCGTCGGGAGGCTCAGCACGCCCTCCCCGCCGCCCAGCCGCTTCACCCCGAGGACGACACCGAGCACACCGGCGGCGGCCAGCAGCGCTCCGAGCACGTCCCACGGACCGTCGCCCGCGCCGCGTGACTCCGGCAGCAGCCTGCGGCCGAGCGGCAGCATGACGGCCATCAGCGGGATGTTGATCAGGAAGACGGAGCCCCACCAGAAGTGTTCGACGAGGAAACCGCCGATCACCGGACCGGTGGCGGCGCCGACCGCGGCGACCGCCGTCCACACCCCGATGGCCAGGGCACGCTCACGACGGTCGGGAAAGACCTGGCGGAGGATCGACAGCGTCGCCGGCATGATCATCGCGCCGCCGACGCCGAGCAGGGCACGGGCCGCGATCAGCACGGCGGGGGTGTCCGCCATGGCCGCGATCGCGGAGGCGACACCGAACAGCGCGTAACCGAACAGCAGGACCTTGCGTCTGCCGATCCGGTCACCGAGCGTGCCGAAGAGAATCAGCAGCGAGGCGCACACCAGCGGATAGGCGTCCACGATCCACAGCAGACCCACGGCGCTCGGCCGCAGGTCCTCGGTGACCGCGGGGACCGCGACGTGGAGGACCGTCGCGTCGAGAGCGACGAGCAGCAGGCTGAGGCAGAGGACGACCAGCACGACCCACCGGTTGGCGGCGGCGCCTGTTTCACGCAGCCGGTTTCCGGCCGTGGTCATCCCGGACATGCACGTACCTCCCAGAGAGTCCCTCACGCTCGGCAGACCGACGGGAACTCCGCGTACGGCGTCCCTCAGGCCCGGCATCGATGGGCGAGTGATCCGTCAGCGTACGCGAGTTCGGCGTGGTCAGACGTGGTCCACCTCATACCCCGGTGCGCCACGGAGTGTGGCGTACGCCACGCCGACCCGCCGCGGCGGTCACCTCCTCGAGACCTCGCCGTGAGCCGCCCAGGGGCGTGGGAGCGGGGCGGACAGCGGGTCCCGGACACGCGGGCGGCACCGCCGCGACATCCTTCGGTCACCTTCCGTACACGCACGGCGAATGGCCCGGAGAATTTCATACAAGATCAGTGCGACCCTGATTTCCGCGGGCCCAAACAGGCTTACGGCACGGCTGGGCAACCAATTGGACGAAAGGTCACCGGGATTCTCCGTGGCGTTCGGAATTGAGGCCCTGCTGAGACAAAGTCCACATCACATCGTCATCACAAAGCGGCCGGGACGGCCTGTCACCACACTCACTCGCTGTAACGTCGATTGGGTGCGTACCGACATCTTTGCCCGTCTGGACCGGGAGCCGGAACCGCCGAAGATAGAGATCCCGCGGATGAGTCGTCACCGCATCGCTCTCTTCGGCGGGACTTTGGCGTTCTATCTCGCCATCGTCTTCGCCGTCCTGGTCTCGTCCTGGCTGGTGGCCCTCGACTGGAAGGTCATGCTGTTCCGGCCCTACCAGCAGTGGCCCGAACTCCACGCCTTCCTCGACTACTACGTCGTTCTGGGGCAGCGGGGCCCGACGGCCGTGATGGTCGCCTGCTGGCTCGGCTGGCGGTCCTGGCGCCAGCACACCCTGCGTCCGCTGCTCACCCTCGGCGCCTCGCTGCTGCTGCTCAACGTGACGGTCGGCGCCGTCAAGATCGGCCTCGGGCGGCTCGGGCCGCACTACGCGACACAGATCGGCTCCGCCGAGATGTTCGCGGGCGGCGATATATTTCCTTCCGGACACACCGCCAATGCCGTCGTGACCTGGGGAATCCTCGCCTATCTGGCCACCACGCCGCGGGCCAGGCGCTACCTCTCGGCCCTGTCGGCGACGGTCTCGCTCGGCGTCGGACTCACCACCGTCTACATCGGCACGCACTGGCTCAGCGATGTGCTGCTGGGCTGGGCTGCCGGTCTGCTGATCATGCTGGGCCTGCCGTGGTTCGAGCCGGTGATCACCCGCGCCGAGGCCTGGATCTTCGCGATGCGTGAGCAGTGGCGGGCCCGCAGGCGCCTCACCGCGGCCGTACCCGTCGCCGTGGGCGGGCCGCAGCCCGTGATGCTCTCGCAGTCGCTCGGCACCGAGGGAGCCGGGGAACCCGATGAACCGGGTGCGCCCCTCGGCCCGGCCGGCCACACGGCGGTCGGCACCAGGCCGCGCGCGCACACGATGCGCTCCGAGCGGACCCCGGTCACACCGGCCGGCCCCCGGCGCCCGCCCCACGCGGACCGGGCTCCCCGGGCCAACACCACCCCGGCCAGGCCGGTGGGCGGCGGCTGAACCCGCCCCCGAACCGCGGGGGCGATACGCACGGCCTCCTGCGCGCAGAGCGAAGGCCCCGACTCCGGTCGGGGCCTTCGCTCGTTCGGGTGGGCCCCGCTCAGCCCACCCAGCAGCGGGTCACGGCGGCTCCTTCGACCTCGAAGTTGATCCGCCCCCGCATGTACTCCATGGTGATGATCGAGCCCGGTGGCAGCGCCCTGACGGTCTTCCAGCCGCGGGCCCTGGCCTGCCGCTCGGCCGCCGCGGCGTCAAGGCCGACGTACGACTGCGGGCTGTCGTCCGGCTGTGCGGGAGGAGTCGGTGTAGGTGCCATACCCCCACCGTAGGCGGCCCCGGACCGTGACGGAAGGCGGGATACCGGCGCTCCGCACTGCATCCCCACATGCCGTACCGGTCACGCTTGTGTCACAGAATCCCCACACCCGTTTACGTCGAACACGTTCACTCGAACGGGCAGTCCAGAACTGCGGAGTGTTATCCGCGGACAACCGGGAAATGGCCCGCGGGCCAAAGCGCGGCTGCGAATTACCCGCAGCACGAACTCGGCGTGACCTGCTATTTCTCCGCACACACGGCAGTACGGAAACGCCCGCGCCACCTGAAATTCATGCTTCCTTATGGTGGACTTATATTTCTCACCGATCCGGGGCCCCTTACCGCCCCGCTGTCCGGAATCCACTGCTCCGGACAGCCCGGAGCGCGGCCGATCAGCCCAGCGCCCTGGAGAGGCGGTCCCTGGCCGTCCTGATCGCGTCCGTCAGCTCAGCCGGCTCCACCACCTCGAAGTCGAAGCCCATGAGCATCACGTGAATCACGAGCACATCCAGGCTCGCCGCCCCCGTACGCAACAACGACGTGTGCTCGTCGACCGCCTCCAGCACACCCGAGGACGGCGGGATACACGCGGCCGCCCGTTCGAGCGGGACCTTCAGCCTGATGACCGCCCGCACCGCGTGCACCGCGGAGGAGACGCCCTTGGAGACGTACGCCGCCAGATCCTCCGCGGGGGCGGCGCGGGGCTCGAAGCGGGGGCCGTGCGGCGGGGTGAGTGTGAGGCGGTCCGCGCGGAACGTACGCCAGTCGGAGCGGTCCACGTCCCAGCCGACCAGATACCAGCGGCGTTCCGTGCACACCAGCCGGTGCGGCTCGACGGTCCTGCGCGAGACCGAGCCGCCGTGGTCGCGGTAGTCGAACCGCAGCCGCTCACTGTCGCGGCAGGCACCGGCCAGCTCGGTGAGCACGCCGGGGTCGACCGTGGACGCCTCCGGCCCACGCAGCATGGGCACCGTGAAGGCGCCGAGCGCGCTCACCCGGCGCCGCAGCCGGTTCGGCAGCACCTGTTCCAGCTTGGCGAGCGCCCGGACGGAGGTCTCGCCGATGCCCTCGACGCCGTGGCCCGCCGCCGTACGCAGTCCCACGGCGACCGCCACCGCCTCCTCGTCGTCCAGGAGCAGTGGCGGCAGCTCGGCGCCGGCCCCGAGCCGGTAGCCGCCGCCCGTGCCCGGATGGGCATGGACCGGGTAGCCGAGCTCGCGCAGCTTGTCGACATCGCGTCGGACGGTACGGGGGGTCACGCCGAGGCGGTCCGCCAGGTCGGCTCCTGACCAGTCCCGGTGGGCCTGCAGCAGTGAGAGCAGACGCAGCAGTCGTGCCGAGGTCTCCAACATGGGGAGAGTGTGTCAGCGGTTGCGGACAGCTGGTGTCCGCAACCGCTGACGGACCTCAGGCAGCCGCCTTCCCCTTACGGATCACGTCGGCTGCCTTGTAACGCAGTGCGTACGCCCCGTCGAGCACGGTGCCGCGGGAGCGGTGCAGTACGGTGCGCAGCGCACTCTGCGACCGGCCCCGCGCACCCCGTGCGGCCAGTTCCGTGAACAGGCCCAGGTGGCGCTCGGCGACGGTCGCCGGGTCGAACCGGGCGGACGAGGCCAGAGCGGCGCTCCCCATCCGGTGGCGCAGCCCGTCGTCCTCCATCAGGGAGAGCAGCGCGGCGGTGATCGCGGCCTTGTCCCCCACAGGCACCAGGCGCCCGTCGATGCCGTCGTCGATGATCTCCGCCGGACCGTAGGGGCAGTCGGTGGCCACGACCGGCAGCCCGCAGCGCATCGCCTCCACGATGGTCATGCCGAAGGACTCGCGCTCCGAAGTCACCGCCGCGATCGAGCCCTTGGGCCACTCGGCCTCCATCGGATGGACCGCCCCCATCATGAACACCTGCTCCTGGAGCCCGAGTTCATCGATGAGCCGGCGCAGGGCCTGCTGTTCGTCACCGGTGGCGTCGCCGCTGCCGTAGATCCGCAGCCGCCAGTCCGGCCGGACCGACGCCACCTGCGCGAACGCCTCGATCAGGAGGTCGTAGCGTTTGACCCGGTGCAGCCGGCCGGCCGCGACGACCCACTTCTCGTCGCAGGCCGCAGGTGGACCGGCGGGCGCGGGAACGCTGTTGGCGATGGCCTCGATCCGAACTCCCGGCAGCCGAAGCCGGGTCCGGTAGTCCTCGGCGTCGGCCTCGGTGACGGTCGTGACGGCGTCGAGGAGCCCGTAGCGGTGGCCGATCTCGCGGCGCAGCCGGTACGGGTGGCTGCCGAGCGTCAGGTGCTCCTGGGCGACACGCACCGGTCCGCGCCTCGCCTGCCGGCTGATGTGGACGTTGAGACCCGGCCGCGTGCCGACGACCACGTCGGCCTGCAGCGACTGAAGATGGCCCGCGATCCGGGCGTCGGTGAGTCTGCTGTACTGCTTGTGCCGGCTGTCCCCGCGCGGGAACACCGAGGCGGGCCTGGCGTGTTCAGCCGCGTCACCGTCGTAGGCCGGACTCTTCCTGCGCAGGTCGACGAGATGCCTCAGCCGCACGCCCGCGGGAGCGCCCAGTGTGGGTGCGTCACGGTGCCGGAAGACGGAGACGATCTCGATGTCGTGGTGCTCGGCCAGCTGGCCGGCCAGATTGAACGTCGTACGGATCGTTCCCCCGATGCCGTACGCGTTGTGAAGCAGAAATGAAATGTGCATTGCGTCGCCGTATCCCCCTGGTCGACTGGTCTGCTGGGGACTGTACTTGGCGCCCGGACGGCACACAGCATTCACACAGAAGTTCTAACTGCGGGTCACGGGCCGGTCACTTCGAGCCGATGACCAGCACTGTTCCCGGAATCAGCCGGTCCGGATCGGGGCCGACCCTCCGGGAGTTGGCGTTGTACAACGCTCGCCAGCCGCCGACGACGCGGTAGTGGGCGGCGATGGAACTGAGCGTCTCGCCGGACCTGACCGTATGCACTTGACCCAGACTCCGGTACGGGGCTCCGCAGTACGGCCAGGCACCCCAGCCCTGGGTTCCCAGCACCGCCTCGGCGACCTGGATCTGCTCCCCCCTGGTCGCGAGGTCGGCACGCCGGGCGTGGCGCAGGCCGTCGTGCTCCTCCCAGGTCGACTGCCGGAACTGGAGCCCGCCGTAGTAGCCGTTGCCCGTGTTCGCCTGCCAGTCGCCACCGCTCTCGCAGGCGGCGACGCAGTCCCACGGGCCCTTGCTCGCGTCGCAGGCGTATCCACCGGGCCGGAACGCGCCGGGCGGGCCGCTCGCGGGCGCGCCCGGGGAGGGCACCGGGGGCGGCGGCGCGGCCAGCGCGGCCGACGGCGCGGACAGCAGCGCGAGGCAGAGGAGAACCGCCGCCACCGGAACGGAGGGCGGGACTGCGGGGCTGGAGCGCGGATGCGGCATCGGGTCACGCTAAGCGGACTGAACTGTTCCGGAAGGGGGCCACGCGGCGCCCGGCCACAGCCGCACCCGGTCGGCCCCGTACACGCGTCGTACGCGCCACGGCCGGCCGCGGGCCGTCCGTGAGCGGGTCACTACCCGATTTCCGGATAGGCCGATCCCGCCGCCGGCAGACTTCCGCACTTCGGTGCCCCTTCGCGCGTGACCCAGGCCCGTGGTCTTCCGTTGTTCTTTCATGAGCCGGGAACAGCCCGGCCCACGCACCGAGTTCGAGGAGCCACCCGTGCCGCGCATGCTCGACGTCAGCGAGGACGTACGCGCCGAGATCGGCGATGCCGAAGCCGACCGGCTGCTCGTCGGCGACAGCGCCCCAGGCAGTTACGACTGCACTTCCTGCCGGACCCCAGGCGACTCCGAGCAGGAACGCACCAGCACGGTGCTGTTCGTCGGCGAGGAGACCGCCGTGCTCGCGTTCGCCCACGCGACCTGCATTCCCTCGCAGGTCGTCCAGGTGGCGGAGGACCAGCTCCAGGGAGCGGTGCGATCCATCACCGGCAGCGAGCCGGAGAACCCGGAAGGTCTCATGCCCGAACAGGCTGTCCTCGGCATCACCAGCGGTCTCGTCCTGATCGAGGACGACCTCCGGCCGGCCCTCGTGGTCGAGCCGACCGGCCCCATCGCCCGGCCCGGCACCGACGGCAGCGGGGGCGACGAATTCCTCCAGCTGCTGCTGGAGCAGGGGTTCCAGCCCACGCCCGACGTGAGCAGGCTGCCTGCCGTGCTCCCCGGCTGGTCGGTCCTCCTGGCCATGGGGCAGCTGCACGCCGTGCTACAGCCCGGCTCCGGCGGGGGCACCCCCGTCGCCTGGTGGCAGGCCCACCAGCCGCTCCAGGTCACCGAGGGATGGCGGACCGCGGCCAACAAGGCACGGTCCGTCCTGGTCTTCGCTGCCCCGGCCGGCTCGATCGGCCAGCAGCCGCGCGAGGATCTGCTCCGTGACGCCCTGGAGAAGGCCGCCGTCAACGGTCTCCTGGTGGCCGCGGCGATGCCGCTGGCGGGTACCTGACCGTGCCGGTGCGTCCCTCGTACCCCCGCCGATCAGGGATTTCTCACCCGGGCCCGCATCCGACCGGCGATGAGGTCGTTGGCACCTACGTGCACTCATACGACCCCTCCCGCCAGCACCAGAGTCAGATCCCTGCCATGCGTCCGTCGCAGGACCCATCGGGCGGGAAGTCGCCGACTCCGATCTACGACGCGCTGTACTCCGAGTACCGGCGATCGTTCCGTGCCCTGCCGGGCGACCGGAGCGGTGAGGAGAACCTCTCCTACCCGGGCTTCGGTGCCGGTCTGTTCAGCACCCGGCCCCCGCTGAGCGCCCAGCCGGCCTCCGGGGGGCAGACCACGCACACCGGGAACCTCGGTTCCTGGCAGCGCGTCGGCAGGCACGCGGGCCGCGCCCAGCCCGCCGCTCTGCCGCCGGGTTCCCGGGAGCACTGACGGCACGACGGAGCCCCGGACCACTCGCCCTGCGCGAGCGGTCCGGGGCTTCGTCGTGCGGGCCCTCGAACGGGCCTACGACGTCACTTGTTGCGGCCGCGCTTCTCGCGGACACGGACCGAGATGTGGATGGGGGTGCCCTCGAAGCCGAACTCCTCGCGCAGGCGGCGCTCGACGAAGCGGCGGTAGCCGTGCTCCAGGAAGCCGGAGGCGAAGAGCACGAACCGCGGCGGCTTGATGCCCGCCTGGGTGCCGAAGAGGATGCGGGGCTGCTTGCCGCCCCGGATCGGGTGCGGGTGCGAGGCGACGATCTCACCGAGGAAGGCGTTCAGCCTGCCGGTGGGAACGCGGGTCTCCCAGCCGCCGATCGCGGTCTCGATCGCCGGAACCAGACGATCCATGTGCCGGCCGGTGACCGCCGAGACGTTGACGCGGGGCGCCCAGGCGACCTGCGCGAGCTCCGTCTCGATGTCGCGCTCCAGGTAGTAGCGGCGCTCCTCGTCGAGGGTGTCCCACTTGTTGAAGGCGAGCACGATCGCACGGCCCGCCTCCACCGCCATGGTGACGATCCGCTGGTCCTGGACGCTGATGGACTCGCTCGCGTCGATCAGGATGACGGCCACCTCGGCCTTCTCCACGGCGGCCGCGGTACGCAGCGAGGCGTAGTAGTCCGCGCCTTCCTGGAGGTGCACCTTGCGGCGGATACCGGCCGTGTCGATGAACTTCCAGGTGATGCCGCCGAGCTCGATCAGCTCGTCGACCGGGTCACGCGTGGTGCCCGCCATGGCGTTGACGACAACTCGGTCCTCTTTGGCGACCTTGTTCAGGAGCGAGGACTTGCCGACGTTCGGGCGGCCGATCAGCGCGATACGGCGCGGGCCGCCGATGGCGGTGCCGAAGGTCTGCTCGGGGGCCTCGGGGAGCGCCTCCAGCACGGCGTCGAGCATGTCGCCCGTACCGCGGCCGTGCAGCGAGGAGACGGGGTGCGGCTGGCCGAGACCGAGCGACCAGAGGGCGGTGGCGTCGGCCTCGCCGCTCTGTCCGTCGACCTTGTTGGCGCACAGGACGACGGGCTTCTTGGCCTTGCGCAGCAGCCTGACGACGGCCTCGTCGGTGTCGGTGGCGCCGACCGTCGCGTCGACGACGAAGACGACGGCGTCGGCCGTGGAGATCGCGTACTCGGCCTGGGCGGCGACCGAGGCGTCGAGCCCCAGCACGTCCTGCTCCCAGCCGCCGGTGTCGACGAGCTTGAAGCGGCGGCCTGCCCACTCGGCCTCGTAGCTGACGCGGTCACGGGTGACACCCGGCTTGTCCTGCACGACGGCCTCGCGACGGCCGAGGATGCGGTTCACCAGGGTCGACTTGCCGACGTTCGGGCGGCCGACGACAGCGAGGACGGGAAGCGGTCCGTGACCGGCCTCACCGATCGCGCCCTCGACATCCTCGGGGTCGAACCCCTCCTGCGCGGCGAGCTCCATGAACTCCGCGTACTCGGCATCGCCAAGTGCTCCGTGCTCGTGGTCCGAGCTGTCGGAGTGAATCTGGTCGTTCATGAAGTCCGTTCCTCTTTGCATCATCATCGATGGGCCACTGTCAGCGCGACCCACTACTCAAGTGTCACCCGGCGCCCGGTGAGGCGCCTGGCGTTTTCCAGGTGGGCGGTCAGCCGGCCCTGGATGCGTACGGTCGCCTCGTCCAGCGCCGCACGCGTCCGGCGCCCGCTGCCGTCACCGGCCTGGAAGGCGTCGCCGAAGACGACATCGACCCGGCTGCGCAGCGGAGGCAACGCCGATATCAACCGTCCCCGGCTCTCCGTGCTTCCCAGGACGGCCACCGGGACGATCGGCGCCCCGCCGCGCACCGCGAAGTACGCGAGCCCGGCACGCAGGGAAGCGAAGTCGCCCTCGCCCCTCGTCCCCTCGGGAAAGATCCCGAGGACCCCGCCGTTCCCCAGCACGCCGAGCGCGTGGGTGATGGCGGTGCGGTCGACGGTCGTACGGTCCACCTTCAGCTGACCGATTCCGCGCAGGAACGGGTCGAGGGGGCCGACGAACGCCTCCTTCTTGATCAGGAAGTGGACGGGCCGGGGCGCGGTACCCATCAGCATCGGTCCGTCGATGTTGTGCGCATGGTTCACCGCGAGTATGACGGGTCCGGCGGCGGGTACCCGCCACGCGCCGAGTACACGGGGCCTGAACAGCCCGTACATCAGCCCGATGCCGATCCCTCGCCCGACGGCCGCTCCGCGCAGCGTGGGCGCCCCCGTGGCGTCGGTCACTTCGCGGCCCGCTTCTCCTCGACCAGGGTGACGACGCACTCGATGACCTGCTGAAGGGTCAGCTCGGTGGTGTCCACCTCGCACGCGTCGTCCGCCTTGGCCAGCGGCGAGGTCTTGCGGCCGGAGTCGGCCGCGTCGCGCTTGATCAGCGCCTCCTTGGTGGCGGCGAGGTCCGAGCCCTTCACCTCACCGCTGCGGCGTGCGGCGCGCGCCTCCGGGGAGGCGGTCAGGAAGATCTTGAGGTCGGCGTCCGGCAGGACGGTGGTGCCGATGTCGCGGCCCTCGACCACGATGCCCCGCTCCGCCTCCGCCGCGATGGTCCGCTGCAGCTCGGTGATCCGGCTGCGCACCTCGGGGACCGCGCTGACGGCGCTGACCTTGGAGGTGACCTCCTGCGTACGGATCGGGCCCGCCGCGTCCTCGCCGTCGACGGTGATCGTGGGCGCCGCCGGGTCGGTGCCGGAGACGATGACCGGCTTGGCGGCGGCCGTCGCGACCTCCGCCGCGTTCTGGACGTCGATGCCGTTGTTCAGCATCCACCAGGTGATCGCCCGGTACTGGGCACCGGTGTCCAGGTAGCTGAGCCCGAGCTGGGCGGCGACGGCCTTGGACGTGCTCGACTTGCCCGTGCCGGAGGGCCCGTCTATGGCGACGATCACCGCGGCCGGGGCGGTCGGAGCGGCGGCTGCTGCGGTTTCCACGGTGGTGGACACCTTCCTGGTACACGGGGTGGGCGGAGTCGGGCCTCGATACGGCCTCCCCCAAGGTTACCGAGTGCCGGGCGGCCCCTCGTACCCCGTGGGTCCGGGCCGCTCACTGCCGGATCGACCAGCCCCTGTCCTTCAGGGTCGCGGCGAGCGCCGGCGCCGCGCTCGGCGCCACCATGAGCTGCACCAGGCCCGCCTGCTGGCCGGTGGCGTGCTCGATGCGGACATCCTCGATGTTGACCCCGGCCAGTCCGGCGTCGGCGAAGATCCGGGCGAGCTCGCCAGGCCGGTCGGTGATGAGCACGGCCACGACCTCGTACGCGGCCGGGGCCGCCCCGTGCTTGCCCGGCACCCGGGTCCGGCCCGCGTTGCCGCGGCGCAGGACGTCCTCGATGCCTTCGGTGCCCGCCCGGCGCTTGTCCTCGTCGCCCGACTGGAGGCCGCGCAGCGCCCGGACCGTCTCGTCCAGGTCCACGGCGACCCCGGCCAGCACATCGGCGACCGGTCCCGGATTCGCGGCGAGGATCTCCACCCACATCCGGGGATCGGAGGCCGCGATCCGGGTGACGTCCCTGATCCCCTGCCCGCAGAGGCGTACGGCCGTCTCGTCGGCCTCCTCCAGACGCGCGGCGACCATGGACGAGATCAGCTGCGGGGTGTGGGAGACCAGCGCGACGGCGCGGTCGTGGGCGTCCGCGTCCATGACGACCGGTACGGCGCGGCAGAGAGCGACCAGCTCCAGTGCCAGGTTGAGGACCTCGGTGTCGGTGTCCCGGGTGGGGGTGAGGACCCACGGGCGGCCCTCGAACAGGTCCCCGGTGGCCGCGAGCGGGCCCGAGCGCTCCTTCCCGGCCATGGGGTGCGTCCCCATGTAGGGCGCGAGGTCGAGCCCGAGCGCCTCCAGCTCGCGGCGCGGGCCGCCCTTGACGCTCGCCACGTCCAGGTAGCCGCGCGCCAGGCCGTCGCGCATGGCGGAGGCCAGCACGGAAGCGGTGTGGGCCGGCGGCACGGCGACGATCGCCAGGTCCACGCGGCCTTCGGGAGCCTCGTCCGTACCGGCGCCGAGCGAGGCCGCGGTACGCGCCGACGACGGATCACGGTCGACGAGGTGGACGTGCACGCCGCGCCCGGCGAGGGCGAGCGCGGCGGACGTGCCGACGAGGCCCGTACCGATGACGAGGGCTGTTCTCACTGGGCGATGTCCTTGCGGAGGGCGCCGGTGGCGCCGAGGTAGACGTGGCTGATTCCGGCTTTGGAGAGACCGGTCTCGACGTGGGCGAGGATGCGGATCACGCGGGGCATGGCCCCCTCGATGTCCAGCTCCTGCGCGCAGATCAACGGTACGTCGACTATGCCGAGGCCGCGGGCGGCGGCTGCCGGGAAGTCGCTGTGCAGGTCCGGGGTGGCCGTGAACCAGACACTGATCAGATCGTCGGCGACGAGGCTGTTGCGCTCCAGGATGGCGGTGAGCAGGGCGCCGACCCGCTCGTCCATGTGCCCGGCCTCGTCCCGCTCCAGCTGGACGGCTCCGCGGACCGCTCGTACCGCCACGTCGTACCCCTCGCTTCTTCACCCGGCGCGCTCGGTGCGCACCTGTGCATTTCAGCGTAGAGGGGCGGCGGGGCCCGTGGTCACGGCGCTCTGTCCGTGAGACAACGAGGTGGCCCGGATCTCGCGGCTAACACACCCGCCGGGTTGCTTCGCCATTCAGGTCCGTGGCGTCACGATCGTCGCCACGGGGAGTCCCGACACGAGGAGAGCGATGAACGCACGGCGAAGGACAGTCCTGACGGCGGGAGCCGCTGGCGCGGCCGCACTGGCGACGGGCTGCGGGTCGTCCGGGGACGGCGGCGGGGACAGCACCCCGACACCGGCCACCACGTCGCCCGGCGCCTCGGCGTCCGGGACGCCGGCCCCGGGGGGCGAGGAGCTCGCCCGGACGTCCGACATCCCGGTCGGCGGCGGCACGATCTTCAAGGAGCAGAAGGTGGTGGTGACCCAGCCCGAGGCAGGCGAGTTCAAGGCCTTCTCCGCGATCTGCACCCACGCCGGGTGCACGGTCTCGAAGGTCGCGGACACCACGATCGACTGCGCGTGCCACGGCAGCAAGTTCGCCATCACGGACGGCGCCGTCGAGTCCGGGCCCGCGACGCGTCCGCTGCCCGCCGAGCGGATCACCGTCACAGGGGGGAGCATCCGGCTCGCGTAAACCGCTGGCGCGGGGCACCCCCGCCGCACGTACCCTCTCGGCATGATCACCCCGGAAGCCGAGGCTCTCGTCCGCGATCACACGGTCTACTCGTGTGTGATGGGCTCCCGCGCCTTCGGGCTCGCCACCGTCGGCAGCGACACGGACCGGCGGGGTGTCTTCCTGGCCCCCACCCCGCTGTTCTGGCGCCTCGACAAGCCGCCGACCCATGTCGACGGACCGTCCGAAGAGCAGTTCTCCTGGGAGCTGGAGCGCTTCTGCGAGCTTGCGCTGCGGGCCAATCCCAATGTGCTGGAGTGCCTGCACTCACCGATCGTCGAGCGGATCGACGCCACCGGCCGGGAGCTCGTGGACCTGCGCGGGGCGTTCTTGTCGAAGCTCGCCCACCAGAGCTTCGCCGGCTACGCGCTGGGGCAGCGCCGCAAACTGGACGCGGACGTCCGGCAGTACGGGGCGCCGCGCTGGAAGCACGCCATGCATCTGCTGCGTCTGATGACGAGCAGCCTGGACCTGTTGCGCACGGGCCGGCTGACGATCGACGTCGGCGACGCCCGCGAGGACCTGCTCGCGGTCAAGCGCGGCGAGGTCCCGTGGGCCGAGGTGGAACGCCGGATGACGCGGCTGGCCGAAGAGAACGAGGCGGCGGCCACGACCACGCCCCTGCGGCCCGCGCCGGACCGCGCCCGGGTGGAGGACTTCCTGCTCCGCACCCGCCGGGCCTCGGCGTCCGCCTGACCCTTGTCGGTGGTCGGGCGGGTCGGTCACGTGACCGGGCCACCGGACCCCGGACCGGCCGGCGCTTGAGGGGACGAACCCCGGGACGGGCCCGGGATCACGCGTCCCAGAGCGCCCCGAGCGACAGCAGGTCGCTGCGGTACTCGATCCGCTCCGACCACTCCTTCGGCCACGCCCCCGCCCCCAGATGCGCTCCCGACAGCGCCCCCGTCAGGCAGGCAAGCGAATCGGAGTCGCCCCGGGTGCAGGCCGCCCGGCGCAGGGCCGTCAGCGGCTCCTCGGGGAAGAGGAGGAAGCAGTGCAGGGCCGTGGCCAGGGCCTCCTCCGCGATCCACCCGTCGCCGGTCACCTCGCACGGGTCCGTCTCGGGCGACGGATCGCGCAGCGCCTCCTGGACCTTCGCCAGCGCGGTCAGGCACTCGTCCCAGCCACGCCGGATGTACGCCTCCGGCGACGCGTCGCCCGCGTGGCGCCACAGGTCGCCGAGCCAGCGCGTGAGGTAGCGTCCGCCGCTCTCGTACGCGTAGCTGCGCAACTGCCCGACGAGACCCAGCGGTTCCGCCCCCTGGGCCAGCAGGAACACCGCGCGGGCCATCAGGTCCGAGGCGGCCAGGGCCGTGGGGTGGCCGTGGGTCAGCGCGGCCTGGAGCTGCGCGGCTCCGGCGCGCTGTTCCTCGCTGAGCCCCGGTACGAGCCCGATCGGCGCGACCCGCATGTTCGCCCCGCAGCCCTTGGAGCGTGTCTGGCTGGCCTCCTGCCAAGGACGGTCGCTGTCCAGCAGGCGGCAGGCCTGGAGGCAGGTGTTGCCGGGGGCCCGGTTGTTGTCCGGGTCGTGGTACCAGGAGACGAACTCCTCGCGCACCGGCCCGGCCAGCCGCGGCGGCGTGAGCAGGCCGCTGTCCATCGCGGTGCGGATGCCCCGCCCGAGGGCCAGCGTCATCTGGGTGTCGTCGCTGACGAACGCCGGTGTCGCCAGGTCCATCTGCCGCCACGGCCCGCACTTCGCGAGGATGGAGGGCACGTCGTTGAACTCGGTCGGGAAGCCCAGCGCGTCCCCGAGCGCGAGGCCGGTCAGGGCCCCCGTGGCGGCCTGTTTCGTCGTCGTCCTCGTCACGGTCATTCGGTTCGTCCTTCCGGGCGCAGGAGTGGAGGGTGCAGGGCGGCAGCGGCACCCGCCCGGTACAGGGCGGCGGGTTTCCCCCGTCCGCCGGTGCGGCGCGGTGATCCTTCGACGGCTTCGACGAAACCGGGTGTGGCGAGGACCTTGCGCCGGAAGTTGGGGCGATCGAGCTCGACGCCCCAGACCGTTTCGTACACCTGCTGGAGCTCGCCGAGGGTGAACTCGGGGGGACAGAACGCGGTGGCCAGGCAGGTGTACTCGAGCTTGGCGCCGATCCGGTCGTACGCGTCGGCGAGGATGCGCTCGTGGTCGAAGGCCAGGTCGCCGGGGTCCGTCGCGTCCCACCACCGCGCGCTCGCCGCGTCCCCGCCGCCGCGGGGCTCGGGCAGGTCGGGCAGGAGCGCGGCGTACGCGACGGAGACGACCCTCATCCTCGGGTCGCGGTCCGGTTCCGTGTAGGTGCGGAGCTGTTCCAGGTGGAGCCCGCCGACGGCGCCCTGGGTGAGGCCGGTTTCCTCGGCCAGTTCGCGGCGGGCGGCCTCCTCCGCCGACTCCCTGGGCAGGATGAAGCCGCCGGGCAGCGCCCACCGGCCCTTGTACGGTTCCCCGCCCCGTTCCACGAGCAGGACGTGGAGCCGGGCCTCGCGGACCGTGAACACGGCGAGGTCGACGGTGACCGCGAAGGGGACGAAGGCGTGGGGGTCGTACCCCTCGGGGGCGGTGCTCATCGTCGTTCCGGGAGGGGCGGGGCGAAGTTCCAGCCCCGGTCGAGCAGGGCGTCCACGGCGGCGACCGCCGTCCTGAGGCGTTCGGGGTGGGGGCCGGTCAGCTCGATGAACTCGCGCCCGGTGCGGGTGAGTTCGTCGCGGAACCGGTCCGTCATCCAGGGCCGCAGCTCCTCGCCGTCACGCAGCCCGTCGTCCTCGAAGGCGACCCCCTCGTGGTCGGTGAGCAGCCAGAGGTGATGGGTGACCAGGTCGGCGGTCCGCTCGACGAGCGGGTTGCGCCCGCCGACGTAACGCTCGTGCCAGACGGTGGTGGCGAAGGAGTCCGTGTCGCAGAAGAGGACCGGGGAGCCGGTGGCGGCGGCCGCGTCCTCGCGTGCGTTCTGGGCGGCGGCGATCAGTGGGAAGTCCTCGGTGGTGAAGACCACGTCCTCCCATTGCGCGCCCGGTTCGCGGCGGCGGAGATCGGCCAGTTTCCGTTCGCTGAACTCCCGTCCGTACTCGTCGACGCAGCCCGTCCGTGCCCAGATGCCGCCGCGCCCCCGGTAGTGCTCGGCCAGGGCCCGGGTCATCGTCGTGGTGCCGGTGGACTCGGCGCCGAGGACGACGACCCGGCGGGCGAGAGCGGCGCGTACGGGCGGCGCGAGGAAGTCCCAGGAGCCGACGGGGTCCTTGCGCACCGCCGTGCCGGAGACCGGGAAGAGGGTGCGGTCGGGGTCGACGCAGACGGATTCGGCGCCGAAGCGGCGGGCCAGTTCGTCCCCGTACGACTCCGAGGTGAAGACGGCGTCGACGCGCTCCGGGACGGCTGCGGTGAAGACGGCCATGTGGGCGTCCCACACCGCCGGGTCGTGGAGGTCCATGCGGGTGTCGTCGAGGGCTCCCACCACGGTGGCTTCCGGGTGCGCCTCCCGCATCCAGGCGACCCTGACGGCGAGGGGGACGGACTCCACCGAGGAGGCGCAGACAAGGACCGTCAGCCGTTCGCACCGGTCCTGGGCGGTGCGGACCAGGTGGTGGTGGCCGGCGTGGGGCGGGTAGAACTTGCCGAGGACGAGGCCGTGTTCGTAGCGCTTCATGCCGCGACTCCCGTCAACTGGCGCTTCTGAGGGACGAGTTCGCGGCTCCAGTTACGCAGGCCGATCAGGCAGAGCGTCAGGAAGCCCGCGTACAGGAGCGAGGTGAGGTAGAGCTCCTTGTACGCGTACAGCGGGATGTAGACGATGTCGGCGGCGATCCACAGCCACCAGGACTCGACCCGCTTGCGGCACTGGCCGTAGGTCGCCATCAGCGAGAGCGATGTGGTCAGCGCGTCCCAGAACGGGACCGTCGAGTCGGTGGCGCGGGAGAGCAGGAGGGTCAGGGCGAGAGTCCCCACCGCCCCCGCCGTGAGCAGCCAGGTCCATTCGGTGCGCGTGGTGCCGCGCACCGGCAGGACGGACGCACCTGGTCCACCCCCGTGGGTCCAGGTCCACCAGCCGTACGCGGCGAGGGCGATGAAGACGATCTGGAGGCCGGCGTCGGCGTACAGGCCGGCCTGGGTGAACAGCAGGATGAAGAACAGGTTGTTGGCGATGCCGATCGGCCAGTTGGCGAGGTGCTGGCGGGCCACGAGCCAGACGCAGAGCGCTCCACTGCCGAAGCCCAGAACCTCGGTCCAGCTGACCGGCGTACCGAGGAGCGTCACCAGGGGTTGCTGCAGGGGATCCAGAATGTCCGCGAGACTCACGCCCGCCTCCTTAATAGTCACTCTGACTATAAAGGCGGAACGGCGACAGCAAAAGGCCCGCGGCCGATTTCCTGTTCGGATACGAACAGGAGCCGGACGCGGGCCCTTCGAGGAGTGCGGTTACAGGCCGACCTCGCGCATCAGCATGCCCACCTCGGTGTTGGTGAGCCTGCGCAGCCAGCCGGACTTCTGGTCGCCCAGCGGGATCGGCCCGAAGGACGTGCGCACGAGCCGCTCGACCGGGAAGCCGGCCTCGGCCAGCATCCGGCGGACGATGTGCTTGCGGCCCTCGTGGAGGGTCACCTCGACCAGGTAGTTCTTGCCGGTGTTCTCGACGACCCGGAAGTGGTCGGCGCGGGCGTACCCGTCCTCCAGCTGGATGCCGTCCTTGAGCCGCTTGCCGAGGTCACGCGGCAGCGGGCCCTGGATGGCGGCCAGGTAGATCTTCTTCACCCCGTACCCGGGGTGCGTCAGACGGTGGGCCAGCTCGCCGTGGTTGGTGAGCAGGATGATGCCCTCGGTCTCGGTGTCGAGCCGGCCGACGTGGAACAGCCGCGTCTCGCGGTTGTTGACGTAGTCGCCGAGGTTCTGGCGGCCGTCCGGGTCACCCATGGTGGAGACGACACCGGCCGGCTTGTTCAGCGCGAAGAACAGGAACGACTGGGTCGCGACGGTCAGGCCGTCGACCTTGATCTCGTCCTTCGCCGGGTCGACGCGCTTGCCCTGTTCCAGGACGATCTCGCCGTTGACCTCCACCCTGGCCTGCTCGATGAGCTCCTCGCACGCCCGGCGCGAACCCATACCGGCGCGGGCGAGGATCTTCTGCAGCCGCTCGCCCTCCTGCTCGGCACCCGGGTGCGTCTTGGGCGTCTTGATCTCGGGCTTGTCCGCGTACCTGTCGCGGTTGCGCTGCTCGATCTTGGCGTCGAGCTCGCGCGGGCGGGACGGCGCGCCCACCCGGCGTCCGCCCTTGCTCACGTGCTGTGCGGCCTTCGGGCCGCCCTTGGCTCCGCCGCGTGCGGCCTCGCCACGCCCCTTGCGGAGGCCGCCGTCGCCGCCCGGCCTGTCGTTGCCCACGTCGTAGCGGCGCTCCTCGGGACGCGGCCTGCGGGGACGCTGCTCCTCCGGCTTGTCGTCGCGCCCGCCACCGGTCCTCGGCTGGAAGCCGCGGTCGTCGCGCCCGCCACCGGTCCTCGGCTGGAAGCCACGGTCATCGCGCCCGCCACCCGTCCTGGGCTGGAAGCCACGGTCATCGCGCCCGCCACCGGTCCTCGACTGGGACCCGCGGTCATCGCGCCCGCCACCCGTCCTGGGCTGGAAGCCGCGATCGTCACGCCCGCCACCCGTCCTCGACTGGGACCCGCGGTCGTCACGCCCGCCACCCGTCCTGGGCTGGGACCCGCGATCGTCGCGCCCGCCACCCGTCCTGGGCTGGAAGCCGCGGTCATCGCGCCCGCCACCCGTCCTCGACTGCGAGCCGCGGTCGTCGCGCCCGCCGCCGGTCCTGGGCTGGGAGCGGTCGTCGCGCCCGCCGCCCGTCCTCGGCTGGGACCCGCGGCCGGCGCCGGCACCCCGGTTGTCCCGGTTGCCGCCGCTCTTGCCGTTGCCGCTGCCGCTGCCGCTTCCGCTGTTCCTGCCACTGCTTCGCATCAAAATTCCGTCTTGTCGTCTGCGTGAGTATCCGGGGTGTCCGGTGCGTCCGGATCGAACGACGGCACACCCTCTAGCGTCTCAGCCTCGATCGCGTCCGCCTCGGGGAGGAAGGGCGCGAGCTCCGGGAGCTCGTCCAGGCCTCGCAGGCCCATACGCTCCAGAAAGTAGTTCGTCGTCCTGTACAGGATCGCACCTGTTTCGGGTTCCGCGCCCGCCTCCTCCACCAGGCCCCTCTGCAGAAGGGTCCGCATCACGCCGTCGCAGTTCACTCCGCGCACCGCGGAGACCCTGGAGCGGCTCACCGGCTGGCGGTACGCGACCACGGCGAGCGTCTCCAGGGCCGCCTGGGTCAGGCGGGCGTGCTGGCCGTCCAGGACGAAGCCCTCGACGGCGTCGGCGTACTCCGGGCGGGTATAGAAACGCCAGCCGCCCGCGACGAGCCTCAGATCGAATCCACGGCGCTGGACGGTGTATTCGTCGGCCAGTTCCCGCAGGGCGTCCGCGACGGCCCTGCGGGGGCGCTGGAGCACCTTGGCGAGGTGTTCCTCGGTGGCGGGCTCGTCGACGACCATGAGGACCGCCTCCAGGGCGGGCTTGAGGTCGAGGCGGGCGACGCCGGTCGCCTGCCGGTGCTCGTTGCTCTGCTCGCTCATGCCTGTGGGTCCTCTGCTTCCTCGTGCGCCCCGTGGATCTCCTGGTCGAACTCGTCCGTCACCGTGGGTACCGCGTCCTCGCCGCCCGACCAGCGCACGACGAGTTCTCCGAGCGCCTCCTCCTGGTCCAGGGTGACGGCCTTCTCCCGGTACAGCTCCAGCAGGGCGAGGAAACGGGCCACGACGGTGAGGGTGTCCGGTGCGTCCTCGGTGAGGGCGCGGAAATTCAGCTCGCCCGCCTCGCGCAGCCGCAGGACCACGATCTCGGCCTGTTCCCGCACGCTGACCAGCGGCGCGTGGATGTGGTCGATGTACACCTGAGGCTCGGCCCTGGGCTGCATAGCCTTCACGGCGAGCCGGGCGAAACCCTCGGGGCCGATGCTGATGACCACCTCGGGCAGCAGCTCAGCGTGGTGCGGTTCCAGGCCGACGGTACGGGGGTAGCGGCGGCCCTCAGCCTCCAGCCTGGTCCGGAAGATGTCCGCGATCTGTTTGTACGCGCGGTACTGCAGCAGCCGGGCGAAGAGCAGGTCCCGCGCTTCGAGGAGCGCCAGGTCCGCCTCGTCCTCCACCTCGGCGGTGGGCAGCAGCCTGGCGGCCTTGAGGTCCAGGAGGGTCGCGGCGACGACGAGGAACTCGGTGGTCTGGTCGAGGTCCCAGTCCGCGCCCATGGCCCGGATGTGCGCCATGAACTCGTCGGTGACCTTGGACAGGGCGACCTCGGTGACGTCGAGCTTGTGCTTGGAGATCAGCTGGAGCAGGAGATCGAAGGGGCCCTCGAAGTTCACCAGCCGGACGGTGAACCGCTTGTCCCCGGGCTCCCCGGGCTCCCCGGACTCCTGGCCCCCGGCGGTGTCACCGCTCTCCCCGGACGCCGCGGGGACCGCTGCGGACGGGACATCGGGTACATCGGCGACGGGGGCAGAACCCGGGACGGGGCCGGGCAGGGGGTCGGGGTCGGGCACGGGGTCGGGGTCGGGCACGGGGCCAAGGACAGCCGGCGGCGGTGCGTCCGGTGCGGGGGCCTGGGGCTCCTCGGCCGCCTCCGGCGGTCCGGAAGGCGGCGGGGCCGGCGCGGGCGCGGCGCCCGGCCCGCGGCCGAGGGTCCGGCGGGGCGGGCGGGCGGCGTCGTCGGTCGTCGGCATCGCGGTCCAGGGGTGCGGCGGGGGCCGGGCGGGCGGTGGCCCGTGCCCGAGGGCCGGGCCACCCGGTCGGCGGCCCTCCCGGGCAGGCTACCGGCGCCGTTCCGCTCAGCGGCCGCGCAGGCGCCGTACGAGGATGCTCGCGTCGCCCCGGGACTCCAGGTCCGCGAGGACCACTGCGACGGCCTCACGGACGATGCGTCCGCGGTCGACCGCGAGCCCGTGTTCGCCGCGCAGGACCAGCCTGGCGTGCTCGAGGTCCATCAGCTCCTCGGCGGACACGTAGACCGTGATCTTCTCGTCGTGGCGCTCACGGCCGCTGGGCCTGCGGTTCGCACCGCGTCCGCCGCCGCGCCTGCGCTGCTGCTGGACGGCGGGCACGGGCTCCTGGGCGGACGGCCTGGCCCCGGAACCTGACGTACCGGCCGGCGCGGCACGGTCGGCCTCGCCGCCCCGGCTGCGCGACTCGTTCCCGTCGGCCTCGGCCGCCGCGTGCTCCTCACGGGCCGGGGCGGTCTGGCCGCCTCCGGCTCCCGCCGGTCCCCCGCCCTGTCCCGGCGCGTCCGTCCGGGAGTCGCTCTCACCGGCCGGCGCCGGCACGCGCGCCTCACCGTTGGCCTTGCGTCGCCGCTCCGCGGGTGAGGAGCCCTGGAGCCCCATCCCACCGGTCGTGCGGAACAGTTCGTCGGCCCCCGGGAGACTCACTCGGCGTGACACCGGGCGAGCACCTCCCTGGCGAGCTGGCGGTAGGCGGCCGCACCGACCGAGTTGGACGCGTACGTGGTGATGGGCTCACCGGCGACCGTGGTCTCCGGGAAGCGCACCGTGCGCCCGATGACGGTGTGGTAGACGTGCTCGTCGAAGGCCTCGACGACGCGCGCGAGGACCTCGCGGCTGTGCACCGTGCGGGAGTCGTACATGGTGGCGAGGATGCCGTCGAGCTCCAGTTCCGGGTTGAGCCGCTCCTGGACCTTCTCGATGGTCTCGGTGAGCAGGGCCACACCGCGCAGCGCGAAGAACTCGCACTCCAGCGGCACTATCACCTTGTGAGCCGCCGTCAGGGCGTTCACGGTGAGCAGGCCGAGCGAGGGCTGACAGTCGATCACGATGTAGTCGTAGTCGGCCATCAGCGGCTTGAGAGCCCGCTGCAGGGTGGACTCGCGGGCCACCTCGCTGACCAGCTGCACTTCCGCGGCCGAGAGGTCGATGTTGCTCGGGAGCAGGTCCATGTTGGGCACTGCGGTCTTCAGCAGGACCTCGTCGGCCGACATTCCCCGCTCCATGAGCAGGTTGTAGACGGTGAGGTCGAGCTCCATCGGGTTCACCCCGAGGCCGACCGACAGGGCACCCTGCGGGTCGAAGTCGACGAGCAGGACGCGTCGTCCGTACTCCGCGAGCGCGGCACCCAGGTTGATGGTCGACGTGGTCTTGCCGACGCCGCCCTTCTGGTTGCACATCGCGATGATCTTCGCGGGGCCGTGATCGGTCAGCGGGCCCGGGATCGGGAAGTACGGCAGGGGCCGGCCCGTGGGGCCGATCCGCTCGCGGCGCTGGCGCGCGGCGTCGGGTGCGAGCGTGGCCGCGTACTCCGGATCGGGCTCGTACTCGGCATCGGGGTCGTAGAAGTGCCCCTCGGGCACCTCGGCGAAGTCGGCGAAGTGGTCGGACTTGCGACCACTCTCGTTGCCGGCCGTGGCGTTCACGTGTAGGCCGTCCATCATCTGGGGGGCTGTCGTCATGTGCTGGTGAGTGGCGAAGGTGCGGACAGCGACGGAGCCGACAGCTTCGAGCCCGATCGGGCTCAGACCCCGTGCGGGCATCCCTGGTTGACCACCCCCAGGAGTAAATGTCGACTCATTCACAAGTCGTCTTACCTCCTTGGATGTGACCAGGAAACTTATCGATAGGTCAGCGTGGCACCATGCCGACGATTGGCGACTCTATGGCGTGTCACCGGTCCGCAGCAACACAATCCGCCGGACCCGGCCCGATGTGTCGGCAATCGAACGCCCCTCTGTCAAGGGTGCACGGAGAACAAGCCGCACATTTCGCGAGGGCACGAAACGGGTAAAGGGTTACGTTCGAGGCGAGTTGATCGGACCCCGCGCCGGGCCCCGACATGCCTCCGGCCGGACCTTGCTCGGCAAGGTCCGGCCGGACGCGTGAGGTTGACGGAAGTGTTGACCCGTCAGCCGAGAAGCGAGCTCAGCTCGACGTGGTCGAGGCCGTGCGCCTCGGCCACCTCGCGGTAAACGACCTGCCCATCATGGGTGTTGAGGCCCTTGGCGAGTGCGACGTCGCGGCGCAGGGCCTCGGCCCAGCCGCGGTTCGCCAGCTCCACGATGTACGGGAGCGTGGCGTTGGTGAGCGCGTACGTGGAGGTGTTCGGCACCGCACCCGGCATGTTGGCGACGCAGTAGAAGACCGAGTTGTGGACCGTGAACGTCGGCTCGGCGTGCGTCGTCGGGTGCGAGTCCTCGAAGCAACCACCCTGATCGATTGCAATGTCGACAAGTACACTTCCGGGCTTCATCTTGGCGACGAGCTCGTTGGTGACCAGCTTCGGGGCCTTCGCTCCGGGGATCAGAACGGCGCCGATGACGAGGTCGGCCTCGACGACCGCCTTCTCCAGTTCGAAGGCGTTGGAGACGACCGTCTGCACCTTGGTGCCGAAGATCTTGTCGGCCTCGCGGAGCTTGTTGATGTCGCGGTCGAGCAGCGTGACGTGGAAGCCGAGACCGACGGCGATCTGGGTGGCGTTCCAGCCGGAGACGCCGCCGCCGATGACGACGGCCTTGCCCGCGGCGGTGCCCGGGACGCCGCCCGGCAGCACACCACGGCCGCCCACGGAGCGCATCAGGTGGTAGGCGCCGACCTGCGGGGCCAGCCGGCCCGCGACCTCGGACATCGGGGCGAGCAGCGGGAGCGCGCGGTTGGCGGTCTCCACCGTCTCGTACGCGATGGCCGTGGCGCCCGACTCGAGCAGCGCGTCGGTGCACTCGCGGGAGGCGGCGAGGTGCAGGTAGGTGAAGAGCGTCTGGCCCTTGCGGAGGCGGTGGTACTCCTCGGCGACCGGCTCCTTGACCTTGAGCAGCAGGTCGGCGGCGGCCCAGACCTCGTCGGCCGTGGCCAGGATCTGCGCTCCGGCGGCGACGTACTCCTCGTCCGTGATGGACGAACCGGCGCCGGCGTTCCGCTCGATCAGGACCTGGTGGCCATGGCGGGCGAGCTCATGCACTCCGGCGGGGGTGATCGCCACCCGGAACTCGTTGTTCTTGACTTCGCGGGGGATGCCGACCTTCACGTCGATCACGGTCCTTGGCTCGGAGGGGGTTCGGGCATAGCGGTGGATACCCGGATACACCCAGCATAAATGGAGACACCGCAGTGACACGCGGCGGGAGCCAGTCTAATGAAGGACTTCGCGCTGTCTAGCCTTACAAAGCATTAACTTTCAGCCGAAGCGCTACGGATTTCGTAGGCTGAACCTTTCTCGCCGAGCAATCTCTCGGCTGCGCCCCTGTGCAGCCCCGCCGCCGCGGGGTCCCCCAGCCGGTCCAGCGTGTCGGCCAGCCGGAGCTGGAGCGCCGCCTGGAGCCGCACGTCCTGTGCCTGCCGCGCCAGCTCCACCGCTTCCCGGCAGGTGTGCAGCGACTCCTGCGGGCGGCCCGCGTACTCCTGCACCCGCGCGGCCTCGCTGAGCGCCCGCGCCTGGGCCGGCAGGTCCCCGAGCCTGCGGTGCCCGGCCGCGGCGGCTCGCCAGTTCCGCAGGGCCTCGCCGTAGCGCCCGGCGTAGGTGTGAACGGCGCCGAGGCGCCCGTACAGCCGTGCCTCGTCGGCCCGCTCCCCCTGGGTGAGCCGCTGCGCGAGCGCCCGGCCGTACCAGTCCGACGCCCGGTGGAAGTCCCCGAGCTCGGCGTACGCCCCGCCTACGGATTCCATCGCGCGGCCGGTCGCGTAGAGGTCCTTCGCCTCGCGTCCGGCGTCCAGTGCGGCCCGGTAGCGGGTCAGCGCGTCCTGCGTACGGCCGGTCCTGGCGTCCAGATCGGCGAGGTTCAGCAGGGCGGCGGCCTTCTCACGGGGCAGATCGCGGCGCTCGGCCACATCGAGGACCAGCTGATGCAGCCCGTACAGCTCAGGGGCCGCCTGCTCGGTTCCCCGGTGCACGGCGAGCGCCCGTACGAGTGCGGCCACCAGCCTCCTCGCCAGGGTGTCCAGCTCACCGTCCTCGACCGCGATCCTGGCGGAGGCCAGCAGGGCGGGCTGGCGCATCCGCAGCCAGGCGGCGGCCGACTCGGCGTGGGAGAACCGCAGGGACCTGGGCAGTCCGGCCAGCTTCCGCTGGGACGGGGAGTCCTCCGGGTCGGTGACGGCCCGGCAGGACTGGAGCTGGCGCACGGTCCGCTCCAGCATCCGCGCCCTGGCCAGCTGGATCTCGGCCGGCCTGTCCCGGTCCTCCAGGAGTGCGCGCAGCATCGGTGCGAGGCAGCCGGGCACCTCGTACTGCGGCAGAGCCGCGCCGTTCGTCCGCAGGAGGCCGAGGCCGACGAAGTCGTCCAGCGTCGACTGGGCCGCCGAGACCGAACAGCCGGCCAGCGCGGAGGCGGTGTGGGCGTCGGCCAGGCCGGCGGGCGCGAGGGCGAGCAGGCGCAGTATCCGGGCGGCGGCCGGCGGAAGGGACTCGTAGACCAGGCGGAACGCGCGGGCCAGCGGCCGGGCACCGGTCGGCTGTTCGACGTCGTCCGGCAGTTCGTGCACCTGCTTGGTGACATCGGCCACGGACGCGTGGGGACGGGCGGCGAGCCAGCCGCCCACCAGGACCAGTGCGGCGGGCTGCCCGCCGCACTCCTCGGCGAGCGTCTCGGCGGTACGCGGGTCGACGGTGATACGCACCTGGCCGATAAGCCGGCCGAGCAGCTGTACGGCGGAACGGGCGTCCAGGCCGCCGATGGTGCAGGGGCGGACGCCGGGGATGCCGGTGAGCGGGCCCGTCGAAGTGGCGACGACCAGGCAGTCCGGACTGTCGGGCAGGAGCGGGTCGACCTGTTCGGCGTCCACGGCGTCGTCGAGCAGGAGCAGGACCCGGCGTACGGCGAGGGCCTCGCGGACCATCTCGGAGAGCTCGTCCTCGTCGGCGCCGGCCGGGCCGGTCACACCGAGCAGGTCCAGGATGTCGCGGGCGGTACGTTCGGTGGGGACCCGGTGGCCGTCCGGATCGGTGAGCCCTACCCTCAGGACCCCGTCGGGATAGTCACCCGAAAGGGCGGGACCGGACCCCGTGGCGGAACCGGAAGCGGAAGCGGAACCGACGAGTCGTCGGGCGAGTTCGGCGGCCAGTGCGCTACGCCCCGAACCGGGCCGGCCTGCGATCAGCAGCACCCTGGCACGGGCGCTCCCGCGCCCCGCGAGCGTATCCAGTCCCGCCCGCTCGATATCGGCCCGGAGTTCCTTCAACTCGCGTTCCCGCCCGAAGAATTGGGGTGGGACGGCACCGGACGGCTCCTCGGTCCCCGCTACTCCCGCCGGGCCGCTGGTGTCCACCGCCTGATCGGTCACGAGCCACGCTCCACTTCGCTGCACGCGGTGCCCGCCGGAACTCCGGTCGGGGCTTACCGAGCGTAGTTCAGGCATGTGGACGATCACGGTGGAGCGTGGCGGACAAGTCCCCCGATCGGATCAGCCTTTTTACGACTGTCCGACCGGGGGCGGGTCACGGTACGCGGTGACGGACGGACCGTCAGGCCTCGAACGGCCGGGCAGGCCAGGGGGCTTCGGCCGGGCGCAGCGAGTCCACGCCCTCTCCGCCGAGAACGGCGGTGAGCGAGAGGACACCCACGACCAGGCAGTTGTTGTGCAGGTCCCCGGCGAGCACTCCGCGTACGAGGTCCTGGAGCGGCACCCGCGCGAGCTCCATGTCCGCCTCCTCCTCGGCGACCTCGAAGCGTTCGCCCACGACCTCGGAGAGGTCCCGGGCCAGGAAGATGCGCACGGCCTCGTCGCAGCCGCCCGGGGTGGTGTAGACGTCGGTCAGCACCCGCCAGTCCTCGGCCTTGACGTGCGCCTCCTCGTACAGCTCGCGCTGCGCGGCGTGCAAGGGGTTCTCACCGGGGACGTCGAGCAGCCCGGCCGGGATCTCCCAGAGCTTGTGGCGCACGGGGTGCCGGTACTGCTTCAGGACGAGGACCCTGCCGTCCTCGTCGAGCGCGAGGACGGCGACGGAGCCGGGGTGCACCTGGTAGTCGCGCCGGGCGACGCCGCCGTCGGGCATGACGACGTCGTCGGTCCGGATGCTGGTCTTCGCGCCGGTGAAGGGCGTCTCGGTCGCGGTGACCTGCCACTCCTCGGGCGTGTCCTGGAAACCCATGTACGTCCTCCCACGAACAAACAGAAACCGGGGTACGTGTCCCTGCGGACGCGTACCCCGGCCAACCGTATCGTCTGTCGGCTACTTGGCCGTCTTGCGCTCCACGGCCGCCTTCACCAGGCCCGCGAAGAGCGGGTGCGGGCGGGTCGGGCGGGACGTGAGCTCGGGGTGCGCCTGGGTTGCCACCAGGTAGGGGTGGACCTCGCGCGGGTACTCGACGAACTCGACGAGCTTGTTGTCCGGGGAGGTGCCGGAGAAGACCAGTCCGGCCTTCTTCTCCAGCTCGGCGCGGTAGGAGTTGTTGACCTCGTAGCGGTGGCGGTGACGCTCCTCCACGTACGGCTGGTCGGCGTACGTCTCACGGACGACCGAACCCTCGGCGAGCTTCGCCGGGTACAGGCCGAGGCGCATGGTGCCGCCCAGGTCGCCCGCGCCCTCGACGTAGGCGAGCTGCTCCTCCATCGTCGAGATGACGGGGTGGGAGGTGGCGGCGTCGAACTCGGTGGAGTTGGCGTCGGGGATCTCGGCGAGGTTGCGCGCCGCCTCGATCACGATGCACTGGAGGCCGAGGCAGAGGCCCAGCAGCGGCACCTTGTTCTCGCGGGCGTACTGGATGGCGCCGATCTTGCCGTTGACACCGCGGTCGCCGAAGCCTCCGGGGACACAGATCGCGTCGACGTCGGCGAGCTGCTTCGCGGCACCGGCCGGGGTCTTGCAGTCGTCGGACGCGACCCACTTGACCTGGACACGGGCCCTGTTCGCGAAACCGCCGGCGCGGATGGCCTCGGTGACGGAGAGGTACGCGTCGGGCAGGTCGATGTACTTGCCGACGAGCGCGACCTTGATCTCGTGGTCCGGGTTGTGGACGCGGTCCAGCAGGTCGTCCCACGTGGTCCAGTCGACATCACGGAACGGCAGGTCGAGCTTGCGCACGACGTAGGCGTCCAGGCCCTCGGTGTGGAGCACCTTGGGGATGTCGTAGATCGAGCGGGCGTCGGGGCAGGCCACGACGGCGGTCTCGTCGACGTCGCACATCAGCGAGATCTTGCGCTTGATGGCGGTCGGGACCTCGCGGTCGGCGCGCAGCACGATGGCGTCCGGCTGGATACCGATGTTGCGCAGGGCGGCGACCGAGTGCTGGGTGGGCTTGGTCTTCAGCTCGCCGGAGGGCCCGATGTAGGGCAGCAGGGAGATGTGGACCACGAAGACGTTGTCCCGGCCGACCTCGTGGCGGACCTGGCGGACGGTCTCCAGGAACGGCAGCGACTCGATGTCGCCGACCGTGCCGCCGACCTCGGTGATGACGACGTCGACGTCGTCGGTCGCCATGCGGCGGATGCGGTGCTTGATCTCGTTGGTGATGTGCGGGATGACCTGGACGGTGTCGCCGAGGTACTCACCCCGCCGCTCCTTGGCGATGACCTGCGAGTAGACCTGGCCGGTCGTGACGTTGGCCGAGCCGTCGAGGTCGACGTCGAGGAAGCGCTCGTAGTGGCCGATGTCCAGGTCGGTCTCGGCGCCGTCGTTGGTGACGAACACCTCTCCGTGCTGGAACGGGTTCATCGTGCCGGGGTCGACGTTGAGGTACGGGTCGAGCTTCTGCATCGTGACCCGCAGACCCCGCGCCTTGAGCAGGGCACCCAGGCTGGAGGCAGTCAGACCCTTGCCGAGGGAGGAGGCGACACCCCCGGTGACGAAGATGTGCTTGGTCGTCGTGGATGTGGGCTGCATAGCCAAAGGGGGCTCCCGTGGTCGCGATCGTGAGGTGCGTACCGGCTGCCGTACCGGGGATTCCGGAGGTGCCGTCGCTGCGGTTCGGGGGCCTCGTCCACTGTCGGGAACGACCACCGGTCCACGGGCTACCAGGGTAACAGCGACAGCGAGAGGCTGCTTCCGGCCACACTCCCTCACATGGGCACCACAGGATGCCCGCACTCGTTTCACGTCCCACCCGTTCAGCGCAGCAGCGTTGTCAAGACCGTCGCGCGGATCATCCTTTTGCGTCGTATCCTGCTCGGACACTGGCTGCCGAGTTGACCGGCCAGCGGCACCACCCCGCCCGCTCAGCCGGTGCGAAGATCTCATCGGTTCTTCTACAAGACCCTTGACCCGCAGTAAGCGCCCCTCGGGGCGACATGGCCGTTCGACTGGAGACGCACGTGGCCGGGCGCATCGAGGATTACGCACTCATCGGAGACATGCAGACCGCTGCCCTGGTCTGCCGGGACGGAACAGCCGACTGGCTGTGCCTTCCCCGCTTCGATTCACACGCCGTCTTCGCAGGACTGCTGGGCACCGAGGAGCACGGCTTCTGGCGTCTGGCTCCGACGACCGGCGCGGACACGCCACCGCCCTTCGCGGACCGGCGCCGCTACCGAGGGGACTCCCTCATCCTGGAATCGGAGTGGGACACGCCGCGCGGCACGGTCCGCGTGACCGATTTCATGCCACCCCGTGAGGGTGCGCCCCAGCTGATCCGCATCGTGGAGGGCGTGAGCGGCCGGGTGCCGATGCGCTCGGAACTGCGTATGCGGTTCAGCTACGGGCGCGTCACGCCCTGGGTGCACAAGGTCGACGGCCGTACGGTCGCCGTCGCCGGCCCGGACTCGGTGTGGCTGGACACCCCCGCCGAGACCTACGGCAAGAACCTGACGACGTACTCCGACTTCACCGTGGGCCCGGGCGACCGGGTGGCTCTCACGATCAGCTGGCAGCCCTCGCACCACGAGCCCCCCGCCCTTCCCGACCCGGAGGGGTCGCTGGAGGCGACGGAGCAGTTCTGGCGCGAGTGGGTCGACCAGTGCACGTACCACGGGCCCTACCGCGAGGCCGTGGTCCGTTCACTGATCACCCTCAAGGCCCTCACGTACGCGCCCACCGGCGGCATCGTGGCGGCCCCGACGACCTCGCTGCCCGAGGAGATCGGGGGCGTGCGGAACTGGGACTACCGCTACACCTGGCTGCGCGACGCGGCGATCACCCTGTCGTCGCTGCTGCGCACCGGCTACCGCGAGGAGGCCCGGGCCTGGCGCGAATGGCTGCTGCGCGCCGTCGCGGGCGACCCGGAGAACCTGCAGATCATGTACGGGATCGCGGGCGAACGGGAGCTGGGCGAGGCCGAGCTCGACTGGCTGCCCGGTTACGAGAACTCAGGACCGGTCCGCGTCGGGAACGGCGCGGCGGGCCAGCTCCAGCTCGATGTCTACGGCGAGGTCACCGAGGCGCTCCACCTGGCGCACATGACCGGCCTGACCCGCAACGACTACGCGGTGGGGCTCCAGCTCAAGCTGATCGAGTATCTGGAGAAGCACTGGGACGAGCCCGACGAGGGCATCTGGGAGGTGCGAGGCCCGCGCCGCCACTTCGTGCACTCCAAGGTGATGGCCTGGGTCGCGGTCGACCGCACCATCAAGCTGATCGAGTCCGGGGACACGGACGGCCCTCTGGAGCGCTGGCGGGACCTGCGCGACGAGATCCACCGTGATGTCTGCGAGCGGGGCTACGACCCCGAGCGCAACACCTTCACGCAGTCGTACGGCTCCAAGGAGCTGGACGCCTCCCTGCTGCTCATCCCGCAGATGGGCTTCCTGCCGCCGGACGACAAGCGGGTCATCGGCACGATCGAGGCGATCCAGCGCGAGCTGTCCACGGAGGACGGATTCGTCCTGCGCTATCCGACGGCGGGCGAGAACGCGGGCGTGGACGGCCTGGAAGGTGACGAGGGCGCCTTCCTGGCGTGTTCGTTCTGGCTGGCAGACGACCTGGCCATGATCGGCCGTGTCGACGAGGCACGCCGGCTCTTCGAGAAGCTGCTCGCGCTCCGCAACGACCTCGGGCTGCTGGCCGAGGAGTGGGACTCGCGGCTCCAGCGCCAGGTGGGCAACTTCCCGCAGGCGTTCAGTCACGTGCCGCTGATCGACACGGCGCTGCGGCTGACGGCGAGCGGGGCGTACGTGGGCTGAGTGCGCTGCCCTGTCACCGTGCGGTGACAGGGCATCCGCACGCCTGCCCGCCGGCGGGCAGGACAGGCACCGGACAGCGGGCGCGAGCACGCGGTAATACGCTTGGACTGTCCTGTCACGCCTCCGGAAGGGGGCCCTTGATGGCGCCCCGCAACACAGCCGAAGCCGACCTCACCGGCCTTCGTGGGGATCTCGCGGGAGACGCGCTCGCACCCGCCGACGCGGGCTACGACGAAGCGCGCAAGGTCTTCAACGGCATGATCGACCGGCATCCCGCTGTCATCGCCCAGTGCGAGTCCTCCACCGATGTGGCGCACGCCGTGCGGTTCGCCCGTGCGCACAATCTGGAGATCGCCGTGCGGGGCGGCGGACACAGCGTGGCCGGTACGTCGCTGAGCGAGGGCGGCCTCGTGGTCGACCTGCGCCGCATGAACACGGTGACGGTCGACCCGGCCTCCCGGGCGGCACGGGTCGGCGGCGGCGCCACCATGAGCGACCTGGACCGGGCCACCCAGCCGTTCGCGCTGGCGACAACCGGCGGCCGGGTGTCCACCACCGGAGTCGGGGGTTTCACGCTCGGTGGCGGTTCGGGGTGGCTGGAGCGGAAGTTCGGCCTCGCGTGCGACAACCTGCTGGGCGCCGAACTGGTGACCGCCGACGGCGAGACGGTCCGCGCGAGCGTGGACGAGAACCCCGAACTGTTCTGGGCCCTGCACGGCGGCGGCGGCAACTTCGGCGTCGCCACCTCCCTCACCCTGGAACTGCACGAACTGCCCGCGATGAGCGTGGTCCTGCTGCTGCACCCCCTGGAGGACGGCCGTCGCGTGGTGGAGACGTTCCGCGACGTGATGGACTCGGCGCCGGACGAGACGGGCGGCGGCTGCCTCTACCTCACCGCTCCGCCGGAGGACTTCGTACCGGAGCACCTGGTCGGCTCGCTGGTCTGCGCGACGCTGATCACCTTCGCGGGACCCGAGGACCGGGCCCGCGCCATGGCGGCCCCGCTGCTCGCGCTCCGGCACGAGGCGGAAGTGATCGCCGAGCTGCCGTACGCCGATCTCCAGTGCATGCTGGACGACCCGCCCGGGATGCGGAACTACTGGTCCGCCGAGTATCTCGACAGCTTCCCCGACGAGGCCGTGGACGCGTTCTGCGCCCGGGCATCGGACATCCCGATGCCCTCGGCGACCCAGCACGTCCTGTTCCCGATGGGCGGCGCGGTGGCCCGCGACACCAACGGCTACCCGCTGCCGTGGCGCTCCGCCCCCTGGGCGGTCCACCCCTTCGGCGTCTGGGAGAGCCCGTCGGACGACGCACGCGCCACGCAGTGGGTACGGGACGTGCGCGCCGACATGCGTCCCTGGTCGGGCGGCACCGTGTACCTCAACTTCATCGGCAACGAGGGGTCGGACCGGGTCGTCGAGGGCGTCGGCGCCGAGAACTACGCGCGGCTGGCCGCGGTCAAGACCCAGTACGACCCCGCCAACGTCTTCCATCTGAACCACAACATCCAGCCGGCCGCACAGGTGTGACACACGCCACGCCGACAGAACGGCGGGCCAACCGCCCGTGCACACGACGAGTTGTCGAGCCGGCGCGCGTCGTACCTGCGGGCCGGCCCGCCCCGTCGATGTTCACGGCCCGCTCCGCCCGGTAACTTCCTGATCAGGACGACAGTCCGTCGGACCGAGTGGAAGCGTGAGGCCGCAGTCAGTGGAGACCCAAGGCGGAATAACCGTCCAGCGCGCGCTGGAGCTCCCCGGGCTGCGCGGCGGGCTCCCGGAGGTCATGGCCGGCGCGGACCGGCTGAACCGGACGGTGCGCTGGGTGCACGCCGGTGAGGTGCCGAACATCGCCTCGCTCCTCAAGGGCGGCGAGCTGCTTCTCACCACCGGCCTCGGGCTCGGTACGCGGCCCGCCGAGCAGCGGGCCTTCGTCCGCCGGCTCGCCGACCGCGGTATAGCCGCGCTCGTCGTGGAACTCGGGCCGCGCTTCAGCCGGCTGCCCGCCTCCATCGTGGACGCCGCGCGGGCGGCCGGGCTGCCACTCGTGCAGCTGCACCGCGAGGTGCCGTTCGTGGCGGTGACCGAGGAGGTCCACACCGAGATCGTCAACGGGCACTACGCACTGCTCCAGCAGGCCGAGGAGGTCCACCGCCGCTGCACCCACTCGCTGCTGGGCGGCGGCGGTGTCCCGCAGGTGCTCGGCATCCTGGCGGACTTCACCGCCAACCCGGTCTTCCTGGAGACCGCCGACGGCCAGCTGCTGTACGCGGCCGGCACCGCGACCCGCCCGGGCAGCGCGGACCCGCTCCAGGTCTGGGACGGGATGCGCGGCGGGCGCGCGGCCCGCGAGACCCCGCCCACGGGCGCACTGCTGGTCGACGTGCCCGGTGGCGGCTCGGGGGCCGGATCGGTACGGGCCAGGCTGGTGCTGCTGGCCGTGGACGGGCCGCTGGTGCCGGTGCACCGGATGGCGGCCGAGCGGGCCGCGGGCCTCATCGCCGTCGTCCTGATGCAGGCGCGCCAGGAGGAGGAGCTGGCGGCACGAGGCCGCGGGGACTTCCTCACGGACCTCGCCGAGGGCCGGATCACCGCCGAGGACGCGCCCGCCCAGGCACGGGTCCTCGGCTTCAAGCCCGGCGATGTCCCGCTGCTCCCCGTGGTGATGCGGCTGGCACCCGAACTCTCGCCCTCGGGCAACTGGGCGCTGCTCGCCCGCGCCGTCCTTGAGGAACTGTCGTCGGTGGGTGTGCCCGTCCTGCTCGGCGTCCGGCCGGTCGAGGGCAGGGTTCCGCTGCTGCTGGGACTGCGCTCGGAGAGCGAAAGGACCGCGGTGGCCGACCGGGTCGCGGCGGCCCTGCGGGCCGGTGTGGCACGCGCCGGCCTGGAGCGCGCGGGATCGCACCCGCCGGTCGTGGTGGTGGGTGTGGCGGGTGGCTGGGCGGCGGCCGGGGCGGGGCTGCGGCACGCGGCGGAGACGGCGGCCGCGGCGCAGGGGCTCAGCGACCGCCCGTGGTACGACGCCCGGCGGCTGGACATCGATCTGCTGCTGTGGCGGCTGCGGGACCATCCGGATCTGGCGGCATTCGTGGACCGGGCGATCGGCCCGCTGCGGGACCACGACCGCACCTCGCGGCCCGCCCTGCTGCCGACCCTTGAGGCGTATCTCGCCCATGCGGGCCGCAAGGCGGAGACGGCGCGCGAACTGCACCTGAACCGGCAGACGCTCTACAACAGGCTCGCCCGCATCGGGGAGTTGCTCGGCACCGATCTGGACGACCCGCAGACGGTGCTGGCCCTCAGCCTGGCCCTGCGCGCCCGCCGCCACGCCTCGTGACCCCACCACGCCGGACTCCGGCGGGCGGGGTTCAGTGCTGGCGGACCAGCTGGGGCTGAGCCAACTCGTCGTACACGGAGAGCACTTGCGCGATCGTGTCGTCCTCGGTCGGCCAGCCTGCCGCCTGTACGGGCCCCGCGGCCGCGAGCCGCTCCCGCCGCTCCGGGTCACCGAGCAGCCGGCTCACGACCCGGGCGAGCGCTTCGGCGTTCCCGTACGGCACGAGTTCGGCGGCGTCCCCCACGAGTTCGGCCACCCCGCCGACCTCGGTGGCGACCAGCGGAACGCCGAGCCGCAACGCCTCCTGGGCCAGGAGCGAGCGGGCCTCCCAGCGGCTGGACAGGATCGCCAGATCGGCCGCGGCGAGGAGTTCACCGATGTCCTCCCGGCAGCCGACGAGGCTGACAGGCAGCTGTTCGTCCCTGATCCGGCGCTGAAGCGCGGCCCTGCCCGGCCCCTCCCCCGCGATGACCAGCAGGGGTACGGGGTCGAGTTCCCGCCACATGCGTGCGGCGTCCAGCAGCGTGTCGTACCCGTGGGCCGGCACGAGGCTGCCCACGGACATGAGCAACGGCCGCTCCACCGCGCCGAGTTCCGCCCTGGCCTTGCCGTCGTGCACGCCTGCCGGGAACCGGGGTTGCGGCATCGCGACCGGCGCGAGCCTGGCGTCGCGTGCGCCGCGCCTTCGGGCACGGTCGACGAGGTCCGATGACGGGCCGAGGACAACGGCCGCCGTACGGGCGGCCCTTCGCTCCATCATGCGCAGCACTCTGCGCCGGGCACCCTCGGCATGGGACCGGGTGTGCCAGGTCAGGACCAGCGGGGTGCGCCGCCCGCTGAGTGCCAGCCCGGCCCGTACCGCCGCGTGCAGCCCGTGCGCGTGTACGACGTCGGCGTCGGCGCAGGCGGCGCGCAGCGCGGCCACGGCCGAGGGGTCACTGCGCCGGGGCACCGGGGCGAAACGGGCTCCGGTGGCGGGGAAGTCGTAGGTGCGGTCCAGCTCTGCCGGTGCGCAGACCGTGACCCGCACGCCCCTGGACACGAGCCCGGCGGACAGCGAGCTGACGTGCGCACTGCTGCCCGCACTGCCCCCGCCGAGGACTTGGACCGTATGCAGCTGTGACACGTTGAATGGCTCCCGGGGCTCCCGAGTCGGCGGTACGTACAGCGCCAAGGATGCCAGTCCGTACGCACGTTCCGGGACCGCCGGGCCTCCGGCGCCGTGCGCCCGGTGACAACCGGGCGGCCCGCCCCACCCGAACGGGTGAGACGAAGGCGCGCGATTGCCACCCGGGCACCGGCGGCGGAAATCGGTGGAACAGCCGCCGGCCCCGTGCCGCCTACCTGTCCGCCCGTGCCGAGGCCAGCAGCTCCTCGGCGTGGGCGCGGGCGGTCTCGGAGTCCTCCTGGCCCGCGAGCATCCGCGAGAGCTCCCTGACCCGGTCCTCGCCCTCCAGGGCGATGACACCGCTCCTGGTCACGGACCCGTCGACCGTCTTCTCGACCAGCAGCTGCCGGTCCGCGAACGCGGCCACCTGGGGCAGATGGGTCACGACCACGACCTGCGCGGACCTGGCGAGCTTCGCCAGGCGCCTGCCTACCTCGACGGCGGCCTTGCCGCCGACACCCGCGTCGACCTCGTCGAACAGGTACGTGGGTACGGGGGCGGACCCCGCGAACACCACCTCGACGGCCAGCATCACGCGCGACAGCTCACCGCCCGACGCGCCCTTGGCGATCGGCCGGGGCTGGGCACCGGGGTGCGGCGCCAGCAGCAGCTCGACCTCGTCGGCCCCGGAGGGACCGTAGAGGACGCTCCGTCCGCCGATGTCGATGCCGGAGGCCTCGTCCGGCGCCTCCGTCTGCTTGATCGCGAAGGACACCCTGGCGTGCGGCATCGCGAGCGATGCCAGCTCCTCGGTCACGGCCCCGGCGAAACGCTCCGCCGCCTCCGTACGCGCGTCGGTCAGCGCCTGCCCGAGTCCGGAGAGTTCGCCCCGCAGCGCGTCGCGCTCCGCCGTGAGCTCGCCGATCCGGTCGTCGTCGCCCTCCAGCTCGGTGAGCCGGGCGGCGCCGTCCTCGGCCCAGGCCAGCACCGCGGCGACGTCCTCGCCGTACTTGCGGGTGAGCATGGTGAGCGCCGCGCGCCGCTCCTCGACCGCGGCGAGCCGCAGCGGATCGGATTCCAGCTGGTCGGCGTACCCGGCCAGCTCACCGGCCACATCGGCCAGCAGGATGGAGATCTCCCCGATCCGGTCCGCGAGCCCGGCCAGCGCCGGATCGTGGGCCCGTACGGCCTCCAGGGACCGGCCCGCCGCCGCGACTACGGTCGTGGCGTCGACACCTTCCGGGTCCTCCGGATTGCCCGCGAGGGCTCCGTGCGCGAGGGCGGCGGCGGAGGCGAGCGCGTCGGCGTGACCGAGCCGTTGCGCCTCGGCGGCCAGCTCGGCGTCCTCGCCGGGCAGTGGTTCGACCGCGGCGACCTCGTTGAGGCCGAAGCGCAGCAGATCCGCCTCCTGGGCCCGTTCCCGGGCACGCGTGGTCAGCTCGTCGAGCTCCGTGGCGACCGTGCGCAGCCGCCGGTAGGCGGCCGCGTACTTGGCGTGGGGCCCGTCGACGTTGTCGCCCGCGTACCGGTCGAGGGCCTGACGCTGGCGGGCCGGCTTCAGGAGCCCCTGCTGATCGGTCTGGCCGTGCACGGCGACGAGTTCGTCGGCGAGCTCGGCCAGCACCCCGACGGGCACCGATCTCCCGCCGAGATGGGCACGGGAGCGCCCCTCGGCCGAGACGGTCCGGCTGATGAGCAGCACTCCGTCGTCGAGCTCGGCCCCGGCCTCCTCAGCGCGCAGGGCGGCCGCGTCGCCCGGAGCGACGGTGATCCGCCCTTCGACGACAGCGGCCTTGGCACCGATCCGCACGAGGGCGGGGTCGGCCCGCCCGCCGAGCAGCAGCCCCAGGCTGGTGACGACCATGGTCTTGCCCGCGCCGGTCTCACCCGTCACCGCGGTGAAACCGGGTGACAGCTCCACCACCGCGTCGTCGATGACTCCGAGCGACCGTATCCGCATCTCCTCCAACACGGACACGACCTTACGAGGTCCGGACCCCGGTGTGCGACGGGGCCCGGTCCCCGGTTCACTCTCCGGTGCTCGGGACGGTGACGATGCGGGGCATCCGGGCGATCAGTGAGGCGCTCCGCGCCACCCCGAGACGGGCAGCGCGAACTTGGCGACGAGCCGGTCGGTGAACGACGCCTGGTGCAGTCTGGCCAGCCGTACGGGCACCGCGCCGCGCCGGACCTCGACCCGCGCGCCCGCGGGCAGCTCCACGGTCCTGCGCCCGTCGCACCACAGCACGCCGTGCGGGGTGTGCGGCTGGACCTCGACGGCGAGCACCGAGGTCGGGGACGTCACGAGGGGCTTGGCGAACAGCGCGTGGGCGCTGATCGGCACCATCAGCAGGGCCTCGACCTCGGGCCACACCACGGGTCCGCCCGCCGAGAACGCGTACGCGGTCGAACCGGTCGGGGTCGCGCAGACGATCCCGTCGCAGCCGAACCCGGTGACGGGCCGGCCGTCGATCTCCAGGACGACCTCCAGCATCCGGTCCGGCGACACCTTCTGCACCGCGGCCTCGTTGAGCGCCCAGTCGGTGTACACGATGTCACCGTTGCTGTGCACGACGACGTCGAGCGTCATCCGCTCCTCGACCTGGTAGGCGCGGGTGACGACCCGTTCCACCACCTGGTCCAGGTCGTCCCGCTCGGCCTCGGCGAGGAAGCCGACGCGTCCGAGGTTGACGCCGAGCATCGGCACCCCGGAGGCCCGGGAGATCTCGGCGCCGCGCAGGAGTGTGCCGTCGCCGCCCAGGACGACGAGCAGCTCACAGCCGTCGACCGCCGCGGGCCCTGTCTCGTCGACGATGTCGACGGCGGACGGCAGCGGCAGATCGGCCGCCTCGTCGGCAAGC
Source organism: Streptomyces sp. NPDC048560 (assembly GCF_040650955.1). NCBI lineage: Bacteria > Bacillati > Actinomycetota > Actinomycetes > Kitasatosporales > Streptomycetaceae > Streptomyces > Streptomyces sp. NPDC048560. The sequence goes on from NZ_JBEZIJ010000004.1 coordinate 494,420, forward strand.
ACCCGCACGCCGAGGCCGTTGCGCAGCAGCCCCTGCACGACGAGTTCGGCGCTGCGGATCGCAGCCGGCCTCCCGGTGTGCGCGAGAAGAAATACTGTTCGTGCCGTATTCGTCGTCAACGAGGCCCCTCCGCCACTGCACGGTCCACATCCGCGGGATCCAGCTCAGGTGCTCCGGCCCGCAGCCACAGAAAGTATTCGACGTTCCCCGAGGGTCCGGGCAACGGACTCGCCGTCACCCCGCGCACCCCCAGGCCCAGCAGAGCCGCCCGCCGCGCCACCTCCCGTACCGCCTCGGCCCGCAGCTCGGGGCTGCGGACCACGCCGCCGCTGCCGAGCCGTTCCTTACCCACCTCGAACTGCGGCTTGACCATCAGGACAAGGTCCGCGTCGGGAGCCGCGCAGCGCGCGAGAGCGGGCAGCACCAGCCCCAGCGGGATGAAGGACAGGTCGCCGACCACCAGGTCGACGGGCTTCCCGTCGATCTGTTCCAACGTCAGTTCGCGCACGTTGGTACGGTCCTTGACGATGACGCGTTCATCGGACTGCAAGGACCAGGCGAGCTGTCCGTAGCCGACGTCGACGGCGACGACATGGTCGGCCCCGGCCCGCAGCAGTACGTCGGTGAAGCCACCGGTCGATGCCCCGGCGTCCAGCGCCCGCCGCCCCTCCACGGCCAGCCCGAGGGGGACGAAGGCCGCGAGGGCGCCGGCCAGTTTGTGCCCGCCGCGCGAGACGTACTCCGGATCGCTGTCGTCCTTCGTGACGACGACCGCGGCGCTGGTCTCGACCTGCGTGGCGGGTTTGGTCGCGGTGCTGCCGCCGACGGTCACCCGCCCCGCCGCGATCAGCTGGCTCGCGTGCTCGCGAGAGCGGGCGAGTTTACGGCGTACCAGCTCGGCGTCGAGGCGGCGACGTGCCACTCCTGCCACGTTCGGTTCAGCTCCTGTTGTCGTACGGGGCCATCGGCGCGGGTGCGGGCCGGGCGTCCAGTGCGGTCAGCGCGTCGCGCAGCCCACGGTGTACATCCTCGTACACCTGGGTGTGCCCGTCCGCCGCGAGGTGGTCCGCATCGGCCAGACGCGCCAGCCGGGCGTCCACCTCGGCGTTTCCCGTGGGGGTGCGCACGACACCCAGGGGCGTCGGCGCCGCGGGCTCGAAGGAGGGCGGGTCAGCCGGTTCCGGCTCCCCGGGCGTGCCCCCGGGCGCCGTTCCCGGCCCCGGCATCCAGTCGTCGCTCATGCCGAAACGCTACCCCGAAGGGCTGAGGTAGCGTCGACGGCGATATGGCGACCATGGCGGAGTGCCGCAGCGCACTCGACAGACTTTCCGACAACCTCACCGGGGCCGAGGGGGACGTGCGCGACGCCGCCGGCCTCGACAGGTCACTGAGCTGTCACATCAAGGATCTTGATGTGACCTTCACCGGACGACTGCGGGACGGCCGGATCGTGGTGCACGACACGGTCGAGGGGCCACCCCGGGAGAAGGCCCAGATCCGCCTGGCGATGACCGGCGACGATCTGGTGGCCATGGTGGACGGCGAGCTGAACTTCGCGAAGGCGTGGGGTTCGGGCCGGGTCCGCCTGGAGGCCGGCTTCCGGGACCTCCTGAAGCTCAGATCACTGCTCTAGAGGGCTGTCCCGTCTCTCCTGGTGGATCAGCGCGCGGCGTCGGATGCGGTGCATCGCAAGGCGGAGGGACGTCCGCATACTGGATGTATCCGGGCGTTCCGACGACGTGGCGAGGTGCCGTAGCTGTGGTCGTGCGCCCGCCAGGGGTTACGGGACAGCCCTCAAGGACGCCCGCTCAGGCCTTGAGCCCTGCTCGCGCCTTCCGCGCGGCCGGAACCACCAAGGGGGTGCCCGTCTCGGGGTCGTCGATGACCTGGCAGCGCATCCCGAAGACCTCCTCGACGAGTTCCGCCGTGACGATCTCGGCGGGCGGCCCTTCGGCGACGACCCTGCCCTCGCGCATCGCGATGAGGTGAGTGGCGTACCGCGCGGCGTGGTTCAGGTCGTGCAGGACGGCGACGAGCGTGCGCCCCCGGGACTCGTGCAGTTCCGCACAGAGGTCGAGCACGTCGATCTGGTGCTGGATGTCGAGATAGGTCGTCGGCTCGTCCAGCAGCAGCAGCGGCGTCTGCTGGGCGAGCGCCATCGCGATCCAGACACGCTGACGCTGCCCGCCGGACAGTTCGTCGACATAGCGACCGGCCAGCTCGCCGACGCCCGTGGACTCCATGGACTCCACGACGACGCGCTCGTCCTCGGGCGACCACTGCCGCAGCAAGCCCTGGTGGGGATAGCGACCGCGCCCGACGAGGTCGGAGACGGTGATGCCGTCCGGCGCAATCGACGTCTGGGGCAGCAGCCCGAGCAGCTTCGCGACCTTCTTGGCGGGCATGGCGTGAATCGACTGCCCGTCCAGGAGCACCTGTCCCCGGCTCGGCTTCAGCATCCGGGACAGCGCACGCAGCAGGGTCGACTTCCCGCAGGCGTTGGGACCGACGATCACCGTGAAGGAGTTGTCCGGTATCTCGACCGAGAGGTCCTCGGCGATGACGCGCTGGTCGTAGCCGAGGGTCACCGAGTCTGCGGTGAGGCGCTGCATGGTCGTACTCCCGGAGTCGGTGGGGCGCGTCTGGTGCGGGGCGACCGGCCCCGTGGCCGGTGGGGAGCCATGTCAGCCAACAAAAAGTTAGGTTAGCCTACCCTGTTGCCCCTGAGGGTTCCCCCGGTCACGGGCCCCCGGCCGGGCTCCCCGGGCCCTACAGCCCCAGCATCGCGAGCACCTTCCCCGCGTCCAGGCCGCACGAACCCTGACCAGCGTGCGTCCAGGCCGCCCCGCAGAGCGCCCGGAGCCCGTCGATCTCGTCGCCCTCGCCGTCCAGCACCAGCTCGTCCTCCCGCACGGAGGCACTCCAGCCACCGCAGCGCACCGCGTCGCCGTCCGCCGTCACCTCGGGCTGCCCGGTGAGCATCCCCCGCAGGTCCCGGTCCACGTACGTGGGCCGGTGGCGCGGTTCGGCGGCCAGGAGCTGGGCGGCGTCCGTCACCCCGGTGAGCACGAGCAGCGAGTCGACGCCCCCGTTGAACGCCCCCTCGATGTCCGTGTCGAGCCGGTCCCCGACGACGAGCGGCCGCTCGGCCCCGGTCCGCAGCACGGTCTCCCGGTGCATGGGCGGCAACGGCTTCCCGGCGACCTGCGGCTCGGCACCCGTGGCGATCCGCACGACCTCCACGGCCGCGCCGTTGCCGGGCGCGATGCCACGGGCGCTCGGAATCGTCAGGTCGGTGTTGGACGCGAACCACGGCAGTCCGCGCGCGACGGCGTAGCTCGCCTCCGCCAGACGGCCCCAGGGCATGTCAGGGCCGCCGTACCCCTGCGCAACCGCCACGGGCTCGTCGTCCGCCGACTCCACCGGCACCAGGCCACGTTCGCGCAGCGCGACCCGCAGCCCTTCCCCGCCGATCACCAGCACCCGCGCACCGGACGGCAGCTGATCCGCCATCAGCCGGGCCACCGCCTGCGCGGACGTGATCACATCGGCGGCCGCGGCGGGCACACCCAGTTCGGTCAGGTGCTCCGCCACCGCGTCCGGCGTCCGCAGCGCGTTGTTCGTCACATAGGCGAGATGCATCCCGCCGTCCCGCGCGGTGCGCAGGGAGTCGACGGCGTGGACGATGGCGTGGCCGCCGGCGTACACCACCCCGTCGAGATCGAGCAGGGCCGTGTCGTACGCCTCGTTCAGCGCCGCACTGCTTCCGAGCGGTCGCAACGTGTACTGCTGGCTCATATACCTACGCTCCTCATTCATGCCTATCCCCCGATCATCGCGCATGTGCGGAGCGCACATACGATGCAGAAATGAACACATCAGGTCCCGCCGAACAGGGGCTGCGTCTGATCCCGTTCCGTGGACTTCGTTACGTCCCCGAGCGGGTCGGCAGCCTTGCCGCGGTGACCTCACCGCCGTACGACGTCGTCGTCAGGCCCGACGGGCTCCACCACCTGGAGTCCGCGGACCCGTACAACATCGTGCGGCTGATCCTCCCGCAGGCCGACTCGGCCACGGCGCGCCACGAACAGGCCGCAGAGACGCTCGACGACTGGCTCGCGGAAGGCGTACTCGCGCCGGACCCGGCCCCCGCGCTGTACGTGTACGAGCAGCGCGACAGCGAGATCCTGCAGCGCGGCCTGATCGGCGCTCTGGCGCTCTCGCCCGCCGCCGACGGCATCGTCCTCCCGCACGAGGACGTCATGGCCCATGTCGTCGAGGACCGGGCCGACCTGATGCGCACCACGGCGGCCCATCTGGAGCCGCTGCTGCTCACCTACCGCAGCGACGGACGGCGCACCGGTGCGACGGCGGTGATCGAACGAGTGGTGGCCCGCCCGCCGCTCCTCGCCACGACGACCGAGGACGGATTCAGCCACCGCCTCTGGGCCGTCACCGATCCCGCGGAAAGGGACGAGATCGAGTCGGATCTCTCCCACCACCAGGCACTGATCGCCGACGGCCACCACCGGTGGGCGACGTACCTCAGGCTCCAGCAGGAGCAGACACGCCCCGGGCCCTGGGACTTCGGCCTTGTGCTCCTCGTGGACACGGCCCGCTATCCGCTCCGGGTACGCGCGATCCACCGCCTGTTGCACAGGCTCCCGGTCGCCGACGCGCTCGCCGCCCTGGACGGCCTCTTCCGCGTCCGGCACATCGACGGCCCGCTCCCCCACGCGCTGGACGTCCTCGCCGAGGCCAGGACCGCAGGCAACGCGTTCCTGCTCGCGGGCGACGGACGCTTCCACCTGGTCGACCACCCGGACGAGGCCCTGCTGGCCCGCACGGTGCCGGCGGACCGGCCGGAGGCCTGGCGGACGCTCGACGCGACGGTCCTGCACTCCACCCTGCTCGACCACGTCTGGGAGATCCCGGACGCCCCGGAACACATCGCGTACATCCACGACACCGCGGCCGCCGTCGAACAGGCCGAACGCAACGGCGCCACCGCCGTACTGCTCCATCCGGTACGGGAAGAGGTCGTCCGCGATCTGGCCAGGCAGGGCGTCACCATGCCTCGCAAGTCGACCTCGTTCGGCCCCAAGCCGGCCACCGGCATCGTGCTGCGCAGCCTCGGCCTGGACTGACCGCGCCACGGCAGACAGAAGAGGGCGGCACCCCTTCCGGGGTGCCGCCCTCCTCACTTCACCGATGCTTACGCCTTCGGGGCCTCGTCCGAGTCCTCGTCGTCGTCCTCGTCGTCCTCATCGAGGGCGTCGTGCTCGTCGTCCTCGGCCTCGGGCTCCTCGGCGTCCACGACCTCGACGGTCTCGTCATCGCCCTCACCGAGTGCGTCGACGAACTCGACACCGTCCAGCTCGGCCAGCCGGTCCGACGCGTCGGTCGAACCGTCCTTGTCGGCCTCCAGCGCCTTGCCGAACCACTCGCGCGCCTCGTCCTCGCGACCGGCCTCCAGCAGCGCGTCCGCGTACGCGTAACGCAGGCGCGGGGTCCAGGAGTGCACGGCGCTCGACGCCAGCTCGGGGCCCTGCAGCGTGACGATGGCGGCATCGATCTGCCCCATGTCCCTGCGGGCTCCGGCGGCCACGAGACGCATCTCGACCTGTCCGGCCTTGTCGAGCTTCTGCACCTCGGGCTCGCCTGCCATGTCCATCGCGCGCTCGGGCCTGCCGAGGCCACGCTCGCAGTCGGCCATGACGGGCCACAGCTCCACGGAACCGGTCATCCGACGGGACGCACGGAACTCGGCCAGCGCCTCGGCGTACCTCTGCGTGGCGTACGCGGCGAAACCGGCGGCCTCACGCACCGCGGCCACACGCGAGGCCAGCCGCAGCGCGATACGCGAGTACGCGTACGCCTGCTCGGGGTCCTCGTCGAGCAGGTTGGCCACCATGACGAGGTTGCGCGCGACGTCCTCGGCGAGCGTCTTCGGCAGGCTCAGCAGCTCCTGACGCACGTCCTTGTCGATCTCGTGGCCGGTGACGTCGTCGGGGATGGGAAGCCGCTTGATCGGCTCGCGATCCCGGTCGTCACGCCGCTCGTACCCACCGGAACGACCGCCGCGGTCGTCGCGCTGACCACCGCGGTATCCACCGCGGTCGTCATCACGACGCGGCCCACGGTCGCGGTCGCCACCACGGTTGTCGTCGCGACGGAAGCCACCGCCGGTGCTGCCGCCACCACGGCTGTCGTCGCGGCGGAAACCGCTGCTGGGGCGGTCGTCATCACGACGGGGGCCACGCGGCCGGTCATCACGACGCTCGAAGCCACCGCTCGGGCGGCCGCCACGGTCGTCTTCACGACGCGGAGCACGGTCATCACGACGCTCGAAGCCACCGCTCGGGCGGCCGCCACGGTCGTCATCACGACGCGGGGCGCGGTCGTCGCGGCGGAAACCACCACCGGTGCTGCCGCCACCACGGTTGTCATCGCGACGGAAGCCACCACCGGAGCTGCCACCGGTCGGCCGGCTGTCATCACGACGCGGGGCACGGTCATCACGACGGAAACCACCACCGGTGCTGCCGCCACCACGGCTGTCGTCGCGACGGAAACCGCTGCTGGGGCGGTCGTCATCGCGACGGGGGCCACGCGGCCGGTCATCGCGACGCTCGAAGCCACCGCTCGGGCGGCCGCCACGGTCGTCATCACGACGCGGGGCACGGTCATCACGACGGAAACCACCACCGGTGCCGCCGCCACCACGGCTGTCATCGCGACGGAAACCACCACCGGAGCTGCCACCGGTCGGCCGGCTGTCATCACGACGCGGGGCACGGTCATCACGACGGAAACCACCACCGGTGCCGCCGCCACCACGGCTGTCATCGCGACGGAAACCACCACCGGTGCTGCCACCGCCACGGCTGTCATCGCGACGGAAACCACCACCGGTGCTGCCACCGCCACGGCTGTCATCGCGACGGAAACCGCCACCGGTGCTGCCACCGCCACGGCTGTCGTCGCGACGGAAACCGCTGCTGGGGCGGTCGTCATCACGACGGGGGCCACGCGGCCGGTCATCACGACGCTCGAAGCCACCGCTCGGGCGGCCGCCACGGTCGTCTTCACGACGCGGGGCGCGGTCGTCGCGGCGGAAACCACCGCCGGTGCTGCCGCCACCACGGTTGTCATCGCGACGGAAGCCACCACCGGAACTGCCACCGGTCGGCCGGCTGTCTTCACGACGCGGGGCACGGTCATCGCGGCGGAAACCACCGCCGGAACTGCCACCGCCACGGTTGTCGTCGCGGCGGAAGCCACCGCCGGAGCTGCCACCGGTCGGCCGGCTGTCATCACGACGCGGGGCACGGTCATCGCGGCGGAAACCACCGCCGGAACTGCCACCTGTGGGCCGATTGTCGTCACGTCGGAACCCGCCACGGTCGTTGTCACGGCGGGGTGCGCTGGACCGGTCGTCACGACCACTACGGAAGCCGCCCTTGTCACCGCCGTCCCGGCGACGCGGCTCGCGCTCCGGACGATCGTCGGGAGAGTTGGTGGACATGGGTGTGACTCCTGTCATCGGGTACCACAGACATTCTCGCTCAGCCAGCCGGCCGACGCGCTTCGAGAAAACAAAAAAGGACCCTTGGTCCCAGCATGAACGCTGGGACCAAGGGTCCTTGAAAGATTGTTCGGCGGCGTCCTACTCTCCCACAGGGTCCCCCCTGCAGTACCATCGGCGCTGAAAGGCTTAGCTTCCGGGTTCGGAATGTAACCGGGCG
>NZ_JBEZIJ010000005.1:0-186329 GCF_040650955.1 Streptomyces sp. NPDC048560
CTACCACTCACTCCCGGGGGTGGTGGTGTCCTTGTTCTTCCTCCCTCTTTCCTTGCCCCACGCGGGGGTGGGGGCCGCCACCCCAATTGGGGTGGCGGCCCTCGCCGGCTTGTCGCATCGCCAGGCGATGTGAGCGCCCGGTCATGGAGTCGCCGGCATGGCATTCCAATCAGTGCATTCACGCTTTGGCCGTTGGTCCACGTTCGTCGGAGAGCGTGCTGATCCTTGGCCTGGAGGCGGGCACCTGACGGAGGACGGCACCGGGCCTACGAGCGCGCACTCAGTGGGCAGTGCCCCCATGTCGGGTAGCCATGTCTCAATCCACGCATTGAGTGAACGAAATGTGTTCAAGCTGTGTAGTTTGAGCGCCGCTCACTTCCCTGTTCCATGGAGAGACCCGATGACGCAACCACCGCCGCCCGGCTACAGCCAACCGCAGTGGTCCGGGCCGTACGGTCACCAGCCGTACACGCCCCCGCCGCCCGTGCCGACCCGGCGGTGGTGGCAGCACCCGGCGTTCGTCATCACGGCCTTGGTCCTCTTCCCGCCCGGCGGTATTGCCCTCGCGTGGCTCAGCCACTGGAGCAAGGCGAAGAAGATCGTTGCCACTGTGCTCGCCGGACTATGGTTCCTGGCCCCGTTCCTCGGCGACCCACCGAAGGATCCAAAGGACGACGCCAAGCCGAAGGCCGCTGCGACGGTCACTCCCTCCGCGCGCCCGGCGCCGAGCGAACCGCCCAATCTCGTGGGAAAGAACCTCAAGGAAGCCAAGGCCGCAGCCGGCACCGCCGGATACAACGCCACCTCGCACGACGCCTCGGATGACAATGCGGGCCAGTGGGACGACGACAACTGGAAGGTGTGCTTCCAGACGTCGGTCGACCGTCAGGCGGGCAAGAAGCCCACCCTTGACTTCGGTGTGGTCCGCAACGAGGTTCCCTGTCCGGCGAAGGACGGCGAGAAGATTCCGTGGCCGAAGATGCCCGGCGTCACCGGAATGACTTTCGAGAAGGCGTCCGAGACGCTGAAGCCGATCGGCTTCAAGGAGATCGAACCGGCCAGCGCCTACACGGACGTCACATTGCCCGGTGCCGTGGATGACTGGAAGGTCTGTTTCCAAGAGCCTGAGGCAGCTGAGGAGATCCAGTCTCCGGAGGTCGAGACCGCGCGCCTCATGCTCACGTCACCCAGCACCGCGTGCCCCAAATCCCCGCACACCGAACTGCACCCGGCCCCCGAGGCACCCGATGTGCCCGAACCCGAGGACGACGACTCCTCCAGCTCCGGCGGCTCCTCTTCGACCAGTGGGTCAGGCGGGGGCGGCAGCACCTACTACAAGAACTGCACGGCGGTCCGCGCTGCCGGCGCTGCCCCCATCCGCCAAGGCGATCCAGGCTTCGGCAGCCACCTCGACCGCGATGGCGACGGCGTGGCCTGCGAGTAGGAAAGGGCGATGCCCAACGGATCGTTCACGCCCTCCAGCCGAGTCGGCCAGTCGTAGGTGAAGCGTGACGTCGTCGGCGCGGCGGCGGGCGGGCGTCAGTGTCGCAGGGCCGTGCCGACCTGGGCGGTCACTTCTCCGTCGAGTGTGCGGTTGCTTCGGGCGGTGGCGTCCTTCTTCTGGCCGGGCTGTACGCCGTCGACCGAGACGACCACCGTGTCGACCAGTTTGTCGTCCTTGTCGCGGAAGTTGATCTGGACCACGTAGGACTGGGCGGAGCCGGAGCCGTTGGTCACGGTGAACGCCACCGTGGAGCGGCCGTCGGCGTCCTTGCTCACCTCGCCGAGCTCGACGTCGCCCTTGGCGTCCACGCCGTCCTTGAACCCGGCCAGTTTCTCCTGGGCGGCGGCGGTGGCCGAGGCGACCACGTCCGAGCCCTTCGACGCCAGTGACGAGGCGGCGGAGGCCGCCTTGGAGGCCGCGTCCGACGCGCCGCCGCCGTCCTCGTCCGAGCAGCCGGCGGCCGTTGCCGCCACTACCAGCGCCAGCAGCAGGGCCCGTGCCCCTCGTACGCCGCGTCCTGTCATCTGCGCCTCCCAGCAACTCGCGATGTTCTCAGTCAAGGCGGAGGGCGACGGGTGCGCATGGTGTGTAGGCCGAGTGGGGGCACGGCTGTGCCCCCGGTCTCCCGGGGGCACAGGTCAGGTGCGGGGTGCGGTGGTCAGCGGCCGTAGCGGATCAGGGTGCGGACCATGCGGCAGGTGGTGTCGGACGGCGGGTGGGTGCCCAGGCGCTCGGCCATGGTGCGTATACGGGCGTTGGTGGCGCTCGACGGCTGGTAGACGCCCGTGTCGAGCAGGGCGATCGCCAGACGCATGGCCTTCAGGCGGCGGTTGTGGGAGACGTACCACTCGCGGGGCCGGCCCGCGGGGAGTCGCTTCCTCTTCAGCGGCTTGGTGAGCTGGTGATGGAGCGGCTTGGTCGTGACTGCGGCAACGGCCATCGGCAACCTCCTGGCACGGTGGTGGAACCCTCACGAACTCCCTTTATTTTACTGCCCCCCACTGACAATCGCCCCTGGCCAGAAGGGCTTTCGCGACTCCCTCGCGTAACCTGGGCCCCATGGAGATCTGGATCAATCCGGCCTGTTCCAAGTGCCGCAGCGCAGTGGACCTGCTGGACGACGAAGGTGCCGAATACACCGTCCGCCGTTACCTGGAGGACGTGCCGTCGCCCGACGAGATCCGGGCCGTCCTGGAACGGCTCGGGCTCGAACCCTGGGACATCACACGGACCCAGGAGGCGGCCGCCGCGGAGCTCGGGCTCAAGGAGTGGCCGAAGGAGGCCGGTTCACGGGAGCGGTGGATCGAGGCGCTCGCCGCGCACCCGAAGCTGATCCAGCGGCCGATCATCACCGCGGACGACGGGACGGCCGTCGTGGGGCGTACGGACGAGGCCGTACGGGACGCTCTGGGGCGGTGAGACGCCGGCCGGAGTGAGGGGGCCCGGGCACCCCCGGGCCGGGTCAGCGTTCGTCGGTGCCGGCGCGCTTGCCCGTGGCCAGGGCGATCCGGTTCCAGGTGTTGATGGTGAAGATCAGAGCGAGCAGCCGGGCCAGCTCCGACTCGTCGAAGTGCGCGGCGGCCCGCCCGTACACCTCGTCGGAGATCCCGCCGTCCGCGACCCGGGTGACCGCGTCGGTGAGGGCGAGCGCCGCCTGCTCCCTCTCCGTGAAGAAGTGCGTCGCCTCCTGCCACACGGCGACCATGTGCAGCCGCTCCTCGCTCTCGCCCGCCTTCCGTGCGTCCGTGGTGTGCATGTGGAGGCAGTACGCGCAGTGGTTGAGGTGCGAGGAACGGATCTGCACCAGCTCGACCAGCGTGGGGTCGAGCCCCTCCCGTGCCGCCGCGTCCAGGCCGATCACGGCGCGGAACGCCTTCGGGGCGGCCTTCGCGAAGTTGAGCCGGACGGTGGTGCCGGTCGGGGCGGACGGGGCGTCGGTCTTGATCTCTGTCGTCGTCATGGGTACGAATCTACGAGAACCGGCGACCGGCTACGGGGTGCATTTCGATGATTGATTCATGGGTCAATTCGGCTGAGGTCCTGGGCAGCGATCTGCCGCTCGCCCTGTCGGGAACGGGCAACCGGCGGGCCGTGCTCATGCGGGCGCTGCGCGAGGCCGTGCGGAGCGGGCGGCTCGCGCCGGGTACCCGGCTCCCGCCGTACCGCTCGCTCGCCGTCGATCTGGGGCTGGCCCGCAACACGGTCGCCGACGCCTACGCGGAGCTCGTCGCCGAGGGCTGGCTGACCGCACGCCAGGGCTCGGGCACCCGGGTCGCCGAGCGGGCGGCCCCCGTCACCCCCGTACACCGGCAGCGGACCCCGCCCCGGAGCGCCCGCCCGGTCCACGACCTGGTCCAGGGAAAGCCGGACCCCTCGGTGTTTCCCCGGACCGCGTGGCTGGCCTCGGCCCGGCGGGCGCTCACCGAGGCGCCGCACGACGCCTTCGGGCCGGGCGACCCGCGTGGGCGGCCGGAGCTGCGGCGGGCACTGGCCGGCTATCTGGCCCGGGTGCGCGGAGTCCGGACGGCCCCGGAGCGCCTGGTGCTCTGCTCGGGCGCCGCACACGGGCTGCGCCTGCTGGCGGACGTCCTCGGCGGGCCGTGGGCGGTGGAGGCGTACGGGCTCCCCTTCCACCGCGAGCTGCTGAGCGGCCGGGGCGTCGGCACCCGGCCGCTCCCCGTGGACGAACACGGTGCGCGGGTCGATGGGTTGAGGGGCACGGACCGCGCGGTCCTGCTCACCGCCGCGCACCAGTTCCCGACCGGCGGCCCGTTGCATCCGGAGCGGCGCGCGGCCGTGGTCGACTGGGCGCGGACGAGCGGCGGCGTGGTGGTGGAGGACGACTACGACGGCGAGTTCCGCTACGACCGGCAGCCCGTCGGCGCGGTCCAGGGCCTCGATCCGGAGCATGTGGTGCTGCTGGGTTCCGTGAGCAAGAGCCTCTCCCCCGCGCTGCGGATCGGCTGGCTGGTGCTGCCGGAACGGCTGGTGGAGGACGTCGTGTCGGCCAAGGGCGAGCGCGAGCAGTGGTCGAGTGCCACGGACCAGCTGACGCTCGCGGACTTCGTGGAGTCGGGGTCGTACGACCGTCAGGTACGCCGTATGCGGCAGCGCCACCGGCGCCGCCGTGACCAGCTGGTGGCCGCCCTGGCCGAACGGGCGCCGTCCGTCCGGGTCTCCGGGATCGCGGCGGGTCTGCACGCGGTCCTGGAACTGCCGCCGGGGACGGAGCACTCCGTGGTGCGGGCGGCGGCCTGGCAGGGTCTGGCGGTCGAGGGCCTCTCCGGCTACCTGCACCCGGCCGCCGGACCGGGTCCCGACGGGCTGGTCGTGGGGTACTCGACGCCGGCCGAGCACGCCTATCCGGCCGCCCTGGACGCCCTGTGCCGGGCGCTGCCGCCGGAGTGAACCGGGCCCGGACGGACTCCCGCGGTGCGCAAGTCATGGGCGGGGCCGCTGAAACGAAGGGCGCTGTTACCCGTACGTAGGAGCACACAGCACCGCGTCCGGCCGGAGCGCATCCCGCGTTCGGCCGGGGACAGGAGCCCCACGTGTCACGCAGGAAGACCCTCAGCCGCAAGAAGAAGCTCGCCCTCTCGGCCGGGGCCGTCGCGCTCGCCGGCGCGACGGCAGCCGTGCTGGCCGGGACAAGTCAGGCATCGCAGTCGGCTTCGGCGGACAGCTCGTCCGTCGTCTGTACCGGGCTGGCCACCGCGCTGAGCAACAACGAGCAGTTCATCGCCGGGCAACGGGCGGCACCGGACGCCCAGTCGGCGGCGCGGATAGCCAACCGGGAAGCCGTCCTGGACCAGATCCGTCTCCAGCAGGCAGCATCCGGCTGCGCGGGCGGGGAGGGCGGGACGGCCGATGAGGCCGGCCCGGACGCTGCCGCGCCACCGGCCGATGTCCCGGCCGCCGGGGAGGACGGGACGGACGCCTCGGGCGCAGGTGGTCAGGGCGCCGACGAAGGTGAGGGCGCGGACGCGGGCGCGGACACCGGGGCGGGGGCGGGCGCAGGTGAGGTCGTCTGCGCCGGGTCCACCGTGACACTCTCCGGCGAGGGCGGCGCGCCGGCCGCTTCCAGCGGCGAGTTCCCCGTCGGTACGGAACTCAGGGTGACCAATCTCGACAACGACAAGTCCACGACCGTGAAGGTCGCATCGGTCTCCGGCAGCTGCGCCCTGCTGAACAACGCGGCGTTCGAGCAGGTGCGCGAGCCGGGCAAGTTCCTGATCCGGAACGCGCGCATCGAGCGCGTGGGCTGACCGGAACGGGCTGGACGTCACCGCCCGGCGGGCGCGCCGATGGCCGGCCGGGCGGTGACGGTGCACCTCATGGCGCGGGCACCGGCCCCAGGCCGGCCTCGGCCCGCGCGAGCAGTTCCGTGAGCCGGAGACCGAACCGCACGTCGCAGGGGTGCGCCACTCCCGTACGTACGGAGTCGATCAGCGCGTCCACGGCCGCCCGGAACGAGCCCACCGCATCGTCCCACCGGGGCAGCGCGACCACTCCCCGCTCACCCCTGAGCTCGAGCTCCATGCCCACCGCGCCCAGGGGCGCACCGAGCCCGAGCGTCACCGTGCTCGAAGCGCCCGAGGTGTGGCGGAGCACCAGATGGGTGGTGCCGACGGGTCCGCGGGCCGCGGTCACCTCCGTCACCTCGCCCAGCACCGGGATCAGGACCGAGAGCACGTGCGGGCCGACGTCCCACAGCCCGCCCTTCTCCGCACGCCAGGGCGAAGCGGCGTACTCGTTGTTCGCGCCCGGTGCGTACAGCGCGCTGAGCCACTGCGCGCGGGCGGTGAACCAGCCGTCGAGCGCGGCCTGTTCGGCGATCCAGTCGGCCGTCCCGGCGGCGAAGCGGAGGGTGCAGAAGACCACGGAGGCGACCCCGGCCAGCTCGGCCGCCTCGGCGACCGCCCGTGCGCCCGCCACGGTGGTCGCCACCGGCTTGTCCATCAGCAGGTGGCAGCCCGCGGCCGCGGCGCGGGCCGCCAGCGGGGCCTGGATGTCCGGCGGCAGCGCGAAGGCCACCGCGTCACTCGCCGCGAAGAGCTCGTCGATGCCCGTCTCGCCGGTGTACGCCTTGGCTCCGTGGTCGGCGGCCAGCGCTGCCGCCGCCTCGGGCCGACGGCCCCAGACACCGCTCAGCTGGACGCCGGGGTGGGCGGCGAGGGCGGGGGCCTGGGTGTTGCGGGCCCAGGGGCCCGTTCCGAGCAGGCCGATCCGCAGCGGCGTGTTCGGTGCAGTGGGTGTGGTCATGGGAGTCAGTGTGCCCGCCCCGGACAGGGCGGCGCGGGCCACCCGGCCCGCGAACGGGGTGGCGGGGCACGACCGGCCCGCGAACGGAGTGGCGGGGGACCGTCGGTGGCGGTCTCGTCGCACGGGCCGGCCGCGGGACCTCGGCCGCGACTTCCCAGACATGCATCTCAAGCGGTGATTTCGCTGATCGCGCGCCCGTTCCCCGCTCGGACACGGCGTGGTCCGTGCGAACCCCGTATACGACGCCGGCGGTCTCGATGTGCGGCGGGTGACGCCGAGCGTGCACACGGCGGGATCCGGGAAGCCGAGGACCTGCCGGTTCCGGCGGAACCGGCGCACTTCGCGGGTGGCCGTACGGGGGGGGACAGCTGTCCGGACCGGCGGTGGCGCGGTTCGTGGGCGGCCGGGGAGAGGAGTGAGGCGCACGACACATTGCCGCGCGTGAGCTGCTGGACGCCTCGTACACGTCCGACCGGGTGTACCGGATGGGCGACTTCACCCTGGGGCGGTTCCTGACGCCCTTCCTGAGCGACCAGGAGGGCCGGCGCATGGGTGAGACCGTCACCGGCCACCACGGGCGGGCCGCCGACTGAAGACGTGACGGCTGTCGAAGGCCCAGGTCGGACGCGTGCATCGGCCGAACGGACCGTCCGCCGCGGACCGGTCGTCCCCCGGGCTGCCGCTCCACCCGGCACGAGCCGGGAGGAGTTGGTGCGCCGGATCCACGAAGCCTGGTTCGCGTCCCTGCGCACAGCCTGTGCGTGACCGGGCCGTGCGCCCGCACCACGCCCCGGGTATACGGAGGAAACCTAGGTAACACGGGGTTCACATTCGGGCAACGGCCGGGAAATCGCGTCTTGCGAAGCTGCGCAGCAGAGACCGCAGCACCCCTCGAAGGATGGCTTCCGTGACGTTCAAGGCTGAGTACATCTGGATCGACGGCACCGAGCCGACCGCCAAGCTTCGTTCCAAGACGAAGATCATGGCCGGGTCGCCCTCGGCGGACGTCGCGGACCTGCCCATCTGGGGATTCGACGGTTCGAGCACCAACCAGGCCGAGGGCCACGCCTCCGACCGGGTCCTGAAGCCGGTCTTCACGTGTCCGGACCCGATCCGCGGCGGTGACGACGTCCTCGTCCTGTGCGAGGTCTTCAACATCGACATGACGCCGCACGAGTCCAACACCCGTGCCTCGCTGCGTCCGGTCGCCGAGCAGTTCGCGGGCCAGGAGCCCATCTTCGGCATCGAGCAGGAGTACACCTTCTTCGACGGGCACCGCCCGCTCGGCTTCCCCGAGGCCGGCTTCCCGGCCGCGCAGGGCGGCTACTACTGCGGCGTCGGCGCCGACGAGATCTTCGGCCGTGACATCGTCGAGAAGCACCTCGAGAACTGCCTGACCGCCGGTCTCGGCATCTCCGGCATCAACGCCGAGGTCATGCCCGGCCAGTGGGAGTTCCAGGTGGGCCCGCTGGCCCCGCTGGAGGTCTCCGACCAGCTGTGGATCGCCCGCTGGCTGCTGTACCGCACCGCCGAGGACTTCAACGTCTCCGCGACCCTGGACCCGAAGCCGGTCAAGGGTGACTGGAACGGCGCCGGTGCGCACACCAACTTCTCCACCCGCTCGATGCGCGAGGGCTACGACGCGATCATCACCGCGTGCGAGTCGCTGGGCGAGGGCTCGAAGCCGATGGACCACGTCAAGAACTACGGCGCGGGCATCGACGACCGTCTGACGGGTCTGCACGAGACCGCCCCGTGGAACGAGTACAGCTACGGCGTCTCCAACCGCGGCGCCTCGGTGCGCATCCCGTGGCAGGTCGAGCAGGACCAGAAGGGCTACATCGAGGACCGTCGCCCCAACGCCAACGTCGACCCGTACGTCGTCACGCGGCTGATCGTCGACACGTGCTGTGCCGCGCTGGAGAAGGCCGACCAGGCCTGATCCCGCTCCACGTCCGTACGCGGGGGCGCCCACCGGATTCCGGTGGGCGCCCCCGCGTCGTCGGTGGGAGCGCCGTGGGCCTCCGGCCGGAGACGGACCGTATCGACGGGTGAGAGGACCCTGATGCGCTGACGCGATGTCTGCTTCAATGGGTACATGGCCAGCTTCCAGCACATCTCGTCGGGTCGCAGCGACCTCGAGCCGTTCTGGCCCTCTCGTCAGCATCATGACTTCGACCGGGTGTGTTGCCGCGCGTGGAACGCGCAGGCCCTCTAAAGCCGCTCACCCCGGTCTTCGGCCCGCGCGCACGACGTACGTCCTTCCTCGACGACTCCTCGCGCGAAAGAGCTGACCCTCATGGCGAACACTCGTACCTTCTCCGCCGCTTCCGCCGCCACCGCGGCATCAGCGGTGCCCGCTGCGGCCACCTCCACCGTCCGCCCCTTCTCCCCGCGTCACCGGCTGCGTTCCGTCGACCCCGACGAGGTCGTCCAGTTCTCCGAGGTGGCCGGTCTGCTGCCGCCCGGAGCCACCTGGCTGCCCGCTCCGCAGCACACCCTGCCCACGCTGCCGGGGCAGCCCCCGATGATCGGCTACCTGGTCCTCGTACCGGCCGATCAGCAGCCGGTCGCGGAGGAGCCGGACGGCGGGCCCGTCCGCATCGACTCCACCCGGCGCACCGCGGCCGTGGACGGCGTACCGCTGGATCTGACCTATCTGGAGTTCGAGCTCCTCGCCCATCTGGTGGCGCATCCCCACCGGGTGCACACCCGCGATCAGCTGGTGACGACGGTCTGGGGATACGGACACGTGGGTGACGGGCGCACCGTGGACGTCCATGTCGCCCGGCTGCGGCGCAAGTTGGGCGCGGAGCGCCGCGGCATGATCCAGACGATCCGGCGCGTGGGCTACAAGTACGCCCCCTGACAGCCTCTTCGGGCAGTGGGCGCGTGCGGCCCCCGGATCCGGTTCGCACCGGTGCCGGGGGCCTTGTCGTGCGGTCAGCCGCGTGGGGCCGCCGCGGTGGCCGCCGCCGGCTCCGGGCCGGCCGCCGGCTCACCGTGCTCCAGGACCGGCAGCCGGGAAAGGCCGCGCGGGACGCGCCAGTTCCGCTCGCCCAGCAGCGCCATGACCGAGGGCAGCAGGACCATCCGTACGACCGTGGCGTCCAGGAGCACCGCGACGGCGAGGCCGACGCCCATCTGCTGCATGTCCTGCATGGACAGCGTCCCGAAGACCGCGAAGACGGCCACCATGATCGCCGCGGCGCCGGTCACCGCTCCGGCCGTGCGCCGGATGCCCAGGTCGATCGCGGCCCGGGTGTCCAGGCCGCTGTCGCGGGCCTCGCGGATCCTGGACACGACGAACACGTGGTAGTCCATGGACAGCCCGAACAGCACCACGAGGACGAACAGCGGCATCCAGGACTCGATCGCGCCGACTCCTTCGGACCCGATGAGCTCCGCGCCCCAGCCGTGCTGGAACACGGCGGTCATCACTCCGTACGTGGCGGCGACGGAGAGGAGGTTGAGCAGGATGGAGGTCACCGCGATGACGTACGAGCGGAAGCAGAACAGCATCAGCAGGAACGTCACCACCGTGATGAAGACGAAGACCGGGACGATGCCGCGCTTCAGCTGGTCGGTGAAGTCCACCGACCCCGCGGTCTCACCGGTCACGTAGGCCTCGGCGCCCGTCCCGTCGAAGGCCTCCGGCACCCGGTGGTCCCGCAGGGCGGCGAGGTCGGCCTCGCCGCCGGGGAGCGGTACCTCGATCTCCGCGACGTTCTGCGCCCGGTGGACGGTTACCCCGTCGAAGGTGGCGAGCGCCTCGCGGACGCCCGGGGCGGTGATGTCGTCCGCCCTGACCACGATCACGGCGGGGTCGGGGCCGCCGGGGAAGCTCTCGGAGATGTGGGCGTACGCGACCGCGAGTTCCGAGTCCGAGCCGAACTGCTTCTCCATGCCGAGCTGTTCGGTCCTCATGCCGAGAGCCGGCGCCGCCAGGGCGAGCAGGACGAGGGTCGAGGCGACGGCGAAGAGTCCCGGACGTGCGAGCACCGGCCCCAGGACCGTGCCCGCGATCCCGCCACCGGTCCGCGCCCGCTTCGCGCCGCGCCGGTTCAGGAGCGGTACGCGCCCGGCGTCGATCCGGTCGCCCAGCCAGGCCAGCAGGGCGGGGAGCACGGTCACGGAACCCAGCATCGCGACGAGGACGACCAGGATCGTGGCGAGGGCGAAGCCCTTGAACAGCATCAGTCCGGAGAGGAACATGCCGGCCATCGCGACCATCACCGTGACACCGGAGATGAGGACGGCCCGGCCGCTGGTGGCCGCGGCGATACGCAGCGCGGTCCCGGCGTCGCGGCCCGCGGCCCGCTCGTCGCGCTCGCGCCGCAGGTAGAACAGGCAGTAGTCGACGCCGACGGCGAACCCCATCAGGAACATCACGGAGTACGTCGTCTGGAACAGGTGCAGCTGGTGGCTCGCCAGAGAGAGCAGGCCGAACGCGGCCATGCACGCGGTCAGGGCGAGTCCGACGGGCAGCAGCGCGGCCACGACGGCGCCGAACGCGACCAGCAGGATGCCCAGGGCCAGCGGCACGGCGGTGAACTCGGCCTTCCGGAAGTCCTCGGCGAGCAGGTCACCGAGCCACTTCCCGGCGCTCGCCTCGCCGAACTGGTGGATCTCGACGTCCGTCCGGGCCTCCCGGACGCCGGAGACCGCGTCCAGCACGGGCTGCACCCTGTCCGCCGCGGTCGCCGCCTCACCCTTCATCTCGAAGGTGATCAGTGCGTCCTTGCCGTCCTCGGAGGGGACGGGAGCGGCGAGGTTCCGCACCTCGCCGGTCCTCCCGACCGCCGCCGACAGCTCCTCCGCCGCCCGCTTCCACTCCCCCGCCTCCTTGCCGGACACCATGACCAGCTCACCGGCGGGGTGGCCGAGGCCCGCGTCGGCCAGGATCTGCTCGGCCTTCGCCGAGTCACCCGCGCCGTTCTCCGCCTCGGTCATCTCGACCATGCCGGACGCCCCGCCGAGGCCCGTGGCGAGCAGGACGAAGAGCAGCCAGCCGAGTACGGCCGTCTTACGGTGGTGTGCGCTCCACACACCGATGCTTGCCGCGAGGTTGCGCCTCATGCGGTTTCCGCCCCCAGAAGTAGACGTTGCACGTCGAACACGAACAGGACGCTCCTGAATCTAGGAACGGGCGGTCCGGCGCCCCAGCCGCCGGCGCCCCCGTTCGTGGAGCCGCAGGGCGACGCCGGACGGTGGTGCTGGGTACACCCCCGGCCCGGTGACGGGACGGCTTACGGCCGGAGCCCGCCCGGGTGAGACTGTCCCTGGACCGGGGCCCCGCTCGGGACCCGGCGAGGGGAGAGAACCTGTGGACATGGCCGCGGAACGGCGTCGGATACGGGGCGCGGCGGTGGCCGCGGGGCGGGGCCTCGTCCTGTCGGTCCTGAGTCTCGCGGGGTCGGTGACGCTGTTCGTCCTGGCGGTGCTCTCCGTCACGTTCGTCGTGCTGGGGATCGGGCTCGTCACCACGCCGTTCGTCCTGGAAGTGGTGCGCAAGCACGCCGGTCAGCGCCGGCTGTACGCGGCCACCTGGGCGGGCGTCCGGATCCCCGTCCCGTACCGCCCCTTCCCGCCGGACCTGCGCAGCGGATTCACGGGGCAGGTGGAGCGCACACTGCTGATACTCAAGGACCCGGCGACCTGGCGGGACCTGCAGTGGCTGCTGGCCGACATGACGGCAGGCTGTGTGGTGTCCCTCCTCGCGTTCGGGCTGATGGTCTACCCGGTGGAGGGCTTCGTCCTGGCGGCGGGCCTGTGGCGGGTGTTCGAGGACAGCACGTACTGGTACGCGTTCGTACCGGTCTCCAGTCAGCTCACGGGACTGGCCGCCGCCGCACTCGGCGTCGTGCTCCTCGGGCTGGGCACGAGGGCCGCCCAGCCGCTGCTGCGCGCGCACTTCCTGCTCGCACGGGTGTTCCTCGCCCCCACGCAGGAACAGGAGCTGGCGCTGCGTGTCCACCGGCTCACGGAGACCCGGCACGAGGCCGTCGACACGGCCGCGGCCGAACTGCGGCGCATCGAGCGGGATCTTCATGACGGCGCGCAGGCCCGGCTGGTGGCCATGGGCATGAATCTCGGCACCATCGAGGCCCTCGTCGAGAAGGACCCCGCCCAGGCGAAGAAGATGCTGGCCATGGCCCGTGAGTCCTCCGCCGAGGCCCTCGCGGAACTGCGGGATCTCGTACGCGGCATCCATCCGCCGGTCCTCGCGGAGCGGGGGCTCGGCGACGCGGTGAAGGCCCTGGCTCTGCGCCTGCCCGTCCGCTCCGAGGTCGCCGTGGAGCTGGCAGGGCGCACCGAGGCGCCGGTGGAGTCGGCGGCGTACTTCGCGGTGAGCGAGGCGCTGACGAACGCGGTGAAGCACGCGGGGGCAGACCGGCTCTGGGTGGACGTGCACCACGCGGAGGGGATGCTGCGCATCTCCGTCACGGACAACGGCAGGGGTGGAGCCGTCATCGGTTCCGGCTCGGGACTGAGCGGGATCGAACGCCGGCTCGGTACATTCGACGGCGTACTGGCCGTCAGCAGTCCCGCGGGCGGTCCCACCATGGTGACCATGGAGATTCCTTGCGAGTTGTCCTAGCCGAAGATCTCTTCCTGCTGCGCGACGGTCTGGTGCGCATGTTGGAGGCGTACGACTTCGAGGTCGCGGCGGCCGTGGAGACCGGGCCCGAACTGACAAGGGCACTGGCCGAGTTGCGTCCGGACGTCGCCGTCGTCGACGTCCGGCTTCCGCCGTCGCACACGGACGAGGGCCTGCAGTGCGCTCTCGCGGCCCGGCGTGAGCGGCCCGGGCTGCCGGTCCTCGTGCTCTCGCAGCACGTGGAGCAGTTGTACGCACGCGAGCTGCTGGCGGA
Organism: Streptomyces sp. NPDC048560; assembly: GCF_040650955.1. Lineage (NCBI taxonomy): Bacteria > Bacillati > Actinomycetota > Actinomycetes > Kitasatosporales > Streptomycetaceae > Streptomyces > Streptomyces sp. NPDC048560. The sequence continues at coordinate 13,642 of NZ_JBEZIJ010000005.1, forward strand.
CGGCAACGGCGGCATCGGCTACCTGCTGAAGGACCGGGTCTTCGACGCGGACCAGTTCATCGACTCGGTGCGCCGGGTCGCCGCGGGCGGCACGGCCATGGATCCGCAGGTGATCTCGCAGCTGCTGTCACGGCGCGCGCGGGACGAGCCGGTGGAGGGCCTCACGCCGCGCGAGCGGGAGGTCATCGAGCTGATGGCCCAGGGCCGTTCGAACGTGGCGATCGCCTCGCAGATGGTCATCACGGAGCGGGCGGTGGCCAAGCACACGTCGAACATCTTCGGGAAGCTCGGCCTGCCCCAGTCGGACGACGACAATCGCCGGGTGCTGGCGGTGCTGGCGTACCTGGACCGGGGCTGACCCCGGGGCGGGGTGGGGCCCGTCCGGCCCCCCGCCCGCTCAGCCCGTGAACCACCCCGCCGCGTCGAGACGGAACGCGTTCGCGGGCGCCATCGCGCGCAGACCGGCCTCCATCTCGGCCACCCGTCCGGCGCCGAGGACCGCGACCCACTCGGCGCGGATGCGGTCGAACCCCCGGGCGGACCTGACCAGCACGTCCGTCCCGCGCGGGGTGAGCCGGACGAGCTTGCGGCGGCCGTCCGCCGGGTCGTCGACGCGCTCCACGTACCCGAGGACCTCCAGCTTCTCGACGGTCTTGCCGGCGGCCTGCTTGGACACCCCGAGCCGCCGCCCGACCTCGCTGGCGCTCGCGCCTTCCCGCCCGACCGCCTGGAGGGCGAACCCGTAGGCGGGCCGCACGTCCGGGTGGCCGTGCGCGGCCAGCTCGCGGTGCAGGTCGTCGATGATCGACCGGAAACCCGCGAACAGCAGCAGCGGCAGCTCGAATCCCGACCCCTCGTCCCGCTCAGCCATTGCGCAACTCGACAACCTGGTTTACCTTTTCGTCAATCATGTTGTCGAGTTTACCGTGAGAGCCGAGAGGTACCCATGGCAGCCATCACCTCGTCCGCGTTCCCCGAACACACCCTCGAAACCGCACCCGCCGCCGCCCGCCGAACCATGGAGTCCGTGGCGCGGAGGACCGGCTACCTGCCCTCCGCCGTCGCCCGGCTCGCCACCTCACCGCAGCTGCTGGACGGCTTCCTGAGGATGAGCGCGGTCTTCGAGTCGACCACGCTGGATCCGCTCTCCCGCGAGGTGGTGATCATGACGATCGCCACCCGCAACGAATGCCACGTCTGCGTGGCGATGCACACGGCGAAGCTCACCGCGCTCGGTGCGGACGACGAGTTGATCACCGCCCTGCGCGACGACGGCGCACCCCCGCTCCCGGACGAACGACTTGAGGCGGTACGGCAGTTCACGCTCGACGTGCTCGCCACGTCGGGAGCCGTCGGCGACGCGCGTCTGCGGAGTTTCCAGGCGCACGGCTACACCCCGCAGAACGCGCTGGAGGTGGTTCTCGGCATCGGCGCATACACGATGTCCACGCTCGCGAACCGGCTGACAGGGGCGCCCGTCGACGACCAATTGGCCGCCTTCGCCTGAGTGTTGAGCATTCCGTTCGTTTTGCGGATGGAGATTCCCATGAATTCCGGAGCCGTCTGAACAGGGTGCGCACCCGGCCCGTATGGGACGTGACGCTTCTCCCTCGAAGCAGAGGAGTTCCATGGGACGCACATCGCGCAAGAAACGCAGCTCTTTGGCCAATCGGGCGATCGCCGCCTCGGCCGCACTCATCCTGGGCGGAGGTGGACTGGTCGCAGTCAATGTCTACGCAAGCGCGGGAGAAGGGTGGTCCGGCTCGCCTCCGGAACAGACGGTCGAGGGCCCTCAGATGTCCACCATCGACTGCCCCGACGTGGCGAACGAACTTCGCGAGGTGCCCGAAGAGGCACGCGGGGAGGTCGACCGCGAACTCGCGGCGATGGATACGCAGATCACCGACGCCTACCAGCAGTTCGCCGACCGGAAGGAGCAGATCGCCCAGGATCCCGATCTCGCGGAGAACGCGGTACTCGGACCGCTCAGGGACAAGAGGACGGCGAGTCTCGACCGCATCGGGATCGCCATCGAACGCACCGGCACCGCCCGCCCGGAGGGGCTGGACGGACTGGCCTCGTGCAGCCTGCGCGCGGACGACGCCGCAGCCGGCGGCGAAGGCGAAGGTGCGGGCGAAGGCGAAGGTGGGGACGAAGGCGAAGGTGGGGACGGCCAAGGCGAGGAGGAGGGCCAGGACCCCGGTGAGGGTGAGAACCCGGCACCGGACCCCGACCCCGCCGCGGAGGGCAACGGCCCCGAGGCCGCCGACTTCGTCGACATCCAGTCGGTCCAGCCCAACGTCGAGCGCCCCCGCCAGCGACGGGGTGCCTCACGCGGCACCTTCACGACCGACTGCGGGCGCAACGAGAACGGGAAGTTCAACCCCGACAACGTCATCGTCGCGCCCGGAGTGAGCAACGGCGCCCACCACATGCACGATTACGTGGGCAACCAGGCGAACGACGCGTTCGCGAGCGACGACGATCTGGCCAGGGGTGCGACGACCTGCCGCAATCAGGGCGACCGGTCCACGTACTACTGGCCGGTGCTGCGCCTCCAGAACGGCCAGGACGAGAACGACGTGGCCGCCGACGGCGGCGGCAAGGACCAGAACGTCGGCGAGATCCAGACCCCTTCCGAGGTCACGCTGAATTTCGTCGGGTCACCCAGGGGGAAAGTGACGGCGATGCCGCGATTCCTGCGGATCATCACCGGGGACGCGAAGGCGTTCACCAATGGTGACGCGAACGCCAACGCCTCCTGGAGCTGCACCGGATTCGAGGACCGTCAGCTGAAGGACAAGTATCCGATCTGTCCGGAAGGCAGCCAGGTGGTGCGCTCGTTCGCATTCCAGAGCTGCTGGGACGGTCAGAACACCGACAGTGCGAATCACCGCACCCATGTGGCTTTCGCACAGGAGGACGGCAGCTGCCCGCAGGGGTTCCGGGCCATTCCGCAGCTCGTGCAGCGCATCGTGTACGACGTGCCGCCGGGCCCCGGCTTCGCCGTCGACTCCTTTCCCGAGCAGCTGCACAAACCCGTCACGGATCACGGTGACTTCATCAACGTCTTCGGGCGCAAAGCGATGAACAGGATGGTGAGCTGCATCAACGACGGCCGTAGGTGCCGCTGACCTTGAAGTCTGCGGCACCCGTAGGACCTGCGCGGTCAGCTCCCGTGGTGACCGGAGTGCCCTCCCTCGCTCCCCCCACTGCCACTACTCCCCGAGTGGTGGGGCGAGGCGGTCTCCACCGTCCCCCCGAGCCGGCCGCGCAGCGCCGCGACCACCTTCGGATCGCCCACCGCGACCCACTTGCGGCCGACGAGGTACGAGCCGCCGTAGTCGTTGGCCTCGTCGATCCACTCCCGCTGTCCGCGGTCCGTGGCGAAGGTGGCCAGTACATAACGCCCGTCAGAGGTACGGCAGTTGGCCTGCCGGATCTCTTGCGCGTCGGTCTGCAGGTTGGGCTCGCAGCGCGCCTTGGCGGCCAGCTGCTCCAGCGTGCCCGTCGCGGTGGGCGGCGCGTCGCGTTCACCGTCGCCGTCCGCCGCTCCCCCGCCGCATCCGGCGAGCAGCACGAGCCCCGCACACACGACGACGGCAGCCCGACGTCCCTTTTCCCGGCGCCGTTCCAGCTGTGTCACCATCCGCCCATCGTGCCCCGTGGGCCCCTCCCTTCGCGGCTGAACGGTGGATTCCTCACGGGCGGGCGACGGCCGGACCGGGCTCACGGGACTCCTCGACATGAACACGGGCGGCGCACCCCGCCGCCCGGCGCGTCGCCGGAGTGACCATCGCACCATTCGCTCGTTCAGCTGAACATGCCTCCGAGTCGAGCAGTGCCGTCCTTCGTCGAGCGTCGCACGGCCGGGTCGGTCGATCGTGAGCAGCTGGATGCCGTGCTGGTCGAGCACTACACCCGGCTGACGCGGATCGCCTATCTGGTGCTGCCGTCCTCGCTCGGGCCCAGTCGGCGGGTACTGGCCGCGCACCGGCTCGTGCAGCGGTCCCTGCCCTTGCCGCGTGCGGCGGATGCGGTCGGCGGGCTGCCCTCGCCGCGCAGGACGGAAGGGGCGGCGGGCACGGTGGACCCCGGGTACGCCGATCTCCGGCTGCGGGTGGTGCGTTCCGCGCTGGAGGCGGGCGGCCTGTCGCGGGGGCGGGGCCGCTCGCGGTGGATGGCGGCGCCCCACCGCGCCGCGCGGGTGCTGCTGGCGCCTCCTCGTCTGCCGCACGTGTGGGGGCTCAGGCTGTTTCCGCGCTCCTGCGGCGCGGACGAACTCGCCCTGGAGCAGGCGCTGTCGGACGTCCCGGCGCCGTGCAGGGCCGCCCATGTGCTGCGGGGGCTCGAAGGGCTCGCCGACCCGGAGGTGTGCCGGGTCCTCGCGGCCGCCGGGGTGGCGGACCCGGGTGCGGCGCTGGCGCAGGCGGATGCGGTGACTGCGCCCCACGCCCTGCTGGCCTCGCCGGAGTTCGATCCCTGTTCGTTGCAGGTCAGGCCCACCGATCTGCTGCTGCGGCGCCGCCGTGCGCGGGCCGCGCTGGCCGGGTTCGCGGCGCTGGTGGCGTGCGGGACGCTGCTGGCACTGCCAGGGGGCGGCTGGGGCCCGGACGGGACGCCCACGCCGATGTACGCCCGTAATCCGGCGACCCAGCGGGCTCTGGAACCGGCAGCGTTGCACCGGGTGGCGCCGTCGTCCTGGCAGCGCTCCTCCCGTAACGACTTCACGGTCTGGCCGGCGCGCGGCAGCCGCGCCCGGGACACCGGACTGCTGCGCCGGGCCCTCGCCGCGTGGACGCTGCCCGGCCGCGCCGACCGGTCGACCGCCACTCCGGGCACACCCACGGGCCCGCCGATGGGACCGCCTCAGCTGCTGTACGCGGGAGTGGTGGACGAGGCTTCGGTGGTGCTGTTCCACGACGGGCTGCGCGTCGTCCGGTACGCCGAGGCCCGCCACCCGGTCCGGGGCAGGGGCGCCGTGCTGGACTTCGCCCGGGTCGACGGCGCGGACTCCGCGGGCTCGAACGCCCTGGTCGTGGGGCGGGCGCACGGCCGGGTCCGCTATCTGACGGCGCCCTGGGTGCGGGAGGTGGCCGTACGGGATCTGCTCGCGCCGCGGAAGGCGCCGCGCGTCCTGCCGCGTGACGCGGACGGGGTGACCGGCCCGCTGGCCGGGCTCGGGGACACCGCGGAGGGCTGCCACTCCTGGGAGGCCCTGGAGGTGCGGGACGCGGACGCCGTCCGGCTGATGACCGATCTCGGCGAGCTGACCCCGGTCAGGCTGACGTCCGGGGCCCCGGCCGCCCCGCACGACGTGTCGGGCCGCGCCGAGCGGGAGAGCTGGGCGCGCACCGCGTGTCTGCTGCCCGCGGTGCGGGCCGGCGGCGTCCGGTCGGTGAACTCCTGGCTGTTCGCCCGCCAGCCGCTGCCCGAGGGCAACGGGGCCGCGCGCTGGCTCTGCGTCCGCGCGGAGACCTGGCGGGGTACGGGCAGCAGGGTGCTGGCGGAGTTCCAGGCGCCTGCGGAGCCGTCCGCTCCGGGGGCGGTCGTCGCGCGCGCCGAGGACTCCCCGGCGTGCGGGCCGCGCGATCCGCGGGTGCTGGCCGGGGTGCTCTGGAAGTCCGCGGGCGGCCGGTGGTACGTGGTCGCGGCGGGCTCGGGTCAGTTCACCTCGCTGTCCACCTCCGGAGGCGTGGTGGGCAGCTCCCGGGGCCGGCTGCTGACCGTGCCCGCCCGTGCGGGCGACCGGGCCGACCTCAACGGGCTGCTGGCGGACGGCCGGAAGGTCGGCGCGCTGCGCTGACCTTCCGCGCGATCAGGAAAACGGCGCACACCCCTGTTCCCCGTGCTTACTCGTCAGTACATTGACGGCATGTCTAACAGGCAGCCAGCGGCGGACGCGTCGGAGCGGACCCCGCTCAAAGCCCGCAAGGTCTCCTTCGACTGGGAGAAGACGCCTCTGCACTGGGTGCCGGGCGAGCCCTTCAGCACGCACACCATCAACACGATCCACCTGCTCCTCCCGGCCGGGGAACGGTGGTTCATCCATGTCTACCGCCAGATCCTGCCGTACATCCACGACGAGCGACTCCGCGAGGACGTCATCGGGTTCATCGGCCAGGAGGCCGTGCACTCCCAGGCCCACGACGACGTACTGCCGCACATGAAGAAGCTCGGGCTCGACCCGACCCCGTACACCGCACAGATCGACTGGTTCTTCGAGAAGCTGCTCGGCGACAGGACGCTTCCGCCGGGCCGGGCCCGCAAGTGGTGGCTCATGGAGCGGGTCGCGACCATCGCGGCGATCGAGCACTACACCGCCTTCCTCGGCGACTGGATCCTCAACGCCGAGGCGCTCGACCGGCGTGGCGCCGATCCGACGATGCTGGACCTGATGCGCTGGCACGGCGCCGAGGAGGTCGAACACCGCTCCGTCGCCTTCGACGTGTTCATGCACGTCGACGGCGGCTACCGGCGGCGGGTGCGCACCTGGGCGGTGGCGTTCACCGCGCTCGTCTTCCTCTGGCAGCGCGGCACCCGCTTCCTCATGGAGAACGACCCGACCCTGCTCGACGGCAAGGCGTCCTTCCGGGCACTGCGGGCGAGCGGCAGGAACGGCACGCTGCCCACCACCGGCGCCATCGCGCGCTCCATCCCCACCTATCTGAGCCGTACCTACCACCCTTCGCAGGAGGCCAGTACGGCCCAGGCCGTCGACTACCTCGCCCACTCGCCCGCGGCCCTGGCGGCCGAGGCCCGGATGCCGGGAAGGAACTGACCCATGGCCCTTCCCCGTCCGCGCACACTCGTTCTCGTCGCCGGAGCCGTCGTGCTCGCCCGGCGTGCGCTGCGCCGCCGCATCGAGACGTCACCGCTGTGGCCGATGCCCGCCCTGGACGTACCGGTCTCGGGCTACTCGGAGCGGCGTTCCACCACCACCCGCCCGCTGCTGGTCACCGAGCGGGAACCGGTCGCCGACGGGGTCGTACGACTCCGGCTGGCGGGCGAGGACCTGCCGGCCTGGCAGCCCGGCGCGCATCTGGACCTCGTGCTGCCGTCCGGTCTGGTGCGCCAGTACTCGCTCTGCGGAGACCCGGCCGACCGTGACGCGTACACCGTCGCGCCGCGCCTCGTCGAGGACGGCCGTGGCGGCTCGCGCGAGGTCCACACGCACCTGCACGAGGGCACGGAGGTACGCGCGCGCGGGCCGCGCAACCGCTTCCCGCTCGTCGAGGCCCCCGCGTACGTGTTCGTCGCGGGTGGCATCGGCATCACGCCGATCCTGCCGATGCTGCGGGCCGTCGCCGCGTCGGGCGCCGACTGGCGGCTGCTGTACGGCGGCCGTACGCGCGCCTCCCTGCCCTTCCTCGACGAGATCGAGAAGCTCGGAGCCGACGGCGGGCGGGTCACCGTGGTTGCGGAGGACGAGGCCGGGCGCCCGGACGCGGCCGCCGCGCTGGCGCAGGCGGCGCCGGGCACGGCGGTCTACGTCTGCGGCCCCGGGCCCCTGATGGACGCGGTCGCCGCCGCACTGCCCGATGGCTGCTCCCTCCACCTCGAACGCTTCACCGCGGCCACCGGCGCGGACCCGGCCGCCACGTCGTTCGACGTGGAACTGCGCCGCTCGGGAAGCACCGTCAGGGTCGAGGCGGGACGGTCGGTTCTCGCGGCCGTGCGCGAAGCGCTCCCGTACGTCCCGTACTCCTGCGAGCAGGGATTCTGCGGCACGTGCCGACAACGCGTCCTGGAAGGCGCGATCGACCACAGGGACGAGCTGTTGACGGACGCGGAGCGCGAGGACTCGATGCTCCTGTGCGTCTCGCGCTGCCGCGGTGACCGGCTGGTCCTGGACCTCTGACATCTCCGGCGACGCGCCCCCGGCTAGGCTGTCGGCATGACGACCGGGGTGCGGCGCAGGATGGGCGTCGAAGAACGCAGGCAGCAGCTGATCGGCGTCGCGCTGGAGTTGTTCAGCCACCGCTCCCCCGACGACGTGTCGATCGACGAGATCGCGGCCGCCGCGGGCATCTCCCGGCCGCTCGTCTACCACTACTTCCCGGGGAAGCAGAGCCTGTACGAGGCCGCGCTCGGACGGGCCGCCACCGAACTGGCGGGACGGTTCGTCGAGCCGCTCGAAGGGCCGCTGGGCGCCCGGCTGCTGCGCGTGATGGGCCGCTTCTTCGACTTCGTCGAGGAGCACGGCCCGGGCTTCTCCGCGCTGATGCGCGGCGGTCCCTCGGTCGGCTCCTCGACGGCGAACGCCATGATCGACGGGGTGCGCCAGGCGGCGTACGAGCAGATCATCAGCCATCTGGGTGTCCAGGACCCGCCCGCCCGGCTGGAGCTGGTCGTTCGCTCCTGGGTCTCGCTCGCCGAGTCGACGGCCCTGATCTGGCTCGACGGACGGCGCATCCCGCGGTCCGAGCTGGAGACGCAGCTCGTGCACGACTTCGCCGCGCTGGCCGCGGTGAGCGCCGCCTACGACCAGGAGATGGCGGGCATCGTGCTGCGCGTCCTCGCCCAGGAGCCGGCGGACGGTCCGTTCGGCGATCTGCTGACGCGTCTGTCGACGCTGGCGCCGTCCGTACCCGCCGTGCCCCCGCAGCGCAGGCCCTGACCCGGCTGCGGGCCGGGCTCCCTGGCGGACTCAGCTCTTCCGGTAGGACGGGTCGAGCTCACGGGTCTCGGCCGAGGCGTGCACCACCAGCTCCTCGACGGGCTTCAGGTACCCGGCCAGCAGGTCGAGGACGGACTGGGTCAGCCGCACCTTGGTCTCCGGGGTGCGGCCGGCCAGCAGACCGATCGAGACGTGCACGATCGCGTCGCCGTCGGCCACCTCCCCCACGAAGGACTCCTCCACCCTGCGGAACCGGGTCTTGCAGTTGGGGATCTGCGTGGTGACGGTCTCGGCGACCAGCGGGTGCAGGGCGAGGGCGAAGCCGCGGCGGTCGAAGGCGTCGTCGAGCTCGGCGGAATAGTCGACGGTGATCTGCGGCATCAAGTGCTCCTGTGTACGGGTCCGGCCGGTTGTCGCTCCTAAGCCTGGCGGTGATCCGTGGGACAGCACAAGCCCGGCCGCCGTCCGGCCCCTGCGAGGGGACCGGACGGCGGCCGGGCGGGGTGGGGCCGTGCGCGTCAGCGCAGGGAGAAGACGGCGACCGTGCGTCCGGGGACGGTGAAGGTGCCGGTTTCCTTGTCGTAGGCGGACTTCTTCACGGTGGCGTCGGCGCCTGCCGCCTGGACGGGGTGCAGGGCGTACGCCGTGCCCGCCCGGTCCGCGAGGCGCTGACTCTCGGTGCCGGGGGTGGCGTTGATGACGACGACCAGCTTGCCGAGGCGCATCGTGATCACGCCGGGTGTCTCGTCGGTCCCCGAGAGGGGGAACGACAGGGCCGACTGGACCTGCTCGGTGGTGGGAAGCGAGAACTCCTTCTCGGTGGTCCGGATGGTGAGCAGGTCGCGGTACGCGGCGGACGCGCCGTCGATCTGCGGGCACCCGGGGGTGAGCGTGGCGTTGGTCAGCAGCGGCTCGGCGTAGGACCACTTGCTCGTGTTGTCGGCGGCCGGCGGCAGGCCGCGGCCGAACCCGTTGCCGTCGCGGCAGTCCCAGTGCAGCGCGTTGAACCAGTCACCGCTGTCGTAGGAGTTGCGGTCGAGCGACTTGGACCGCAGCAGGTCGGTGCCCGCCTGGGAGAGCGAGGGCCCCTGCGAGAGGGTGGACGCCGCCATGGCCAGGACCTGCATCCGTGCCCGGTCGGCCGCCGGGGTGCCCGCCGGGAGCTTGAAGGCGAGCGCGTCGTACAGCGTCTCGTTGTCGTGGGCGTCGGAGTAGGCGAGCGCGTCGCCCGGGGCCGCCGCGTATCCGGCGGGCGCCCCGTTGTAGTCGACCGCTGAGCCCTTGACCGTACGGCCGCTGCTATCGGTGAAGGTGTAGTCGGCGAGGTTGCCGGTCAGCCCGACCTTGATCAGGTCCTGGTAGTGCAGCAGCCGGGCCTTCTGCTCGGCCGTGGTGCCGTTGGCCTTCGAGGTGTTCGGGTCGGTGTAGAGACCGCTCGCGAAGCCCTGGACACCGGGGTCCTCGTCGAAGGGGCCGCCGCCGCGCACCGCGTCGCGGGCCCGGTCGGAGAAGGTGGCGACGCCGGTGCCGGCCATGTGCTTCTGGGTGGCCTGGACGAAGCGGGCGTCGTCGGCGATCTCACCGAAGTTCCAGCCCTCCCCGTACAGGACGATGTTCTTTCCGTCGACGCCGTCCTTGGCGGGGGTCAGCTCGTCGAGGGCCTTGCGGACCGCGAGGATGTTGGCCTTCGGGTGGTGTCCCATCAGGTCGAAGCGGAAGCCGTCGACCTTGTACTCCTTGGCCCAGGTGACGACCGAGTCGACGACGAGCTTGCCCATCATGGTGTTCTCGGGCGCGGTGTTGGCGCAGCAGGTGGAGGTGGCGACGGAGCCGTCCTCCAGGAGCCGCTGGTAGTAGCCGGGCACGATGCGGTCGAGCACCGACTTGTCGTCCTGGCCGGAGGCGACGGTGTGGTTGTAGACGACGTCCATGACGGTGCGCAGTCCGGCCCCGTTGAGGCCCTGCACCATCCGGCGGAACTCGACCGTGCGCTTCGTGCCGTCCGGGTCGGAGGCGTAGGAGCCTTCGGGGACCGTGTAGTGCAGCGGGTCGTAGCCCCAGTTGAAGGCGTCCTTCGCGGCGGCCTTCGACACGCAGGCCTGCTGCTCCTGGGAGTCGGGGGCGTAGACGGACAGGTCGCAGCCGGGCAGCTGCTGGTCCGACTTCTTCTCGGGGATGGTGCCGATGTCGAACGCGGGCAGCAGGTGGACGTAGCTGGTGCCGGAACCGGCGAGGCGCTCCAGGTGCTTCATCCCGTCCGAGCGGGTGTCGGTGAAGGCCAGGTACTCACCGGGGTGCTTCGACGTGCCGTCCGCGATCGAGAAGTCGCGGATGTGCAGCTCCTGGATCTGGGCGTCGCGCAGCGGGGTGGCGGCGGGCTTCCTCAGTCCGGACCAGCCGCGCGGGGCCAGCTCCGGATCGGTCAGGTCGACGACGAGGCTGCGCGCGGAGTCCGCGGTCAGCGCGGTGGAGTACGGGTCGGTGACCTTGTTGGTGACGATCTTCTGGACGGTGGGCGCCCAGACCTTCACGACGTACCGGTAGGGCTTGCCGGTCCAGCTCTTCTTTCCGGTGACGGACCAGACGCCGGTGCGGTCGTCGCGCCGCATCGGGACGGACGTGCCGTCCAGTTCGAGCGAGACCGTACGGGCCGTGGGCGCCCAGACGGACAGGGTGGGGCGGCCGTGGCGGAAGACCGGGCCGAGGGCGGCGCCGCTCGCCCGCTCCCCGTACAGGTCGTCGAGCACCCCGGCGGTCTGCACCCCGGTGGCGGCGAGCAGGGCGCCGTTGGCCGCGCGCTGGGTGGCGATCAGCTGGCCCCGCAGGGAGTCGCGGACCCTGTCCCGGTCGCGTACGTCGACGGTGAACGCCGGGTGGTCCTTGAGGTGCGGGTACTTCGCCTTCTGCGCGTCGGTGAGCGTCGTCGCGTTGAGCCTGAGCCACCGGCCCTCGTCGGAGAGCGCGCCGTCGACGACGGAGATCCCGCCGTCCTCGGCGTACACGAGCTGCTGGCTGGTGGCGTCGGTGGACTTCACCTTCCAGACGACGGTGTCGCCGTCGATCCACTGGGCCGCGGCCTCGGTGAGATCGGGGGCGGGTGCTCCGCCTGCCTGCGGCAGGAGGTATCCGGGCTTCCCGCCGAGCATCCAGACCTCGTGCCCGTGCGAGGCGAGGTCCAGGGACTGGTCGCTCGGGAGGTCCTTCTCGTCACCCTTGTGGAGGATGTAGCTGAGCGAGGTTGCGCCTTCGGTGAGCGGGACCTCGAAGGTGACGCCGTAGGCGTCCTTCCTGACCGGCTGGAGGGGCTTGGCCCAGTCGGTGGGGTTCTTCGCCCCGGTCCAGGTGTGCAGCCCCCAGCCGTCGTAGTCGCCGTCGGTACGGTGGTAGTTGAGGACGGCCTTCGTGGTGTCCTGCGGCGGCTTGGCGCCGTCGGGCGCCTCGGTCGCCTGACCGTCCTTGCCCTGCTCGATCCAGACCTGACCGGTCCTGGCCAGGTCGACGGCGCGCTGCGGGCCGTCGGCGGTGCCGGACTTCTCCACGGTGTACGGGACGGAGGAGGCGCCCTCGTCGACCGCGACCCAGGCGAACGCCCCGTAGGCGTCCCGCCCGACGAAGTCGGCCGTCTTCCCGCCGGACTTCAGCTGCCAGCCGTCGTAGTCGCCGTCCGCGCGCTTGTAGTGGACGACGGCGTAGTCGCGTTCCACGGCGACGGGCTTCTCGGCCGGCGGGGCCTGGCCCGCGGTGGTGGAGGCGAGCGCACTGGCGGTGCGCCCCGTGCGGTCGACGACCACGGCCTTGTACCGCAGGGCGGTTCCGGCCGCGACGGTGCGGTCCAGGTACTGGGTGACCTTGTACGGGGCGTGGTCGGCGGAGCCGAGTGTGCGCCACTTGCCGCTGCCGGTCTGGGCGGCGAAGACGACGCGGTCGAGCTGTCCGCCCTCGACGTCCGCGGTGAGCTCGACGGTACCGGTGGCCCCGGCGGCGGGTGCCTTCAGGGTGATGGCCGGTGCGGTGGCGGGGGTGCCCAGTGGCCGGTCGGCCTTGAGCACGATGCTGCCGAGTGCCGGCACGGTGACGCTGATCTTCCGGTCGCCGGTGCTGCGGACGGACCCGGAACCCCCGTAGAGCGTACGGAAGTTCATGCCGGCCGACTCGGTGGTCAGCTCGACGGTCCGCGCCTCGGCGGCGTTGTTGGTGGCGACGACGTACTCGTAGGGGCGCTTGGCGTCCGTACGGGAGAAGGCGTGGACGGACCCTTCGGCGTACCGCTCCGTCTGGGTGCCGTCACGCAGGGCCGGGTGCTCCCTGGTGAGCTTCGACAGTGCGGCGATGGAGCGGTAGACCGGGTGCTGGGTGTCGTACGCGTCGGAGGCGTGCGTACGGTCCGTGCCGAGCTGGTCGTCGTCGAGGTAGTCGGCGGTCCTGGAGGCGAAGAGGGTCTGGCGGGCGTCCTTGTCGCCGCCGGCGCCGGTGTAGCCCTGCTCGTCGCCGTAGTAGATCACCGGGTTGCCGCGGCCGAGGAACATCAGCTCGTTGGCGAGACGTGCCCGCTTCAGCAGTTCGGCGTCGTCCGCGTCCGGGTTGTCCTGCTTGAGGAAGGTGCCGATGCGGCCCATGTCGTGGTTGCCGAGGAACGTGACCTGCTCGTAGGCGTTGGCCTTGTCCGTGGTGTAGCGGTAGTCGTCGCCGTAGACGGCGGCGAGCTTCGAGGCCGGGGCGCCCTGGGAGGCGTACTGGCGTGCCGCTTCCTGGAAGGGGAAGTCGAGCGTGGAGTCGAGCCGTCCCCGGGTGACGTAGGGCGAGGTGATCGCCGTGTCCGCGGAGTAGACCTCGCCGAACATGAAGAAGTCGTCCCGGCCGCGCTCGGCCGCGTACGCGTCTAGGGCGGTCGCCCACTCGGTCCAGAAGTCCAGGTCGACGTGTTTGACGGTGTCGATGCGGAAGCCGTCTATCCCGAAGTCCCGGACCCACTTCTGGTAGATCTTCGCCATGCCCGACACGACCTCGGGACGCTCGGTCCACAGGTCGTCGAGCCCGGAGAAGTCGCCGTACTCGGTGGACTCACCGGCATAGGTCGAGTCACCCCGGTTGTGGTACATGGTGGGGTCGTTGAGCCAGGAGGGCACCTTGGTGCCGGTGCTCTTCGGGGTGTACGGGAAGGAGTCCGCGTCGACCTCTGCCATGCCGGCGGTGTCGTCGAACGGGCGGCCTGTCGCGTCGAGGTAGGGGAAGGCGCCCTTGGGCTTGTAGCCGTACGCCTTCTCCGCGTAGTCGACGGTGTCGGCGGTGTGGTTGGTGATGACGTCGAAGAAGACCTTCATGCCCTTGCCGTGGGCCTTGTCGATCAAGGCCGACAGGTCGGCGTTGGTGCCGAAGTGCGGGTCCACCTGGGTGAAGTCGGTGATCCAGTAGCCGTGGTAGCCGGCCGACGCGTCCTTGCCCGTGCCCTGGACGGGCCGGTTCTTGAAGATCGGCGCGAGCCAGATGGCGGTGGTGCCGAGACCCTTGATGTAGTCGAGCTTCCGCGTGAGGCCCTTGAGGTCGCCGCCCTGGTAGAAGCCCTTGTCGCTGGGGTCGTACCCGGTCTCCAGCCGCGAGCCGGTGAGCCCGCCGCGGTCGTTGGAGGTGTCGCCGTTGGCGAACCGGTCGGGCAGGACGAAGTAGAACTGCTCGCGGGTCAGATCGTGCCGGGCCGGTGCGGCGGCCAGTTTCGCGTCCGACGGCGGGGCCGGGGGCTTCGCCGCTGCGGACGCCGATGCCGCCGGCACGACGGGCATGAGCGCCACGCACAAGGCGGCGACGGCTCCCCGTCTGAGGGTGGTACGGGACACGGGGAGGGTCTCCTTGGTGTTCGGGGAGTAGGGAGTCGTGAAACCTGCGGCATCCGGGGAGCCGCCCCGTCCGCGCACCCGGACGTCGGGTGCGCGGACGGGAACGGCTCGCGTCCGGCTCAGGCGCGCCAGACGTCGTTCGTCAGCGTGACCTTGCCGGTGGCGGGTACCGTCGCCGTGCGGTTGGCGCCGCTCTCCCAGGTCACGTTGCCGCTCGCGTCCTTGCGGACGTACTTGTACTCGAACGTCGTCCCGGCGGGCAGGCTGACGTCGAGCTTCCAGACGGGGTAGGTGGCCGGGTCGAGCTTCAGCGCGTTGGCCGGGTTCCAGCTGCCGAGGGCTGACTGGTTGCCGGTGACGTAGATGTTCTGGCCGAGCTGTGTCGTGGCGTTGACGCCGAAGGAGGCGCCGGACGTCCCGGTACCGGGGTCGGTGCCGGGGTCGGTGCCGCCACCGCCGGTGCACGTACGGGCGTTGACGTGCAGGGCGACCGCCGTGCCCGCGGCGAGCGTGGCCGTGAACTGGCCGGAGCCGTTCACCGTGACGCCCTTGCCGGACTGGACGTCGCAGTAGTCACCGGCGGCCAGCGAGGTCTGGAACGTACGCGTCAGCGCGGAGCCCTCGTGGTTGAGGGCGACGTACGCCTTGGTGCCCCGGCCGAAGGCGATCTGGTCGCCGCCGTTGTCCCACCAGTTGGAGACGCCCTGGCCGCGTGCCGCGTTGCGGAAGCCGACCATGGAGGAGATCTCGCGCCACGCGTGCTGGCACTTCCAGCCGTCGCTGTAACAGGCGTTCACCTGTCCGCCGTTGGGCGGGCCGGCGTCGTGGCTGCTGAACTCGTAGCCGGAGTGGACGTCCGGGGAGCCGTAGGGGTAGGCCAGCATGAAGACACTGGCCAGGGTGTACTTCGAGCCGTCCTTGTAGTTCAGCGTGTCACCGCCGCGCTCGGTGTCGTGGTTGTCCACGAAGACGGCCGACTTGCCGGACTCCATGAAGCCCCAGCCCTCGCCGAAGTTCTTGAGGCCGGCGAGGTTCTCGTTGTTGAAGACCTGCTTGAGGCTGCGGCCGTAGCGGAACTCCTGGACGTCGCCGCTGCCGAGGTACTCCGACGGCGAGACGGCCTCGCCCGCACCGTGGATCGCCTCGTGCTTCCAGTAGACACCCGGGTTGCTCAGCCGGGACTTGATGTTGGCCAGGTCGGCGGCGGGCATGTGCTTGGCCGCGTCGATCCGGAAGCCGTCGACCCCGAGGGAGAGGAGGTCGTTGAGGTACGTGGCTATCCGGCCACGTACGTAGTCCTCACCGGTGTCCAGGTCGGCCAGGCCGACCAGTTCGCAGTTCTGGACGTTGGCGCGGTCCCCGTAGTTGGTGATCTGCGACTGGCAGTCGTTCATGTCGCTGACGGAGTAGACGCCGGGGTAGTCGTACTTGCCGTACGCGCTGCCGCCGGTGCCGGTGCCCGAGCCCGCCGCCATGTGGTTGATGACCGAGTCGGCGATGACCTTGACGCCCGCGCCGTGGCACGTGGCGACCATGGCGGAGAACGCCGCGCGGTCGCCGAGACGTCCGGCGATCTTGTAGCTGACCGGCTGGTAGGAGGTCCACCACTGGCTCCCCTGGATGTGTTCCTGGGGCGGTGACACCTGGACGAAGCCGTAACCGGCCGGGCCGAGGCTGTCGGTACACGCCTTGGCCACGGAGGCGAACTTCCACTCGAACATCACGGCGGTGACGTCCTTGTCGCCGGGCGGCGCGGCCTGGGCAGTACCTGCGGCGCCGAGCCCGGTGGGGATGACGAGAACGGCGGCACCCGTGACCAGGGCGAGCGTGGCAGACAGTGGTCTGCGTGCCATGACTTTCCTCCTGCGGTGGGGGAAATGCGGGGATGGCGGAGCAGCCTCACATGGCAACGCGCCGTGCCCTCAAGGCTCATGAAGGTTCTTGCAGCAAGAATGCAACTCCTGCGTGCGAGCAGACGCTACGAGCCTGACCTGGCCGGGTCAACCCCCTGGACATGGCTCGATTACATCCTGCTCACATCCGCGAAATCTTGGAGTTTTCTTCCTGCAAGCTCTTACGCAAGATATTGCGAGGCTGTTACATTCATCCCGACTCCGGCCCGGTCGGCCGGGGGTTCCGGTACGCCGGGACCCCACGCGCCCGGCCGGCCGGGCCGGTCACGGCACAGAGGGGTCCGGAGTCGCTCCACTCCCCGCCGGCCCATCCCGGGCCGACTTCCGGACCTCTCCTGTGCTGTACGGCCCCGACCACCGGGGGCCGCGACCGCCGCCCGCGTCGGCGGCCGTATCCGTCGCTACGTGATGACCTCCACGATCGAGGTCTACGACCCGGCGACCGCCGTGCCGCCGGCCGTGCCGGCGGGGACCCCGGTGCCGGAGGAGAACGTGGACCCGCGCTACTGGCCGGTGGCCATGGACACCTAGCGCATCCACCGGGGCGAAGAGATCGCTGTGCACGCGAAGCCGCTGCCGACGGTGTTCATCCACTACGAGGAGCTGGCGGACCTGCTGCTCTGGGCGACCACCGCAACCGGCTTCACGGGTCCGGTCAACGCCTGCTCCGACGGCCTGCTCGACGTGCGTGACCTGACCGCGGCAGTCGCCGCGCGGACCGGCGGGGAGCCCGTCCACCGGACCGTCGCGGCGGGCGGGACGGCTTCGCCGTTCTCCTTCGACCGCCACTGCTCCATGAGCAACACCCGTGCGAAACGGCTGGGCTTCGCCATCTCCCGGGTCACCGACTGGCTGCCCGGCGCCGTCGCCGAGACCCTCGGCGCGTCGGCCGCCCCCGCCGCGTAGGCAGCCGGCCACGGCGGTCCGCGGCGGAGCCGCGCACGCGAAAGGCCGGGTCCCCCCCTCCGGACCCGGCCCCGCTTGCCCTCGTTCAGGCGACCCGCACCGCCGCGGTGGACCCGCGCACCACGAGCTCCGGCTGGAACACGTACTCCGTGCGCTGCACGGGACTTCCGGCGATCTCCTCCAGGAGTGCCCCCACAGCGGCGCCGGCCATCGCCTGCACCGGCTGGCGCACCGTGGTCAGCGGCGGGTCGGTGAACGCGATCAGCTGCGAGTCGTCGAAGCCGACGACGGAGACGTCGCGCGGAACGTCAAGTCCCCTCCCCCGGGCCGCCCGGACCACGCCCAGCGCCATCAGGTCGCTGCCGCAGACGATGCCGGTACAGCCCCGGTCGAGCAGGGCGCCCGCCGCGACCTGGCCGCCCTCGACGCTGAACAGCGTCGAGCACACCATGAGTTCGGCCTCGCTCCGGTCCATGCCCAGCACGGAGACGGCCGCCTCGACGAAGCCGTCGCGCTTGCGCCGGGAGGGCACGTAGCGCTGCGGTCCGATCGCCAGGCCGACCTTCCGGTGCCCGAGCTCGGCGAGGTGCCCGACGGCCATCCGTACGGCAGCCGTGTCGTCGGGCGAGACGAACGGGGCGCTGATCCGTTCGTTGTATCCGTTGATCAGGACGAACGGCACGCCGCGGTCGGACAGCGCGGCGTACCGGGCCGGGTCCGCCGACAGGTCGGCGTGCAGCCCGGACAGGAAGACGATGCCGCCGACGCCGCGTTCGACGAGCTGCTCGACGAGCTCGTCCTCCGTGGCGCCGCCGGGCAGCTGGGTGCAGAGCACCGGGGTGTACCCGTGCCCGGCCAGGACCTGCTCGACGGACTGCGCGAACGCCGGGAAGATCGGGTTGGTGAGTTCAGGAGTCACCAGCCCGATCAGCCCGGCGCTGCGCCGTCGCAGCCGTACAGGACGTTCGTAGCCGAGGATGTCGAGCGCCGCGAGCACCCGCTGACGCGTGGTGTCCGCGACGCCCGGCTTCCCGTTGAGCACCCGGCTGACGGTCGCCTCGCTGACCGCCGCCTGTCCGGCGATGTCGGAGAGCCGCAGCGCGCCGCCGGTCCGGGGGGCGGGGACGGTCACACCGTCCACCACACCGTGGTCTCGGCGGGCAGCTCGAACTCGGCGCCGTCCACGGCCACGGGCGCGCTGGACAGCAGCACGCTGCCGCGTACCGGCATCCGCACCGGGCGGGCGGTGGTGTTGACCGTGCAGACGAAGCCGGGGCGGCCGAAGACGAGAACGCCTTCCGGGGCGTCCAGCCACTCCACGCCGGTTCCCGCGCCGAGCCCGGGGTGGGCACGGCGGGCGGTGATCGCCGCGCGGTACAGCTCCAGCGTGGAACCCTCGACGCCGGTCTGCGCCTCGACGGAGAGCCGGCCCCAGCCGGCGGGCTGCGGCAGCCAGCTGCCGCCGTCGCCGAAGCCGTACGAGCTGCCGTCGCGGGTCCACGGGATCGGCACCCGGCAGCCGTCGCGGAAGCCGTCCTGGCCCTCGGCGCGGAAGAACGACGGGTCCTGGCGGGCCTCGTCGGGCAGGTCGGTGACGTCGGGCAGGCCGAGCTCCTCGCCCTGGTAGACGTAGGCGGAGCCGGGCAGCGCCAGCATGAGCAGGGTCGCGGCGCGGGCGCGGCGCAGACCCATCTCGCGGTCGCCCGGGGTGCGGATCTGGGTACCGAGGCCGGGCGGGTTGGCGAAGCGGGTGGCGTGCCGGGTCACGTCGTGGTTGGAGAGCACCCAGGTGGTGGGGGCGCCGACCGGACGCATGGCGTCGAGCGAGGTGTCGATGACCTTGCGCAGCTCGGCGGCATCGAAGGCGGTGCCGAGGTACTGGAAGTTGAAGGCCTGGTGCATCTCGTCGCTGCGCACGTAGTTGGCGGTGCGCTCGACGGTGGGCGTCCACGCCTCGGCGACGGCGATCCGCTCACCGGGGTACTCGTCGAGGATGACGCGCCAGCTGCGGTAGATCTCGTGCACACCGTCCTGGTCGAAGAACGGCATGACATCGTTTCCGAGCAGCTTGAGCTGGTCGTGCGCGCCGAGGTCGGGCAGGCCCTCGGCCTTGACGAGGCCGTGGGCGACGTCGACGCGGAAGCCGTCGACACCCATGTCGAGCCAGAAGCGCAGGATCGAGCGGAACTCGTCGGCGACGGCCGGGTGCTCCCAGTTGAAGTCGGGCTGCTCCGGGGCGAACAGGTGGAGGTACCAGTCACCGGGCGTGCCGTCCGGGTCGGTGGTCCGGGTCCAGGCCGGACCGCCGAAGATGGACTCCCAGTCGTTGGGCGGGAGTTCGCCGTCCTTGCCCTTGCCGGCGCGGAAGTGGTAGCGGTCGCGGAGGGCCGATCCGGGGCCTTCGGCGAGAGCGCGCTTGAACCACTCGTGCTGGTCGGACGAGTGGTTGGGCACCAGGTCGACGATGATGCGCAGATCGAGGCCGTGGGCCTCGCGGATCAGGGCGTCGGCGTCCAGCAGCGTGCCGAACATCGGGTCGATGGCCCGGTAGTCGGCGACGTCGTAGCCGGCGTCGGCCTGCGGCGAGGCGTAGAAGGGGCTGAGCCAGACCGCGTCGACGCCGAGGCTCTTGAGGTACGGGAGACGGGCGGTGACGCCTGCGAGATCGCCCATGCCGTCGCCGTTGCCGTCGGCGAAGCTCCGTGGATAGACCTGGTAGATCACCGCGTCCTGCCACCAGCCGGTGCGGTGGCCCTGGGCGCCGTCGGACGTGCCGGTGGAGGGGGCAGCGAGGTGCTGGGTCATGTCGTCCCTGGGGTGTCTGGGTGGGGAGCGGCGCCGCGACCGGGTCGGGGTCCCGGCGCCGCTGTGACTGGTGCGATCGGTCGTGCGGTCGTGCGAGCGGGTGGTCAGCCCTTCACGGCTCCGGCGGACATGCCGGTCACCAGGTGACGCTGCGCGAAGAGGAAGACGAGCGCCGCCGGTATCGCGATCAGTACGGACGCCGCGGTCATCGGGCCCCACTGGGCGCCGTACTGGTTGACGAACTTCTGCAGTCCGCCGGCGAGCGTGAGGTTCTCGTCGCCGACCATGAACGCGGAGGCGTACGCCACCTCGCCCCAGGCGGTGATGAAGGAGTAGAACGCGGTGACGGCGAGGCCCGGCTTGGCGAGCGGCAGGATGAGCCGCCAGAACGTGCCGAACGGGGTGAGGCCGTCGACCTGCCCCGACTCGTCGATCTCCCGCGGGATGGTGTCGAAGAAGCCCTTCATCATCCAGGCGCAGAACGGCACCGAGATGGTGAGGTAGGTGATCACGAGACCGGCGGGCTGGTTGAGCAGCCCGATGCTCGACATGATGTTGTAGATCGGCACGATGAGGACGGCGACCGGGAACATCTGGGTGATCAGCAGCGTCCACATCAGCCCGCGCTTGCCGGGGAAGCGGAAGCGGCTGACGGCGTAGCCCGTGGTGGCGGAGACGAACACACCGATGACGGTGGAGAGCCCCGCGATGATCACGGAGTTGCCGAACCAGCTCAGGAACTCGGTGTCCTTGATCAGGTTCGTGTAGTTGACGAGCGTCGTCTCCCGGAAGAAGTCGGTCGTCGTCGCGAACTTGGCGGGCTTCAGCGAGGTCAGCAGGACCCAGAGCACCGGGAAGACCGCGATGACGGACGCGATGATCAGGGTGAGGTGCAGACCCACGGAGGCGAGGGGGGAACGGTCGCCGCGCTGCCGCGGCTTGCGGACGGCGTGCCGGCCGGAGGGTTCCGTGTAGGTGGTCACCAGTTGTCTCCCTGCGTGCGGAGCACTCGCCGGTAGACCACGGCGAAGAGCATCAGGAGTACGAGGATCAGCACACCCCAGGTGGAGGACTGCGCGAAGTCGCGCGGGCTGATCTCGAAGGAGAATTTGTACGCCTGGGTGACCAGGATCTGGGTGGCTTCGCCAGGTCCGCCCCGGGTCAGCAGGAAGATGACCGGGAACATGTTGAAGGTCCAGATGGTGGAGAGCAGGATCACCGTGGTGGACACCGGGCGCAGTCCGGGGAGCGTGATGTGGCGGAAGCGCTGCCAGGCTGTGGCGCCGTCCATCTCGGCTGCCTCGTACTGCTCCGCGGGTATGGACTGCAGACCGCCGAGCAGGGCGACCATCATGAACGGGATACCGAGCCAGACGTTCACGGCGATGACCGAGAACTTGGCCCAGGTGGGGTCGTTGAGCCAGGGCACGCCGTCGATGCCGGCGCCGGTCAGGATCTTGTTGAGCAGCCCGCGGTCCTCGTTGTAGAGGAAGCGCCAGGCGAAGACCGAGACGAAGCCGGGGATCGCCCAGGGCAGGATGAGCGCCATCCGGTACGCGGAGCGCCCCGCGAACCGGCGGTTGAGCATGTTGGCCAGGGCCATGCCGAGGCAGAACGTGATGGCCACACAGGAGACCGTCCACACCAGCGTCCAGCCGAGCGTGCCGAGGAACTGGGTACCCGTCAGTGCGTCGACGTAGTTGTCCACACCCACGAACTTGTAGGTGGCCGGCATCTCGTTGACGCCGATGGACCGGGCGACGTTGCGCTCGTTGGCGTCCGTCAGCGACAGGTAGATGCCGCGGAGCAGCGGATAGCCGATGATCACGCCGATCACGAGGACGACGGGGGCGACCATCGTCCAGGCGTACCAGTGGACCGACAGAGCCCGCCGGAGCCTGCTCGGCGGCGGGGGGTTACCAGTACCGCGGCTCCGGCCGCGGGCGACATCGTCGCCCGCGGCCTTCGCCACCGACTGGCTGGTGTGGACAGCCATCAGCCGGCCTGCCTTCCTGGGTTACTTCCAGCCCTTGAGGAGCTTGCGGTAGGAGTCACCGGTGGCCGACGCGGCCTTCTCCGGCGTGGTCTGGTCGGTGAGGACCTTGGTGTACTCGGTGACGAGCGGCGCGAAGAGGCTGCCGGTCTCCGGGATCCAGGGGCGCTCGACGGCGGTCTCGACGACCGGCTTGAAGAAGCCGACGATCTCGCTGTCCACGGCCTCCTGCTTGGCGTACGCGGCGGTGCGGGTCGGCAGCAGGTTCAGCTCGCCGGCGGTCTGCGCCTGGGTCTCCACGGACGTCATGTACTCGACGAAGGCGTAGGAGGCGTCGAGGTTCTTGGAGCCCGCGTAGACGGCGAGGTTGTGGCCGCCCTGCGGGGCGCCCTGACCGGCGGAGCCGGCCGGGACCGGGGCGATGCCCAGGTTCGCCTTGTCCTTGAACTCGTTACCGGCGAGCGTGTCGGCCACGGCCCACGGGCCGTTGATCATCATGGCGACCTTGCCGTCCTTGAACGACGACTGCATGTTCTCCCAGCCGTCGGTGGCGTCGGTCTTCGCGGCACCGGAGTCCACGAGGTCCTTGACGACCTTGAACGCCTTGACGCCCTCGGGCTTGTCGACGGTGACGGACTTGTCGGCCGCGTTGACCAGGTCGCCGCCCTCGCCGTACAGGAAGGAGAGGAACCAGTACGCGTCGTCGCCGCGCAGGTAGAGGCCGGTCTTGCCGGTCTTGTCCTTGATCTTCTCCGAGACGGTCTTCAGCTCGGCGATCGACGCCGGAACCTCGACGCCGGCCTCCTTGAAGATCTTCTTGTTGTAGAAGATGCCCATGGAGTCGATGACCTGCGGGACCGCGTAGGTCTTGTCCTTGTACTTGGTGGACGCGGCGGCCTGCTTGAGGAAGTCGCCCTCGTCCTTCAGCGCCGTGGTGCCGTCGAGCGGGGCCAGGTAGCCGAGGTCCGCGAACTCGGGGGTCCAGGCGACCTCGGAGCGGATGACGTCGGGGGCGCCGGCGCCGGCCTGCGCCGCGTTCTTGAACTTGTTCTGCGCCTCACCGAAAGGCACGTTGACGTACTTGACGTCGACCTTCGGGTGCTTCTTCTCGAAGCCCTCGGCCAGCTTCTTGAAGACCTTGTCCTCGCTGCCGACGGTGGAGGTGTCCCACCAGGTCACCGTGCCGGAGAGCTCTCCCGAGCTCTTGCTGCCCTCGGACTTGTCCTCGCTGCCGCAGGCGGTCGCCGCGAGCGCCAGGGCCGCAACCAGGGCGGTGGCCGTTATGCCACGTCGCATCTGAACTCCTTCAACTGCCGTACCGCTCCGTCGCGGCGCCGGGTCGTCGAGAACGTAACAAGGATGAAAGACGACCGAAAGACCTTGCGGAAGATTTCTGCAAGCTCCGGCGATCGTTACATCCGCGTGTCCTCAAGGTTGCCGTCGGGACTCTTGACGACAGCGTCGTACCCCTGCTCATCGCAGGCCACACACGGTATATCCGTAGTGCGACCATCTGACTGCAGGCAGCAAACAGCGTCCGCAAGACCTTGCAAGATGTTGCTGCGAAGGTGCCGCCGGAGCGCCGTGGCGTGGCTGAACTCCCTCGGTTTCATGGGCCCCGAGCAGCCAGGACGGCTGATTCCCGCACACGGTGGGCAATCAGACACAGGCCCGGTACAGTCCCCTTTCATGACCGCACGGCTTGCCGATATCGCAACTCAGGCGGGGGTCAGCGAAGCTACGGTCAGCCGTGTACTGAACGGCAAGCCCGGCGTTGCCGCTGCCACCCGTGAATCCGTCCTCGCAGCACTCGACGTGCTGGGCTACGAACGCCCGGTACGCCTGCGCAGGCGCAGCGCGGGCCTGGTCGGTCTCATCACGCCGGAGCTGGAGAACCCGATCTTCCCGGCACTGGCCCAGGTCATCGGCCAGGCGCTGACGCGCCAGGGATACACCCCGGTGCTGGCGACCCAGACTCCCGGCGGCTCCACCGAGGACGAGCTCACCGAGATGCTCGTCGACCGGGGCGTCTCGGGCATCATCTTCGTCTCGGGGCTCCACGCGGACACCTCCGCCGACATGCAGCGCTACGAACAGCTGCGCGCGCAGGGCGTCCCCTTCGTCCTCGTCAACGGTTTCTCGCCCAAGGTCCAGGCACCGTTCATCTCTCCCGACGACCGGGCGGCGATGCGGCTCGCGGTGACACACCTCGTCTCGCTGGGGCACCAGCGGATCGGTCTCGCCGTCGGTCCCAAGCGGTTCGTCCCCGTGCTCCGCAAGATCGAGGGCTTCCACGCCACGATGCAGGAGCAGCTCGGCCTCACGGCGGACGAGGTGGAGGAACTGATCCAGCACTCCCTGTACACACTTGAGGGCGGCCAGGCGGCCGCCTCTGCGCTCATGGAGCGGGGCTGCACCGCGGTGGTGTGCGCGAGCGACATGATGGCGCTCGGTGCGATCCGCGCCGCCCGCAGGATGTCGCTCGAGGTGCCGCGTGATCTGTCCGTCGTGGGCTACGACGACTCTCCGCTCATAGCGTTCACCGATCCGCCGCTCACCACGATCCGGCAGCCGGTGACGGCGATGGGCCAGGCCGCGGTGCGCACGCTCCTGGAGGAGATCGGCGGGACACCCGCCCCGCACAGCGAGTTCGTGTTCATGCCTGAGCTGGTGGTCCGCGGCTCGACGGCCTCCGGCCCCGGGCCGGACTCCGGCACCTCCGCCCGCTCGTAAGGTGCAGAGTGTGCAACCGGATCCCGACCGGAGGATGATCGGGGAGTGTGGAACGTATCTGGCAGACTCTGCGCCTATGGGTGAATCGCTAGTGAAGACACAGGAAGGCCGGACGACGGCCACCGCGGCACCCATCGTCGACGAGACGGCCCCCGAGCCGAAACGGGCCGGCGCGTGGACGAGATTCCGGTCGCTGCGGTCCCCCCGCAGGCCCCGACTGTGGTTCGAGATCCTGCTGATCGCGGTCAGTTACTGGCTGTACTCGCTGGTGCGCAACGCCGTGCCCGAGCAGCGGGCCGCCGCCCTGCGCAACGCCGACTGGATCTGGTCGGCGGAGAAGGCGATGGGTGTCGCCTTCGAGGAGACGGTCAACCGCAGCGTCAACTCGGTGACATGGCTGATCGTGTCGATGAACTACTACTACGCGACGCTGCACTTCATCGTCACCATCGGTGTGCTCGTCTGGCTGTTCCGACGGCACCCGGGCCGCTACACCGCGACCAGACTGGTCCTGTTCGCGACCACGGGCGTGGCCCTGCTCGGCTACTACCTGTATCCGCTGGCTCCGCCCCGTCTGATGAACGGCGGGAACTTCATCGACACGGTGCTGCTGCACCAGACCTGGGGCTCGATGGCCTCGGGCAACTTCAAGAACATGTCGAACCAGTACGCCGCGATGCCGTCGATGCACATCGGCTGGTCACTGTGGTGCGGTATGACGATCTTCGCGCTGGCCTCGGTGCCCTGGGCGCGCGTCCTGGGGCTGCTCTACCCGACGGCCACCCTTGTCGTGATCGTGGCGACGGCCAACCACTTCTGGCTGGACGCGGTGGGCGGCATCGCCTGCCTGAGCTTCGGTTACGCGGTGTCGTTCGCCTGGTACGGCTCGCTGCCGCACCGCCTTCCGAAGCTGGTCCCCACCGGCCGTGGGCGGCTCGGCGCACTGTCCCGCGCGGCGGCGACGGCACGAACGGGCTCGACCCGCGCCTGACGGGGCCGGGCGGACCCCAGCCCCTCCGGCGTTCGAGAAGCGGCGTTCGAGAAGCTGCCAGAGGGGTTCGGGAAGCGGGGCACGGGGGGCGGAGCCCCCGGCACGGCCTGCGCCTCACGACGCACCGTAGAACCGCTCCTCCATCACCGCCCGCGCCCGCCGGGTGATCCGCCGGTAGTCGTCCAGCATGTCGCCGACGTGCCCCGGTTCGTACCCCAGGTACCGCCCCACGGCGGTCACTTCGCGCGGGTTCGAGGGGAACGTGTCCCCCGGCCGCCCCCGCACCAGCATCACCGCGTTGCGCACCCGCGTCGCCAGCACCCACGCCTCGTCCAGCGTCTGCGCGTCCTCGGTCGGGATGAGCCCGGCCGCGCACGCCGCGGCGAGGGCCTCCCGCGTACGCGTGGTCCGCAGCCCCGGCTCGACCCAGCCGTGCTGCATCTGCATGAGCTGTACGGTCCATTCGACGTCACTGAGCCCACCGCGCCCCAGCTTCGCGTGGAGCGTCGGATCGGCGCCGCGCGGCATACGCTCGGACTCCATCCGGGCCTTGAGCCGGCGGATCTCGCGGACGGCGTCGTCCCCCAGGCCCTCCATCGGGTACCGCAGCGGGTCGATCAGATCGATGAAGCCGCGCCCCAGCTCCTCGTCGCCCGCGACCGGCTCGGCCCGCAGCAGCGCCTGGCTCTCCCACACCAGCGCCCAGCGCCGGTAGTACGCCTCGTACGACTTCAGCGTCCGCACCATGGGGCCGCTCTTCCCCTCGGGCCGCAGATCGGCGTCGATCAGCAGCGGCGGGTCGGCCGTGGGCAGCTGGAGCAGCCTTCGCATCTCCGACACGACCGTGTTGGCGGCCTGGGCCGCCTCCTGGTCGCTCACGCCCTCGCGCGGTGCGTGGACGAACAGCACGTCCGCGTCGGAGCCGTATCCCAGCTCGTGCCCTCCGAAGCGGCCCATCCCGATCACCGCGAACCGGGTCGGCAGTGTGTCGCCCCACCGCTCCCGTACGGCGGCCCGCAGGGCCCCCGACAGGGTGGCGGCGTTCAGGTCGGAGACGGCGGAGCCGACCCGGTCGACGAGTGCGCCCAGATCCTGTTCGGCGGGGCGCTCCTCCGTACCGTAGGAGCGGATGATGTCGGCGGCCGTCGTCCGGAACAGCTCCCTGCGGCGCACGCCACGCACCACACCGACGGCGGCTTCGGCGCCGTCGGCCCGCCCCACCGCGGCCAGCACCTCCTGCTCCAGGTGCTCCCGGTTGCGCGGCTTCAGCCCACCGGGATCGCCGAGGATCGCGACGGCCTCCGGGGCGCGCAGCAGCAGGTCGGGGGCGAGGCGCCCGGCCGACAGGACACGGGCGAGGTTCTCCGCCGCGGCTCCTTCGTCGCGCAGGAGCCGCAGGTACCAGGGTGTCTTGCCCAGGGCGTCGGAGACCTTGCGGAAACCCAGCAGACCGGCGTCCGGGTCGGCGGAGTCCGCGAACCAGCCGAGCAGTACCGGCAGCAGCGTGCGCTGGATGGCGGCCTTGCGGGACACCCCGGACGACAGCGCCTCCAGATGCCGCAGGGCCGCGATCGGGTCCGCGTAACCGAGGGCCTCCAGCCGGATTCCGGCCTCCTTCGCACTGAGCCGCGACTCACCGGGGGCCAGCTGGGCGACGGCGTCCAGGAGCGGCCGGTAGAAGAGCTTCTCGTGCAGCCGACGCACGACGGACGCGTGGCGCTTCCATGCCTTGTTGAGCTCGGCGACCGGGTCCGTGCGCATCCCGAGGGACCGGCCGAGCCGGCGCAGGTCCGCCTCGTCCTCGGGTACGAGGTGGGTGCGGCGCAGCCGGTAGAGCTGGATGCGGTGCTCCATGGCGCGCAGGAAGCGGTACGCCTCGTCGAACTGGGCGGCGTCGACGCGCCCCACGTAACCGCCTCCGGCGAGCGCCCGCAGCGCCTCCAGCGTCGATCCGCTGTGCAGACTGGCGTCGCTGCGGCCGTGCACGAGCTGGAGCAGCTGGACGGCGAACTCGACGTCCCTCAGTCCGCCGGGCCCGAGCTTGAGCTCGCGGTCGACGCGGTCCACGGGAATGTTGTCGACGACACGGCGGCGCATCTTCTGCACGTCGGCGACGAAGTTCTCGCGGTCGGCGGCCTGCCACACCAGCGGCGAGACCGCTTCGACGTACTCGGCGCCCAGCTCGGGGTCACCGGCGACCGGCCGGGCCTTCAGCAGGGCCTGGAACTCCCAGGTCTTGGCCCAGCGCTGGTAGTACGCGAGGTGGGAGGAGAGGGTCCGCACGAGGGGGCCGTTGCGCCCCTCGGGGCGGAGGTTGGCGTCGACCGGCCAGATGGTGCCCTCGACGGTCGTGTCGGAGCAGATCCGCATCATGTGGGCGGCCAGCCGGGTCGCGGCGGGCACCGCCTTGCTCTCCTCGACCCCGTCAGTGGGCTCCCCCACGAAGATCACATCGACGTCGGAGACGTAGTTCAGCTCGTGACCGCCGCACTTGCCCATCGCGATGACGGCGATCCGGCAGAGGGCCGCGTCCCCCGGCGTGGCCGTGCGGGCGATGGCGAGCGCGGCCCGCAGGGTGGCCGTCGCCAGGTCGGCCAGTTCGGCGGCGGTCTCGGCCACATCGATGGTGCCGCAGACGTCGCGGGCTGCTATGGCGAGCAGGCAGCGGCGGTAGGAGACGCGCAGGGAGTCCGGGTCGACGGCGTCGGCGAGCCCCCGCTCGAATTCGGCCACCCCCGGGTGCAGGTCGGTGGCCTCGTACGTGACGAGCGCCCGCCAGTCGCGCGGATGCCGCGCCAGATGGTCTCCCAGCGCCTCCGACGCGCCGAGGACGCCGAGGAGCCGGTCCCGCAGTGGTTTCGCGGTGACCAGGGTGTCCAGCAGCCTCTGCCGCTCGTCCGGGTTCTCCGCCTCGACCAGCCGGACGAGGCTCCGCAGCGCCAGGTCGGGGTCGGCGGTGGCGCCGAGCGCGTCGAGCAGGACGGGATCGGACCGTACGGAGGAGAGTGCGGGCAGTTCCAGCAGCCGTTCGGCGGCGGACGGATCGGTGAAACCGTGCCGCAGCAGTCGGGAGAACGTACTGCTTCTGCGCCCCGGCACCGTCGTCATCCCGCGCTCTCCTGCCCGCCGACCTTCATGGACCCGCACGTCGAGCCTATCCGGGACCGATGAATCCGGAGCGGCGACGGAGTCCGCACTGCAGAGACACGAGGACGAACAGGAGGTCCGCCATGTCCGAGACCATCTCAGGGACCGGCGCCGGGCACGACCCGGTCACCGATCTGGACGCCCGCTACAGCAGCGAGGGCGCCACGGCCCGCCCCTGGCAGGAGGCCGTCGGCCTGCTCGCGAGGGCGGAGCTGTACTGGCTGTCCACCGTCCGCCCGGACGGCCGCCCCCACGTCACCCCGCTGATCGGGGTCTGGTCGGCCGGGGCCCTGCACTTCTGCACGGGCCCGGAGGAACGCAAGGCACGCAATCTGCTCGGCAGCCCCGAGGTCGTCCTGACCACCGGGACGAACACGCTGGGCGAGGGCCTCGACCTGGTGGTGGAGGGCCGGGCGGAACGGGTGGCCGACGAGGAGGAACTGACCCGGCTGGCCGCCGCCTGGGAGGCGAAGTAGGGCGCCGAGTGGCACTTCGACGTCCGGGACGGCGCGTTCTCCACCGAGGCGGGCGGCCCGGCCCTGGTCTTCGCGGTGGCCCCGCGTACGGCCTTCGGCTTCGCGAAGGGCGACCCGTTCGGCCAGACCCGGTGGCGTTTCGGCTGACGGGGCGGGGTGGGGACGTATCAGCCGGCGGGGTGGGGGCGTATCAGCCGGCAGGGCGGGGAACGGGGCCCCGGCTTCACGGGGCGGGTGCCCCGGCCGACGGGGCGGGGAGCGGCATACCCCGGCCCGTTGGCCCGCCGGCTGACGGCTGCCGACGGACCTCTCAGCCCGTCGGCCTGGTACCGATGACGACGGTGGAGTACAGCTCCTCGGAGGTGACCACGCGCGGGATGAGCCCGCCGCTGCCGACCGCCTCCCGCGCGAGCGCGGCCTGACGCTCGCTCGTCTCGACGAGCAGGCTGCCCCCCGGCGCCAGCCAGCGCGGCGCCTCGGCGGCCACCCGGCGCATGACGTCGAGTCCGTCGCCGCCGCCGTCGAGTGCCACGCGCGGTTCGTGGATGCGCGCCTCCGGGGGCAGCAGCTCGACATCGTCGGTCGGTACGTACGGGACGTTGGCCAGCAGGACGTCGACGCGCCCGCGCAGGGAGTCCGGCAGGGAGGCGAAGAGGTCACCCTCGTAGACCTGCCCCAGGTCGCCGATATTGCGCCGGGCGTACCGAACGGCCGCCGGTTCGACGTCGGTGGCGTGCAGCTCGACTCCGTCGAGCACCGCCGTCAGGGCGGCTCCGAGTGCTCCGGATCCGCAGCAGAGGTCGACGACGACGGACGGGGTGGGGGTGAGTGCGACGGCCTGGTGGACGAGGAACTCGGTGCGGCGGCGGGGCACGAAGACACCGGGGCCGACATGGACGCGCAGCCCGCAGAACTCGGCCCAGCCGAGGACGTGTTCGAGGGGCAGCCCGGCGACGCGGCGCTCGACCATGGCGGCCAGGGCAGCCGGGGTGCCGGCGGTGGAGAGGAGAAGCGCGGCCTCGTCCTCCGCGAAGACGCACCCTGCGGCGCGGAGGGTGGTGACGATCGACGAGAGGGAGAGCGGTGACACGGATACCGACATGAAGCGGAGCCTTTCGGGAAAGCCGATGGGCGCTCCGCGATCGTCTATGTCGGGTCGACCACGCGATCGTCGGAAGGGAGCACCCAGCCTGATACAGCGGTAATGGGTCTCACCTCCTGAGTTACGTCCCCGTGCGGGGAGGGATCACCTTACCCCAGGGGCCTGACGAACAAGGCAGCCCTGGGGCAAGGATCAGCGCCGGGGCTGTCGGTGGTCGCGGCCTCCGTCGATGAACCGGTTGTGGACGGCTATCGATGTGTTGGCCGCCCGGATCTCCCGGGCCTCCGCGCTGTGGTGGCGTTCGATCTCCTGGCCGTCGAAGTTCTGTGTGCGGCGCCGCGCGCGCAGACTCACCTTCACGACCAGGAGCATGGTCAGTGCGAGCAGCGTGCCCAGGAGTACGAGCACTTCGGTCATGTTTCCCCCCGTCGAAGGGGTCCATTGTCCGTGCCGCCTCCCGGCCCGTCCAGGCCTGGACCAGGGGTCCCGGCCTGTCAGAGATCCACGCTGTCCCGCAGTTTCGTCGGGGTCAGGAAGAGCGAGGCGACCACGCCGACCACGGCGATGGCCGCCGAGAGCAGGAAGATGTGGCCCGTCGCGTCCCCGTAGGCGGCCCGTACGACTTCCTGGATCTCCGGGGGCATGGCCGCCACGTTCAGGGTCGATCCGCCGGACGACGAGGCGGCCGGGTCGATGCCCAGCTCCGTGAGCCCGGACGCGATCTTCGTGGCGACCTGGTGGGCCAGCACCGCGCCGAGCACCGAGACGCCGATGGTGCCACCGAGTGATCTGAAGAAGGTGATCGCGCCGCTGGCCGCGCCGAGTTCACTGAGCGGGACGGTGTTCTGGAGGACGAGGACGAGGTTCTGCATCGACATACCGACACCCGCGCCGACCGCGGCCATCCCGAACGACACGAGGACCAGGGGGGTTTCGTGGTCGATCGTCGACAGGCCGAGGAAGCCCAGGGTGAGGACGACGACCCCGGTGATGATGTACGGCTTGACCTTGCCGGTCCTGGAGACCAGCCGCCCGGCCACGGTCGAGGAGACCAGGACGCCCGCCATCAGCGGGATGGTCAGCAGACCGGCCTCGGTCGGTGAGTAACCGCGGCCGATCTGGAAGTACTGGCCGAGGAAGACGGCTCCGCCGAACATCGCCATGCCGACCGCGAGGCTCGCCACGATGGCGAGGGCGGGGTCCCGGCGGCGTACGACGTCGAGCGGGACGACGGGTTCCTTGACGCGGTTCTCGACGACGACGGCCGCCGCGAGGACGAGGGCACTGGCGCCGGTCATGGCGAGCGTCTGCCAGGAGATCCAGTCGAAGTCGTCCCCGACGAAGGTGACCCAGAGCAGGAGCAGGCTGACGCCGGCCGCGATGAGGGTGGCACCGAGGTAGTCCACCTTGACGTCCGCACGGCGCACTTCGGCGAGGTGCAGCGTGCGGGAGAGCATGACGGACGCGAGCAGCGTGAAGGGGACGGCGATGAAGAAGCACCACCGCCAGCCGAGCCATGAGGTGTCCGTGATGAAGCCGCCGAGCAGCGGTCCGCCGACGGTGGAGACGGCCATGACGCCGCCGAGGTAACCGTTGTACCTGCCGCGCTCCTTGGGGCTGATCATCGCCGCGATGATGACCTGCACGAGCACCTGGAGGGCTCCCATGCCGATGCCCTGAAGGGCACGGAAGGCGATCAACTGCTCGGTGGACCCGGCGAATCCGCAGGCGACCGACGAGACGACGAAGATGCCGATGGCTATCTGGAGCAGCAGCTTCTTGCTGAACAGGTCGGCGAGCCTGCCCCAGACCGGGGTGGAGGCGGTCGACGCCAGCAGCATCGCGGTGACGACCCAGGTGTACTGCGACTGGGTGCCGTTCAGCGAGCCGATGATCTGCGGGAGGGCGACGGAGACCACGGTGCTGCTCGTCATCGCCACGAACAGCACGATGAGCAGGCCGCTCAGCGCCCGCAGGACGTCACGGTGCTCCATGGGCGCGACGTCGGGCGGCGCGGCCGTTTCTGCGCTCACGCGCAACCTCCGGAAGGTGTGGTCAAGGGGCAGAAGGATTCACCATACATGCACACTGGGCAATATTGCTCGCTGAGCAATATTGCCCGACGGGCATGTGTTGGCACGTTGATAATGGAACCCATGGAGAGCTCTGTGGGACTGCGGGAACGCAAGAAGGAAGCCACCCGCCAGGCTGTGCACGAGGCCACGCTGCGCCTGACGGTCGAGCTCGGCTTCGACCACGTGACCGTGGAAGCCGTGGCGGACGCCGCCGGCATCTCCCGCAGGACGTTCTCGAACTACTTCGACGGCAAGGAGGACGCCCTCCTGTACGGCGAGGAACGGCAGATGGCCGCCCTGGTCAGAGCCGTACGCGAACGGCCCGCCGACGAGCCCGCCTGGCCCGCGCTCCGGGCCGCGATGAAGCAGTTCTCCAAGGGGGTCGCGCCACCGGAACGCGAATGGGCCGTACGCACCAGGCTCGCCCTGCGGCACCCCTCCCTGCTCGCGCGGCAGCTAGCCAACCACGCGGCGATGGAACGGGACCTGGCCGAGGCCGTCGCCCTGCGCGCCGGCCCGCCGAACGGGGCGGTACGCCCCCAGGTAATGGCCGCCGCGTTCCTCTCCTCACTCCGCATCGCGATGCGGATGTGGATCGAGGAGGACCAGACCGGGGACCCGGCCGCCCTGATCGACGAGATCCTCGACGAGATGTCCCGGGGCTTCGACTGACCTGCCGGCGCACCCCGCCCCTGACATAATCTCCGCCTGACTCTCTTGCGGGGAAGGTGACTTGGGGGAATGCGGATCAGCCGGACCATGGGCACGGGCCGACGGCGGGCACTGCTGATCGCGGTGCCGGGGCAGCCCCGGCTGGAGCGCGCGGCACAGACGAAGGGCGAGTTCGTCCCGCTCGGTTTCGCACCGCGCGACGCCGAACGGCTTCGAACCGCCCTGATCGGCTCCGGGTACGCGGATGAGATGGTCACCGTGCTCGACACCGAGGACGACACGACCAAATCGAACATCGCCGACCGGCTCGGGCAGTTCCTCAGCTCCTGCGCTTCCGAGGACATCGGGGTCGTCTACTTCTCCGGCCACGGCGTGCGGATCGACGGGACCGACTACCTGGTGCCGAGCGACGCCGCCCCCGACTACGCCGACCCGGACGCCCCGCTCCTCAACCCCGACACCCTCATCGGCGTCGTACCCGACGACCTGCTGCGCGCGCTCACCTCCGACGCCACCCTGCTGTTCTTCTTCGACGCCTGCCGCAGCAGAAGCGGCGCCCCGACCGGCTTCACCGGGATGAAGGTCGGCCGCCACCGGGAGAACGTCCTCCTGGTCAACGCCTGCGAACCGGACGCCGACGCACTCGGCGACGAGGAGCGCGGCAGCGTCATGGCGCAGGCACTCGCCGAAGCCCTCCGGCCCGAATCCTCCGCACGTACGGTCGACCAGGTCGTCCGCCACGTCACGGACCGCGCCCACGTGATCGCCGAGTCGTACACGTACCAGGAACCGCCGGCCGTCACCCACCGCTGGCTCGGGCTCGAACACCGTCGCAGCGAACACGGCACGGTGGAGATCTGCGAGGGCACCCCGTACGCGGACGCCTGGACGAGGGCGGTGGACGGGTCCGCGCTGTGGCAGATCACCAGTGGCGGCCATGTCCAGCAGGCGCAGGTCAAGGAACAGCTCGCCGCGCTGATCGACAAGGTCGTCGCCATCCGCAGGCTCCGCTCGTCCTCCCGGGACCCGTGGGACGACGAGCTGTACCCGCAGCGCGTCGTCAAGCAGCTCGACCGCCTGCTCGCCGGGCACGGCCGGCTCAGCCTGCTGGAGACGACGACCCTCCTGGCGGCGCCCTTCCTGCGGGAGGCCGCGATCGCCTGCGGGCTGTACGCCCTCCACCTCGCCGACGGGGCGTGCCGAGCCGAAGACACCCCGCCCTCACCCCCGCGCGAGGGCTTCGGCGCTGACCTCGACCGGGACATGGCGGACGTGCGTCGCGCCTACCGGCAGATCGAGTCGCACCGGCGGACCCTGCTGCGGCGGGAGAAGGAGAGCGACGCGATCGCGGTGGAGCACTGGCTGCGGCACCGCTTCCTCGCCGACTGGGATCTCCTGTGGGTCGAAGGCCCCGCCGAGTTCAGCAGCCTCTGGGAGGCCATCCGGCTGTTCTTCGAGGCGGCCGGGAAGGCCGTCGGCACGCTCAGGGAACACCACCGTCTGATGCTCGACCACGCCCTGCTGCAGGTGGTCTCCCAGATGAGCACCGCCCCCGGCGACGCGGCGCCGGGCGGCGAGCCGTGGGACGACAGCCTCACCGAGCAGCTGTACGGCGAGGAACGCTGGACGTGGCGGCCGAAGGAGCTCGCGACGCTGCTCCACGTGGGCTCGCTGCTCGCCATCGACACCCGGATGCTCGACGGGGTGATCACCGATCATCTGGGGGCGACCCTCAACCGCGTCACCCCGGAGGAGATCGTCACCGAGGTCCACGGCAACGACGGATTCGTTCCCGCAGCGGCGGCCGGCGATCCCTTCGCGGCGACGGCGCCCGCTGACAGCGAGGCGATGACCGACCGTTGGGTGCTGCGCTTCCACAGTCGGCACGCAGCCGTGTTCACCGCGCTCGACCGGCTCGCCGCGGTTGTCGCCCAGGCCGGGCGCAAATACCGCCGCACCAGCGGAAAGCTGCGGACCGGGGACCTGCTGTACGGCATGCCCGAGATGGTGAAGACGGACGGGCTGCATCCCGAAGCCAAGGCCTTCGACCGGCCACCGCCCCGTTTCCAGCTGGCGGAGGACGAGGTCAAGCCCCTCATCATGGGCACCCGGCTGTACGGCGACCGGATGCTGGCGGTCCGCGAGCTGTACCAGAACGCGCTCGACGCGTGCCGGGTCCGGCACGCCAGACGCCTCTACGCGGCGTACGAGAAGACGGACGGCGCGCCGGGCCGGTCCCTGCGGGAGGACCTCACCGACTTCCAGGTGACCTTCACCCAGGGCACGGACAAGGCGAACCGCAAGTACATCGAGTGCAGGGACAACGGCGTCGGGATGACCGGCGAGGAGCTCAGAGACCTGTTCGCCCGCGCGGGACGGCGCGCCGAGCAGTCCCAGACGCGGGTGCGGGAGATGCGCCGCTGGCGCCGCAAGGGCATCGAACCGGAGCTCAACAGCCGCTTCGGCATCGGAGTGTTCAGCTACTTCATGCTGGCCGACGAGATCGAGGTGACGACCCGTCCGGTCGACCTGTACGGGCGGGCGAACTCCGGGAAGTGCCACCGCGCGGTCGTGACGGCGGGGTCCGGCCTGATGCACATCGAGGAGAAACCGGCCGACCTGGAGGGCGGCGGGACCATCGTCAAGCTGTACGTGCGTGACGAGGACGAAGAGGACGACGAGAGCAGGGACGGCCCGTCGCAGGCACAGCGTTCCTCACTCGTCCACGCTCTCCGGGAAGCGCTCTGGTGCGCTCCGCTGCTGGTCACCGCTCAGGAGAACGACGGCGAGCCCGTCACCTGGCAGCCGGGGGAGCTCTACGGGAACGTCGCGCACGACGGACAGCCCATCCCTGCCCACGACGACGTCTGGTGGGTCCAGGGCCAGGGGATGCTGCTCTCCGACGGCCTGCTGATCTCACGGGACCAGCGCCTGTACGGGTACGTCCTCAATCTGCGACGACGGCACCGTCCTCGGCTGAGCGTCGACCGCAACCGCCTGCTCCACTACGACGAGGCGGCCGTGCGCGCAGATCTCCAAGCGGCGCTGCCCACCCTGACCACGTGCCCATGGGGGCCGATACCGATGCGGTGGCTGTGGTCCATGACCGCGGAGCACCGGAGTTTCGCCCTGGCGCTGGTCGGCCACCTGCTGAGGCAGGATGCCTCCGTCGTGATCACGGACACCGAACTGCTGGACCCCGGCGCCGCCGCGCCGGAGATCCCTCTCCGCACGATGGGCTGCTTGCCCAGCGACTCCGAACTGCACCAGCGCTCGCCCGCGACACACTCCCCCTATTCCGATGACTCCCCCGCGGGCATCTTCCACCAGAGCTTCACCGCGTGGCGTGCTCGGCGGACGGGGCAGGACCACAGGGACGGGACACCTGACGCGGCGGCCGGACCGGCTTCCTACCCCGCCCCCGTCGCACTGGACGCCGTCGTCTTCAACAGGGTGGGTCCCGGCTGGGAGGATCTGCTGTTCGCCGCCCACTCGACCGGGATCTCGCTACGCCGTCTCGTCCGTGCCGTGCGTCGCTACGCCGTCACCGGAGTCCATGTCCCGGAGGCAGTTGATCTGCGCCATCTGGACAACGTCGGGCCGAGCCTCGAACTGTCCTCCCTCTACGGTCTGTTCACCAATGGACTGTTCGGGCAGGACGCAGGATCCTCCGAGCCGATCGCCACTGAACAACTGCGTGACCTCGTGCTCAACCAGTCCCTGGAGGGGCGTCAGCCGCTGGGCGAACTACTGCGGCAGTGGGAGGAGCTGAGTCTGATCGACCCTCGGATCCCCCGCCCCGGCGCCCATCCGGGAGATCTGGCGGAGCACGTTGTGGAAGCCTCCGAGCTGCAGGCCCTGGTCGGCAGACAGATGGGCAGGGGAACCGGTCCCCCCGCCCGGCCGTTCCCCTCCCTCGTGACGCCGCTGGACATCGTCCTGCGCGCCTGGCAGACATCCATGAGCACGACGGAAGTGGAGTCGGTGGTCCACCGCTTCGCCCCGCTCGGCTTCCGGCCCGCCGGCGCTTCGCACGCCGCGCCCCCGGCGCAGTGGAACCTCGCGGACCTCTGCACCGGCCTGACGACCGGTGCGGTCCTCGTGGAGGACGTCACCCTCTTCCACCTGGCCAGGATCTCCGCCAGGCACGGGCAGACGATGGGGCATGTCGCCGGGCGGCTCTCCCCCGTTGCCGCCGCACTGGGACTTCCGGTCGCCGAACCGGGAGAGCTGGCGTCCGTCGTGGCGCCGACGTGGTTCGGTGCGCTTTCGCATCGCGAGTGCGCCGGCGCCTCGGCATGGGAAGTGCTCACCGCGATCACCGACACCGAACAGTCGAGGGTGACCAAGCGGACGGAGCCGGCCGAGGGAGATCCGTCAGCCCTCCAACTGTTCGCGGACCATGGGCTGCTGACGGAATCAGGGCTCAGGGCCGCGCGGCTGCGTCCGTCGGACGTGCTCGGTGGATTCCCGCGAAACCTGTCGACCGACTGGTGGACCCTGACGGGGGCCGGAGTCACTCAGGCTTTCCCCATCTCTCCGGAACGCCGGTCCGACCGCGTCGAACTTCCCTATCTGATCGGACTCGCGGCGCAGGCATCGCGCACCCTCGGCCGTACCGCGGACGAACTACGCATGGCCGTAGCTCCGTTCGGCCTGGAGGTCGCACGGGTGCCGGAGGAGGCGACCGGCCTCCGGCCCGACCTGGCCGTCTACTACGCCTTGATCCAGCCGCACGAGGTGCGGTGGAAGGAACGCCTCACCGGCACGGACCTCCGCATCTTCGCCCAGGCGTCCCGCATCCCCGTCCACCGGGCCGCCGCCCTCCTTCATGCCTACAGGCCGCTCGGCGCACCCGGGCTGCCCGTCCCGGCGGACGCGGCACTCCCGGACGACGGGGACGACGTACCCGAGCAGGAGGTCTGGGAAGCACTGCCGCCCCAGGCGCTGCACGACTCCTGGATCCTGAGCCCGCTCTCGCTGGTGATGACGGCGGCCCGCCTCGACACCGACGTACGCACGGCGTACCGGCGGCTGCTGCGCTTCAGGTGCATCGGCGTGGACATCCCGTTCGCCGAGCCCTCGACCACCCGGAAACCGGACTGGCGCGACGTCATCATCCTCACCACCCGGTTCACCGGCCGCGAACCCGCGCTGTGCGGCGACGTGTCCGACAGCCATCTCGTCCTGGCGCGGGAGGAAACGGAGCTGACGGCCGCGGAGGTACGTCAGCGGCTCCAGGACTACGCGGAACTCTTCGGTCTCCGGCTGCCGCCGGAACCCTCGCCCACCACCGGATCAGGAGCATCGGACCATGCCGGACCATGACGCGACAGTGCGCTATCTGCGACGCAAGCACCCCACCAAGGTCACCGGCTTCGCCTGGGAGTTCACCGGCGAGAGCCTGACCGTCCGCGGCGAGTGCCCGGAGTGCCGGGGCGAGACCAGCTACGAGCCGCCGGTCCGCATCCAGGTCGGCGTCACGAAGGGCCCCGGGGGCCCGGCCAAGGTGGGCCGCATGGGCCCGGAGGAGACGTACATGGTGTGTCAGTGCCCGTACCCGCATCCGGGCGACACCCAGGAGAAGGGCGGCTGCGGCCGCTCCTGGACCGCGGTGCGCCCGCCGGCGGGCACCCCGTGAGCGGGACCGATCCGTACACGACGGACCAGCTGGACCGTGCCGCCGAACGGCTTGACGAGATGGCGAACGCGCAGCTGGACATCGCGCGGCGGCAGGCCGAGGGGTGGCGCAATTTCCTCACCCTGGCCACGGGCCTGCTGACCGCCGTCCTGATCCTCAAGGGCCGCGACAACGTCACAGAGCTCCCCACGGGCTACCGGGTGGCGGTGACCGCCCTCCTGGCCTGCGCCCTCGTGGGCCTGCTGGCCGCCGCGTTCGCAGCGGTGTCCGCCGCGCACGGGAAGCCGGGGGACGATCTGAAGTACCCCGATGCCTTGAGTCTGCTCGACTGGGAGACGGAGGAACGCAAGCGGATCGTGGGCCACATCCGCTTCGTCTGCTGGGCGACCGCCATCGGCGTCCTGGCGGTGGCGGCCGCCGTACTTCTCACCTGGACGGCCCCCGCCCCCGAGGAGAAGAAGCCGGGCCCCCAGCTCGTGACCGTACGGACCCAGGCAGGCCCGGTCTGCGGGGAACTCGTCGCGGTGGACGCCAAGGGCGTCACGGTCCGGGAGGTCCCCGCCACCGGAGCCAAGGGCAGCAAGGACAAGAAGAAGGACGACAAGGCGGGGAGCGCGGAGAAGGCCGCGAAGCCCGGCGTCCTGCGCCATCTGCCCTGGGGACCCGAGGCCACCGAAGTGACCCCGGCCCCCACCTGCTGACCTGCGCCTACAGCACCGGCAGGAGGTTCTTCAGCTCGAAGGCCGTGACCTCGCTGCGGTACTCCTCCCACTCCTGCTTCTTGTTGCGGAGGAAGAAGTCGAAGACGTGCTCGCCGAGGGTCTCGGCGACCAGTTCGCTCTTCTCCATGAGTGCGATCGCTTCGCCGAGGTTCTGCGGGAGCGGCTCGATGCCCATCGCGCGGCGCTCGGCGTCGGACAGGGCCCAGACGTCGTCGTCGGCGCCCGCCGGGAGTTCGTAGCCCTCCTCGATGCCCTTGAGGCCCGCGGCGAGGAGCACCGCGTACGTCAGGTAGGGGTTGGCGCCGGAGTCGATGGAGCGGACCTCGACGCGGGCCGAGCCGGTCTTGCCGGGCTTGTACATGGGGACGCGGATCAGGGCGGAGCGGTTGTTGTGGCCCCAGCAGATGTACGAGGGGGCCTCGCCGCCAGCGCCCGCGGCGCGGGAGGAGCCGCCCCAGATGCGCTTGTAGGAGTTGACCCACTGGTTGGTGACCGCGGAGATCTCGGCGGCGTGCTTCAGCAGACCGGCGATGAAGGAGCGGCCGACCTTGGAGAGCTGGTACTCGGAGCCCGACTCGTAGAACGCGTTCCGGTCGCCCTCGAAGAGGGAGAGGTGGGTGTGCATACCCGAGCCCGGGTAGTCCGAGAACGGCTTGGGCATGAAGGTGGCCTGTACGCCCTGCTCCAGCGCGACCTGCTTCATGACCAGGCGGAAGGTCATGATGTTGTCGGCGGTGGAGAGCGCGTCCGCGTAACGCAGGTCGATCTCCTGCTGGCCCGGGGCGCCCTCGTGGTGGCTGAACTCGACCGAGATGCCCATCGATTCGAGCATGGTGATCGCCTGGCGGCGGAAGTCCATGCCCACGTTCTGCGGGGTGTGGTCGAAGTAGCCGGAGTTGTCGGCGGGCGTGGGCCTCGTGCCGTCCAGCGGCTTGTTCTTCAGCAGGAAGAACTCGATCTCCGGGTGGGTGTAGAAGGTGAAGCCCAGGTCGGAGGTCTTGGCGAGGATGCGCTTGAGCACGTAGCGCGGGTCCGCGAAGGACGGCGAGCCGTCGGGCATGAGGATGTCGCAGAACATCCGGGCCGTGCCGGGGGCCTCCGCACGCCAGGGAAGGATCTGGAACGTGGCGGGGTCGGGCTTGGCGATCATGTCCGATTCGTACACCCGGGCGAATCCCTCGATGGCCGAGCCGTCGAAGCCGATGCCCTCGTCGAACGCCTGCTCCAGCTCCGCGGGGGCCACGGCGACGGACTTGAGGAACCCGAGGACATCGGTGAACCACAGCCGTACGAAGCGGATGTCGCGCTCCTCGAGTGTCCTGAGGACGAATTCCTGCTGCTTGTCCATAGCCACATCCTTGCAGTTCAGACGGTCTGTGCACCACCGCCCGGGGTAGGGGAGGAGCTCCAGTATCACGACCCGGGATTTCACCCAGATTACGCACTCGGTGTGAGAGAGAGCACTCGGCCACCCACTACGATCGGCGGCCAAGACGTGCAAGGGGGTCCGCGACATCGCAACTGCCCTCCGTATGCCTGTCTCATGACCCGTTTCACCCCCTCTCCCCCTTCGCAGAAGGACTGGCCGACATGAGCTTCGACCGCAGGACCCGCCCAGAGCAGATGCGCGACGCCGACCGCACACGCGACCGTCGCAACCGGGTCGTCGCGATAGCGCTGAGCACCCTGGTGGTAGCCGGTCTGGTCGGCTTCGGCTCGTACCTCGTGCTGGACAGTTCCGAGGCGAAGGAGCAGACGTCGGGCGCGGTCACCGAGGACGGCAAGCAGCCGACGGAGGACGGGTCGGCGTCGGCCGCCGGGCCCGTCACGGGCGAGAAGTCCTGGGATGCGAAGAAGCTCACCCGCAACCACGTCGCCGGTGACGTGAAGTACGCGATGCGGCCGCCGGTGGGCGGTGACCACAACCAGGCGTGGCTGAACTGCGACGGCGTCGTATACGAGAAGGCTGTCAACGACGTCAACGCGGTGCACTCCCTCGAACACGGTGCCGTCTGGGTGACCTACAGCAGCAAGGCCGCCGACGCCGACGTGCGGAAGCTGAGCACTCGCGTCGACAGCACCCCGTACTCGCTGATGAGCCCGTACGAGGACCAGACCGGGGCGATCATGCTGAGCGCCTGGGGCAAGCAGGTCACGGTGGACGGCGCCGACGACCGGCGGGTGGCCCAGTTCTTCGCGAAGTACGTCCAGGGCCCGCAGACGCCCGAGCCCGGTGCGCCCTGCACCGGCGGAATCGGGGCCGCCGGGTGACGAGGGAGCCCGGTACCGGCCCGGAGCCGACGGAAGCCGGAGAAGGCGCCGGTCCGGCGGACGCCGCGCCCGGGACCGAACCGGCGGACGGGAGCGCGCGGCGCCTGCGGCGCACACGGTGGGTGGCGGGTTCCGCCGTGGCCCTCGCCCTGCTGTTCGCGGGGGCGGCCACGGTCGCCTCCGCGCGGGGCGACGGGACGGGCGGCGCGGGCCACGGTGGAGACCATGGCGACGGTGTCGCCTCCGCCCCCTCGGCGCGCTCCGCCGACGCGGGCTTCGCACGCGATATGGCCGTCCACCACCAGCAGGCCGTGGAGATGTCCTTCATCGTGCGTGACCGTACGCGGGACGAGGACGTACGGCGTCTCGCGTACGACATCGCCAACACGCAGGCCAACCAGCGGGGCATGATGCTCGGCTGGCTGGATCTGTGGGAGCTGCCGAAGACCGCCCCCGACGGGCAGCCGCCGATGCGCTGGATGGCCGGCGATCACGACGGTCACGGTGGGCATGGCGGGCACGTCACGGACGGCACCGAGGGGACCGGCGGCGAGGCGTTCACGGCGCACGACGGGGCCTTCATGCCCGGCATGGCCACCAGGACCGAGCTCGACCGGCTCCGCGCGGCGGACGGCAGGCGGGCGGAGATCCTGTATCTCCAGCTGATGACCGACCACCACGAGGGCGGCGTCGACATGGCACGCGGGTGCGTCGGGCTGTGCACCGTGAAGGTCGAGAAGCGGCTGGCCCAGGGCATGGTCGACGCCCAGCGGTCCGAGATGAACCTGATGGCCGACATGCTGACGGCCAGGGGAGCGAAGCCCCGCCCCTGAGGCGAGGCGCCGCCCACCCGAACGGGTCGCAGCGGTCGCGTGCCCCGGGCGCCCCCACGACGATGGGTGCGCTCGGGGCCGTAGCCAGTGCCGACCGGCACGCAGGAGGAAACCCTTCATGACGACCGCCAAAGACATCATGCACAGCGGGGCCCAGTGGATTCCGGCCCATGAAACGCTCGACCGCGCAGCACAGATGATGCGTGACCACAACGTGGGCGCCCTGCCCATCTCCGCCAACGGTGGGCAGGACCGCATGGTGGGCATCCTCACCGACCGCGACATCGTGGTCGGCTGTGTGGCCATGGGCCGCGACCCGTCGAAGGTGACCGCGGGCGAGCTCGCCCAGGGCACGCCGCGCTGGATCGAGGCGGGCGCCGATGTCGACGCGGTGCTGCACGAGATGCAGGAGCACCGGATCCGCCGCCTCCCCGTCGTCGAGAACAAGAAGCTGATCGGCATGATCAGCGAGGCCGATCTGGCGCAGCACCTCTCCGACGAGCAGATCGCGGGCTGGGTGGAGAAGGTCTACTCGCGCAGCTGAGGCGCCTCGGTGACAGCCGTGGCCCGACACTCCGAGGAATCCGACGAATCCGACGAAGGAGTGCCGGGCCACCGCTCGTGTGGCCGGTGGAGGGGCGGGTGCCCCCGGGTGGTGGGCGCTGATCCCCCGGTGAGGGCGCTGATGCCCGGCGGAGGGCGCGAACCCTCACGTGCCGGTTTGCGGGACCGCGCCCGGATACGTACCGGCTCCGTCCGCACCCGGGCGTGGCGTTCCACGGCGTCCACCACGCGGAGGCGGGCACGATGACGGTCATCGGCTACCGGCGCTGACCTGTCGCCCCGGCGGTCCGGCCCCTGAATTCACACGGTCCTCCAGGACATCGCGTCAGAAAGACGATTAGACTGGGCGGCGTGCCTCAACTACGCCTCGCA
This sequence comes from Streptomyces sp. NPDC048560, assembly GCF_040650955.1. Taxonomy (NCBI): domain Bacteria; kingdom Bacillati; phylum Actinomycetota; class Actinomycetes; order Kitasatosporales; family Streptomycetaceae; genus Streptomyces; species Streptomyces sp. NPDC048560. The sequence goes on from NZ_JBEZIJ010000005.1 coordinate 57,309, forward strand.
CTGAATCAGATTGACTCGACGGTCGGCGATCTCGCCGGCAACGCCGAGTCGATCGTCCACTGGACCCGTCATGCCGCCGAGCAGGGCGCCCATCTTGTGGCGTTCCCCGAGATGGCGTTGACCGGCTACCCCGTCGAGGATCTGGCCCTGCGGTCGTCCTTCGTCGACGCGTCCCGCGACGCGCTGCACGCGCTGGCCGCCCGCCTCCAGGCGGAGGGCTTCGGCGAACTGCCGGTCGTCGTCGGCTATCTGGACCGTTCCGCGAAGGCCCAGCCCAGGTACGGCCAGCCCGCCGGGGCCCCGCAGAACGCCGCAGCGGTGCTGCACCGCGGGCGGGTCGCGCTGAGCTTCGCCAAGCACCACCTGCCCAACTACGGCGTCTTCGACGAGTTCCGGTACTTCGTTCCGGGCGACTCGATGCCCGTCGTGCGGGTGCACGGCATCGATGTCGCGCTCGCGATCTGCGAGGACCTCTGGCAGGACGGCGGCCGGGTGCCCGCCGCGCGTTCCGCCGGGGCAGGGCTGCTCCTGTCGGTCAACGCCTCACCGTACGAGCGGGACAAGGACGACACGCGGCTCGAACTGGTGCGCAAGCGGGCGCAGGAGGCCGGGTGCACGACGGCGTACCTCGCGATGATCGGCGGCCAGGACGAGCTGGTCTTCGACGGTGACTCGATCGTCGTCGACCGGCACGGCGAAGTGATCGCCCGCGCACCGCAGTTCTCCGAGGGCAGCATGATCCTCGACCTGGAGCTGCCCGCCGCCGCGGCCGAGCCGCCGTCCGGAACCGTGGACGACGGGCTGCGCATCGATCACGTGGTGCTCTCCGACGAGCCCCTCCCGGCGTACGAACCGGAGCTGACGGGCGGTTACGCGGAGCGGCTCGACGGCGACGAGGAGCTGTACTCGGCCCTGGTCGTGGGACTGCGCGCGTATGCCGCGAAGAACGGTTTCAGCAGTGTGCTGATCGGGCTGTCCGGCGGCATCGACTCAGCGCTCGTCGCGGCGATCGCGTGCGATGCGCTCGGGGCGCAGAACGTGTACGGCATCTCGATGCCGTCGAAGTACAGCTCGGACCACTCCAGGGGTGACGCGGCCGAGCTGGCGCGGCGTACGGGGCTGAACTTCCGCACCGTGCCGATCGAGCCGATGTTCGACGCGTACATGGGGTCGCTGGAACTGACCGGCCTGGCCGAGGAGAACCTGCAGTCCCGGCTGCGCGGCACGATGCTGATGGCGGTCTCCAACCAGGAGGGCCAGATCGTCCTCGCGCCGGGCAACAAGTCCGAGCTGGCGGTGGGGTACTCGACGCTGTACGGGGACTCCGTCGGTGCGTACGGGCCGATCAAGGACGTGTACAAGACGTCGGTCTTCCGGCTCGCGAAGTGGCGCAACCGTGCTGCGGAGGCGCGGGGGCAGGTGCCGCCGATCCCGGAGGCGTCGATCACGAAGCCGCCGAGCGCGGAGCTGCGACCGGGACAGGTGGACACGGACTCGCTGCCCGACTACGACGTACTGGACCGGCTCCTGGAGCTGTACGTGGACCGGGACCAGGGGCGCGACGCGATCGTGGCCGCGGGGTTCGACGACGCGCTCGTGGTGAAGACGTTGCGGATGGTGGACACCGCGGAATACAAGCGCCGGCAGTATCCGCCGGGTACGAAGATCTCGCCGAAGGGGTTCGGGAAGGACCGGCGGCTGCCGGTCACGAACCGGTGGCGCGAGTCGGGGTGACGGACGGGGCGCGCGGGACGGGCAGGGGCGGGGTGGACGGGACCGCCACCGGAGGCGCCCCCGCCCCGGCGCCGGTCCGTCCTTGACCGAGCCGGTGCCGGGCGCCGTCCCGTGGGTGCGCTTCCGCGCGGTCCCATGAGCGAGCTTCTGCGCGGGTGCCGTCCGTGCCCTTCCGCGCGGGTGACGTCAGCGCGCCATCTGCGCGTGCCCGTCAGCGCCCTTCCCCGCGGGTGACCTCAGCGCGCCTCCGTGCGTGCCCCTTCAGCGCGCTTCCGCGCGGTCCGTCAGCGCGCTTCCGCGCGGGTGCCGGACTCCGCCTCGTGGGCCGGGTAGCCGTCGCCGCCCGCGACGACCCTCGACGCACCCGGCTTGCGGTCACGGTCCAGGACGCCGGCCGTCGCCGCGATCGCCAGACCCACCACCGCCAGCACCGCGCCCACCAGGGCCGGTGAGGTCCAGCCCCAGCCGGCCGCGATCGCCACGCCGCCCAGCCACGCGCCGCCGGCGTTGGCGAGGTTGAAGGCCGAGTGGTTGGAGGCGGACGCGAGCGTGGGCGCGTCCTTGGCCTTGTTCATGACCAGCATCTGCAGCGGTGTGGTCGTCATGAACCCGATGCCGCCCAGCAGCACGACCATCACGAGCGCCGCCCACTGCACATGCACGGTGAACGGGAAGACGACCAGCACCACGGCGAGCGCCGCCAGCGACCCGTACAGCGTGGGCCGCAGGGCGCGGTCCGTGAGCGGTCCCGCCGCGAGCGCGCCCAGGGTCATCCCGATGCCGAACAGGGCCAGCACCAGCGTCACCGAGGATTCGCCGAAGCCCATGGCCTCGGTCGTCATGGCCGAGAGGTAGGAGTAGACGGCGAAGACTCCGGCGAACCCGAAGACCGCGGTCAGCAGCCCCAGGAGCACCTGGCGGTTGCCGAGCGCCCGCAGTTCGCGGCGGACGTTCTGCTGTGCGTCGAGCGGGATCTGCGGAACGAGGCGGGCCAGCGCCGCCATCGCACCCAGGCCGATCACCGCGACGACCAGGAACGTCGCCCGCCAGCCCAGGTGCTGGCCGAGCAGCGTGGCCGCCGGTACGCCGATGATGTTGGCGACCGTGAGGCCGAGGAACATCGTCGCGACGGCCCGCGCCCGGCGCCCCTCCGCCACCAGCGTGGCGGCGACGACCGCGCCGACGCCGAAGAAGGCGCCGTGCGGGAGCCCGGCCAGCAGCCGGCCCGCGAGGAGCCAGCCGAAGTCCGGGGCGAGGGCCGAGGCCAGGTTGCCGACGGTGAAGAGGGCCATCAGCAGCAGGAGCATCCGCTTGCGCGGGACCCGGGAGCCGAGGCCGGTGAGCAGCGGAGCGCCGAGGACGACTCCGATCGCGTACGCCGATACGAGGTAGCCGGCGGTGGGCACGGACGTTCCCAGGTCGTCGGCGACGTTGGGCAGGAGGCCCATCATCACGAACTCTGTCGTTCCGATGCCGAAGGCGCTCACAGCCAGCGCGAGCAGGGCCAGGGGCATGGTGATGAACCTTTCGGGGCAGGGGTGCGCGGCCCGGCCCGTGGAGGCCCGGCGGTGGGTGCGGCGTGCGGGGTGCGTGCCGTGACGCGTACGGGAGTGCGTGCCGGTTTCACCACCGGCACGCACTTAAGTATGTTCCCGGAACAAAGTGTCGCAGACGTTTTATGCCCGGAGGTGAACGGGCCGTTGCGTCAGAGTCCGACCCGGGCGGCGATCGGAAGATGGTCGCTGTCCGTGGCGGGGAGCGTCCACGACGACAGGGGCTCCACGCCCTTCACCATGATCTGGTCGATGCGCGCCATCGGGAACGTGGCGGGCCAGCTGAAGCCGAAGCCGTCACCGGCCGCGCCCTGCGTGGACCGCATCTGCGAGGTGACGGCGTTCAGCGAGCGGTCGTTCATCGTGCCGTTCAGGTCGCCGAGCAGGAAGACGCGGTCCAGCGGTTCGTCCGCGATGGCCTCGCCCAGCGCGTCGGCGCTGTTGTCCCGCTGGTTGGCCGTGAAGCCGGCGTTCACCTTGACCCGTACGGACGGCAGGTGGGCCACGTACACCGCGATCCCGCCCTCGGGCGTCGCGACCGTGGTGCGCATCGCCCGGGTCCACCCCATCTTGATGTCGACGGGCCGCGTGTCGCTGATCGGGTACTTGCTCCACAGGCCGACGGTGCCCTGCACCGCGTGGTGCGGATAGCGGGCGGCCAGCGACTTCTCGTACGTCGCGACCTGGCCGCCCGGCAGTTCCTGGAGGGCCACCACGTCCGCGCCCGAGCCCGCCACCTGCTGTGCGGTGCCCGCGGGGTCGGGGTTGCCCGCGTTGACGTTGTGGGTGGCGACGGTGAGGTCGCCGCCTTCGCCGGACTTGTCGGTGAGGAGGCCGCCGAAGACGTTGAGCCAGACCACGACCGGCAGCAGCAGCGCCACCAGCGCGGTCGCCGAGCGCCGTAGGAGCCCCAGGACCAGCAGCAGCGGGATGAAGACCGCGAGCCACGGCAGGAACGTCTCGGTGAGGCTGCCCAGGTTGCCGATGACGTTCGGGACCTGCGCGTGGAGGACCATCAGGAGGGTGATGAGGACCGAACAGGCGGCGAGCAGGATTCCACGCCGCCACATACCGCGGTCCGCCGTCCATCTCTCACGCAGGCCCTGGAAGCGGTTTCCGGTCCGGGGCGGCTCCATGCTGCCGCTGCCGGTGTCCGTTCCGTACGCCTGCACCATCGTGCTGTCCTCACTGCCTTGCCCTACACATCGCCGCGCCCCACGACCCTAGGCGATGAGTGGCGTTTTCCCGCCGTCGACGACGGCCGTACTCCTCACAGGACGACTGTCGCGGTGGCGCGGGTTCCGCTCAGGACACGGCCGGGCGGCCTTGTGACACAACGGGCACACTCGCCGGTATCCCCGGCGCGTCTGCTGTGACCTGCGGTTACGGGGCATCCGGGGAAGGTCCCGTGCGGGGCCACTTCACGGGAGGCGGCACGGGATGCCACCATGGAAGGGATCCGGGGACGCCGTCAGGGCGCCTCGAGATGACGAAGGAGCCGTTGGCAATGTCGCTTCAGGCTGCGCACGACCAGTCCACCCCCACTCCCCCCTCGGGGTCCGCCGACAGCAGCAAGGCGCTGTACGGAGGCAAGTCCACCCGCCGCATCACCGTCCACGACATCGCCGCCGCCACCGAGCGCGGCGAGAAGTGGCCCATGCTCACCGCGTACGACGCGATGACCGCGTCCGTGTTCGACGAGGCCGGAATCCCGGTCATGCTCGTCGGCGACTCCATGGGCAACTGTCACCTCGGTTACGAGACCACCGTGCCCGTCACGATGGACGAGATCGCGATGCTCTCCGCCGCCGTCGTCCGCGGCACCAAGCGCGCCCTGGTCGTCGCCGACCTGCCGTTCGGCTCCTACCAGGAGGGACCCGTCCAGGCCCTCCGCAGCGCCACCCGGCTGATCAAGGAGGCCGGCGTCGGCGCGGTGAAGCTGGAAGGCGGCGAGCGTTCCCACGAGCAGATCCGCCTCCTGGTCGACTCCGGCATCCCGGTCATGGGCCACATCGGCCTGACCCCCCAGTCCGTCAACGCGATGGGCTACCGGGTCCAGGGCCGCAGCGAGGAGTCCGCGCAGCAGTTGCTGCGCGACGCCAAGGCCGTGCAGGACGCCGGGGCGTTCGCCGTCGTCCTGGAGCTCGTACCGGCCGAACTGGCCGCCGAGGTCACCCGCACCCTGCACATCCCGACCGTCGGCATCGGCGCAGGGCCCGAGACGAACGCCCAGGTGCTCGTCTACACGGACATGGTCGGGCTGACCGGCGGCAAGGTGCCGCGCTTCACCAAGCAGTACGCGAACCTGCGCAAGGTCCTCGGCGACGCGGCGAAGGAGTTCGCGGACGAGGTCGTCGGCGGGACGTTCCCGCAGGCGGAGCACACGTTCCACTGACCGTCACGGACCATTTCCCGCACCACCGACAGCCCGCCGGCTTCCCCCTCCGGCGGGCTGTCGCCTGCTCACGGCCCGCGACGGTCCCGCTGTCGGCCCGCTGTCGGCCCGCTGTCGGCCCGCTGTCGGCCCGCTGTCGGGAAAATATCGGCGCGTTGTCAGTGGCGGATGGTCCCATGAGGCCATGACGCGAATCGACAAGAACCCCGGCCGCGGCGGGAACGCCGTCGAGGTACGGGGACTGGTCAAGCACTACGGCGAGACCAAAGCACTGGACGGTGTGGACCTCGACGTCCGCGAAGGCACCGTCCTCGGCGTACTCGGCCCCAACGGCGCGGGCAAGACCACCCTCGTCCGCATCCTCTCCACCCTGGTCCTCCCGGACTCCGGACACGCCACCGTCGCCGGCTTCGACGTGGTGAAGCAGCCCCGGCAGCTGCGCCGCACCATCGGTCTGACCGGGCAGTACGCCTCGGTCGACGAGAAGCTCTCCGGCTGGGAGAACCTCTACATGATCGGCCGGCTCCTCGACCTCTCCCGCAAGGCCGCGCGCACCCGCGCCGACGAGCTCCTTGAGCGGTTCTCGCTCACCGAGGCGGCCAAGCGCCCGGCGATGGACTACTCCGGCGGTATGCGCCGCCGGCTCGACCTCGCCGCCTCCATGATCGGCAGCCCGGCCGTCCTCTACCTGGACGAACCGACGACGGGACTCGACCCCCGCACGCGCAACGAGGTCTGGGACGAGGTGCAGCGGATGGTCGCGGAGGGGGCGACCGTCCTGCTCACCACCCAGTACATGGAGGAGGCCGAACAGCTCGCGAACGAGCTGACGGTCATCGACAAGGGAAAGATCATCGCCCGCGGCGGCGTCGACGAGCTCAAGGCGAAGGTCGGCGGCCGCACCCTGCACATCCGGCCCTCCGACCCGGCCCAGCTCTCCGCCATGGCCCAGGCGCTCAGGGAAGCGGGTCTCGACGGGATCGCGGGCGCGCAGGCCGTCCCCGACGAGGGACTGCTCTATGTGCCCATCCTCAGTGACGAGCAGCTGACCGCCGTCATCGGCCTCCTCGGCACGCGGGGCTTCTCGCTCGCCCACGTCGCCACCGCACTGCCCAGCCTGGACGAGGTGTTCCTCGCCATCACCGGTGAGAAGACCTCGCACGCGACCGACACGATCCCCGAGGAGGTCGCGGCGTGAGCACGGCGACTCTGACACCCACCCCCACCGACGCGGCACCGGCACGGACCGTCCCCGGGGAGGGGAGGATCGGGCTGCGGGGCAACCTCCGGCACATCGGGGCCCTGGTCCGGCGCAATCTCCTCCAGATCAAGCGGGACCCGGAGTCGATGTTCGACGCGGTCCTCATGCCGATCGTCTTCACGCTCCTGTTCGTGTACGTGTTCGGCGGCTCCGTCGGCGCGAGCCTCGGCGGCGACCGGCAGACCTACATCAACTACGTGGTCCCCGGGCTGATGGCGATGATGGGCATGAACATCGCCATGGCCGTCGGCACCGGCGTCAACGACGATTTCCGCAAGGGGATCATGGACCGGTTCCGGACCATGCCCATCGCCCGCTCGTCCGTCCTGATCGCCAAGATCGTCGTCGAGCTCGGCCGGATGATGGTCGCCACGGCGATCCTGCTGGGCATGGGCTTCATCCTCGGTATGCAGCTCAAGACCTCGGTGTTCGGGCTGCTCGCGGCGGTCGCGCTGGCGGCCGTGTTCGGCGCCGCCATCATGTGGATCTTCATCCTGCTCGGGCTGTCGCTGAAGACGGCTCAGGCGGTCCAGGGAATGGGGTTCCTGGTGCTGATGCCCCTCCAGTTCGGCTCCTCGATCTTCGCCCCGCCGACGACGATGCCCGGCTGGCTGCAGACCTTCACCGACTACAACCCGCTGTCCAACCTCGCGGACGCGGCACGCGGGCTGATGCTGGGCGGACCGGTCGCGCACTCCGTGTGGACGACGCTCGCCTGGGCCGTCGGCATCACCGTCGTGACGGCGCCGCTCGCGGTCAGCAAGTTCCGCAAGAAGACCTGACGGGTCGCGGCCCGCACCGAGCGGCGTCTACAGGTACGTCCCGGCCAGGGCGGTGGCCTCATCCAGGGTGAGGTCACCGCCCTCGGCGTACGCCGCCGCGAAGGCCGCGTCCCCGATCTGCGCACGGGCCGCCTCCTCCGCCCGCGCCAGGTTCTCCAGCTCCAGCTCCGTCGGCACGTGCCCCTTCAGCGCCAGCCCGGCCCGCAGCCCCAGCACCCGCGCCGCGTCCCTGCCCGCGCCCTCGCCTCCCAGCCCACCGAGCGCCCAGGCGACCGTGATCAGCTGGACCGACGTCATGTGGGGCGCCACCATCAGCGACAACCGGTCCCGGGACCGGTCGACGGCACGCAGGGAGCGGTCCAGCGCGGTGACGTGGTCGCCCTCCAGGTTGTCCAGCCAGGCGAGCGCCCCCAGGACGAATCCGTCGAAGATCGCCACCGTCTCCGAGCCGAACTCCTGCCGCAGCATGGCGAACGTCTCCCGCGCCTCGGCGATGCGGCCGGTGCGCCCCAGCAGCAGTCCCAGGTGCATGCGTGCCGCCGGCATCGCCTCGTGCCCGGCCTGCGGGCCGTTGTCGAGGATGTCCCGCAGGATGTGCTCGGCCTCCTCGCCGCGGCCCAGCTCGGTGAGCGCGCTCGCGTACCGCGAACGCAGCACCGCCACCTGGGCGTTGGCGCCGAGCTGTTCGGCGCAGTCGATGGCGGCCCGGTAGTCCTCGGCGGCCAGGGCGTACGCGCCCGCCCGCTCGTTGGCCTCGCCGCGTGAGGACAGCGATTCCGCGGCCCCCCAGTCGTCGCCCAGCCGGACGAAGATCTCCAGGCTCTCGTCGGCGTCCACCCTCGCCTCGCCCGCCCAGTCGGGACGGTTGGCCAGGATGTTGGCCCGCATCTGGAGGGCGGACGCCAGCTCCCACTCGTAGCCGAACTCCCGGCACGCGCGCACCGTTTCGTCCATCAGCTCGCGGAGCTGGTCGGTCTCGCCGGTCAGCAGGACCGCGAACAGCCAGAGGGAGCCCGGCGTCCGGCAGGTCTGCGGCTGGCCCATCTGGTAGGTGTCGACGACCACGCGCAGCCGCTCCAGGCTCTCCTCGGTCATCCAGGTGTCCAGATGGTGGTCCATGCTGGCCAGCTGGATGAGCCGAACCCCGCGCCGGGCCTCCTCCAGCTGCTCGGGGACCCAGGGGGGCGGCAGGTCGGTGCACCGGTCCTGGAGCGAGGGCGCCGGGGAGGCGGGCGGAGCGAACGGGTCGGGGCCCAGGGCCGCGGCCTCGTCGGCCCACCGGCGGGCGTCGGTCCGCAGATCGCGCATCATCCAGTACCAGGAAAGGGAGAGGACGAGGCAGAGGACCTCCTGCTCGTCCCCGGCGGCGGCGGCGTGCCGCAGCGCGGTGCGCAGGTTCTCGTACTCGCGCTGGAACCGGGCGATCGCCGCCCGCTGGCCCGCACCACGCAGTTCCGGGCCGGTGGTGCGGGCCAGCTCCCGGAAGTGCACGAGGTGCCGCCGTTCGACGGCCGCCCGCTCCCCCGCCTCGTCCAGTCGTTCCGCGGCGTACTCGCCGACGGTCTCCAGCAGCCGGTAGCGCATCTCGCCCTCGTCGCCGGGGGCCGCGACGACGAGGGACTTGTCGACCAGGGCGCCCAGCAGCGCGGCGACATCGAGGGCGTCGACCGCGTCGGTGGCGTCGGCTCCGGCCGGCAGGTCCGTGGCGGCGGCGGAGCACACCGCTTCGGCGGCGTCCAGGGCGCAGCCGCCCGCGAACACGGACAGGCGGCGCAGTACCGCGCGCTCCGCGGTCTCCAGCAGCTCCCAGGACCAGTCGACGACCGCCCGCAGGGTCTGCTGGCGCGGCAGGACGGTACGGCTGCCGTTGGTGAGCAGCCGGAAGCGGTCGTCGAGCCGGTCGGCGATCTGGCGCGGGCCGAGCATCCGCAGCCGGGCGGCGGCGAGTTCGATGGCGAGCGGCAGGCCGTCGAGCCGCCGGCAGATCTCCGCCGCAGCGGCCGCCGTCCCCTCGTCCGCGTCGATCCGGAAGCCGGGGTTCGCGGCGGCCCCGCGGTCCGCGAGCAGCCGCAGCGCCATCGGGTCGGGGAGCGGGCCGACCGGTCGCACGAACTCCCCGGGGACACCCAGGGGTTCGCGGCTGGTGGCCAGGACCGTGAGCTCGGGGCAGTGGGTGAGCAGGTGGTCGGCGAGCGAGGCCGCGGCGTCGATCACGTGCTCGCAGTTGTCCAGGAGCAGCAGCATCCGGCGCCGCGAGCAGTGCTCGGTGAGGCGTACGAGCGGGTCGCCCGCGCCCCGCTCGACGGCGCGCAGTTCCTCGGCACCCGCACCTCTCAGCACGGTCTCGCGTGCACCTAGCGCGCCCAGCACGGCCTCGGCCAGCGCCTCGGGATCGTCGACGGGGGCGAGTTCCGCCAGCCAGACACCGTCGGGCCAGCTCGCGGCGAGTGTCTCGGCGACCTCCTGGGACAGCCGTGTCTTGCCCGCCCCGCCGGGGCCGAGGAGGGTGACCAGCCGCGCCCGGGTGAGGTCTTCGCGCAGGCCGGCGATGTCGCCTTCCCGTCCGACGAAGCTGGTGAGCCTGGCCCGCAGGTTCCCCCGGGGCGGGACGCCGGAGGCGGTGGGAGCGGCGGCCGGGGCGGGGGCCGGGTGGTCCAGGCGGAGCAGTTCGGCGTGCAGGTCGCGGAGTTCGGTGCCCGGAACCGTGCCCAGACGGTCGGCGAGTACGACGCGGACCTCCTCGTACGCCGCGAGGGCCTGCGCCGTGCGCCCGGCGTCGCGCAGCGCGCGGATGCGCAGCGCCTGGAGGGGTTCGTCGATCGGGTGGGCCGCGGCGAGCCCGGTGAGCTCGGGCAGGGCGTCTCCGGATCGGCCGAGTGCCAGGAGCGCGGCGAGCCGGGCGCGGCGGGCGTCCAGCCGCCTGGCCTCCAGTCCGGTCGCGGCGGCGGCGCGGTCGGGCAGGTCGGGGAGTACGGGCTCATGCCACAGGGCCAGGGCGTCGTCGAGCACGGCGACGGCCCGGTCCGCGTCCCCGTCGGCGAGGGCTCGTACCCCCTCCCCCGTCAGCCGCTCGAAACGGTGCAGGTCCACGTCGTCCGGGTCGGCGGCCAGCCGGTAGCCGCCCTCGACGTGCTCGACCGCCGCCCGGCCGAGCACCCGCCTCAGCCGTGCCACGAGTGCCTGCAGGGCGCCCACCGCGTCCGCGGGCGGGTCGCCGTCCCACACCTCGTCGACGAGTGCGGCGGCCCCGACCGTACGGCCCGGGCGCAGGGCCAGGACGGTCAGCAGGGTACGCAGCCGCGCCCCGCCGAGGGTGACGGCCGTGCCGTCGGGGCGGAGGGCCCGGGTGGTGCCGAGGACGCTGTAGAGCACCCGCCCATTGTCCGTGAACACGGCCGGTCACCGCACCGCGCCCTCGATGTGCGCGTCGGCGCGTCTCGCGGATGCGCCGGGCGGCGGGGCCGGCCGCCGCACCCCACTTCCGTCCGCCAGCGCCGCCGCCCGCCCGCCGGACCGCGGAACCAACCTCCCGGCGCGAGACGTTCTCGGCGTATCGCGCCGTACTGTCGGGGCTCGCCGCATTCCGTCCAGCCACCAGGAGTTCCACCGATGACCACCGCAGCCACCGCTCGCAGCGACCGCAGGATCAGCCCGATCTTCCTCGCGATCGTCGCCGTCATGGCGGTCACGGGGTGGGCGGTGTGGACGGACTTCGCCGGACAGACCGGCTTCGCGGTCTTCCTCTTCGTCACGGCGGCCTGGATCGTCTCGCTCTGTCTGCACGAGTACGCCCACGCCCGCACCGCGCTGCACAGCGGGGACATCTCCGTCGGGGCGAAGGGCTATCTCACCCTCAATCCCCTGAAGTACACGCACGCCCTGCTGAGCATCGTGCTGCCCGTGCTCTTCGTGATCATGGGCGGGATCGGGCTGCCGGGCGGTGCGGTCTACATCGAGCGGGGCCGGATCAGCGGCCGCTGGCGGCACAGTCTGATCTCCGCGGCCGGACCGCTGACCAACGTGCTGTTCGCGGTCGTCTGCACGGCGCCGTTCTGGCTGGACGCCCTGGACGGGGTTCCGACCGCCTTCCGTGACGCGCTGGCGTTCCTCGCGCTGCTCCAGGTCACGGCCGCGATCCTGAACTTCGTGCCGGTCCCGGGCCTCGACGGCTATGGGGTCATCGAGCCGTGGCTGTCCCACCGGATCCGCCGCCAGGTGGAGCCGTTCGCGCCGTTCGGGCTGATCGCGGTCTTCGGCGTCCTGTGGATCCCCGAGGTGAACATCGCCTTCTTCGAGGCGGTCGACGGGCTCCTGGGCGGGCTCGGCGTCAGTGAGCTCGAGTCCTACTGCGGACAGGACACCTACCGGTTCTGGCAGGAGTTCTGGGACGAACAGAACCCGGTCTGCTCGGTGAACCGCTGATCTTCCGTCCGGATCAGGCACGGACCCGCGAGCCCGGCCCGATCCGGACGGCAGGTTTCAGTCCCCGGCCCGCACCCGGTGCCGGCGGAGGTAGAACCACGCCATGTTGGAGGACAGCCCGGCCAGCAGCACCCAGACGATCCCGAGCCAGCTGCCCTGGACGAAGGAGACGACCGCCGCGCTGACGGCGAGTACGCAGACGACGAGGGCGTAGAGGGCGAGGCGGGGCATGGGGGGCTCCTGTCCGGGGTGGTGCGCGATCCCGTCCAGTGTCCCTCATGCCCGATTCCGCTCGTTGTCCGGTCCGGGGCCTCCGGACGGCGGGCGACGGGAGCGGTCCCGGGGCCGCACGGCGGTGGGCGGCCCCGGAGCCCTTGTCACACGTCGGTGGTGCGCAGTCCCGCGTGGGCCTTGTAGCGGCGGTTGACCGAGATGAGGTTGGCGACCAGCGACTCGACCTGGTGCGCGTTGCGCAGTCGCCCGGCGAAGATCCCGCGCATTCCGGGGATGCGCCCGGCGAGGGCCTGGACGAGGTCGGTGTCAGCGCGGACCTCCCCCAGGACCATCACGTCGGTGTCGATCTCCTCGATCGCCTCGTCCTGGAGCAGGACCGCCGAGAGGTGGTGGAAGGCCGCCGTGACGCGGGAGTCCGGCAGCAGGGCGGCGGCCTGCTCGGCGGCGCTGCCCTCCTCGGGCTTGAGGGCGTAGGCGCCCTTCTTGTCGAAGCCGAGCGGGTTGACGCAGTCGATGACGAGCTTCCCTGCGAGTTCCTCGCGCAGGGACTCAAGGGTCTTGGCGTGGCCGTCCCACGGCACGGCGACGATCACGATGTCGCTGCGCCGTGCGCAGTCCGCGTTGTCCGCGCCCTCGACGCCGAGGCCGAGTTCGTCGGCGGCCGTTCCCGCTCGTCCGGCGTCCCGGGAGCCGATGATCACCTTCTGGCCCGCGCGGGCGAGGCGGTAGGCGAGGCCGCGGCCCTGCGGGCCGGTCCCGCCGAGCACTCCGACGGTCAGTCCGGAGACGTCCGGGAGGTCCCAGGGGTCCTTGGCGGGGGGCTTGGGCGCGCTGCCACTGTCATGGGTAGTCATGGCCCCGACACTACTGCCAGCCACAGCCCTGAACGCGGCGGAACCGGCCGGGACGGCCCGGCTTCCGGGCGCTCCCGTTCGGGTGGATTCACCGCCAACGCCGGGCGGGGCGGCGGCTCTTGGGGCATCATGCCGGACCATGGACGCCGTACGAGTAGCGCTGCTGCGGGAAGTGCTCGCCGGGACGGAGTGGCCCGCGGCGGCCCGGCGGTTCGCCAGGACGCTGCGCTCGTCCGTGGTCCCGCACGGCGGCGGGCTGCTGCTGGTGGGCACGGAGGCGTACGAGCCGTGGCACCTGGCCGCGCACCTGGTCGACGAGTCCACCTGGTCCGGGCTGCCGGAGCTGCGCCCGACCCTGGTGCGCCACCGGGTGGAGGCCGGGGACCCGGTGCATCTGGCCGTCGGCCTGGGCCGGATCGAGGCGGCGCGCCGGGGCGAGACCCTGCTCGTCGTGGCCCCGGAGCGGCCGGACGGCGGGCTGCTCGAGCGGGTGCACGACGCGCGGCGGGCCGGGGCGACCGTACTGGCGCTGGACGGCGGGGACCCGGAGGTACGGGGGCTCGCACACGAGGCGCTCTCGGTCACCGGCGAGGACGACGTGGACCTCGACACCGTGCAGCACCTGGTGAGTGCGGCGGCCGGCGAGAACAGCAGGCCCGCGCCGCGCGGCCGCCGCTCGTTCCGTGACCGGCTCTCGCGGCTGGCCGACCATCTGACGGCGCCGCCTCCCGCCCGCTGGTGAACGCGCAGCCCGCCGCGCCAAATCCGGTTGCGCCGGGTGCGCGGGCGGCCGGACCATGACCCCTCGTGACGTCTCCGATCCCCTGGCGGGCCAGGCTTGCCGCGCTTCTTCCCGATCTTTCGCCCTGGCACTCCTCGGCCGACTTCAGGCTGTTGTGGAGCCAGGGGCTGATCACGTACTTCGGCAGTTTCATGGCGCTGATCGCGCTGCCGTTGCAGATCAAGCACCTCACGGGGTCGCCCCTGGCCGTCGGCGCGATGGGCGCGGTGGAACTGGTGCCGCTGATCGTGTTCGGGCTGTACGGCGGGGCGCTGGCCGACGCGGTGGACCGCCGCAAGGTCATCCTGGGCACGGAGGCGGGACTCGGCCTGCTCGCTCTGATCCTGCTGGTGAACGCTCTGATGCCGGAGCCGGCGCTGTGGCCGCTGTACCTGGTGGCCGCGGGGGTCGCCGCACTGGCGGGGCTCCAGCGGCCGGCGCTGGACTCGCTGATCGCCCGTATCGTGCCGCACGACAGGCAGACCGCCGCGGCGGCGCTGAACTCCCTGCGCTGGCAGATCGGCGCCATCGCCGGTCCGGCGCTGGCGGGACTCGTGGTGGCCTACGCCGGGCACGCCACGGCGTACGCGGTCACGGTCCTCACCTTCGCGGTCTCCGTCCTGCTCTGTCTGCGGCTCGCCCCCGCGCCACCGGCCCACGACGCGCCGAAGCCGTCGCTGCGCGGGATCGCCGAGGGCGCGCGGTACGCGTGGAGCAGACCGGTGCTGCTGGGGACGTACGCGATCGACCTGGCGGCGATGCTCTTCGCCTTCCCGAACGCGATCTTCCCGTTCCTGGCGGACGAGCTGGACGCGGAGTGGTCGCTCGGCCTGATGTACGCGGCGGGCTCGGTCGGCTCCCTGGTGCTGGGGCTGACGAGCGGCTGGACCTCCCGGGTGCGGCGCCACGGGCTGTTCGTGGTGTTCGGCGCGGGGGTCTGGGGGCTGGCGATCGCGGCGGCGGGCTGGTTCGGCGAGGTGTGGCTGGTGCTGGTGTGCCTGGCGGTGGCCGGCGCCGGCGACATGCTGAGCGGTCTGGGCCGGTCGACCATCTGGAACCAGACCATTCCGGAGGAGCTGCGGGGCCGGCTCGCGGGCATCGAGGTGCTGTCCTACAGCGTCGGCCCGCAGCTGGGGCAGGTCAGGGCCGGTGCGATGGCAGGCTGGACGGGCACACGGCCTGCCGTCTGGAGCGGCGGGGTGGCGTGCGTGGTCTCGGTCGCACTGCTGGCGGCGGCGCTGCCGAAACTCGTGTCGTACGACTCCGGGACGGACGAGGACGCGGCCAGGCGGCGGGCGCAGCACGCAGACCCCTCCGGCGTCTGAGGAGGAGGGGTACCGGCGGCGGGGCGGAGGGTGTGCCGGGGACGGTGCGCGGTCAGTCGCCGGAAGGGGCTTCGGGCGACTTGTCGTGCCACTTGGGGTCGGTCTCCCACTCCAGGTTGCGCTCCTGGGCGGTCTCCATGGCGTGGCGGGCCTCCTCCGGCGTCGCGTAGGGGCCGAAACGGTCCTTCGCCGGGCACTCCGGGCCTTCCTCGACCTTCTTGTGCTCCAGGCAGTAGTACCACTCGCCCGGCTTGCCGACGGTGCGCTTCTTGAACAGGGCCATCGCCACTTCCTTTCCTTATGATCATGCTGCCCCGAGCCCGCTGGTTAGACTCGCTGCCATGTCTGGCCAGTCGCTGCTCGTACCAGGGGAGATCACTCCCATTCGTTCCGTCCCCGGAAACATCCGGCGCCCCGAGTATGTGGGCAAACCGGCTCCGGCGCCCTACACGGGCCCCGAGATCCAGGACGCCGACACCGTCGAACGGATGCGGATCGCGGGCCGTATCGCCGCCCGGGCGATGGAGGAGGCCGCGAAGCACATCGCTCCGGGCGTCACCACCGACGAGCTCGACCGGGTCGCCCACGACTTCATGGTCGACCACGGCGCGTACCCCTCGACTCTCGGATACCGCGGTTTCCCCAAGTCGCTCTGCTCCTCGCTCAACGAGGTCATCTGTCACGGCATCCCGGACTCCACCGTGCTGCGGGACGGCGACATCGTGAACCTCGACGTCACGGCGTACATCAACGGGGTGCACGGCGACAACAACGCCACGTACCTCTGCGGTGACGTCGACGAGGAGTCGCGGCTGCTCGTCGAGCGCACCCGGGAGGCACTGAGCCGGGCCATCAAGGCCGTGCGTCCGGGCCGTCAGATCAATGTGATCGGCCGGGTCATCGAGTCGTACGCGAAGCGCTTCGGTTACGGGGTGGTGCGGGACTTCACCGGGCACGGAATCAATTCCTCGTTCCACTCCGGTCTCATCGTTCCCCATTACGACAGCCCTCATGCCACCACCGTGATGCAGCCCGGGATGACCTTCACGATCGAGCCGATGCTGACGCTCGGCACCCATGAGCACGACATGTGGGACGACGGCTGGACGGTCGTGACGAAGGACCGCAAGCGGACTGCCCAGTTCGAGCACACGCTGGTGGTGACCGAGACGGGATCGGAGATCCTCACTCTCCCGTAACCCCTCACGCGGGTGCGTCCGGGCGTATCTTTTTACCGACAGCCAGTCGGGAACCAGTTGACTTAGGTAAGCCTAAGTAAGAAGATCGATGTATGGCAAGCCCCGCTGCCCCCATGGCAGCGGACTGCGATCCGTCCGTCTCTACCGGACTTCCCGTCCCCTTGGTCTTCGGAGGCCCGCCTTGGACGCACCCGGCACCGCCGCCCCCTTCTCCACGCTCATCCGCACCGCGTCGCACGAGCAGCACACCGAGGCGGAGACGTCGACATTCATGGGCGACCTGCTCGGCGGACGCCTGGGAGTGGACGCGTACACGCGCTACACGGAGCAGCTGTGGTTCGTGTACCGGGCGCTGGAGGACGGCGCGGAGACCCTGCGGAACGACCCGGTCGCCGGGCCCTTCATACAGCCCGAGCTGATGCGCGGCAGCGAGCTGGAGCGTGATCTGGCCCATCTGCGCGGTCCCGGCTGGCGCGAGGACCTGGAGCCGCTGCCCGCCACCGCCGCGTACGCGGAACGGGTCGCCGAGTGCGCCCGCACGTGGCCGGCCGGCTACATCGCGCACCACTACACGCGCTACCTCGGAGACCTCTCCGGCGGCCAGATCATCCGCGACAAGGCGGAGCGGACCTGGGGCTTCGCGCGCAAGGGTGACGGAGTGCGGTTCTACGTCTTCGAGGAGATCGCCAACCCTGCCGCGTTCAAGCGGGGTTACCGGGAGCTGCTGGACGCGGTGGACGCGGACGACCTGGAGAAGCAGCGCATCATCGACGAGTGCAAGCGCGCCTTCGCGCTGAACACCGCCGTCTTCCGCGAGCTGGGCGAGGTGTTCCCCCTCAGCGCGTGACGCACACGGCCGGGGTCACACCCCGGCCGGAACCGCGTTCAGCAGAAGGACGCGGCCCCCCACCTCCACCGTGCCGTCCGGCGCGGGCGCTGTGAGGATCTGGGAGCCGCGTCCCTGTCTGATGTTCAGGGCACGGCCCAGCGCGGCACTGAGCAGCAGGGCCGCGGCGCCGGTCGCCTCGTCCTCCCCGATGCCGTCGTCCCGCCGGGGGAAGGCACGCGCCCTGACACGCCCCGCGGCCTCGTCCTCCCAGGCCCACGCGTAGAGCCATCCCTCGCCGGGCGGGGGTCCGGTCAGCGCGTCGACCTCGGCGGCCGACGCGTAGCGCTCCAACATCCTCGGCGGCGCCCACTCGGGGCGTGCGCTGATCCAGGTGAACTCACCGTCCTGGCGCGCGAACACGTCTCCGACCGGCAGCTCCAGGAGTTCCAGGTCGAGCAGCCAGGCCGCGCCGACGAGCGGATGCCCGGCGAACGGCAGGCGCAGCCCGGGGGTGTAGATGTCGACGCGTCCGCGCTCCGGATCGTCGACGAACACGGTCTCGCTGAAGCCGAGTGTGCGCGCGAGCGTCTGCCGGGACGCCTCGTCGGGGTACGCCCCTCCCTCACGCACGACCCCCAGCGCGTTGCCGTGCCGGCCGTCCGGGCCGCAGAACACACGCAGTACGTCGATGCCGTCGGGTACGTCGAAGTCGTTCACACCCGCATTCAAGCACCGCACGGAGCCCCGGGACGAGAGAGGCCGCACCGGGCACGCATTGCCGGTGCGGCCCTGACGGGTCCTCGGACCGGATCGGGAGGTAAGGCGGCGCGCTGCCCGGCGCGGTCTGCCGGCAGCCGGTGGACGTCATCCCGCGCCCGCGGACCGGGGGCCACCCGTCGTACCGACAAGGGCTTCTTGACCAGCGCTTGACCGGTCCGTGGGTCGCTGGTGGGTCGACTGTGACCAGGCCGTTCTCCACGGCGGGAGGTGAGAGCTGAATCACCGCACGAGGGGGTACGGGTCAGGTAAGGCTCGGTTAAGTTAGGTCCGCCTCACCCGGCTTTGCCCGAGTGTTCCGTCCCCTTCGAACCCTTTCCGTGGAGCCCGTATGCGAGCCGTTCGTTTCTCCGTCGTCACCGCTGCCGCGACCGTGGCCGCACTGACCGCCGTCACCGGCTGCGCCGAGAAGAGTGACGGCAAGGGCGACGGCGCGGTCCAGGTCGTCGCGAAGGACGACTCCTGCGAGGTCTCGAAGACGAAGATCCCCGCCGGCCATGTCGAACTGGCCGTCGAGAACAAGGGATCGAAGGTCACCGAGGTCTACGTCCTCTTCCCCGACGACCGCATCGTCACCGAGCGCGAGAACATCGGCCCCGGCACCAAGGCGAAGATCACCGCCGAGGTGAAGGCCGGTTCGTACGAGATCGCCTGCAAGCCCGGCATGAAGGGGCACGGCATCCGGCAGAAGATCGAGGTGACCGGCGCCTCGGCGGCGAAGCGCAGCCCGGAGATGGACAAGGCCGTCGCCGAGTACCGCACCTACGTGCAGGCGCAGGCCGACGAGACGCTCCCCAAGGTGAAGGTCTTCACCGACGCCGTCGCCGCCGGTGACATCGAGGCCGCCAAGAAGGCGTACGCCGACTCCCGTATCGGCTGGGAGCGCACCGAGCCGGTCGCGGAGTCCTTCGGTGACATCGACCCGAAGGTCGACGTCCGCGCCGACGGCCTGGAAGAGGGCCAGAAGTGGACCGGCTGGCACCGCCTGGAGAAGGCGCTGTGGGAGGACGGGAAGCTGGGCGCCGAGGAGAAGGCCCTCGCGCCCGTCCTCTACAAGGACCTCGTCGACTGGCAGAACCGCGTCGGCAAGGCGGACATCACCCCGACCTCGATGGCCAACGGCGCCAAGGAACTGCTCGACGAGGTCGCCACCGGCAAGGTCACCGGTGAGGAGGAGCGCTACAGCCACACCGACCTCGTCGACTTCAAGGCGAACGTCGAGGGCGCGGAGAAGTCGTACGCGCTGCTGAAGCCGATCGCGTCGAAGAACGACGCCGCGCTGACCGCCTCCCTGGACACGCAGTTCGCCGCGCTGAACACGCTGCTTGACAAGTACCGCGAGGACAAGGACTCCTACGAGTTCACCTCGTACGACAAGGTCGGCAAGGCGGACCGCAAGGAGCTCTCGGACGCGGTCAACGCGCTCGCCGAGCCGCTGTCCAGGCTCGCCGCCGCGGTGACGAAGTAACACCGGCGAGGAGGCCCCCACTCATGTCCCAGGACGCGCAGAAGTCACCCGGAACGCCGGACCCGTCCCTCACGGACGAGCACCACGGGCCGTCGCGCCGTGCCCTGCTCGGCTGGGGCGGCTCCGGGCTCGCGCTCGGCGCCGTCGCGGCCGGCGGCGCGGTCGCCGCGGTGCGGTCCGACGGGGGCACGGCGCCCGTCGGGCTGAGCGGCGCCGCGGTGCCCTTCCACGGTGCGCACCAGGCCGGGATCGCCACCGCCGTACAGGACCGGCTGCACTTCGCCGCGTTCGACGTCACGACGAAGGACCGGGCCGAACTGGCCGCCCTGCTCCAGGAGTGGACGCGGGCCGCGGAGCTCATGACGGCCGGGCATCCCGTGGGTGAGGGGGCGTTCGGCGGTCTGCCCGAGGCTCCGCCGGACGACACGGGCGAGGCGCTGGGCCTCAAGCCCTCCCGCCTGACCCTCACCATCGGCTTCGGCCCGTCCCTCTTCGCGAAGGGCCGGTTCGGGCTGGAGGACCGGCGCCCGGAGGCACTCGTCGAGCTGCCGAAGTTCCCCTTCGACAACCTCGACGCGAGCCGCAGCGACGGCGACCTGTGCGTGCAGGCATGCGCGGACGACCCGCAGGTCGCGGTGCACGCCATCCGTAACCTCGCCAGGATCGGCATGGGACGTACGGCGATCCGCTGGTCGCAGCTCGGCTTCGGCAAGACCTCCTCGACCACGCCCGAGGAGCAGACCCCGCGCAACATGCTCGGCTTCAAGGACGGCACCCGGAACATCGCCGGCACCGACAGGGCGGCCCTGAAGAAGCACGTATGGGTCTCCGGGAGCGACGACTCCGGCTGGATGGCGGGTGGTTCGTACCTCGTGGCCCGGCGCATCCGGATGCACATCGAGACCTGGGACCGGACCGGGCTCCAGGAGCAGGAGGACATCTTCGGCCGGGACAAGGGTGAGGGCGCCCCGGTCGGGAAGTCGAAGGAGCGCGACGAGCCCTTCCTGAAGGCGATGCTGCCGAGCGCGCACGTACGCCTCGCGCACCCCGACACCAACGGCGGGGCGACGATCCTGCGCCGCGGCTACTCCTTCACCGACGGTACGGACGGTCTCGGGCGGCTCGACGCGGGACTGTTCTTCCTGGCGTACCAGCGTGACGTCCGCACCGGCTTCATCCCCGTGCAGCGGAGCCTGGCGGCGCACGACGCGCTCAACGAGTACATCCAGCACGTGGGTTCGGCCGTCTTCGCCGTCCCGCCCGGCGTCCGTGACAAGGACGACTGGTGGGGCCGGGCCCTGTTCTCATGAACCGCCTTCTCTTGATCGGCACCGCGGAAGGACCGGCATGTTCGGCAACTATCTGATCGGCCTGCGCGAAGGGCTGGAGGCCAGCCTCGTCGTCTGCATCCTTGTCGCCTACCTGGTCAGGACGGAACGCCGTGACGCGCTGCGCCCGGTGTGGACGGGCATCGGGATCGCCTGCGCGATCTCGCTCGCCTTCGGCGCCGCGCTGGAGTTCGGTTCGCAGGAGATGACGTTCAAGGCGCAGGAGGCGCTGGGCGGTTCGCTGTCGATCATCGCGGTCTGCCTCGTGACGTGGATGGTCTTCTGGATGCGGCGCACCGCGCGGCACCTGAAGGCTGAGCTGCACGGCAAGCTCGACGCCGCGCTGGCGATGGGGACGGGCGCACTCGTGGCGACGGCCTTCCTGGCGGTGGGCCGCGAGGGCCTGGAGACCGCGCTGTTCGTGTGGGCGTCGGTGCGGGCGAGCGGTGAGGGGTCCTCATCGCCACTGATCGGGGTCCTGCTCGGGATCGCCACGGCCGTCGTGCTGGGGTGGCTGTTCTACCGCGGGGCGCTGCGGATCAACCTCGCGAAGTTCTTCACCTGGACGGGCGGGATGCTCGTCGTGGTGGCGGCCGGTGTGCTGGCGTACGGCGTGCACGACCTCCAGGAGGCGGAGTTCCTGGCCGGTCTCGGGAACAAGGCCTTCGACGTCAGCGCCACGATCCCGCCCGACAGCTGGTACGGCACGCTGCTGAAGGGCGTGTTCAACTTCCAGCCGGATCCGACCGTTCTTCAGGTCACGGTGTGGGCGCTGTATCTGATCCCCACGCTCGCCCTGTTCCTCACCCCGGTAGGGTTCGGACGGTCAGTGCGGGCGACGGATCAGAAGGCGCAGAAAGCAACGGATGACAAGGCTGGGGCGACTGGCGGCGGGGCTCGCGACGGCGACAGTGCTGAGCGTGACGGCGAGCGGCTGCATGACGGTACACGGCGAGCTGGAAGTCGTACCGGGAGCGACGAAGTCTGAGGCCGCACAGGCCCTGGAGGACTTCACGGCCGCCTACAACGAGGCGGACAAGGCATACGATCCGGCGCTGGACGAGGACCGGGTGACCGGTTCGCTGGGCGCGATCAACCAGGCGGGCCTCAAGGCGCGGCAGAAGAACAGTCCGGAAGGCAACACGGCCCACCGGCCGCTGGAGCTGACCGATGCCTCGTACACCATCCCGAAGAAGGCCGGCTGGCCCCGCTGGTTCGTGGCGGACACCGACTCCAACCGTGACCAGGACGCGGGGAAGCTGGACACCCGCTGGCTGCTGGTCTTCGTACGGACCGGCCCCGACGCGCTGTGGAGGGCCGCCTATCTGGCGGTCGTCACCCCTGCCCAGCTCCCCGGCTTCCGGCTGGACGGCGACGGCTGGGCGGAGCCGGTGGATCCCGGGGCTGCAGGACTGGCCGTGAAGCCCGCCGACCTGGGCACGACGTACACCGGCTACCTCAAGGACGGCGTGCCGGACGTGTTCGCCCCGGGGCCTTCCACCTCGGTGTGGCGGGACACGCGCAAGAACACGCGGGTGGCCGGTTTCTCGTACCAGTACATCGACCAGGCCCTGGACACGGGCACGTTCGCGCCGCTCGGTCTCACGACGGAGGACGGCGGGGCGCTGGTCTTCTTCAGCAGCAAGCACTTCGAGCGGCAGACCGCGGCCCCGGGCCTCAAGCCGGCGCTCAACCCGGACGTGGAGGCGCTGCTGACGGGCGAGGTGAAGAGCTCGCTCACGAAGGAGCGGGTCTCCAGCCAGCTCGTGTACGTCCCTGCGCGGGGCGCGACGGACGGGGGCGGCAAGGTGCGCGTACTGAACCGCCTGCCCGGCCTGACGGCCGCGCAGGGTTCGTAGGTACGGCCCCGGGTCCGCGTCCGGAGACTAACGGCTGAGCGGCCAGGCCACGGAGTCGTGGTCCAGATCGCTCTGCTCGGCGGAGTCCGCGTACTGCGCGCACGCGTCGGTCAGCGTCTCCAGCAGGGTCAGCGGATCCGGCAGCGGGTGCTCGGGGCCCCGCAGCCAGTGCACGTCCAGCTCACCCGGCAGGCGGGCCGGCGGCAGGAGCACGTAGCTGCCTCGGCAGTGCCAGCGCAGCCCCGGGTGCTCGTCCATGGTCTCGGGGTGGCAGTCCAGCTCGCAGGGCCACCACTCGTCCTCGTCCTCGGGGGTCCCGCGGGTGGCGGTGAAGAAGAGCATCCGGTCCTGGCCGGACCGGGCGACGGGGCCGACGTCGATGCCCGCGGCGAGGAGCCGTTCCAGGGCTCCCGCCCCGGCGGTCAGGGGGACGTCCAGCACGTCGTGGATCATGCCCGTCGCGGTGATGAAGTTGGCCAGCGGCTGGCCTTCGGCCCATCGCTCGATCTGCGCGCGGTCGGTCGTCGACTGCGTCTGCCAGGCGAAGGAGATGGGGTGGCGCGCGGGGGTGGGACAGCCGATGCGATCGCACGAACATCGGTAGCCGTTCGGATGCGCGGCGGGCGAGATCGGCATACCCGCGTCGGCGACGGCCAGCAGCAGCTCCAGGCGGGCCGCGTCATCGGCTTCGGCCCGCTGCGGTTTGGGTCGTCGCCGCAGCCACTGGGAAATCCTGTTCTCTGTGCCGCGATAACGGCCGGAATCGGCGCCCATCTATCCCCTCACCTCAGCGTTGCCTCTCCATCGTCCCACCATCCTGCGCCCCAGGTGGCCAGAGTTCTCAAGCGGGTACGGGGTGAGATGCGCCGAGGTGAGTACAGTCACGCCCGATGTCATGACATACCGGGTATGCGTCAGTGATCCGCCGCGAGTCCCCGGAGTGCGTAATCGACCACGGTGTCGGCGTACGCGTGCGTCAGCGGGAGGGTCCGGAGCAGCCAGCGGTGGGTCAGTGGGGCGATCAGCAGCTCCAGGGCGACACGGGGGTCGATGCCGGCCCGCAGCTGTCCGGCCTCCTGTGCGGCGCGCAGGCGTGTGACATAGAACTGGAGCTGGGGTTCGAGCAGTTTCTCGGCGAATTCGGCACCCAGCTTCGGATCGACGATCCCCTCGGCCGTGAGCGCGCGGGTCGGCGCCTCGATGGCCGGGTCGTTCAGTTCGTCGACGGTGGCCCGCAGGACGCGCTTGAGGTCGGCCGCGAGATCCCCGGTGTCCGGCAGCCCCTGGAACTCGCCCGCGGCCTCCGCCGCCCGTTCCCCGAGGTCGGTGAACGCCTCCAGGAGTACGGCCGCCTTCGACGGCCACCAGCGGTAGATCGTCTGCTTGCCGACCCCCGCCCGGGCGGCGATCCCCTCGATCGTCGTCTTCCCGTAGCCGACCTCCACGACCAGGGCGAGAGCGGCGTCGTGGATGGCGCGGCGGGAGCGGTCGCTGCGGCGGCTGGAGTCGGGGGTCCTGGCGGGTGACATGTACGCCAATCTAGCGCCCGGCAGCCGATACGTCTCGTCTCGGTTCACCGGATCACGGGGCCGGGAACGGCGCGTACGGGCCACTCCCGCGAACCACCCGATCGGTGCACTGCGGATCGGCCCGGCACGGCGCACCATGAGCTCACGCACTGACCGTGCGTTCCACCGTTCCGCAGCCGAGGCTGCCGTTCGAGAGGAGCCCGCATTGACTCGTGACGCCACCCCTCGTCGCTATCTGATGTGCGCCCCGGACCACTTCAGGGTCACGTACTCCATCAACCCGTGGATGGACCCGTCGAAACCGGTCGACCTGCCGCTGGCCATGACCCAGTGGGAGGATCTGCGCGACCGCTACCGCGCGCTCGGGCACACCGTCGAGCTGCTGACGCCCAGGCCCGACCTGCCGGACATGGTCTTCGCCGCCAACGGGGCCACCGTGATCGACGGCCGCGTGCTGGGCGCCCTGTTCGCCTACCAGGAGCGGTACGCGGAGGCCGGGGAGCACCGCGACTGGTTCCGTGCGAACGGCTTCACGGAGATCCGGGAGCCCGATCACGTCAACGAGGGCGAGGGGGACTTCGCGGTCACCTCCACGTACCTCCTGGCGGGGCGGGGGTTCCGTTCCAGTCCGCTCTCGCACGACGAGGCCCAGGAGTTCTTCGGCCGTCCGGTCATCGGCCTCGACCTGGTGGACCCGCGGTACTACCACCTGGACACGGCCCTGTGCGTCCTCGACGAGGCGGCCGACGAGATCATGTACTACCCGGGCGCCTTCTCGCCGGGCAGCCGGTCCGTGCTGGCCCGGCTCTTCCCCGACGCGCTGATCGCCCGGGAGCCGGACGCCGCGGCGTTCGGGCTCAACGCGGTGAGCGACGGGCTCCACGTCCTGCTGCCGCAGGCCGCGACGGGCCTCTTCGACCCGCTGCGCGACCGGGGCTTCGATCCGGTGCCGATGGATCTGGGCGAGCTGCTGAAGGGCGGTGGCAGCGTGAAGTGCTGCACCCAGGAGCTACGCCTGTGAGCTGTCGGGCGGCCAGGCGTCACCCCATGCGGTGTCCCTGGCCGCCCGGTACAGCCCGCCGTGCCGCTTGGTGACCGTGGAGCGCTGGAGTGCCTCCTCGCGGGTGCAGAGTTCGAGGAGCACCTGCCCCTTGCGGATCTGCGGTCTGCGGGTGACCCGGGCCGTGGCCGGCGTCACGGGGAAACGGGTCGCGACGACGTAGCTGAACTTCTCGTCCTCGTGGCTCAGGGAGCCGCCCTTCACCTGCCGGTGCAGGGAGGACCGGCTCACCCGGGCGGAGAAGTGGCACCAGTCGGTGCCCGGTTCGATCGGGCACGCGTCGTCGTGCGGGCAGGGCGCGGCGACGGTGAACCCGGCGGCGATCAGCCGGGTGCGGGCCTCGATGACGCGCTCGTATCCGTCGGGGGTGCCCGGCTCGACGATCACCACGGCCTGTGCGGCGCCCGCCGCCGCGTCGACCAGCTCGCCCCTGGCCTGCGGGGTGAGTTCCTTGAGCACGTACGAGACGGTCACCAGGTCCGTCGGCGCCAGCTCCACCGCGGCCCCGATCCTGGCCTGCTGCCACCGGGCGTCGCGCAGCCCGGGGAGGCCGGAAACGGCGGCCAGTTCGCGACCCAGGACGAGGGCCGGCTCGGCCCAGTCCAGGACCGTGGTCGCCGCTCCCTGCCAGGCTCCGGCGACCGCCCAGCTCGCCGCGCCCGTGCCGCCCCCGACATCGGTGTGCGTGGCCGGCGTCCAGTGCGGGGCCGCCTCGCGGAGCGCGTCGAGCGCGGACCGTACCGCTTCGAAGGTCGCGGGCATCCGGTACGCGGCGTACGCGACGACGTCGGACCGGTCCCGCAGGATCGGAGCGGCCGTGGGGGTCGTCCCGCGGTAGCTGGCGATCAGCCGGTCGACGGCCTGGGCGGCCTGCTTGGGCGGCAGCCCGTCGAGCAGCTCGGCCAGGGCCTTGCGCAGGGATTCCGCGGTGGGGGTGGAGGCGTTCACCGCCGAATTGTAGGCGCAGGCGGCCGGGCTCCGGCAGCCCGTACGCCGGTACGGAACCGGGACGGAACGGCGACGGAACCGAACTGCTTTTCCCCTGTGGCCTGTTGCTACGCTGACCGGCGCGAGGTACGGGGATCGCTCATCGGGGGGACCATGAGACAGAGGATCGTGCGCCTGGCTCTGGCCGGAGGGGTGCTGGTCCTGGCCCTGCTGCTCCTGCTGGCGACCTGCGGGGGTGACAGCGGCGGCGACAGGAACGGCGGGAAACCCGGGAAGCCGGCGAAGAAGAGCGCGGGTCCCTCGACGCGGCTGACCGTCCCGCCGGAGTACTCGACGACCCACGGCTGGGAGATCATCGGCGCGGCGCCCGAGTTCGCGCTCTCGCGCCCGACGGGCCGGCTGGCCTTCCTGGTGACAGCCTCCGGGAACCGCTACCGGCTGCGGACCATAGACGCGGAGTCCGGAAAACTGGCGTGGAGCGGCACGGCCTGGCGTCCGCCGGACCCGCTGCACTTCCCGAAGCTGCTCGCCGTGTCCACGGCGGACCGCCAGTACTTCGTGACCTGGGCGTACGGGAAGGTCGGCGAAGGCCTCTCCGCCACGGACACCTTCGTCTCCCTGGACGTGTACGACGCGGCCGACGGCACCCGCCGCCGTGTCGAGGTGCCGTGGAACGGAGCGCCCAAGGTCACCGCCACGGGTCCCGCCATCCTGATCAGTGACGGGCGTGCGAACAGCGCGGTGATCGACCCGGCCACCGGTGAGGTGTCCCGGGTCGCCGCCACCGCGCTGAATTACCCCAAGGGCTGTCCGGCATGCAAGCAGCTCACCGAGGTCCGTGGCCAGACGGAGCGGGGGCTGCTCGTGAGCGGGGCGCGGGAGTTCTGGGTGCGCGGGGGCTGGTTCAGCCGGAACGTGGCCCCCAAGGGCGCCGACCGCCGGAGCGGCGTGCCGACGTCGGTGGCGCCGGGCTGGATCCTGGCGAAATGGCAGCTGGCCAAGGGCGCGAAGCGGGTCGCGAGCCATGAGCTGTGGGCGGTCCACGAAGCGGCGACGGGTAAGCCGGTGGTCTCGGTGGAGTGCCACAAGCCGGCGATCGAGCCGGGGCGGTATCCGGAGGCCGTCGTGGCGCCGTCGGACGGCTATCTCGTCGCCGGGAACCTCGGCTTCGACCTGGGGGCGGCGAAGGGATTCTGCCTGGAGGACGAGGACGGCTCGGCCTCGGTGATGCTCGCCTCGGTGACGGACCGGGGCGTGGCCTACGGCGCCAGGAACGTGCGCGACGCCTCGGACGCCCTGGACGGCGGGGGCGAACCGGTCGAGATGGAACTGACGAACGGGACGATCTCGCCGCTGTCACCGAATGTGCGGCTGCCGGGGATGGAGGCGGCGGGCGTCGGGCTGTTCCGCTGGATGGACCGCAGGGACCGGCTCCATCTGATCGGCTACCCCCGCAGCGGCTGACCGGGAAGGGGCGGGCGCCCGTGCCCCCGCCCCTTCCTTCTCACGTCGGACGTCAGAGCCCGCCCACCGTGCGGGCCTGCTGCCACGGCCTGCACAGCGCCAGGAAGCACACCACCGCTCCCAGCGCGCAGACCACCTGCACCACGGCCATCGGCACGGCCGTCCGCTCCCCCGCGATCCCGACCAGGGGCGAGGCGATCGCGCCGATCAGGAACGACGACGTACCGAGCAGCGCCGAGGCCGAACCGGCCGCGTGCTTCGTACGCATCAGCGCCTGGGCGTTGGTGTTGGGCATGGCGAGGCCCATCGCCGACATCAGCACGAAGAGCCCGGCCGCCACCGGCACCAGGCCGACGTCACCGAACACGCCGGACGTCATCAGCAGGAGCGCGAGGGCCGCCAGCGAGATGACGCCGAGTCCGAAGCCGAGCGCCTTGTCCAGGCTGACCCGTCCCACCAGCACCTTGCCGTTGATCTGTCCGACGGTGATCAGGCCGATCGAGTTGATGCCGAAGAGCAGGCTGAACGTCTGCGGCGAGGCGCCGTAGATCTCCTGGACGACGAACGGGGAGGC
Source organism: Streptomyces sp. NPDC048560 (assembly GCF_040650955.1). Classification (NCBI taxonomy): domain Bacteria; kingdom Bacillati; phylum Actinomycetota; class Actinomycetes; order Kitasatosporales; family Streptomycetaceae; genus Streptomyces; species Streptomyces sp. NPDC048560. Next base: position 85,685 of record NZ_JBEZIJ010000005.1, read on the forward strand.
GCTCACGTAGGCGAAGAGCGCGGCGAAGGCGAGGCTGCCCGCGATCATGTAGCCGGTGAACACCCGGTCGGCGAGCAGCCCGCGCATGGTGCGCAGCGCCTCGCCGACCCCGCCGGTGTGGCGTTCCTCGGGCGGCAGCGTCTCGTGCAGCCACTTCCACACGACCAGGGTCAGCACGATGCCGACGCCGGTGAGCACGACGAAGATGCCCCGCCAGTCGGTGAAGCGGAGGACCTGTCCGCCGATCACCGGAGCGATGACGGGGGCGACCCCGGAGATGAGCATCAGGGTGGAGAAGAACTTGGCCATCTCCACCCCGTCGTAGAGGTCACGGACCACGGCCCGGGAGATCACGATGCCCGCAGCGCCCGCCAGCCCCTGCAGGAGGCGGAAGCCGATGAGGAGTTCGGCGGTGGGTGCGAACGCGCAGATCGCGGTGGCGATCACGTAGACGATCATGCCGAGGAGCAGCGGTCTGCGCCGGCCCCACCGGTCGCTCATGGGTCCGACGACGAGCTGTCCGAGCGCCATGCCCGCCAGACAGGCGGTCAGGGTGAGCTGGACGGTCGACGCGGGGGCGTGCAGGACGTCAGTGACCTCCGGAAGCGCCGGGAGGTACATGTCCATGGAGAGGGGCGGCAGCGCGGTCAGTCCGCCGAGAACCAGGGTGACCAGCAGTCCGGTCCGCCGGGCGGCGGGGGTGGACGTGATCGGGGCGATGCCGGGTACGGCGCCGGCCCCTGTCGTGGGTATGTGCTCTTTCTGGGCCCGGCTTCCGCCGCTGTCCGGCATTCTCATCTCCGCATCGTTGAATCCGCATCTATGCTCTCAGCTCAGCCACGATGGTTGGAACCGTTTACTTATGGGGGCGGACATGAGCAGAACTGTGCGATGGGGCGTGCTGGCCACGGGCGGTATAGCCGCGCGGTTCACCGAGGACCTCCTCGGGATGCCGGATGCCGAGGTGGTGGCGGTGGCCTCCCGTACGGACGCCTCCGCGAAGGCGTTCGCCGAACGCTTCGGGATCGGGCGGGCGTACGGGAGCTGGGCCGGGCTCCTCGCCGACGACGAGGTCGACGTGGTGTACGTGGCCACACCGCACTCCGCGCACCGGGAGGCCGCCGGGCTCGCACTCGAAGCCGGGAAGCACGTGCTGTGCGAGAAGGCGTTCACGCTCAACTCCCGGGAGGCCGAGGAGCTCGTGGCGCTGGCGCGCAAGCGCGGGCTGTTCCTGATGGAAGCGATGTGGACGTACTGCAACCCGGTCATCCGGCGGATGACGGAGCTCGTACGGGACGGCGCGATCGGCGATATCCGCACCGTCCAGGCCGACTTCGGGTTCGCGGGCGCGTTCGACGCCGGGCACCGGCTGCTCGATCCGGCACTGGGCGGCGGCGCGCTGCTGGACCTCGGGGTCTACCCGGTCTCGTTCGCGCACCTGCTGCTCGGTGAGCCGGACCGGGTGCAGGCCGACGCGCTGCTCTCCCCCGGGGGCACCGACCTGAACACCGGGATGCTGCTGGGCTGGTCCGCCACGGGTGCCACCGCGCTGCTCGCCTGCTCGCTCGTCGGCGACCACCCGACGACCGCGTCGGTCACCGGGACCGCCGGCCGGATCGACTTCCCGCACGGCTTCTTCCACCCGGAGCGGTTCGTGCTGCACCGGCCGGGCCGTGAGCCGGAGGAGTTCGACTCGGGTCCGGGCCCGCAGGGCCTCTCGGGGATGCAGTACGAGGCGGCCGAGGTGATGCGCGCGATACGGGCGGGCGAGACGGAGTCCCCGCTCGTACCCCTGGACGGCACACTCGCGGTGATGCGGACGCTCGACGCGGTGCGTGAGCGCGTCGGCGTCCGCTACCCGGCCGACGGATAGCCCTCAGGCGGGCGTGAGGCCGGGGTTTCCCGCCTCGGTCACGAAGGAGGCCGCCGTCGTGACGGGAGCACCGGGCGTCGTGACCGCCGCCACCGTACGGAAGTCGGCGCGGGCCTCCTTCGTGCCGAGGGTGACGAGCGCGTAGCCCCGGCGGCCGTCGTAGAACCTCATGTGCGGGTTGGCCTGCGTCAGGTTGTTCCAGTTCGCGGGCCGCTCCGCACCGTCCTTGCCGCTGCTGATGGACGTGGCGACGATCTCCGTACCGATGGTGCGGGAGGACGGGTCGTCGAAGTCCTTCTTCAGGTCGAGGCCGTAGCCGACGTGCACATCGCCGGTGAGCACCATGAGGTTCTCGACCCCGGCGGCCTCCGCACCGTTCAGGATCCGCTGCCGGGAGGCCGGGTAGCCGTCCCAGGAGTCCATGGACAGCTTGAAGGCGTCGGTCGGTACGTCACGCCGCTGGGCGAAGACGACCTGCTGGGGTACGACGTTCCACCGGGCCCGCGAGGCGCGCCAGCCGTCGATCAGCCAGCGCTCCTGCTCGGCGCCCGTCATGGTGCGCGCGGGGTCCTCGGATTCGGGGCCCGGCACCTTCCAGCCGTCGCCGAACGCCTGGTTGCTGCGGTACTGGCGGGTGTCGAGGATGTCGAACTGGGCGAGCCGCCCGAAGCCGATGCGCCGGTAGAGCCGCATGTCGGGGCCGGTTGGCCGCTGCGGCGCGCGCAGCGGCTGGTTCTCCCAGTACGCGCGGTAGGCGGCGGCCCTGCGGAGCAGGAACTCCTCCGGCGGAACGCTGTTCTCGGGGGTGCCGCCCGCGTAGTTGTTCTCCGTCTCGTGGTCGTCCCAGGTGACGACGAAGGGGTGTGCGGCGTGGGCGGCCCGCAGGTCCGGGTCGGACTTGTAGAGGGCGTACCGCAGCCGGTAGTCCTCCAGCGTGACCGTCTCGCGGTTGTAGTGGGCCGGGAGCGTGCGGTCGGTGTAGGCGCGGGCGCCGCCGGTGGCGTTCACGGCGTACTCGTACAGGTAGTCGCCGAGGTGGAAGACCACGTCGACGTCCTCCTCGGCGAGGTGCCCGTACGGGGTGAAGTAGCCGTCGTGGTACGCCTGGCAGGAGACGGCGGCGATGCTCAGCGAGCTGATGGCCGCGCCGGGGGCGGGGGCCGTGCGGGTCCGGCCTGCCGGGCTGATCCAGGAGCCGGCGCGGAAGCGGTAGTAGAAGACCCGGTCGGAGTCCAGGCCGCCGGCGTCCACGTGGACGCTGTGGGCGAACTCCGGGTGCGCGGTGGCCCATCCGCGCCGGACGACGCGGCGGAAACGCTCGTCGCGGGCGATCTCCCAGCGGACCCTGACGCGGGCCGCGGGCATACCGCTGTCGGGCTCGTACGGACGCGGGGCGAGTCTCGTCCAGAGCAGGACGGAGCCGGGCAGCGGGTCACCCGAGCCGACGCCCAGGGTGAAGGGGTCCTCGGTGATCTGCCGCGGGTCGAGCTCGGCGGCGCTCGCGGCGCCGGCGGCGGGCAGGTTGACGGCGAAGGCCAGTGCCGCCGCGGCGCCGGTGACGGTGAGGAAGCGGCGGCGTCCGAGTCCGGCGCCCAGATGCTGGGCGGCGGCGCGGAGTTCGGTCGAATGGCCCGGCTGCGCGGGCGTTCCGGCGATCTGTGCGGGTGTCATGTGCCCCTCCCCTGACGACTGCTGTCAGGGGAATTGGAGTGCGGGGCGACGACCCCCCGTCGTCGCGTGCACGACATTCCGATGGCGACCCGATGAGCACCGCGTGCCGGCCGCCCCCACACCTCCCGTACGCTGCCGGGGCATGAACGCTGAGCAGAGAATCGCTGTCGTCACGGGTGCCGGATCGGGGATCGGGAAGGCCGTGGCACTGGCCCTGGCCGGTGCGGGCTGGTCGGTGGCCCTGGCCGGGCGGCGGCCGGAGGCACTGGAGGCGACCGCGCGGGAGGCGGGGGCCGCGAGCTCCCTGTGCGTGCGGACGGACGTGACCGACCCGGGCGAGGTGAACGCCCTCTTCGCCGCCGTGCACGAGCGGTTCGGCAGGCTGGACCTGCTCTTCAACAACGCGGGCACGTTCGGGCCGCGCTCCGTCCCGGTCGAGGACATCGCGTACGAGGACTGGCGGGCGGTGGTGGACGTCAACCTCACGGGCGCGTTCCTGTGCGCGCAGGCGGCGTACCGGCGGATGAAGGAGCAGGACCCGCAGGGCGGCCGGATCATCAACAACGGCTCGATCTCCGCGCACGCGCCGCGCCCGCACTCGATCGCGTACACGGCGACGAAGCACGCCATGACGGGGCTGACGAAGTCGCTTTCCCTGGACGGGCGTCCGTACCGGATCGCCTGCGGGCAGATCGACATCGGCAACGCGGCGACGGAGATGACGGAGCGGATGCGGACCGGCATCCTGCAGGCCGGCGGCGACGTGATGGTGGAGCCGGTGATGGCCGCGTCGGACGTGGCGCGGACGGTGCTGCACATGGCGGAACTGCCGCTGGAGGCGAACGTGCAGTTCACCACGGTCATGGCGACGACGATGCCGTACGTGGGCCGGGGCTGAGGGTTTGCGGCCGCCCGGTCCGGGCGCAGGTCCGGTTCCGGGAATGCCCCCGGCGCGACCGGGGTTGAGCTGCGACATGAGTCAGCAATCCGGCACCCCCGGCTCCTCCGCTCCCGCCTCCCCGTCCGACGTGCTCCGGTACACCGCCTTCTCGGGCGACCCTGAGGGCGGCAACCCGGCGGGCGTCGTCCTGGACGCCTCCGGCCTCGACGACGAGGCGATGCTCGCCGTGGCCGCCGAACTCGGCTACAGCGAGACGGCCTTCCTCACCGAGGCGGACGGCCGGGCCTACACGATCCGCTACTTCAGCCCCAAGGCCGAGGTGCCGTTCTGCGGTCACGCCACCGTCGCGACGGCGATCGCCCTGGCGGAACGCGACGGCCCGGGCGACCTGGTGTTCTCGACCCGGGCGGGTACGGTCCCGGTCACCGTCGCCCGCCGGGGCGACGAGCTGCGCGCCACGCTCACCAGCGTCGAGCCGCAGGTCACGGAGATCGCCCCGGACGATCTGGCCGAGGCCCTCGCGGCGCTGGACTGGCCGGCCGCCGACCTGGACCCGTCCCTTCCGCCCCGGATCTCCTACGCGGGCGCCCGGCACCTGGTGCTGGCCGCCGCGACCCGCGAGCGGCTCGCGGACCTGGCGTACGACTTCGCGCGCCTCGAAGCGCTCATGCACCGCATCGACCTGACGACGGTCCAGCTCGTGTGGCGCGAGGGGCCGGCCGTCTTCCACGTGCGCGACCCCTTCCCGGTCGGCGGGGTGGTCGAGGACCCGGCGACCGGCGCCGCCGCGGCGGCCTTCGGCGCGTACGCGCGTGAACTGGCGGTCGTCCCGGAGGCCGCGGTCCTGACCCTGCACCAGGGCGAGGACATGGGCCGCCCGGGCACGCTGACCGTGGAGCTGCGCGCCGGCGACAGCCGCGTCCGGGTGACCGGCACGGGCACGCGCATCGGCTGACCGTACGACGGGGCCGCGGCGCGGGACGCCGTGCCCGCTCCGGCCCTCAGCTCACGTACACACCCGCCCTCGCCGCCACCGCGGCGGCTTCGGCCGCCCGGTCGGCGGCGGCTTCGTCGAGCGCGCCCCCGCCGGTCAGCAGCCGGTAGTAGAGCGGCGCCGAGACGGCCCGGATCACCTCCGACGCGTCGGTACCGGCGGGCAGCTCGCCGCGCCCGATCGCCGCCCGGACGCAGCCGGCCCACTCCGTGACACGCACCTCGTAGAAGCGGTGCAGCGCCTCCGCCGTACGGGCGTCGCAGGTCGCGGCCGCGATCACGGACGTGAAGAGGGCGCCCTGACGCGGGTCGGTCAGCGTCCTGACGACCAGGCGGGCGTTGGCCGTGAGGTCCTGCTCCAGTGAACCGAGGTCCGTACGCGGTACGGACTGGTCGGCCATGTCCGCCAGCAGGTCGGCGACCAGGCCCGCCGGGGTGGACCAGCGCCGGTAGACGGTCGTCTTGCCGACCTCCGCGCGCCGTGCGACGTCGGCGAGGTCGAGCCCGCCGAAGCCGTGTTCGGCCAGCGCGTCGCCCGCCGCCCGCAGAACCGCGTCCCGCACCCGGGCCGTCCGTCCACCGGGCCGGACCATGCCCGGCTCGCCACCCTCAACATCCATAACGGGTCTCCAGTTCCATTAGCTCGCTCGTTCCTGTTACGGTGACTCCATCTTAATGGAACCACAGAACCATTAAGGCGTCCCGTCCCAGGAAAGGGCACCCATGTCCACATCCAGCACGGCACCGCTCGCGCCCCCGGCCCCGCAAGCGGCCGACCCCCGCATGTCGGGACGGCAGAAGCTCGTCCTCACGCTCCTCCTCGGCGCCCAGTTCATGATCGCCGTGGACTTCTCGATCCTGAACGTCGCACTCCCGGTGGTCGGCGAGGGACTCGGGTTCTCCCTCTCCCACCTCCAGTGGATCGCCACCTCCTTCGCCCTCGCCGCGGCCGGTTTCACCCTCCTGCTCGGCCGCGTCGCCGATCTCGTCGGCCGCAAGCGCCTCTTCATCGGCGGCATGGTCGTCCTCGGCCTCTCCTCCGCACTCGGCGGCCTCGCCGACTCGCCCGAAGTGCTCCTCACCGCACGGGTGCTGCAGGGCCTCGCCACCGCGGCCGTCACCCCGGCCGGGCTCGCCCTGCTCACCACCTCGTTCAAGGAGGGCAGGCTGCGCGAACGCGCCCTCGGGCTCAACGGCGCTCTGATGTCCGCCGGGTTCACCGCCGGCGCGATCCTCGGCGGGCTGCTGACCGACCTGCTCTCCTGGCGCTGGGCCTTCTTCGTCAACGTGCCGGTCGCCGCCCTCGTCGTCGCCCTCGCCCCGTCCGTCATCACCGACTCACGGCCCGCCGTCCGCCCGAAGCTCGACGTTCCCGGCGCCGTCACGGTCACCGGCGGACTCCTGCTCCTCGTGTACGGACTGACCCAGGCGGGCGAGACCGGCTGGACCGCACCCGCCACCCTCGCCGCCCTGTCGGCGGGCGCCGCGCTCCTCGTCGGCTTCTGGTTCGTCGAGAAGCGGGCGGCGGCGCCCCTCGTCCCCGTACACATCCTGAAGCGCCGCAGCGTCATCTGGGGCAACGCCACCGGTCTCATCGCCTTCGTCACCGAGACCTCGCTGGTCTTCCTCCTCACGCTCTACCTCCAGGAGGTCCTCGGTTACTCGCCGCTCGCCACCGGCCTCGCCTTCGGTGTCCTGGGCATCGGTACGGTGATCGGCGGCACCCTCGGCGGACGCGCGGTCGGCCGCTTCGGCACCCGGCGCACCATCGTCTTCGGCGGCATCGTGCAGGCCGCCGCCACCCTCTCCCTGGTGGCGCTCGGCACCTCCGGCGGCTGGATCCAGCTCGTGCTGGCAGCCACCTTCATCGGCGGTATCGGCAACATGCTGATGATCGTCGGCTTCATGGTCACCGCCACCTCGGGCCTCCCCGACGAGGAGCAGGGTCTCGCCACCGGACTGGCGACCATGACCCAGCAGGTCGGCATCACCCTGGGCATCCCGGTCATGAGCGCCGTCGTCACCGCCCGCATGGCAGGAGCCACGGGTCCTGACGCGGTGCTGTCCGGTGTCGCGCTCGCCGTACTGGTGAACTCCGCGCTCGTCCTGGCCGGCGCCCTGGCCGCCTGGTTCCTCCTCGGGCGGCGCGAGGTGCGGAGCCCGGCCGGGTGAGCCGGTCACCGGCCGGCCGGGACGCGCCCGCGTCGGCACCCGCCGGCCGGGCGCGTCGCGGCAGGATACGGACATGGCTCAGCCGCTGACCGTTCCGAGCATGACCGCGGGCCCCGACTTCGTCCTGCGCCCCTGGGAGCTCAGTGACCTCACCCTCGTACGGGAGGCCGCGGCGGACGACTACATCCCCCTGATCACCACCATTCCCGCCCCGTACTCGGACGGGGCCGCCGAGGCCTTCGTCCGCAGGCAGTGGGACCGGGCGGCCACCGGCGCCGGATACCCCTTCGTCGTCGCCCGTACCCGCGACCGGCGGCCGGTCGGCTCGATCGGCCTGTGGCTGAGGGACCTGCCCGAGGGCCGGGCATCGGTGGGCTACTGGCTGGTGGCCCCGGCGCGCGGACAGGGAGTGGCCGGAGCGGCCCTGCGCACGGTGAGCACCTGGGCCCTGCACGAGCTGGGCATCCCCCGGGTCCAGCTCCTCGTCGAACCCTGGAACACCGCGTCGGCGCGTACCGCCGAGGCCGCCGGATTCCGGCGCGAGGGGCTGCTGCGGAGCTGGCAGCAGGTGGGGGACCGGCGCCGGGACATGCTCATGTACGCCGTCCTGAACGACGAACGCCCTTCCGATGACCCGGCGGCCACGGCCAGGTGAACCCCCGGACGTTACGATCACGCGCACCGCAGCACCGTCGACGAACCCAGGAGTGCCGACCCTTGACCGAACCTCGCATCGGCGTATCCATCGTGACCATGGGAGACCGGCCGCGGCAGGTCGAGGCGCTCCTCGCGTCCGTGGCCATGCAGGACGTCCGGCCCGCCCGGGTCGTCGTCGTCGGCAACGGCTCACCGCTGCCCGACTTCAGCGCCCTGCCCGGCCTGTCCGCGCTGGAGGGCGGCGTCACCACGATCGAGCTCGACGAGAATCTCGGCTGCCCCGGCGGGCGCAACGTGGCCCTGAGCCGGCTGGCCGAGCTGGGCGACGTGGACGTGGTCGTCGAGCTGGACGACGACGGACTGCTCGTCGACAGCGGGGTGTTCCGCCGGGTGCGGGAGCTGTACGCCGCCGATCCCCGGCTCGGCATCGTCGGGTTCCGTATCGCCGACGAGCACGGTGAGACGCAGCGCCGCCACGTGCCACGGCTGCGCGCCACGGACCCGATGCGGCGCGGCCCGGTGACGGCGTTCCTCGGCGGCGGTCACGCCTTGTCCATGAAGATGCTCGCGGAGACCGGCACCTGGCCCGCCGAGTTCTTCTTCACGCACGAGGAGACCGATCTGTCCTGGCGCGCGCTCGACGCGGGCTGGAAGATCCTCTACGAACCCGACCTGCTCCTCCAGCACCCGAAGACCTCCCCGGCACGCCACGCGGTCTACTACCGGATGACGGCCCGTAACCGGGTCTGGCTGGCCCGCCGCAATCTGCCCCTGCCGCTGGTCCCCGCGTACCTGGGCACCTGGACCCTTCTCACCGTGGCCAGGACCCGTTCGCCGAAGGGCCTGCGGGCGTGGGCGGGCGGCTTCGCCGAGGGGGTGCGGACCCCGTGCGGCACCCGCAGCCCGATGAGCTGGCGCACGGTGTGGCGCATGACGATGCTGGGCCGCCCTCCGGTGATCTGACCGAGCGCCGGCCCCTGTCGCCGGGGCTTCACGACGGGTGGGCTGTGGCCTCCGGGCAACCGCCTGGCCGCTCACTCACACGTACGGCCGTCGTGGGCCCCAGCGGGAGCGGCAGCGTGAACGTCCCGCAGGTGAGCGCCTCACCCCCACCGAAGCGTGCGACGACCCGGACCGCGTCCGAACTCCGGTGCGCGGCCCAGTGTCTGGGCGCCGCGGCGCCGATCTCGGCGTCCGTCAGTTCACCGTCCCCCGCGGCACGGCCGAGGGCGCCGGCGGTGCTCCCGATCTGTCGCCGGACGTTGTCCTGTTCGTTCGCCGCGGTCTCCTCCCGGTGGCCGGGCAGGGCGAACTCGACGACGTAGAACGTCAGCCCCGCCGCTGTGAGCAGGGCGACGAGGAGCAGCAGGGCGGCGCCCCCGGACAGCCGAGCTGTCCAGGAGCGCCGCGTGTCGCTGTGGGTTCCAGGGGTCATGTCAGGACCCTAGATACCCGATCTGGCCGAGACGGGTCTGCATGACGCCCGCGTACCCGGTGGTTCCGGCCGACTTGGGGTGGAAGGACTCACGGCTGAGGCAGTCGCCGCCCAGCCACGACCAGGTGCAGAAGGGGCTGGCCGTGTCGTCCGGATGGAAGTCGCCGTCGCCGTTCGGGCCGATGACGACCTTGTTGATCCACTCGGGATCGTCGCAGCCGCCGTGCCCGACGAAGGCACTGACCGGGTTCGCGTAGTCGATCTTGACGCCGGTCGCCTTCATCTCGTTGACGAGCGTCTGCTGCTTGCCGTCGGCGTAGTTGACGAGCTCGGCGAGCGCGTCCACCTCCGTCATGTCGATGTACCAGGAGCCCGCGCACTTGACGGTCCGGCTGAGCAGTTCCGGATACCCCATCAGGACGATCTGGGCGTTGGGCGCCTTGTACCTGATGTCCGACAGCGTGGTCCGCAGGTCCGGGATCATCGTGTCGACCTTGCCCTTGTACTTGGGCAGGAAGTTGTCGTCGTTCGCGCAGTTGCCGAGGTCGGAGCACTCCATCATGGCGCCGGTGAAGCCGCCTCCGTCGTTGCCGCCGAGGGTGAGCATCACGAGTGTCGTGTCGGCGGTGAGCACCCCGGACCGCGCCTGGGCCTGCTCATGGAACTGGCCTTCCTTGTAGGACTGCCAGTTGTTGCCCCAGGCGGTGTCCCAGACGTTGTGCGTCATGGCGCCGGAGCAGGCCACGAAGCCCAGTTCCGCGTCGGTGCTCCAGTTGTCGGAGAGGGAGCCCAGCGAACCGGACGTGCCCGGGAGCGTGATCTTGCGGCCCCAGGCGTCCTTGCTGCGGCGGCAGGCGTTCCATCGCTCGCTGCCGTGGTCGTTGTCGCTCTCGGCCAGGTAGCTGCCCGCGCCCTCACCCGAGGCGTAGGAGTCGCCGAGGACGGCCACGATGTGCTTGGGCTTGCCCGGCAGGGGCTGGAAGGCGACCGCGTCGAAGGCCACGTCGTCGTCGCCGACGCCGTCGTCGGTCTGGGTGGTGAGCCGCACCCGGGGCACACCGCTCATCTTGTAGACACCGAGCGAGACCCAGTTGTTGGCGTACCGCTTCTGGTTGACGTAGCGCGTCTTGGTGAACGTGCCGCTGCCGGTGTCGATCTCGTACTTGGCCTGCTGGGTGTGGGCGCCGTGGTCGGGCAGATGGACGAGCACCCGCTGCCAGTCCGTGCGGGAGGCGCCCAGGCTCCAGGTGCCGTCGAACTCCAGCTTGGAGTCGGACGAGGTGCGGCTGTGGCCGAAGTAGAAGTGGCCGTTGAACCCGGCACCCAGCTGGTGGAGGTCCACCTTGGAGGTGTGGTTCCCACTGCTGTCGGAGGAGAAGTTGAAGGTGAAGCTGCCGGTGGTGGCCACACGGGCAGCACAGTCGGCGGGTCTCGCCGAGGCATGGGTGGTGTTGTCCACGACCAGCGCGTTGGAGGGCAGAGCGTTGCCCGAAGCGGTCGCGGAACGGCTGCAGTTGGGCTTGTACGGGTTGCCGTCGGCCTGTTCCGCGTACGTCGAGTCGAACCGTACGAGCTCATTGCCGCAGCTGTAGCTGCAGTCCGACTTCCAGGTGACGTCGGACGTCCACCAGCACTTGAAGTCCAGCTTGCCCGCGGAGTCCGTGTGGGTGCACGGCCCGCTGGCGTCGTTGCCGTTGCTGTTGTTGATCTTGCTGGGATCGCACCAGTTGGCCGCGGTGCAGAAGGTGCTCTCGGGCGCCTTGACCCGGGTGCGGTTCATCGGCCCGGTGGTCACGTCACCGTTCCACCACGCCGCGCGGAAGCCGGCGACCATCGTGCCCGGGGACTCCATCAGCTCCGGCGGGTGACCGGCGAAGCCGAGGACCTTCTCCGTGTAGGGCCAGTCCTGCGGGTGGGCGGCGTCGGCGTAGCTCAGGTCCATGAAGGACGGCCGGTCTGCGACGTACTCCGGGTTGGCCGGGTTGTTCAGCCAGCCCACGCCCCAGGGCTCGCAGCAGCCGAGGTTGGGGTGGAAGCCGGAGTTGTACGCCCAGATGGCGAAGTACCAGTTCTCCAGCTTGGACCAGTCGCCGTTGTTGACCTGCATTCCGGCGGCGGCGACCTCGTTCCACTTGTCGCTGAGCTTCTGGACGCCGACCGCCACGTTCACGGTGTAGTCCAGGGCGATCGCGCGCTGGGTGTTGTACGCGTACGCCGTCTCGCCGGGCTTCTCGCGGCCGGCGAGCCGCATCCCGTCGGTGATCTGGGTGACGCCGTAACCGCAGTCCGCGTCCGCCCAGTTGATGTCCCAGTCGTCGCCCGCGTTGTCGTTGTAGATGTCACGGCCGTAGTAGTTGCCGATCAGCGGGTTGCCGGTGACACCGGGCACCGCGACACGGGAGGTCTGCCACATGTTCGACTCCTGCGCGGTGATGCCGAGCATCACCTGCGCGGGAACGTGCCCGCCGCCGGTCAGCGTGCGCTTGGGGAAGAGCGTCTGCGGCTGGTACGCGGGCATGCCGAGGTTCTTCCAGCCCGCCGGGCGGCTGATGTGGTTGTTCAGGGTGCCCATGATGGCCTGGTCGACCGCCCATTCCACCTGCCGGGGCTTGGGCTGCATGGCCTGGTTGTGGGGGTCGTTGCGCGGGACCGAGCAGTAGCGCTCGGCCTCCACCGGGTCGGTGGGAGAGCCCGAGGCGACGGCGGCCGACAGCTTCTCGGGGGCCGGAGCGCCGATGGCGGGCGACAGGGACCTGCCCTGCGCCTCGAACTTGGCGGGCCTGGCCCCCGGTTCGACGGTGAACGAGGCCTTCTTGCCCGTCGTACGCACGGTGAAGCCCACCGCGACCGCACGGTTGCCCGACCGGTCGGGCTCGACTGCGCGGGCGTCCTTGCCGTCCGCCCACACGGTGCCCGCGACCACGGCCGCACCACGGGTCGAGACCCGTGCGTCCTTGGGCGCTCCCTTCAGCCGCTCCACCGTCGCGGGGAGGCCGGCGGCGACGGAGTCCGCGGCGCCGGTGATGAAGCTGCGGCCCTGCGCGCCCCGCACGAGGCCGAGTTCACCCCAGGCGCCGGTGGCCAGCGTCCGCGCCTTCTTCTCACCCGAGGCGACCCGGGAGACCTTCGCCTTGCCGTCCTTGCCGCGGTCCATGAAGACGACCGCGCCCTCGGCGTCCTGGCTGAGCCGCAGCGGAATCCTGCCCGCCGGTGCCAGCGTGGACCGTGCGCCCTTGTCCGTGACGCGTACGACCCGCGCGGCGTCGGCGGCGGCGAATCCGCCCTCCTTCAGGGGGATGGCGGAGGTGACCTGGCCCGCGAGCGTGACGGGCTTGCCCAGCTTGCCGGTGGCGGTGTCCAGCCGGATCAGCCGGGTCTGCTTCTTGTCCTCGACGCCGCCCTGGGTGAGCGCGGCACTCTCGCCGTTGCCGCATCCGGGGTTGTAGTACGCGAGGGAGGTCTGCACCGGGAGCTTGCGGACCGCGCCGGTGGTGAGGTCGACGACGGCGGAGAACCCGCCACGGGTGAACAGTTCGCCCTTGTTGGTGAAGGTCCGCGGACCGTACACGACGACGGCCCGCTGCCCGGAGCCGGTCACACAGGCGTTGCCGATCCACATGTCGGTGTCGAAGCCGGGCTCACTGAGCGAGGCCGCCGTGCGCCAGGCGTAGCCGGACTTGGCGTCGGCGACCAGGAGGTGGAAGCCCTCCGAGTCACTGGTGGTGGTCCAGGCCCGGTCTCCCGAGGTCTTCCAGCCCTTGCCGATGATCTTCGCGCGGTCCCGCTCGGGGATCGCCGAGGGATCGTCGGCGGGCGTGTCCGTGGGACCGGGCAGAGCGGCGCCGATCGGCTTGCGGCCGTCCGGGTCCTGGGCCGACGCGGGTTGCGCCAGCCCGAGAAGTGATGCGCACAGAGCGAGCGCCGTGCCAGTGACCAGGGCGGCGGATCTCCGCCGCCCTGGTCGCTCGGTCGATGCCATGGAGGGGCTCCTGTCGGGTCGGCGGAGAGTGGGCCGTGCGGTGGTCCTGCTCGCGTGTGCCGCCTCGGTGCGCACGACGCGCGCGCTGGTGCCTGACGTGCGGAGTGCCGTCGGAACTGCTGGGAGCGCTCCCGCTGCCGGGGCCGCCGGGTGTCAGCACCGGCCAAGCCTGGGAGTCACTCCTCTCGCCGCGCTCTCGCCACCGTCTCCCGGGGCGCCGACCTGCCCGCCTCGCACCCCCAGCCCTTGATGGATGCTTGATTTTGTTCGCAACAGGCCTTCTGCGAGCAGCTATTGACATGTGACCGACATTCCCGCGAGAGTCGTTGCCGCCAGTGATGCCGGTCACATGACAGGAGCGTTGTCGCCATGTCTGAAATACCCGCAGTCTCACGCCGTCTGGTCCTGGGAGGGACGCTGGCCACGGGGGCGATCGCCGCCGGGATCGGCTCGGCCGGGGGCGCCGCGGCCGCGCCGGCCGCCGCCCCCGCACCGGCGGGAGCCGGTACGCCGCGCCGCGCGGCCGGACAGAAGTCGATGATCAACGTGCCGTTCGAGCCGTACGCGACCGTCCGCGTCGGGGTGATCGGACTCGGCAACCGGGGCTCCGGGATGACCACGGGCTGGTCCGTCGTCCCCGGCTGCACCGTCACGGCGGTGTGCGACATCCGCGCCGACCGCGTGAAGCGCACCGCCGACGGGCTGGTGACGAACGGAAAGCCGCGTCCCGCGGAGTTCGGCGGCTCCGCCGGCTCGTACGCGGAGATGCTCGAACGCGACGACATCGACCTCGTCTACATCGCCACCCCTTGGGAGTTCCACCACGAGCAGGGCAAGGCGGCTCTCCTCGCCGGCAAGCACGTGATCGTCGAACTCCCCATCGCCACCGAGCTGGACGAGCTGTGGGACCTCGTCGACACCTCGGAGCGCACCCGCAGGAACCTGATGCTCGCCGAGAACTGCAACTACGGCCGCAACGAGCTGGCCATGCTGAAGATGGCCCACGAGGGCCTGTTCGGCGACATCACCAACGGACACGGCGGCTATCTGCACGACCTGCGCGCCCTGTTGTTCTCCAGCACGTACTACACCGACTCCTGGCGCCGGCTGTGGCACACCCGCTCCACCGCCTCCTTCTACGCCATGCACGGCCTCGCCCCGATCGCGGCGGCCATGGACATCAACCGGGGCGACCGGATGACCACGCTGAAGGCCACCGCGACCGCGCCGAAGGGCCTGGCCGACTACCGGGAGCGCTTCGTCCCCAGGTCCCACCCTTCGTGGAACGAGACGTACGTCAACGGCGACCTCGTGAGCTGCGCCATCGAGACCGCGAACGGCAGGACCATCCGGGCCGAGCACGATGTGAGCTCTCCCCGCCCGTACAGCAGGATCAACACCCTCGCCGGAAGCCGCGGCATCTTCGAGGACTACGCGGGCACCTCGACGACCGGCGGACGCATCTACGTGGAACCGGACCACGGCGGGCACTCCTGGCGCGACTTCGACACGTACCGCAAGGAGTTCGACCACTGGCTGTGGAAGAAGATCGGTGACGACGCCGCGAACAACGGCGGCCACGGCGGCATGGACTACGTCCTGCAGTGGCGCACGATCCAGCTGATGCGGGCGGGGCTGGTCCCCGACATCGACGTGTACGACTCGGCCGCATGGTGCGCGCCCGTCCCGCTGAGCGTCATGTCCCTGGCCGACAAGGGCCGTCCGGTCGCCGTACCCGACTTCACCCGGGGCTCCTGGGTCAACCTGCGTACCGGTCTGGACTCACGGGAGACGGACATGCCCCCGGTCGCGTAGCGCAGTCCGTCCCAGGCATCCCCGTCGAAGGAGAAACCCATGAGACCCGTCCGACTGATCAACCCGCTCAGGGCCCTGGCCGTGGCAACGGTCATGCTGATCCCCGCCCAGGCGGCCGTCGCCGCACCGGCCGCGCCGGCGGCCGACGCACCGAGGACCGAGGTGACCATCTCGCCCGTCGACCTCGACGGCCCCGCCATCTCGTCGGTGGACGTCACCGTGAGGAACACCGGCGCACAGCGGCTGCGTTCGCTGAAGGTCACGTTCGCCGGGCCCGCGGGGTGGGCGGTCCAGCCGTCGCTGAACAGCGTGGACGGCTCGCTGGCCACGGGCGCATCGGCCACCACGACGTTCCGCATCCAGGTCCCGGAGAAGCGGTCCGGGTTCGTCATCCGTACGTTCACCGCGACCGCGACGTACACGGGCGGGGACGGCCTGGGCTCCGCCACCGGCACCCGCTCGGAGCGCAGCGGCTCGCCGCAGGCGAACCTCGCGGCCGCCTACAACAACGTGGGCATCACGGACGAGTCCGCCACGACGGCCGGGAACTACGACGGTGAGGGCAACAGCTTCTCGGCGCAGAAGCTCGCCGCGGTCGGCCTGACACCCGGAGCGGCTGTCGACGCCCTCGGCGCCACCCTGACCTGGCCGGATGTCGCGGCCGGCACGAAGGACAACGTGGCGAGCGCGGGACAGGCCGTCACGCTGAGCGGCAAGGGCAGCAAGCTGGTGTTCCTCGGCTCGGGCGTCGGGAGCTCCGCCACGGGCAGCGCCACGGTGTACTACACCGACGGCACGACCGGTACGGGCTCCTTCGGCTTCCCCAACTGGTCCTTCGACCCGGTCACCGCGCACGGCGCGACCCTGGTGAAATCGACGGACGGCCGCAACCGCCCGGACGGCTACGGGAACGCCACCGTGAAGTACCGGGTGTTCGCCCACTCGGTGCCGCTCGACCCCTCGAAGACGGTTGATTTCGTGGTCCTGCCGGCGAACGCCGGCGTCCACGTCTTCGACATGGCGATCGCCCCCTGAGCGGTCGGGCACGGATACACGGGAGGGGCGGCGCCACCGGCGCCGCCCCTCCCGTCATCCCGCTCAGCGTGTCACTTGAGCTTCTCCGCGAACAGCGGAACCACCTTGTCCAGGGCGTAGGAGACCGACAGGACGGAGTCGGTGGCGAAGGCCTGGCTGATGCCCTGGTCGTCGAAGACCAGGGAGTGGCCGGCCTTCACGGCGGGGACGGCCCGGTACAGCGGGTCGTCGCTGATCGAGGCGGCGGGGACACCGATGGGCGCCATCACGACCAGGCCTGCGTCGAGGAGGTCGAGGTTCTCCTTGGACACCGGTACGGAGAACGAATCCCCGGCCTCGGCCTCGACGGCCGGGTTGTTCTCGAAGCCGAGGCGCTCGACGAAGTCGACCCGCCCGGTGCCACCGACGTAGGCGCCGTACCCCTCGGAGGTGCGCGAGCCGAGCGTGATGGTGCTGCCCTTGAATCCGGGGTTCGCCTTCACGGCCGCCGCGAACTTCTTCTCGGTGTCCGCGATCAGCTTCTCGCCCTTGTCCGGGACGCCGAGTGCGGCGGCGACCATCTCGGTCTGCTTCTCCCAGGAGATCATGTACTGGTCACCGCCCTTGGGCACACCGACGGTCGGGGCGATCTTGCTCAGGGTGTCGTAACGCGTCTGGTCCCCGCTGGACTTGGTGTCGAGGATCAGGTCGGGCCGGAGAGCCGCGATCTTCTCGTACTCGGGCTCCATGGTGCCTATGAGCTGCGGGCTCTTGTCGTACCGGCCCTTGGCCCACGGGCCGACACCCTCGCCGCCGAACGCCAGCCAGTCGCTGGCCCCGACCGGCTGCCCGCCGAGCGCGAGGACGGTCTCGGCGTCGCCCCAGCCGAGTGCGACGACGCGCTTGGGCTTCTCGTCGACGGTGACCTCACCGAACTTCGTCGCGACCTTCGCGGGGAAGGCGCCGGTGTCGCCGCCGCCCGAAGCGGTGGCCGAGCTGCCGGAGTCGTCCGAGGAGCCACAGGCGGACAGGCCGAGGAGCAGGGCGGCGACCGCCGCGGCCATGAGGGCCGGGGTGCGGCGGGTGCGGGGACGAGAAGCGGAATCGTTCATGCCGATTAGGTTAGCCTGCCCTTAACTGGGCTCGGCACCGGCCCCTCCCTGTCAGACCTTCACGTGGTGGCGGCCGAGCGGCACGACCATCGGCGTCCCCGACGCGGGGTCGTCCATCACCGCGCAGCGCATCCCGAACACCTCGGAGACCAGCGACTCCGTGACGATGTCGGAGGGCCGGCCCTCGGCGACGATCCGCCCGTCCCTCATGGCGATCATGTGATCCGCGTACCGGCAGGCCAGGTTGAGATCGTGCAGGACGGCGACCATGGTGACCCCGCGCTCCCGGTTGAGGTCGGTGAGCAGGTCCAGGACGTCCAGCTGATGACTGGCGTCGAGGAAGGTCGTCGGCTCGTCGAGCAGCAGGATGTCCGTGCGCTGCGACAGCGCCATGGCTATCCACACACGCTGGCGCTGACCGCCCGACAGCTCGTCCACGGGACGGTCGGCGAGTTCCAGCACGTCCGTGGAGAGCAGCGCCTGCGCCACGGCCTCGTCGTCCTCGGTGCTCCAGCGCCGGAACCAGCCCTGGTGCGGGTACCGGCCACGCCCCACCAGGTCGGAGACCGTGATTCCCTCGGGTGCGGACGGGCTCTGCGGGAGGATGCCGAGCACGGCGGCGACCTCCTTCGTCGGCATCTCCTGGATGCTCCGCCCGTCCAGCAGCACCGAGCCCGACGAGGGCGGCAGCAGCCGGGCCATCGCCCGCAGCAGGGTGGACTTGCCGCAGGCGTTCGGGCCCACGATGACGGTCACCTTCCCCGGCGGGATGTCCACGCTGAGACCGGCGACGATCTCGCGGTCGCCGTAACCGAGCCGGACGTCCCGCGCTCCAAGAGTGTGCTCAGCCACGACGGGGCCACGCCTTTCCTTGTCGTCGATCTCGTACGTCGCCACGTCAGCCCCCGGCGCCCACGCGGTTGGCGCGGGCCAGGAGCAGCAGCAGATAGGGGGCGCCGATGAGGCTGGTCACCACACCCACCGGCAGTTGGACCGACAGCAGCATGTGCTGGGCGGCGAAGTCGGCGACCAGGACCAGCAGCGCCCCGGTCAGCGCCGCGTGCGGCAGTGCGGCGCCCCGGCCGGGCACCAGACGGCGGGCGATCGGCGCGGACACGAAGGCGACGAAGCCGACGGGTCCGGCCGCCGCGGTCGCCACACCCGCCAGCGCCGTCGCGCAGCCGAGCAGGGCCAGCCGGCTGGGCTCGACCCGGGCGCCGAGTCCGGCCGCCGTGTCGTCCCCCAGCTGAAGGGGGCGCAGCGCGCGGGCGGCGAGAACGGTCAGCGGCGCGAGGACGGCGAGTGCGGCCAGCAGGGGCCACACCTGCTTCCAGGAACGGCCGTTGAGGCTGCCCGTCAGCCAGAGGAAGGCCGCCTGGGCGTCGGCGGTGTCGGAGCGCGCCATCACGTACCAGACCACACTGGTCAGTCCGGTTCCCAGGCCCACACCGATCAGGACGAGCCGCTGTCCCGCGACGCCCTGCCGCCAGGCGAGGAGGTAGATGGCGCCGCCGGCGCCGATCGCCCCGACCAGGGCGCTCGCGGAGAGCGCCAGACCGCTGACCTGGAAGAGCAGCGCGGCGGTGACGGCCACGGCGCTCGCCCCGGCACTGATGCCGATGACGTCGGGGCTGGCCAGCGGGTTGCGCAGCAGCGTCTGGAACACCGCTCCGGAGAGCCCGAAGCCGGTACCGACGAGGATCGCGAGCAGGGCGCGGGGCAGTCGCAGTTCCAGTACGACGAACTGCGAGCCGCCGTCGCCGCCACCGAGCAGGGTCTCCACGACCGTGCCCAGCGGCATCACCATGTCGCCGACGCTGAGCGAGAGGGCGAACACGGCGGCCACGCAGACGGCCAGCGCGGAGGCCACCAGCACGGAGCGCCGGCGGCCCCGTCCCCGTACCCGCGCGACGGTACGGACGGCGTCGGCCAGGCGGGCGCCGGGCGCCTCCTGGAGAGGGGCCCCGGTCACAGTTCCACCAGCTTTCTGCGCCGGACGAGCCAGATGAAGGGTATGCAGCCGATCGCCGCGGTGACGACGCCCACCTGCACCTCGCCGGGAGGGGCGACGACCCGGCCGACGATGTCGGCGACGAGCAGCAGGACCGGGGCCAGCACCATGCTGTACGGCAGGACCCACCGGTAGTCGGGGCCGGTGATGAGGCGGGCGGCGTGCGGTACGACCAGCCCGACGAAGCCGATCGGGCCGGCGACGACGGTCGCAGCACCGCACAGCAGGACCACGGCGAGGGCGGAGACGATCCGGGCGAGACCCACCCGCTGGCCGAGGCCGAGCGCCAGGTCGTCGATGAGGGAAAGAGCGTTGAGCTGGGGCCCCAGGAGCAGCGCGAGGATCACGCCCGCCGCGATGAAGGGGGCCGCCTGCCAGAGCACTTCGGCGTCCCGGGCGTTCAGCGCACCGAGCTGCCAGAAGCGGAACCGGTCGTACGTCTCCCGGTCCTGGAGGAGGACGGCGCTGGTCGCGGAGGTGAGCACGGCGCTGGTCGCCGCGCCCGCCAGTGCGAGCTTCACCGGGGTCGCGCCCTCGCGGCCGAGCGACCCCACCCCGTACACCAGCAGGGCGGCGAGCAGCGCGCCGAGGAAGCCGAACCAGATGTACTGCGAGGCGACGGTGAACCCGAAGAGGCTGATCGAGCACACCACTGCCACGGACGCGCCCGCGTTGATGCCGAGGAGCTGGGGGTCGGCCAGCGGGTTGCGCGCCACCCCCTGCATCACCGTGCCGGCGAGTCCGAGCGCCGCTCCGGCCAGCAGCCCGGCCACGGTGCGGGGTACGCGGACCTCCTGGACGATGAGCTGGCCCTTGACCCCGAGGTCCGGGTCGAGGACGCCCTGCACCACGTCGTGGAACGGCACGTCGCCCGAACCGACGGCGAGGCTCGCCGTCACGGTCAGCAGGAGTACGGCGAGAGCGGCGACGAACCCGAGGACGAGGACCGGGCGCCCGCGTCCGGGGCGTGGCCGCGGCGCTCCGGCGGCGGCGGTCTTCGGTCCTTCCGCGCTCCTGACGGCCGGGCCGCTCACAGCCCGGTCTCCCGGGCGGCAGGCTTGCGGTGGTGCACTGTTCCCCATCCTCGCTCGTCGCCCCCGGGACATGGCGCACACCGGAGGATAAGTAAGGTAACCCTAACAGCGCCAGGTCAGCGAGCCGCTGCCGCGCCCCCCGAAGCTACGGAGAACCCCTTGTCGTACGCCGCACCCGCGGCCGCGCCCGCCCCGGACCTCACCACGGGCCCGCTGGCCGGAGCCGTCCCCCTGCGATCGGCGGAGCAGTTGCGCACGATCCTCGGCACCCCGCACCCCCTCGTCATCGACAAGGTCCACGACCGCCTCACGGACGACGACCTGGACCTGCTGGCCCGGGCCCCGTTCTGCGCCGTGTCCACCTCCGACGCCGACGGCAACTGCGACACGTCCCCGCGCGGCGGAGAGCCCGGCTTCACCCTGGTCCTGGACGCGGGCACACTCGCACTCCCCGAAATGCCGGGCAACCGGCGGGGCGACACCTTCCACAACATCCTGAGCAACCCGCACGTCGGACTGCTCTACCTCATACCCGGCGCCCAGACGGTCCTGCGGATCAACGGCCGCGCCCGGATCCTCACGGACGCCCCGTTCTTCGACGCGATGACGGTCAAGGGCCGCCGCCCTGACCTGGCCCTGGTCGTCGAGATCGACGAGATCTACCTCCACTGCCCGGCTTCCCTGCGCCGCTCGGGCATCTGGACCCCGGAGACCTGGGAACAGGCCGCACAGGAGAACTGACGCGCACGGCCGCCGCGAAGGGGCGGGGCGGGGGTGAGGCAGACGAGTCGGGCTGTACGCCGGGTTCTGTCGCCCGGTCGCCTCGCGGCGGCCGGGGAGACGGCCATCCATCTAGGACCGGCATTGCTGCCGGTCTCGTGCGGTCTACCCGTGAACTCGGGCGGGCAGCCCTCGAACGTTCACGCAGAACCGTCTTGCGACGGCTCCTCTTGACCTTGCTCCGGGTGGGGTTTACCTAGCCGCCTGAGTCACCTCAGGCGCTGGTGGTCTCTTACACCACCGTTTCACCCTTACCCAGGACCGGAGTCCCGGGCGGTCTGTTTTCTGTGGCACTGTCCCGCGAGTCACCTCGGGTGGCCGTTAGCCACCACCCTGCCCTGTGGAGCCCGGACGTTCCTCGGGAGAATCCGGAGATCCCCACGCGGCCGTCCGCCCGGCTCGTCTGCCGTGCCGCCCATGCTACCCGCCGGACCGCGGGCCACCGGACGGCGCCTTCAGATGAGGGCACCTGACTCCAGGCCGAAGGAGAAGGGCGGGTCGACCGGCGCTATCCCGAGGGCAGGCTGGTCCAGCTGGGCCCGGACGGGGTGCTCGACCTCGCGGTGGGCAGCCAGACGACGGTGACCGTGGAACTGACCGCGCCCGTCGGGTTCGTACGTCCGCTGGGCAGGCCCGGCCTGGCCCGTACCGTCCGCTTCCACGCCGACGACCCACGGGCCGCGGTCGCCGCCCTCACGCGGGCACGAACAGCACCTTCGCCGAGCCCGGTTCCGCCTGCATGAGCCGCACCCGCAGCCGCTCCCCCAGCGGGAGCCCGGGCGCGGGCCCCTCGATCCGGGCGATGACCGCCGGGTCCTCGATGTGGACGGTGCCGACGCTTGAGGCGGCGTCCTCGATGTCGACCACGAACCCGTCGAACACCTCGCCCACCCGGTCCTTGAGCAGCGCCGCCTCCACCAGGTCCACCGATTCCCGCTCCGCCGTGTTCGCGCGGCGCGTGCCGTCGGCCATCTCGTCCGGCAGCGCCGAAAGCGCCTCCCCCACCCACTGCGGTGCCTGGCGGCCCGCGACGGCCGCGAGGCAGAGCTCGGACGCGTAACGGTCGACGAGGCGGCGCAGCGGGGCCGTGCAGTGCGTGTAGAGGTCCGCGACGGCGGCGTGCACGGCAGGGGTGGGCAGGGCGCCGTTCCCGAAGACCGTGTACCCGGCCCCGCGCAGCAGGGTGGTGCACTCCTGGAGGAACGCCGCATGGCTGCCGCGCTCCGGGTCGAGCGAACGGATCAGGCGCGCGTACGGCACGTGGTGCGGCCAGTCGATGCGCAGGGCCTGCGCGGAGCGCCTCAGCAGGGCGACGGCGCCGTCCGGGGCGATGGGCAGCGTACGCAGGATGCCGGTGCCCGCGTCCGCCATCAGCCGGGCCGCGGCCATGCCGGTGAGCAGGGAGATCTGGGCGTTCCAGCCTTCGGCCGGCAGGGGGGCGCGGTAGGCGAGGGTGTATGTGGAGTCCTGCTCGACGATCTCCTGTTCGGGCACGTTCAGCGAGACGCCGCCGCGGGCGACCTCCTGCGCCTCGCGGAGCCGCCCGATGTCCCGGAGCAGCGCCAGGGGCTCTTCGGCCGTGCCGGCGTCGATCCGCCGCTGGACCTCGGCGTGGTCGAGCTTGGCCCGGCTGCGTACGAGGGCGCGGCGCACGTCCGTGGTGACCGCACGGCCCTCCTCGTCCAGGTCGATCTGCCAGTGCACGGCCGGCCGTGTCCGGCCGGGGAGCAGGCTTGCGGCGTCCTCCGAGAGCGGGGGCGGGTGCAGCGGGACCTTGCCGTCGGGGAAGTACAGGGTCGTCACCCGGCGGTGTGCCTCGGCGTCCAGTGCCCCGCCCGGCCGGACGAAGGCGGCGACGTCGGCGATCGCGTACCGCACCCGGAAACCGTTCGGGCGCCGTTCCAGGTGCATCGCCTGGTCCAGGTCGGTGGAGGCGGGCGGGTCGATGGTGAAGAACGGCACCTCCGTGGCGTCCAGGTGGGCCGAGAGGTCCGGGGCCCTCGCGACGTCCTGGGCCTCGGCGAGTACGTCGGGCGGGAACCCGCCGGGCGTTCCCAGCTCGGCACGCAGGCCGCGCAGGGCCTCGCGCAGCGGGGTGTCCGGTGGGCCGGTCACGTGGACAGGACGGCGGGGCATGTCCCGAGCGTAGGTCCGGGGCGGGGGTGAGGCATCCCGGGTTTCCCGCTCGTCACCCTGCGTGGAGCCCGGGTTCGGTCCGGCGCCGGGGGACCCGGGCACCCATCGGCCGGACGGCGGGCCCGGCCGCGCTCCCCCGTACCCTTGCAGGGCCCGTCCGCGTATGAAGGAGACACCGTGCTCGTGCTGTTGCCGCCCTCCGAAGGAAAGGCCGCCTCGGGGCGTGGCGCCCCGCTGAAGGCCGAGAACCTTTCCCTGCCGGGGCTGGCCGCCGCGCGGGAGGCGATCCTCGGCGAGCTCGTCGAGCTGTGCGTCGCGGACGAGGAGAAGGCCCAGCACGTGCTCGGGCTCAGCGAGGGGCTGCGCGGCGAGATCGCCAAGAACGTGGAGCTGCGGACCGCGGGGACACGTCCGGCCGGGGAGATCTACACCGGCGTCCTGTACGACGCCCTGGACCTGGCCTCGCTGGACACCGCGGCACGCAGGCTGGCCCACAAGTCGCTGCTGGTCTTCTCCGGGCTCTGGGGCGCGGTGCGGGTGGGCGACCGGATTCCTTCGTACCGCTGCTCGATGGGTGTGAAGCTCCCCGGCCTCGGCGCGCTCGGCGCGTACTGGCGGGCCCCGATGGCGGAGGTCATGCCGGAGGCCGCCGGGGACGGCCTCGTGCTGGACCTGCGGTCCTCGGCGTACACCGCCGCGTGGAAGCCGAAGGGCGCCGTCGCCGAGCGCACGGCGAGCGTGCGGGTGCTGCAGTCACAGATGGTGGACGGGGTCGAGAAGCGTTCCGTGGTCAGCCACTTCAACAAGGCGACCAAGGGCCGGATGGTGCGGGAGCTCCTCATGGCCGGGGCCCGGCCGAAGGGCCCCGCGGAACTGGTGGACGTGCTGCGGCAGCTCGGGTTCGTGGTGGAGGCGCAGGCGCCCGGGCGGGCCGGACGGCCGTGGGCGCTCGACGTGGTGGTCACCGAGATCCACTGACGTTGCAGCATACGCAACGCTCGTTGCGCAGAGTGTGGCGTCACGGCAGGATGAGGCCATGACCTCTCCTGCTCCCGCCGCACCCTCCGTCCTGGATCTCGCACCCGTCGTCCCCGTCGTCGTCCTGGAGGACGCGGCCGACGCGGTGCCGCTGGCCCGGGCCCTGGTCGCGGGCGGGCTTCCGGCGATCGAGGTGACGCTGCGCACGGCTGCGGCCCTCGACGCGATCCGGGCGATCTCGGCGGAGGTCCCGGAGGCGGTGGTCGGCGCGGGCACCGTGATATCCGTACGGAACGTCGAGGACTCCGTGGCCGCGGGCGCCCGCTTCCTGGTGAGCCCGGGCTGGACGGACGCGCTGCTGGACGCGATGAAGGCGTCGGGGGTGCCGTTCCTGCCGGGCGTCTCCACGACCTCCGAGGTGGTCGCGCTGCTGGAGCGCGGGGTCACGGAGATGAAGTTCTTCCCGGCGGAGGCGGCGGGCGGCACCGCATACCTGAAGGCGCTCTCGGCGCCGCTCCCGCAGGCCAGGTTCTGCCCCACGGGCGGCATCACGCCCGCGTCGGCGCCCGCCTATCTGGCCCTGCCGAACGTCGGCTGTGTGGGCGGCAGTTGGATGCTGCCGGGCGACGCCGTGGCGGCGAAGGACTGGGCCCGGGTGGAGCGGCTGGCGCGTGCGGCGTCGGAGTCGCGCGGCTGAGCCGGAACTCCTCTACCGCAGGTGCGAGGTGTCGTTCAGGAGGCGTACGGAGGCGTTGCCGTCCGCGTAGTAGGCCACGGACGAGACGGACGCCGCCGAGAGCTCCATGCGGAACAGGGACTCCGGCGGGGCGCCGAGCGCCAGCCTGACCAGGGTCTTGATCGGGGTGACGTGGGTGACCAGCAGCACGGTACGGCCCCGGTGGCGGGCGATGAGGCGGTCGCGGGTCGCCGAGACGCGTTCGGCGACCTCTGCGAAGCTCTCGCCGCCGCCCGTGGGGGCCACGTCCGGGGAGGCCAGCCAGGCGGTGAGGTCGGCGCCGTACCGCTCGCGCACCTCGCCGAACGTCATGCCCTCCCAGGCGCCGAAGTCCGTCTCGCGCAGACCTTCGTCGATGCGCACGTCGAGGCCGAGGCGCCCCTCCACGGCGGCCGCGGTCTCGCGGCAGCGGCGCAGCGGTGAGCTGACGATCTCCTGGATGGTGCCCCGCTCGGCGAAGGCGTGTGCGGCGTGGCGCGCCTGGGCCCGGCCCACGGCCGAGAGTTCGGGGTCGGTGCCGCCGCTGCCGGAGAAGCGCTTCTCGGGAGTGAGGACGGTCTCCCCGTGCCGCAGCAGTACGAAGGTGGCGGGGGCGCCCAGGTCGGGCGCCGTTCCCCAGCCGGTCTGCGGCGTGGAGGAGGGTGCGGCGGGCGCCGCGGTCGTACGGGAGGCCATGGCGGCGCGGGCCTTCGCCGCCCCGGCCACCGCGTCGCCCGGCGGGCCGGCGACGGGCGGGAGGTCCAGGGGGACCGCCGGGGAGGCGGAGTCGAGGGCCGCCGTCGAGGACGAGGGCTCCCACTGCCTGCCCCGCTTGCCCGCGTCCATCGCCTCGTTGGCGAGACGGTCCGCGTGCTTGTTCTCGGCGCGCGGGATCCACTCGTAGGTGACGGCGGCCGGGGGAAGGATCCGGGCGGCCTCCGCCGCCAGAGGCTTCATGTCCGGGTGCTTGATCTTCCAGCGGCCCGACATCTGCTCGACCACCAGCTTGGAGTCCATCCGGACGTGCACCCGCAGGGCGTCGTCCGACGGGAAAAGCGCCTTCGCGGCCTTGAGACCGGCGATGAGGCCCTTGTACTCGGCCACGTTGTTCGTCGCGACACCGATGTACTCGGCGGCCTCGGCGAGCGGTTCGCCCGTCTCCGGATCGATGACGACGGCGCCGTAGCCGGCGGGCCCCGGGTTGCCCCGGGAGCCGCCGTCGGCCTCGACGACCAGCTGGTGGGAAGCGGGCATTACAGGCCCGACTCCGAGGTACGGACCAGGATGCGGTGGCAGTTCTCGCAGCGCAGGACGGTGTCCGGGGACGCCGCCTTCACGTCGTTGACCTCGGTGATGTTCAGCTCCAGGCGGCAGCCCTCGCAGCGGCGCTGGTAGAGACGGGCCGCGCCGACGCCGCCCTGCTGGGCGCGCAGCTTGTCGTACAGCTTGAGCAGGTCCGCGGGCACGGCGCCGGCGACGACCTCGCGGTCCTTGGTGAGGCTCGCCGCCTCGGAGTCCAGCTCACGGATCGCGGCGTCGCGGCGGGCCACGGCGTCGTCCAGCTTGGCCTGGACCGCGGAGACGCGCGCGGTCAGCTCGACGACCCGCTCCTGGGCACCTTCGCGGCGCTCCATGATCTCCAGGACGACGTCCTCCAGGTCACCCTGGCGCTTGGCGAGCGAGACGAGCTCGCGCTGCAGGCTCTCCAGGTCCTTGGGCGAGGAGACCGCGCCGGAGTCGAGGCGCTGCTGGTCGCGGACGGCGCGCTGGCGCACCTGGTCGACGTCCTGCTCCGCCTTGGTCTGCTCGCGGGTGGTGTCGCTCTCCTCGGTCTGGGAGGCGACCAGCAGGTCACGCAGCTGGGCGAGGTCGTGGTTGAGCGCGTCGATCTCGGCGTGCTCGGGCAGCGACCTGGCCTTGTGGGACGCCTGCGACAGACGTACGTCGAGGGCCTGGACTTCGAGGAGTCGGATCTGGTCGGCGGGCGCGGCGTTCAGTTGGGGGCTCCAGAAGAGTGGTGGGTGGTCCAGGGGTCGGTGACCTGCTTCGAGACATGGACCCGCAGGTCCCATCCGTGGCGGTCGGAAATCGCGTCGAGCTGCGCGGCGGCCTGCTCGCACCAGGGCCACTCGGTGGCCCAGTGTGCGGCATCGACCAGGCCGAGCGGCGAGTGCTGAACGGCCTCGGAGGCCGGGTGGTGGCGCAGGTCGGCGGTGAGGTACGCGTCGACGCCCGCGGCCCGGACGGCGTCGAAGAGGCTGTCGCCGGATCCGCCGCTCACGGCGACGGTGCGCACGAGCGCGTCCGGGTCGCCCGCGAGCCGGATGCCCTGCGCGGTGGCGGGGAGCCGGGCGGCGGCCCGTGCGGCGAACTCGCGGAGGGTCTCGGGGTGGTCCAGCTCGCAGATGCGGCCGAGGCCGCGGTTGCCCCTGGGGTCGGTGGGGTCCGGTACGAGGGGGCCCGTGACGCGCAGGTCGAGGGCGCCGGCGAGGGCGTCGGACACGCCGGGGTCGGCGGTGTCGGCGTTGGTGTGCGCGACGTGCAGCGCGACGCCGTTGCTGATGAGGCCGTGCACGACCCGGCCCTTGAAGGTGGTGGCCGCGACCGTCGTCGTACCGCGCAGGTAGAGCGGGTGGTGGGTGACGATCAGCTGGGCGCCGAGGGTAAGGGCCTCGTCCGCGACGGCCTGGACGGGGTCCACCGCGAACAGGACCCGGTCGACGTGGGCGTCCGGATCTCCGCAGACGGTGCCGACCGCGTCCCATCCTTCGGCCCGCTCGGGCGGCCAGAGGGCGTCGAGCTCGGCGATGACTTCAGACAGACGGGGCACGAAGGAAAGGCTACCTTCCGTCCGTGCCCCGCCGCCCATGGCTGCCGAGACCCGGGAGGGCGGACCGGCAGCCGGTCACGAATCGTTACTTCACGAGGTCGGAGCGCAGGTCGCCCAGGGGATACGACCCCGTTCACCGGCGGCTCATCCCGTCCCCTCGGTCCTTGCTGTCCCGTTGCCTCCCGGGACCCGGCGCCGGTGGCCGCGGCAGCGGCGGGCCGGTCGCAGGTCACACAGGCACTTCTCAGGAGCACCTCTCCTCTCCACGCCCATCACCCCCAGCACACCCACCCCCTGCCGCTCAGGCGATTACGGACATCGCCACCCTTATGTGTGAAGCGCGCGTGGTGGCGTTGTTCGGCAGGAAGTGCGAAAACTAGCTTCGGTCACCGGAGGTGATGCTTCATGACTGCCTGTGCCACCGAGGGAGAGACCGCCGGGGCCACCGCCACGGTGGAGCCCCTGCCCGAGGAGCCCGGAGAACCATCGGACCCGGCCCGCCCGGCGGGGTCCGCCGAGCCCCCGGGGAGCGGAGACCGGACGGACTCCGCGCGTCCGTCGGACCCCGCGGGGCCGGGAGCCGTCGTGGCGGGTGACCCCGCGTCGTGGGACGGCCCGCCCGCCGGGGCCGGGCCGGGCGAGCAGCCCTTACCCGCCGCCCTCCAGGTGCCTCCGCCGTTCACGATCACCGCGGACGGTTCGTACGCGGCCCGGCTCACGGCCGCTCCGGGAGTGCCCGGCGAGGACCGCGCCTGGTATCCGGAGCGCTGGACGCTGGACGGACCCGAGCCCTACGCCGTGCCGCTCCCCCTTGACCAGCCCGAGGAGGCCGACTCCGACGTCGTGCCGCTCGCCGACGGACGGGTCCTCATCCGGCGGCTGGTCGCCGACCGCCACGCCTTCTCACTGCTCTACCCCACCGGCCCCCGCACCGGTGAGCTGCCGCTGGGCGCGCTCGAATGCAACGGTCTGACGCTGCTGCCGCCGTCACCGGACGGCGGCAGCGTCCTCGCCCTGGTGCCCGGTGAGCACTCCACCGCCGTCTGGCTGGTGGCGGGCGGCGCCTTCGGCCCCGAACACGTCGCCGAGATCCCGGGGAGCTGTTCCGGCGGGGTCTGGCTGGACCGGGCCGGACGACTGCTGGCGCTGGACAGGCAACTGCCGGGCGGCGGGCCGGTGAAGGCGGTCGCGGTCGATCTGGAACGCGGCGGAGAGGTGACGCCGCTGCTCCAGATCGCCCCGGAGAGCAACGACCGGCTGCTGCTGGCCGACCCGGACAGCGGGCTCCTGCTCGTCCGCTCCGACGCACCGGGCCACGACCGGCTCGGCTGGGGCGTGCTCGGCAGCTTCCTGCCGGTGCGGTTCCCGGAGTGCCTGCGTCCGGCCGATGTCGCGGTGACGCCCTTCGCCGTTCAGCCGGGGCAGATGCTGATGCCGGAGAGCTGTGCGGTGGCGCTGCGGATCGACGGGGCCGCGGGCAGCTGGGTGGGGGTCTGGCGTCCGGCGGGCCGCCGGCTGCACCAGCTCGCGGCGCCCGAGGGCTGGCAGGCCGGTTCGGGCTTCTTCGGCCGGGACGGCGTACTGCATCTCCCGTACGCGAACGACATCGCCTCGTGCGCGGTCGCACTGGTCCAGGCTCCGGCGGACGAGGCGGAGTGCCACCCCGGCAACCCGTTTGACCTGGCCGGAAGTGGAGCGGAACCATCCGCGGCTCCAGTGCTTCCTGTGGTGTGTAAGCCGGTTCCGCTGGGGCAGGCGCCTCTTCTGGGGCGTATGCCCGGGTGAGGCCCGGGCCACGCGGCTGTCCCCCGCGGTCGCCGACGGTGACCGCGCCGGATGGCGGTGGCGGGGCTTACGACGAACAAGTAAGCGATCACAACGGGGTGACTTCCCACATGTCTGAAGCCCGAACCGACACGACCCAGACGCGCCCGCCGGGGGCGGACGCGCAACGGGCCGGAGCCGGCGGCTCCGGAAAGCACCGAGGGGGTGCGTCGATGGAGAGCTCGGCCGCGCAACCGCACGGCCGCCACCGCCGCCCCTCCGAAGGGGGTACCGGAGCGTCGGTCTGAGCCACGCCGCAGAACAGGATCCGACGGATACGAGGGAGGGCCGCCACAGCCGTGACGGCTGTGGCGGCCCTCCCTCGTCGGTGGTCAACCGCGCTTCAGTCCGAGGACTTCGACCGCGGCGAAGGTCTCGTTCGGCGGGCGGTCCCGGTAGTGGGGGGTGATCAGCCCGTCGAGTTCGTCGAAGGTGAACGCCTCCTTCGCGGAGTCGAACTTGGCGGCCACCCTGGGCCGTTCGACGATCGCGACCATTCCCCCATGGACGACGAAGAGCTGGCCGTTGACCCTGCCCGCCTCCCTGGACGCCAGGTAGCCGACGAGCGGTGACACATGCTCGGGGGCCAGTGCGTCCAGGCTGCCGTCCGCCGGCTCCTGGAAGCCGGCGAAGACGTCCTCCGTCATCCGGGTACGGGCGCGCGGGCAGATGGCGTTGGCCGTGACGCCGTAGCGGGCCAGGGCCTGGGCGGTGGAGGTGGTGAGGCCGACGATGCCGCCCTTGGCCGCCGCGTAGTTCGGCTGGCCGGCCGAGCCCGCGAGGAACGCCTCGGACGAGGTGTTGACGATCCGCCCGTACACAGGACCTCCGGCCGCCTTGGAGCGGGTGCGCCAGTGGGAGGCGGCGAAGTGCGTGGTGTTGAAGTGGCCCTTGAGGTGAACCCGGATGACGGAGTCCCACTCGTCCTCCGTCATCGAGAAGATCATCCGGTCGCGCAGGATGCCCGCGTTGTTGACGAGGATGTCGAGCTTTCCGTACGTGCTCACGGCCACGTCCACCAGCGCGCGCGCCTGCCCGTGGTCGGAGACGTCACCGAGGTGCGCGACTGCCCGGCCGCCCGCCGCCCGGATCTCGGCGGCGACCTCCTCGGCCGGGGCCGCCGACGCCTCGCCCGAGCCGTCGCGGCCGGGCTGTCCGTAGTCGTTGACGACGACGGCCGCGCCGAGCCGCGCCAGTTCCAGTGCCTCGGCGCGCCCGAGGCCGCGGCCGGCGCCGGTGACGATCGCGGCCAGGCCGTCCAGGGGAAGGGGATGTGACATCGCGGTCCTCGGCGTCCTTCTCGTAGATCCGTGGTGGGCAAGGAGATGGCGCGGGTCAGAGCTCGATGCAGGTACGCAGCGACTCGCCGGTCCTCATCTGGTCCAGGGCGTCGTTGACCCCGTCGAGCCGCACCCGGTGGGTGATCATCGATTCGAGGTCGATGCGGCCCGCGCGCCACAGGGCGATGGCCCGCTCGTAGGACCGGAGCACGTCCCCGCCGCCGTACATGGAGGGGAGGATCCGCTTCTCGTCGAAGAACAGCTCGAACATGTTGGCCTGGAAGTTGTCGTCCATCGCGCCCGCCCCGACGACACAGAGCGTGCCGCCGCGCCGGGTGTTCTCGTACGCGGTGCGGGCCGTCGCCGACTTGCCCACGACCTCGAAGACGTAGTCGAAGCCCTCGCCCCCGGTGATCCGCTGCCGGGCGTCGGTGAGTCCGTCCGGTGGGACCGCCTCGGTCGCTCCGAACCGCAGCGCCGCCTCACGCCGTGAGGCGACCGGGTCGACGGCGACGATCTGGGCGGCGCCCTGGACGCGCGCGCCCTGGATCGTGGAGATGCCGACGCCTCCGCAGCCGATCACGGCGACCGACGAACCGGCGTCCACCTGGGCGGTGTTGATGGCGGCGCCGAGCCCGGTGGTGACGCCGCAGCCGATCAGCGCGGCGATGTCGAAGGGCACGTCGTCGGGGATCGGTACCGCGCATCCCGCGCCGACGACGACCTCCTCGGTGAAGGTGCCGGTCCCCGCGAAGCCGAAGACGTCACCGCCGGGGCGCTTGAAGTTGGGGGTGCCCGCGTTCATGAATCCGGCGAGGCACAGGTGGGTCTGTCCGCGCCGGCACGAGGGGCAGGCGCCGCAGGCGGGCAGCCAGCAGACGAGGACGCGGTCGCCCTGGGCGAGCCCGCTCACTCCGTCGCCGACGTCGATGACCTCGCCCGCGCCCTCGTGTCCTGGGATGAAGGGGGCGGGCTGCGGCAGCACCCCGCTCATCGCGGATACGTCGGAGTGGCAGAGCCCGGTGGCCCGGATGCGGAGCTTGACCTTGCCGGGGCCGAAGCCCACCGCCTCGACGTCGTCGAGGACCTCCAGCTTGTCCTGGCCTATCTCGTGCAGTACGGCTGCGCGCATGGTGCGGCTCCCCTCATGGAGTGGTTCAGGAGTATTCGACGAGCGTGCTGTCGAGGACCGGTGCACCACCGCGTTCGACGGCGCTCACCGTCACCACGGCGCGCGTGTCCGCGGCCCACATGTCGATGCGGAGGGTCTCGCCGGGGAACGCGACGCCGGCGAAGCGGGTGCTGCAGGCGCGGATCCTGGAGACGTCGCCGTCGAGCACCGTGTCGGCGACGGCCTTGACCGTCATGCCGTAGGTGCACAGTCCGTGCAGGATCGGCCGGTCGAAACCGGCCTGCGCGGCGAAGTCGGGGTCGGCGTGGAGGGGGTTCCAGTCCCCGGAGAGCCGGTACAGGAGCGCCTGGTCCTCCCGGACGTGACGCTCCACCGTGTGGTCGGGTGCCACGGCCGGCAGGGCGAACCCGGTGGAGGGGCCGCGTTCGCCTCCGAAGCCCCCTTCGCCGCGCACGAAGATCTGGGACTCGTTGGTCCACAGGGGGCCGTCGTCGTCCGCCGCCTCGGTGCGCAGCACGATGACGGCCGCGCTGCCCTTGTCGTACACCGCAGCGACCCTGCCGCTCTGCACCGCGCGCCCCTCGACGGGGATCGGCCGGTGGACGCGTACGGACTGGGCGCCGTGCAGCACGGACGCGAGTGCGATGTCGATGCCGGTCAGAGACACCACGCCGGCCACCGCCTTGCCCGCGCCCGCGACGGTGGCGAAGGTGGGCAGCACGTGGAGCCGGGACTCCAGGGTGTAGCGCAGCTCGCCCGGGTCCGTGGCGGGGACGCCCGCGCCGAGGCCGAGGTGGTAGAGCTGGACGTCCTTGCGGTCCCACCGGATCCCGGCGGTCCTGGGTTCGGCGGCGACCGCCTTCACGGCATCAATGGGCATGGGATTCCTGCTCCTTGATGGACGGGTCCTGCGGACGGGGAGACCCCGGCGCGGCCGTCCGCACCGTCGGCCGCACCGAGGTCGCGTGCGGACCGGCCCCGCCTTCCTGCGGAACGTTCTAGAACGTGTTCTAGGGCCGGTGGCCCTATGTATAACGCAAGCCCCAGCACTTGTGAATACCGCTGACGTCACGTCAGATACGTCCCGCGCCGGGCCGGTACATTTGTCACGGCCGAGTCCGTACATCCGCATCTGCCGGAGGTGGCCGCCCCCTCCGTAGCGTCATCGGCATGACGCAGACACCGGATTTCGCACCCGCGGTGAGCTTCGACGGGGTGGTCAGGAACTACGGCGCCGTACGGGCCGTGGACGGCATCGACCTCGCCGTGGGGCGTGGAGAGACCGTTGCCCTGCTCGGCCGCAACGGGGCGGGCAAGTCCTCCGCCATCGGCCTCCTCCTCGGCCTGGACGAGCCCGACGCCGGCGAGGTGCGCCTCTTCGGCGACACCCCCGCGCGGGCGGTGCGGGCCGGACGGGTCGGGGCGATGCTCCAGGACGGCTCGGGGGTCCCGCGGGTCACCGTGCGGGAACTGGTCGCGTTCGTCGCCTCCACCTATCCGCGGCCGATGCCGGTCGCGGAGGCGCTGGCGCTGGCCGGGCTGACGGAGTTCGCCGGACGGCGCGTCGACAAGCTCTCCGGCGGCCAGACGCAGCGGGTGCGCTTCGCGGTCGCGCTGGCGGGCAATCCCGGGCTGCTCGTCCTCGACGAGCCGACCGCCGCGCTCGACGTGGAGGCCCGGCGGGCGTTCTGGGGGTCGATGCGCGCGTACGCCGCCCGGGGCAACACGGTGCTCTTCTCCACGCACTATCTGTCGGAGGCCGACGAGAACGCCGACCGCGTCGTCGTGCTCGACCGGGGCCGGATCGTCGCGGACGGCAGCGGCGAGCACATCAGGCAGTCGGTGGGCGGCGGCCTGGTCGCCATCGACCTGGCGGGCGGCGGTACGGAGGGACTCGCCCGGCTGCCCGGCGTCACGTCGGTCGAGATCCGCGGGGACCGGGCACGGCTGCGCACCGACGATCCGGACGCCACGGTCACGGCCCTGGTCGCGCGCGGCCCCCTCCGGCGGCTGGAGGTCTCCCCCGCGAGCCTGGAGGACGCCTTCCTCTCCCTCACCGCACACGAGAGCACGCATGCCGACGAAAGCGAGAAGGTCTGATGCTGGAGTACATCAAGCTCGAGACGCGGCGCACGCTGCGTGACACGATGTTCGTGATCTTCGGCATCGGAATGCCGGTGGTGATGTACCTGCTCTTCACCAACATCGGTACGGACGAAGGGGATTCGGCGCCGTGGCGGGTCACGGCGATGGTCGGCATGGCGGCGTACGGCGCGCTGGGTTCCGCACTGAGCGCCGGTATCGGGGTCTCCACCGACCGGTCGACCGGCTGGCTGCGACAGCTGCGCGTCACCCCGCTCGCCCCCTCCCGGGTGGTGACAGGGCGGGCCGTCAGCGGGTCGGTGACGGTACTGCCGGGAATCGTCGCGGTGCTCGCAGCGGGCGCGCTGGTCAACGGCGTACGGCTGGAGGCCTGGCAGTGGACGGCACTGACGCTCCTGCTGTGGGTGGGGGCGCTCCCCTTCACCCTGCTCGGGCTGGGCAACGGCTACCGGCTGAGCCCCCAGACCATGGGCGTGGCCAATACGGTCGGCCTGATGGGGCTCTCCCTCGTCGGCGGCCTCTGGTTCCCGCTGGAACTGTTCCCCGGGTGGCTGGCCTCCGTGGCGGCCTACACCCCGGCCAACCGGTTCGCGGATCTCGGCTGGGCGGTGACGGAGGGTTCGGCGCCGGGGCCGGCCACGCTCGCCGTGCTCACGGGCTGGCTGGTGATATTCGGCTCGTACGCTGTGGCCTCGTACCGCAGGGCCGCGCGGACCGCTTGAGGGAGTGACGATGCCGGTGATGAGCAAGCAGTGCGCCGCGTGGAAGGCCGACTTCCGGGCGAAGCGGGCGACGGCGGACCGGAAGGTGGCCAGGAGGACCGCCCGGGGGCCCGGACACATGGGACCGCCCAACGGTTTCGCCCTCCTGCCGTGGCTGCTGATGGGAATGGGTGCCTTCTCCAACCTCCTCCAGGGCAGGACCCCCAACCCCTGGGTCGGCGGCATCGGCATCATCACCTTCAACAGCCTCTACATCTATGTGGTGTTCAGGGCCTTCGACAAACGGGCCCGGGAGGCGCCGCGCACCCGCTGGGCCCTGGTCGCGCTGGGCGTGGTCACCTGCGCCCTCGCCCTCACGTACGGCGGCAGCTGGCTGCTCTTCTTCATGCTGCTCGGCCTCGCGACCGGCTCGATCATGCGCGGCAGGTACCTCGGGCCCGTCGTCCTCGGCCTGAGCGCACTGGCCGGACTGACAGCGGGACTCCGTGACGGCTGGGGCGCGATCAACGTCGCCTACGGGACGTTCATCTCCGCGATGGTGACGGCGGCGATCCTCGCGCTCTCCGAGACGGTCAAGGAACTCCGGGAGACGAGGGAGGAGCTGGCCCGCACGGCGGTGGAACGGGAACGGCTGCGCTTCTCCCGCGATCTGCACGATCTGCTGGGCCACACGCTCTCGGTGATCGTGGTGAAGTCCGAGGCCGCGCGCAGGCTCGCCCCGCATGACGTGGACGCCGCGCTGGCCCAGGTATCCGACATCGAATCGGTCGGCCGCCAGGCCCTCACGGAGATCCGCGAGGCCGTCACCGGCTACCGGGAGGGCAGCCTGGCCACGGAACTTGACCGGGCCCGCTCGGCGCTCTCCGCCGCCGGCATGGACCCGGTCGTCCGCCGGTCGGGACCCCCGCTCACCGCGCGGACAGAGGCGCTGCTGGGCTGGGTGGTACGGGAATCAGTGACCAACGCCGTCCGGCACAGCGGAGCCTCGCGCTGCGAGATCGACGTGGCGGGCTCGCCCGGAGGCGTACGCCTGAAGGTCACCGACAACGGCCGCGGCGTCCCGTCGGGCGAGGAGCGCGGAGCCCGCTCCGGCACCGGCCTCAAGGGCCTCACGGAGCGCCTGGCCCAGGCGGGCGGCTCCCTGGAGGCGGGGCCGGCGGAGCGCGGAGGATTCCAGGTGACCGCGGAACTCCCCGTGCCCGAGGCGGCGGAACCGGGAGACCTCGAAGCCCTCACCTGACGGGGTGGTCCATCAGCCGTGCGAGAGGCGCCCGGCTCACGTGGCCGGCCGGGAGTGCACGCTCACGGCGTAGCCGCGGTCCTCCTGGAAGGGATCGGCGCTCCAGGTGGCGTAGCGACGCACCAGGGTCAGCCCGGCCTGCGCGCACCAGTGGTCGAACTCCGTGAGGGTCACCGTCGGCTCCGGCAGCGGCAGGTGTGCCGCGTCCAGCCCCATGCCCGTGACCAGCAGACCGCCGGGGCGCAGTGCGTCGGCCAGTTGCCGCACGACGACCGGTTCGGTGCCGGGGGACAGCAGGGGGATGACGTTTCCGGCGGCGAGTACCAGGTCGAATCCCGGATCCAGGCCGAGGGTGTCCAGGCGGGCCAGGTCACCGAGGAGCCATTCCTGCGCGGGGGCTTCCCGGCGTGCCACGGCGAGCATCGAGGAGTCGACGTCCACGCCGGTGCAGTGGTGTCCCAGTTCCGCGAGCCGGATCGCGATGCGGCCGGTGCCGCAGCCGGCGTCGAGTACCCGGGCGGAGGGCTTCAGCAACGTGGCGCAGAAGGTGGCCTCGCCGTGGATGTCGTGACCTGATTCGGCGAGCCGCGCGAAGCGCCGCGCGTACTCCTCCCCCGCTTGTCCGCCGGTCAGTTCCGCCCAGCGGTCAGGTTGCCCAGTCATGTTCGAACGTGCCTTCCGGTCGGCCTCGCCCGGCAGGGGCGGAGGCGGTGCTCCACCACACTATGTTCGGCCGCCGGTGTACACCTCGTCGGCTGCCGCGAACGCACGGCAGGGCGCCGGGTCAAGGCCCGGCCATAACCTGTCCCCGTGAACGAGATGCCGCAGGATCACCGCCCCGCGCGGTCTGTACGTGTTCTTCTCGCCGAGGACCAGGGCATGATGCGGGGCGCTCTCGCCCTGTTGCTGGGCATGGAGGCGGACATCGAGGTCGTCGCGCAGGTGGGGGCCGGTGACGAGGTCGTGGGGGCGGCGCTGCTGGCGCGGCCCGACGTGGCGCTGCTGGATATCGAGATGCCGGGGATGAGCGGACTGGACGCCGCCGCCCTGTTGCGGGAGGAGGTGCCGGACTGCCGGGTGCTGATCCTCACGACGTTCGGGCGTCCCGGGTATCTGCGGCGGGCCATGGAGGCCGGCGCCACCGGGTTCCTGGTCAAGGACGGGCCCGTCGAGGAGCTCGCCGAGGCGATCCGGAAGGTGCTGCGCGGCGAGACCGTGATCGATCCGGCGCTCGCGGCGGCGGCCCTGGGGGCGGGGCCAAGCCCGCTCACGGCACGTGAGCGGGACGCGCTGAACGCGGCCGTGGACGGGGCGACGGTCGCGGACATCGCGGTGAGGCTGCGGCTGTCCGAGTCGACCGTCCGCAACTACCTGTCGTCCGCGATCGGCAAGACCGGAACCCGCAACCGCATGGAGGCGATGCGGGCGGCCCGGCAGCAGGGGTGGCTGTAGGAACGGGGTCTCAACGCTTCCGGGGCCGGTGGCTCGGCAGCCACAGGAGCATGAGCACCACCCCGGCGAGCAGCACCGCGCAGGCGGCCCGGAAGGCCAGGGCGTAGCCGGCGGTGATCTCGGCCGTCGCCGTGGAGCCTCCGGTGCGGGCGGCGGCGACGGTGGACAGTACGGCGAGGCCGAGCGCGCCGCCCATCGTGCGTGAGGTGTTGACCAGTCCTGAGACGAGTCCGGCGTCCCCCGGCTCCGCGCCCGATGTGGCGAGGGTGGCCAGTGGGGTGGAGGCGAGGCCCGCGCCGCCCATCATCAGGAGGCCGGGGAGGCAGATCGCGGTGAGGTACGAGCCGTCGACGCTCATCGTCGACTGCCAGCCGAAGCCCGCGGCGGTGATCAGCACGCCGATCACGGCCAGGCTCTTCGCGCCCGTGCGCATCATGAGGCGTGGGGCGAGTTTGGAGCCGATGACGACGGCAGCGGACGTGGGCATCAGGGCGAGTCCGGCCTGGAGCGGGCTGTACCCGAGCACGTTCTGCGCGTATATCGTCACGAAGTACCACATGCAGAGCGTCGCGGACCCCATCATGAACATGGCCACGTTCGCCGATGACACCGCCCGCACGCCGAGCACCCGCAGAGGCATCAGCGGGGCCGCAGTCCGGGCCTCGACCAGGACGAACACGGCGAGCAGGGCGAGCCCGGACAGCAGGGGCACGAGGGTGGCGGCGGCGGTCCAGCCTTCCGCCTCGGTCTGCGCGATGCCGTACGCGACCGTGGCGAGGCCGGCCGTGACGAGGACGGCGCCGGGCAGGTCGACGCGCCGCCGGACACCCGCCCGGCCCTCGGCGAGCTTGAGCGTGGCGCCGATGAGGACGAGGGCGCCGATGGGCACGTTGATCAGCAGCACCCAGCGCCAGGACAGGGCTTCGGTGAGCGCCCCGCCGATCAGCCCGCCTGCCGCGCCGCCGCCGGCGCCGACAGCCATCCAGGTGCCGATGGCCCTGGTCCTGGCGGGGCCGTCGGGGACGGCGGCGGTGAGGATGGTGAGGGTGGCCGGGGACAGCACGGCGGCGCCGAGCCCCTGTGCCGCGCGGGCGGCGAGCAACTGCCAGCCCTCCTGGGCGAGTCCGCCGGCCAGCGATGCGGCGGTGAACATGCCGAGCCCGACGAGGAACATCCGCTTACGGCCGTATATGTCGGCCGCTCGTCCGCCGAGGAGCAGGAATCCGGCGAACGCGATCGCGTAGGCGTTGATGACCCATTGGAGCGCGGCGGCGCTCAGCGCCAGGTCGGTGCGCATGGACGGCAGGGCGACGTTGACGACGGACATGTCGAGGACGACGAGGAACTGGCCGGTGCAGGCGGCGAGCACCACGGCCCACGTGCTGGTGGCTCTTCGGGCGGGTATGCGCGTGGGTGTCGAGACGTCAGCCATGGGTGTCATGGTCCCAGGCGGCCGGTGGTCCGTACATCGGTTTGCGGGCCCGGCCGGACTCGGTCTAGCGGCGTAGGACCGTGATGACGGCGGCACCGCCCAGTCCGATGTTGTGGGCGAGCCCGGTGCGTGCGCCGGGGACCTGGCGGGCGCCTGCCTCGCCCCGTAACTGCCAGGTCAGTTCGGCGACCTGTGCGAGGCCCGTGGCACCGAGGGGATGGCCCTTGGAGATCAGACCGCCGGAGGGGTTGACGACCCATCGGCCGCCGTACGTGGTGGCCCCGGACTCGACGAGCTTGCCGGACTCGCCCTCCGCGCACAGGCCGAGGGCCTCGTACGTGAGGAGTTCGTTGATGGAGAAGCAGTCGTGCAGCTCGATGACGTCGAGGTCCGCGGCGCTGAGCCCCGAGGCCGCGTAGACCTGCTCGGCGGCGGCCCGGGACATGGGTGCACCGACCGCGTCGACGCACGTCCCGGACGCGAAGGAGTCGCCGGTGTCGGTGGTCATGGCCTGGGCGGCGATCTCGACGGCCCTGTGCCCCAGTCCGTGCCGCTCGACGAAGCGTTCCGAAACGACGACGGCGGCGGCGGAGCCGTCCGACGTGGGTGAGCACTGGAGCTTGGTGAGGGGCCGGTGGACGGTCCGGGCGGCGAGGACCTCCTCGACGGTGTACGGATCCTGGAACTGGGCGTAGGGGTTGTTCACCGAGTGCCGGTGGTTCTTGGCCCCGACAGCGGCGAGCTGCGCCGGCGTCGTCCCGTACCGCTCCATGTGCTCGCGCGCCGCGTCGCCGAAGATCTGGGCGGTGGGCGGGGACATCTCGAAGCCGTGGGCGGCGGCCATGATCCCGTAGTGCCGGGCGACCGGCGAGGTCGCGAAGTCCGCGGCGCCGCCGTCCGCTCCCCCGCCGCCGAGCGAGCCGCGCGTCATCTTCTCGAAGCCGAGGGCGAGTACGCAGTCGGCGTGGCCGCCCTCGACGAACTGGCGGGCCATCATCAGCGCGGTGGCGCCGGTCGCGCAGTTGTTGTTGACGTTGTAGACGGGCACCCCCGTCAGGCCGAGTTCGTAGACGGCGCGCTGACCCGCGGTGGAGGGCTGGAAGCAGTAGCCGACGGGGACCTGCTCGACCTGCTCGTACCGGATGCCCGCGTCGTCGAGCGCCTTGGTGCCTGCCTCCTGGGCCATGTCCCAGTACTGCCAGTCGCGGGTCTCCGGCTTCTCGAACCTCGTCATCCCGACGCCGGCGATGTAGGCCTTCGTGGTCATGGGCGGGTACGTCCCTTCAGTCACGCGGGAGGCCGAGGATGCGCTCGGCGACGACGTTGAGCTGGACCTGCGTGGTGCCGCCCGCGATGGTCAGGCAGCGCGACATCAGGAAGCCGTGCACGGCCCGCCGCGCCGCTCCCTCGCCGGTCGCGCCCGCGGGACCCAGGAGTTCCAGGGTGAGTTCGGCGACCTTCTGCTGGTGGGTGGTCTGCACGAGCTTGCGCACGGAGGCGCCGGCGCCGGGCTCCAGGCCCGAGACCTGCTGGAGCGTGGTCCGCAGTCCGATGCACGCCAGGGCGTGGGCCTCGGCGACGAGCGCGCCGAGGCGGCCGCGGGCCGCTCCGTCGAGTCCGGCGGCGCGGGCGATCAGTGCTTCGAGTCCGGAGTCGAAGGTCATCTGGTCGGCCATGTGGACGCGTTCGTTGCCCAGGGTGTTGCGGGCGACCCGCCAGCCGTCGTCCACCTCGCCGACGACGGCGTCGGCGGGCAGGAGCACGTCGTCGAAGTACACCTCGTTGAAGAGGGAGTCCCCGGTGATCTCCTTCAGCGGCCGGATGTCGATGCCCCGGGCGGTCCTCATGTCCACCAGGAAGTAGGTGAGACCCCGGTGCCTGGGCGCTTCGGGGTCCGTGCGGGCGAGCAGGATGCCGTAGTCGGCGGACCTGGCGGCGCTCGTCCAGACCTTCTGGCCGGTGACGCGCCAGCCCTCCTCGGTCCGTACGGCCCTGGTACGCAGCGAGGCGAGGTCGGACCCGGCGTCGGGCTCGGAGAAGAGCTGGCACCAGAGGAGTTCGCCCCGCAGGGTCGGCATCAGGAAGCGCTCCTGCTGGGCCTTGGTTCCGTACGCGAGAAGGGAGGGCACCACCCAGGTGGCGATCCCGAGGTCGCTGACCTTGATGCCCTGAGCCTTCAACTCCTGCTGTACGGCGAGCTGCTGCACGGGTCCGGCGCCGAGCCCGTACGGGGCGGGAAGGTAAGGGGCGGCATAGCCGGACGGGGCGAGGGCGCGGCGGGCCGCCCGGGGGTCGAGGCCGCGGGCGGCTGCGACGGCCTGCCGGGCCCCGGCCCGGTGACCGGCCGCCTCGGCGGGGAGTTCCAGGGTGAGTTCGCGGCGGGCGCCGCCCTCGGCGAGCCGGACGGCGCGGAGCCGGTGGGCGTCCGCGGCACCGAGCAGCTGGCGGGCGACCACGGCGCGGCGCAGCTGGAGGTGGGCGTCGTGTTCCCAGGTGAAGCCGATGCCGCCGAGGATCTGGATGCAGTCCTTGGCGCAGCTGTACGCGGCGTCGAGCGCGGTGGCGGCCGCGAGTGCGGCGGTCAGCCCTCGTACGCCGGGGGCCTCGGGCGGTGTCCCGTCGGCGGCCCGGGCGGCGTCCCAGGTGAGGGCACGGGCCTGTTCGAGCCGGACGAGCATGTCGGCGCAGAGGTGCTTGACGGCCTGGAACCGTCCGATGGGGCGGCCGAACTGTTCGCGGACCTTGGCGTGTTCGGTGGCCGTACGCAGGGACAGGGCGGCGGTGCCGCAGGCGTCGGCGGCCAGGAGGACGGCCGCGATGTCGCGGACGGATGCCGTGTCGGTGGCGACGAGCCGGTGG
Organism: Streptomyces sp. NPDC048560; assembly: GCF_040650955.1. Lineage (NCBI taxonomy): Bacteria > Bacillati > Actinomycetota > Actinomycetes > Kitasatosporales > Streptomycetaceae > Streptomyces > Streptomyces sp. NPDC048560. The sequence continues at coordinate 127,835 of NZ_JBEZIJ010000005.1, forward strand.
GCGGGGACGCGGACTCCCGTCGCATGCACCTCGGCGGTGGGGCGCGTCGGATCGACGCTGCGGTGCGGGCGTACGGTCAGCCCGTCCGCGGTGGCGTCCACGGCGAACCACAGGGTGCCGGCGGCCGAGGTCGCGGCGAGCAGCAGCAGATCGGCCTCGGCGCCGCCGAGGACGGGCGGGGCCACGCCTTCGAGGAGATGGCCGCCCTCGGTCTCCACCGCGGCGAGCGTTCCGGCGCCGAGTGCCGCGGCTCCGACGAGGTCTCCGGCCGCGAGCGCCTCGACGAGCCCCGCGAGGCCCCCGGGGTCCACGACGCCCGCCCTGTCCTCGGCGTCCGTCCGGCCCACGACGTCCGCCCGGTCCTCCACGTCCGCCGGGCCCGGGGCGTTCCCACGGCTCCGGATGTCCGCCCGGTGCAGGATCGCCGAGGTCAGGACGGAGGCCGTGTACGGGCCGGGGAGCGAGGCGTGCGCCGCCTCTTCCAGGACCACGGCGAGGTCGAGGAGGGCGCCGCCCCCTCCCCCGTACTCCTCGGGCAGGTGGACGCCCAGGAGCCCCTGCCCGGCCAGCGCGTCCCAGTGCGCGGGCCGGGTGCCCGGGACCCACGGGTGTTGCACGTCCAGGAGTGCCCGCGCCTCCTGGGGCGGGACGGCGCGGGCCAGGCCGCCCCGTACGGCCCGCGCCAGGGCGCGGTGCTCTTCGGTGATGCCGATACCCATGCGGTTCCTCGCCGGTCGCAGCCACTGGAACGGCGCAAGAGTAGAACACGTTCCATTCCGAAGGAAGGCCGGAAGGCCGCTCGTTCCGATCCGCCAGGGGTTCGCGTCCGTTCACCGGAATACCCCGGGCGCACTGAAGCGTTCACGATGCACGCACTTGGGGGGAGCCCGGGTGGTTGACCGCTGCCCGGAGGCCGCACGTATGCGACGGACGACGAACGAACAGCTCGCCGGGGACCTCCCCGATCCGGGGAGGAGCAGGGCGGGCCGGGGGATCGTCCCCGTCCTGGCCTTCGCGGGCATCACCGTCGCGGTGATGCAGACCCTGCTCGTCCCCGTCATCAAGGACCTCCCCGCCCTCCTCGACACCACACCGTCGAACGCCACCTGGGTGATGACCGCGACGTTGCTGGCGGGGGCCGTGTCCACGCCCATCATGGGGCGGCTCGGCGACCTCTACGGCAAGAGGCGGATGCTGCTCGCCAGCCTCGCCGTGATGGTCCTCGGTTCGCTGGTCTGCGCCTTCACCGACGATCTCGTCGTGATGATCGTCGGCCGGGCCCTCCAGGGCTTCGCCATGGGCGCCATACCGCTCGGCATCGGGATCATGCGCGACGAGCTGCCGCGCGAGCGCCTCGGCTCGGCGATGGGGCTGATGAGTTCGTCGATCGGCGTGGGCGGAGGACTCGCCCTGCCCGCCGCCGCGCTGATCGCCCAGCACACGGACTGGCACGCGCTCTTCCTCGGATCGGCCGGGCTCGGCGTGGTCGCCATGGTGCTCACCGTCCTGGTCGTGCCCGAGCCTCCGCTGCGCGCGCCCGGAAGCTTCGACGTCATCGGCGCGCTAGGACTCTCGCTCGGGCTGGTCTGCCTGCTGCTCCCCGTCACGAAGGGCAGCGACTGGGGCTGGACCTCTCCCACCACTCTCGGACTGATCGGCGCGTCCCTGCTGATCCTCGTCCTGTGGGGCCTGTTCGAACTGCGCACCCCCGCGCCGCTCGTCGATCTGCGCACCACGGTCCGGCGCGAGGTGCTGCTCACCAACCTCGCATCGATCATGCTGGGCGTCGCCTTCTACGCCGTCTCGCTGGTCCTGCCGCAGCTGCTCCAGCTGCCCGCGTCGACCGGCTACGGGCTGGGACAGTCGATGGTCACGGCGGGGCTGTGCGTCGCGCCGCTGGGCCTGACGATGATGTTCGTGGCCCCGGTGTACGCCCGCATCTCGGTCCGCCGCGGACCGAAGGCGACCCTGATGCTCGGGATGCTGGTCATGGCGATCGGGTACGGGGCCGGGCTGGGCCTGATGAGCGCCGCGTGGCAGACCGTGGTGATCGCGGTCGTGCTCGGGGCCGGTATCGGGCTCGCGTACTCCTCGCTGCCCGCGCTCATCATCGGCGCGGTCGATCCGTCGGAGACGGGCGCGGCCAACGGGCTCAACACTCTGATGCGGTCGATCGGCACCTCGGTGTCGAGCGCGGTGATCGGCATGGTGCTGGCGAACACCTCGGTGGCGATGGGGCCGGTCCAGGTGCCCAGCATGGAGGGGTTCCGGATCTCGTTCGTCATCGCGACGGGAGCCGTGCTGGTCGGTCTGGTGCTGGCCGCGTGCCTGCCCGCCCAGCGGCCGCCGCGGCCGGTGCTGCTGGCGAGCAGCGCGGACGACGCGCTCGCCACGGCCTCCGCGGAGCCGGCCTCCGCCCCCACCCGGGCCTGACACCGGGTGCGGATGCGCGCCCCCCGCCGTCCTCCTCGGCCGGGGCGTGCGGCACGATGGGGCGCCGTCGATCGCCCGACCCACCAGGAGGAACGCCGTGGCCGCCGAGCCCGCCGTCGAGCCCGCCGCCCGGCCCGAGCCGGAGATCCTTGCCGCGTTCGAGGCGGCCAAGGGCTTCATGCCGGTACGCGAAGGACTCGCCCTGTACGCGGCGGCGGCCGACGCCGCCACGCTCGGGCTCCCGCTCCTGGAGGTGGGCACCTACTGCGGGCGCTCCACGATCCTGCTCGCGGACGCCGCCCGCTCTGCGGGGGTCACCGCGCTCACCGTCGACCACCACCGGGGCAGCGAGGAGCAGCAGCCGGGCTGGGAGTACCACGACCCGAGCGTCGTCGACCCCGAGGTCGGCCTGATGGACACGCTCCCCACCTTCCGGCGCACCCTGCGCGGGGCCGGTCTGGAGGAGCACGTCGTGGCGCTCGTCGGCAGGTCGCCCCAGGTGGCGGCGGTCTGGGGCGGGAAGCTCGGCTTCGTCTTCATCGACGGCGGCCACACCGACGAGCACGCGAACGGCGACTACGAGGGCTGGGCGCCGCACGTAGCCGACGGCGGGCTCCTGGTGATCCACGACGTGTTCCCCGACCCCGCGGACGGCGGCCAGGCCCCGTACCGCGTTCATCAGCGGGCGCTGGCCTCCGGCGCGTTCACCGAGATCTCGGTGACGGACTCGCTGCGCGTCCTGCGGCGCACGGGGCCGGGAATCTGAGCCGCCCGGATAGGGTCGCCGCGTGCCGTACGACGACAGAACTCCCCCCACCCGCCACGGCCGGCCCGTGCTCGTCGCCGCCGCCGTGGTCTCCCTGTCCCTGACCCTCGCGGGGTGCGGAGGCGGCGGCAGCGCCGGCGTGACGCAGCCACGTCCCGGCAGCAGCGCGGGGACAGCCGCGCCTTCCACGCCGGCCGCCACGACACCGACGGGCACCCCCTCGTCGGCGAAGCCCCTGGCGGACGGGCCACTGACCGGCAAGACCGTGGTGATCGACCCAGGGCACAACCCCCGCAACCGTGACCACGCCCGCGAGATCAACCGCAAGGTGGACATCGGCACGGGCCTCAAGGAGTGCGACACCACCGGGACCGCGACCGACGCCGGTTACGCGGAAGCGCAGTTCACACGCGACGTCTCGCACCGGCTGCGCACCCTGCTGGAGTCGCAGGGCGCGAAGGTCGTACTGACGCACGACGACGACCGCCCCTTCGGCCCGTGCATCGACGAGCGGGCCCGGACCGGCAACGCGGCCGGGGCCGACGCGGTCGTCTCCGTCCACGCGGACGGTTCGGCGGCCGGCAACCGCGGGTTCCACGTGATCCTCCCCGGACGGGTGAGCGACGGCGCCGCGGACACCACGAAAATCGTCGGACCCTCGCGCGAACTCGGCATCCGTATCGCCGCACAGTTCCACCGCGTCACCGGAAGCGCGCCTTCCAATTACGTCGGCGACAACACAGGTATCGACACCCGCAAGGATCTCGGCGGACTGAATCTGTCGACCGTGCCGAAGGTCTTCGTCGAATGCGGCAATATGCGTGATCCGAAGGACGCGGCCCTGCTCACGAGCGCGGAATGGCGCCAGAAGGCGGCCCGTGGCATTGCCGACGGCATCAGCGGCTACCTCAACGGGTAAGACACGCACGGGTCTGCGAAGGAATTGGGCGGATAACAGCCCAAGGTCCGGGGCGGGGCACAACCCGGCCGGGCAGACGATAGATTCATCCGTACGATGGGGAGCCGCCCCGAGCTTCGCGCCGTACCCGCCGAACAGGCGGCATCGACGACCGCCCCGACGAGACGACCGACTAAGGACCTTCACGTGAATATCCGCTCCCTCACTCGAGGCGACGGGGTGGTGATCGGAGCAGCGGTGGTGCTGTTCATCGCCTCTTTCCTCGACCTCTCCGGCTTCGACTGCCCTGCGGGCGTCAACTGTTCCAGCTTCGACAGCCCGAACGCCTGGGACTCGCTCTCGTTCCTGATGAGCATCTTCCTCGCCGGTGTCATCGGCGCGGCGCTGGTGGTCGTGGGCCGTTCCATGCCGGGCCGCAAGGTCGTGGGGCTGGACCTCGGTCAGTTCGGTGTCGCGTTCACCGTCTTCTCCCTGTGGGCGGCGTTCTGGACGACCATCGACGCCACCGACGCGGGCGCCGGCCTGATCCTCGGCCTTCTCGCGACCATCGTGCTGGCGGCCGGTGCGATCGCCACCCCGATGGTTCCGGCCCTCAAGGCCCCGCTGATGGGCGCCCCGCGTCCGGCGCAGCAGGGTGTGCAGGCGCCGTACGGTGCGCAGCAGCAGCAGCCCGGCCAGGGCTACGGCTACCCCGGCGCCCAGCAGCAGCCCTACGGCACGCAGCAGGGTCAGCCCCAGCCGTACGGCGCGCAGCCCGGTCAGGCCGACCCGGCCCAGGCGCACGCCATGCAGGCCCCGCAGGCGCAGCAGTCCCCGCAGGACGCGGGAGCGCCGGCCGGCGACTTCACCCCGTTCTGGTTCGCCGTCCCGGTGGCCCGTCCCCTGTACGGCGAGGACGGTTCTCCGAACCCGATCGCCGAACTGGCTCCGGGCACCTGGTACCTCGCGGTCGAGCAGCGCGGTCCGGGCCTCATCGCCCAGACGCAGGACGGCCGTCGTGGAGTCCTCCAGGACACCACGGGCATCCAGCGCGGCTGATCCGGACACATACCTCGCGGCCCCTCGCCCTTCCGGGCGGGGGGCCGTTGTCGTACAGTCCCTCGCATCGTTACCTGACGCACCGTCATATAGGGCCGGAGGGACGGACATGCGACTCGGACTCGCTCTCGGATACTGGGGCCGCGGCCCGAATCCCGGCCACCTCGCCCTGGCCCGCAGCGCCGAGGACCTCGGCTACGACTCCGTGTGGACGGCGGAGGCCTGGGGCTCCGACGCGTTCACCCCGCTGACGTGGATCGCGGCCCACACCTCCCGTATCCGGCTCGGCACCGCGCTCGCGCAGATGGCGGCCCGCACGCCCACCGCGACGGCCATGCACGCGCTGACCCTCGACCATCTCTCGGGCGGCCGGATGATGCTGGGGCTCGGCCTGTCCGGACCCCAGGTGGTGGAGGGCTGGTACGGGCGGCCGTTCCCCAGCAGCCCGCTGACCGCGACCCGCGAGTACGTCGAGGTGATCCGGCAGGTACTGGCACGGGAAGGGCCCGTCCGGCTCGCGGGACGCTTCCACTCCCTTCCGTACGCCGGCCAGGACGGCACCGGGCTGGGCAGACCCCTGAAGCCGATCACCCACCCGCTGCGCGCCCGGCTCCCCCTGCTGCTCGGCGCGGAGGGCCCGAAGAACGTCGCCCAGACGACCAGGATCGCGGACGGCTGGCTCCCGCTGTACTGGTCGCCCACCCGCCCCGAGGTGTACGACGTGAGGACCGCCGACCTCCCCGAGGGGTTCATGGTCGCGCCGATGGCACGGGCCCAGGTGTGCGAGGACGTGGCCGACGGCCTGTTGCCGGTGAAGGCGATGCTGGGGTTCTACATCGGCGGCATGGGGCACACGACCCGCAACTTCCACGCGGACCTGATGGCCAGGATGGGATACGAGGAGGAGGCCCGCCGCATCCAACGGCTGTTCCAGGAGGGCCGCAGGGAGGAGGCGGTGCTCGCGGTGCCGGACGCCTTCGCCGACGAGATCTCCTTGGTCGGCCCGCGCGAACGGATCGCGGAGCGGCTGGAGTTGTGGCGCGGTGGCCCGGTGACCGACCTCCTGGTCACAGCACCGGACCCGCACACGCTCCGGGTCCTGGCGGAGCTCAACTCCTGACCCGGCGGGTCCGGCGGCCCTGCTCAGCCGAAAGACGCGCGCTCCAGCCAGAAGTCGAGCAGCTCCGCGTCCCCCAGCAGTTCCACCCGGGTGCTGGTGGGGCTCAGCCGGCGGTGGAAGACGAGCATGAGGTCGGTGAGCGTGCCGCGCACGGCGACCGTCGCCTTAGCGTGGGCGTGGGTCCAGGTGAAGGCGTCGTCCCCGAAGGTGATCAGCCATTCGGCGCCGGGTACGTCGGTGGCGTGGAGGTGCAGGGAGCGTCCCGCGCCGCGCAGTTCGGCGGCTTCCGGATCACCGTCGCGCTGGGCGGCGGCGACGAGCTCCAGCCACTCCTCGACGGTGTCGGCCGCCAGCTCGGGGGCCACCTCGTAGGCGGCCTGTGCGGCGAGGGCGGCGTCCGCACGGTGCACGACGGTCTCGTGCGCCATGCGCCGGGCCCAGAACGCCGGCCGCTGATCCGTCGCCCAGCTCCAGACCTCCGCGTCGGGGCCCGCCTCGCGCAGGGCTGCCACAAGGCCTTCGGCCCCCTCGGCGAGCCAGGCGTCCAGCGCTCCGGGCTCCTCGCCCTCCGGTCCCGCGATGCCCGGCACCCGTTCGTCGGGGACGTCCTCGGTGGCCCGGGTGCCGACGATCTCGGCACACCAGCGGTGGGCGCCGCCGACGTGGACGGCCAGGTCGCCGAGACTCCACTCGGGGCAGGTGGGGACCCGCGCGGTGAGGTCCGCGTCCTTGAGCACCGCTCGCAGGGCGTCGGTCTGGACCAGGATCTCGTCGCAGTAGCGGTCGTACGGGAGCAGGGGGAGGGTCATGTCCGCACCTTAGTGCGGGCGTTGCGGGGGTGACACGCGGTTATCCGCTCAGATCGGAGGTGGAGGGGATCTTGTTCCGCACCTCGGCGCCGGCACTCGCGCCCGCTTCCTTGATGCTGTTGATGACGCTCTCGAAGGTGCTGATGTCACCGGCCCCCGCCTCGCCGTCGCGGAGCTTGGTTCCCAGCCCCTTGAGCGAGTCGATGGCGGCCGTCAGGGGCGCGACGGCCTTCGAGAGGAGGGGGTCACCCTTGGCGTTCTCGGCCGCCGCCTTCAGCCGGTTGTACGCGAACCCGCCGGCGAGCCCCGCCTTGACGAGGGCGAACGTGCGGCCGTCCGCACCCTTCTTGAAGGAACCCGCGCGGTACGGCTTCACGATCCACTGGTACGTCGCACCGGCCGCCAGCCCCGCGTTGGCCACGAACCGGGTCTTGGCGAGCTTCTGCTTCGCGACGGAGGCGGAGGGGCTCGGGCTCGCGCTCGGGCTGCCGCTCGACGCGGTGCTCGTGGAGTCGTCGCCGTCCCCGCACCCGGTGGCGCTCACCAGCACGGCGCAGGACAGCAGCAACGCCAGGGCAAGGCGGTGGACGGAACGGGGGCGGGGGCGGGGCACGGCGGGCCTCCTGACCGGGGCTTCCACGGGGAGCGCACGGCGCTCGGCACTCCAGGTCAGGTTCGCCCGGCGGGAGCGCGGCCGCCATCCGGAGGGGCCGTCCGGGTTTCACCCCGCGTAAAACGGCAATCCGCAGTCCATGTCTCCCAGAACCGGCACAGGAAGCAGTACCGCCGCACGTGTCATAGCCGCCGTGGCCGACGTCATGGCCTTCATCATCGGCTTGTGGATTCTGATGTACCTGCTCGACGCCAACCCGGGCAACGAACTGGTCGAGTTCGTCCGTGAGGCCGCCAGGTGGCTGGCCGGCTGGTCGTACGACCTGTTCACCTTCGACGCCGAGTGGGCCCGGGTGGTCGCCGGATACGGCCTCGCCGCCGCCGTGTACCTCCTCATCGGCCACGCCGCGGCGGGCCGTGTCCGCCGCCTCTGAGTGATCAGCGAGCGATCAGCGGCAGCAGTCGGGCTCCAGCCCCTTGGGCAGCCGCTCGCCGCCGAAGACCGCGGTGGTCGCCTCGTCCCCCCCGAGCGCGGCCACCGCCAGCAGCAGGGAACCCGCCGTCCAGGTGGTCAGCTCCTCGGGCCAGAAAGCCCGGTTGCCCTCGAAGACGTACCCCGTCCAGTACAGGCCGCCATCGGCGCGCAGGTGCTGGACGGACTGGAGGATCTCCAGGGCCCGGTCGGACTCGCCCATCACCCAGAGCGCCAGGGCCAGTTCGCAGCTCTCGCCGCCGGTGACCCACGGGTTGGGGAGCACGCAGCGCACCCCGAGCCCGGGCACCACGAACCGGTCCCAGCCGTTGTCGATCCGCTTCTGCGCGGCGACTCCGGTGACCGCGCCGCCGAGGACCGGGTAGTACCAGTCCATCGAGTAGCGGTCCTTGTCCAGGAAGCGTTCCGGATGGTTGCGAATCGCGTGACCGAGCGCCCCGGTCGCCAGCTCCCAGTCGGGCTGCGGCTCCTCGCGTTCCTCGGCGATGGCGAGAGCGCAGCGCAGGGCCTGGTGGATCGAGGAGGAGCCGGTGAGCAGGGCGTCGGTGACGGGGGTGCCGTCGGGCTCCCGCTTCCAGCCGATCTGACCGCCGGGCTGCTGGAGGCGCAGGACGAACTCGACGGCGGCGTAGACCGTCGGCCACATCCGGTCGACGAACGCGTCGTCGCCCGTGGCGAGGTAGTGGTGCCAGACGCCGACCGCGACGTACGCGCAGAAGTTGGTCTCGCGGCTGCGGTCGGTCGGCTGTCCGGCGTCGCCGTCGTGGTAGGCGGCGTACCAGGAGCCGTCCGCGTTCTGATGACGGGCCAGCCAGTCGTAGGCGCGCTCCGCCGCCTCGTGCTCGCCCGACGCGTCGAGTGCCATGGCGGCCTCGGTGTGGTCCCACGGGTCGAGGTGGTGGCCGCGGAACCAGGGCAGGGCCCCGTCCTCGCGCTGGACGGCGCGCACCGCCGCGACGGTCTCCGCGGCCTGGTCGGCGGTGAGGACCCCGGGCAGTACGAGGTGTTCGGTCCGCTCGGGCGTACTCACGCCTCGGCCTTGGGGAGGTGCGGCTTCGTCGCGTACGCCACGAAGCTCTTGCCGACGACCGGGTTGAGCAGCTGCTCGGCGACGCGGGTGACAACGGGCTTCTTCATGATGTCCCAGACCAGCAGCTTGTGGTACGCCCGCACCGGCAGCGCCTTGTCGTTGTCCACCCCGAACGCGCACTTGAGCCACCAGTAGGGGCTGTGCAGCGCGTGCGCGTGATGCGTGCCGTACGGCTTGAGTCCGGCCTCGCGGATCTTGCGGAGCAGTTCGTCGGCCTTGTAGATCCGGATGTGGCCGCCCTCGACCTCGTGGTACGCGTCGGAGAGCGACCAGCAGACCTTCTCGGGGCCGTAGCGCGGCACCGTGATGGCGATCCGCCCGCCGGGCCGCAGGACGCGGACCATCTCCGCGAGCACGCCCTTGTCGTCGGGGATGTGCTCCATCACCTCGGAGATGATCACGACGTCGAAGGAGTCGTCGGGGAAGGGCAGGTTGAGGGCGTCGCCCTCCATCGCGGTGGCGGTGGCGCCCTCGGGGGCCTCACCGGCCTCCTTCATGGCGGCGAACCACTTGGCGACCTCGCGGATCTCCTCGGCGTTCTGATCCAGCGCCACGACCTGGGCGCCGCGCCGGTAGCACTCGAAGGCGTGCCGGCCGGCGCCGCAGCCCAGATCGAGCACTCGGTCGCCTGCGGCGAGCGGGAAGCGGGTGAAGTCGACGGTCAGCACGAGGGCCTGCCTTCGAGGTCGGAGGTACGGATTCCGTGGGCGGCGGGGGCAGTCACCTGCGGGCTCCCCGGGAGACCATCGCCTGACGGTACAGCTCGGCCGTACCGAGGGCCGCCCTGGCCCAGGTGAAGCGTGCGAGCACCCGGTCGCGGCCGGCCGCGCCCAGGCGGGCCCGCAGCTCCGGGTCGTCGAGCAGCCGGCCGAGGGCGGCGGCCAGCGCGCCGGCGTCGCCAGGCGGTACGGCGAGGCAGGTCTCCCCGTCAGGTCCTGTGACCTCGGGGATCGCGCCGCCGGTCGTCGCGACGAGCGGGGTCCCGGTGGCCATCGCCTCGGCGGCGGGCAGCGAGAAGCCCTCGTACAGCGAGGGGACGCAGGCGACCTGGGCTCCGCGCACGAGGTCGACCAGCTCGATGTCGCTGATTCCCTTGACGAACTGGACGGCGTCCTGGAGCGCGTACCGCTCGATGGCCTGGGCGACGGGTCCGTCCTCGGCCCGCTTGCCGACGACCACGAGGTGCGCCTGCGGCTTCTCGGTGCGGAGCTTGGCCAGCGCCTCGACGAGGTGGACGAGCCCCTTGAGCGGGACGTCGGCGCTGGAGGTGGTGACGATCCGGCCGGGCACCTCCGCGACGGACGGATCGGGCGACCAGAGGTCGGTGTCGGCTCCGATGTGCACCACGCTGACGCGGTCCTGCCGTACGCCGAGGTGCTCGACGATCTCCTGCTGGGAGGAGCCGGAGACGGTGAGGACGGACGGCAGGCGGCGGGCGACCCGCTTCTGCATACGGGTGAAGGCGTACCAGCGGCGCACGGAGGCCCGGCGGCGCCGGCTGCCCGCGGCGTCCAGGTCGAGCTGCCGGTCGACGGTGATGGGATGGTGGATCGTGGTGACGAGCGGAGCACCGAGGTCGCCGAGCAGGCCGTAGCCGAGGGTCTGGTTGTCGTGGATGACGTCGAATTCGCCGCGGCGGGCCTGGAGATGGCGCCGGGCACGCAGGCTGAAAGTGAGCGGTTCGGGGAAGCCGCCGGTCCACATGGTGGCGACCTCGGCGAGGTCGATCCAGTCGCGGAACTCGCCGCGTCCCGGCGTACGGAACGGGTCGGGCTGGCGGTACAGGTCCAGGCTCGGCAGTTCGGTGAGCGGGACACCCTCGTCGAGCATCGGGTAGGGCTGGGCGCCGATCACCTCGACGCTGTGGCCGAGGCGGGCGAGCTCGCGGCCGAGGTGGCGCACGTAGACGCCCTGGCCTCCGCAGAACGGATTGCCCTTGTACGTGAGGAGTGCGATGCGCAACGGCCGGTCGTCGGCGGCGGCGGGTGCTTCGGTGCCCGCCCGGGGGCCCGTCTCTATGGCCTCAGCGGTCACACTCGGCCCCCTTCTCACTGCGTGTTCGCCGGAGCGTAACCGCTCGCGCTAATCTAGAACAAGTTTCAGACCGGATCGTTCAACAAGCATCGAATCTACCGGCAGGTAGCTTCGGCGTGACCGCCGGATCAGGTGATTCGCGCCACGGCAGGCGCCCTGCCATGCTGTGCCCGCCCGGAATCACGCTCCCCTCGCGCCGGTTGCGGACAGAAGCCATGGATTGGGACACATGACAGCGGAAGCCAGACCCGCATCGCCTCCCCTGACGGAACGCCAGGAGGCCCGCCGCCGCCGCATCCTCCACGCCAGCGCCCAGCTTGCCAGCAGGGGCGGCTTCGAGGCCGTGCAGATGCGCGAGGTCGCCGAGGCCGCCGGTGTCGCGCTGGGGACGCTCTACCGCTATTTCCCCTCCAAGATCCATCTGCTGGTCGCCACCATGCAGGACCAGCTCCAGCACATGCACGGCACGCTCCGTAAGCGCCCCCCGACCGGGGAGAGCGCCGCGGAGCGGGTCGCCGAGACGCTGATGCGGGCCTTCAGGGCGCTCCAGCGGGAGCCGCAGCTGGCCGATGCCATGGTGCGGGCGCTCACCTTCGCCGACCGGAGCGTGAGCCCCGAGGTGGACACCGTCTCGCGCATCACGACGAAGATCGTGCTGGACGCGATGGGGCTTGAGCACCCGACGCCGCAGCAGCTGTCGGCGGTCCGGGTCATCGAGCACACCTGGCACTCCGCGCTGATCACCTGGCTGTCCGGACGGGCCTCGATCGCACAGGTGAAGATAGACATCGAGACGGTGTGCAGGCTGATCGACCTGACGAGTCCGGACGGGAAGCCCTAGGGCCCCAGGTTCCGAAACGCCCTGGGCGAGGTCCCGTGCCCATGTCGGGCACCCACATGGGGCCCCCGTCAGGTGGGGGCTCCTGCACCATATCGACGGCGCCACGGTGTTCATACGGTTCGGCCGACATCATCCGAACCACGCCGAGGAGCCGGTCACCATGCGCCGTCGCAGAGCCGTAGGCACCGTCCAGCACAGATCCCTCACCGCAGCCGCCCTCGGCGCCGCCGCGCTGCTCCTGGCCGGCTGCACCGCCGCCGGCCAGGCGGGCGGCTCCGACCCGGCCGGCGGTGGCGAGGACGAGACCGTCAAGGTGGGGCTGGTCTACTCGCGGACCGGGCTGCTCGCCGCGTACGGCAAGCAGTACCGCGACGGCTTCATGGCGGGGCTCGACCACGCCACCAAGGGCACGGGCAAGGCCGGCGGTCACCGCATCGAGGTGACCGAGCAGGACGACGCGGGCGACCCGGGCAAGGCGGTCGCCGCGGCGAAGAACCTGATCGGCAAGGGCTACAAGGTGCTGGCCGGCACCACCGACTCCGGCGTCGCCCTCCAGATGGCCCCGCTCGCCGCCCAGAACAAGGTGCTGTACGTCAGCGGGCCCGCCGCGACCGACGCGGTGACCGGGATCAACGCGTACACCTTCCGGTCGGGCCGCCAGTCCTACCAGGACATCCTCACCGCGGGCACGATGCTCGGCGACGCCAGGGGCAAGAAGGTCACGGTGCTGGCCCAGGACTCCACGTTCGGCCAGGCCAACGTGGCCGCCGTGAAGGCGGTGCTCGGCGCAGGGGGCGCGAAGGTCGGCTCGGTCCTGGCCCCGCCCGGGGCGACGGACCTGACTCCGTTCGCCCGCCAGGTGAAGGCCGCGGGAACCGACCTGGTCTTCGTCGCCTGGGCCGGTTCCACCGCCCCGGCCCTGTGGACCGCGCTGGACCAGCAGGGCGTGCTGGACGCGGGGAAGGTGGTCACGGGACTGGCCGGGACGGCCTCGTACCCGGTCTTCGGGGCGGCCGGCGCCAAGGTGTCCTTCCTGGCGCACTACTTCCCCGGCGCGGGCGGCGGCAACGCGGTCGAGCAGGCCATGCTCGACACGGTCGAGAAGGCGGGCGGCGCCCCGGACCTGTTCACCCCGGACGGTTTCACGGCCGCCCAGATGATCGTCCGCGCGGTGGAGGAGGGCAGCCCCACCGACACGGACGGGATGGTGAAGGCCCTGGAGGGCTGGACGTTCGACGGGGTGAAGGGCAAGGAGCAGGTGCGCGCCGAGGACCACGCGCTGATCCAGCCGATGTTCGTGGCGCGGCTGAAGGGGAAGGGCGCAGGCGCCGTCCCCGAGCTGGTGAGCACCGAGCCGATGGACGCGGTGGCCCCGCCGGTCGCGCCCTCGGCGGGCTGAGCGATGACGGCTCCGGGCACCACCACGGAACACGACGGACGGCTGCGCGCGAGCGCCCCCGTGCTGAGCCTCGACGGGCTCGGCTGGAGCGTCGGCGGGGCGACCATCGTCGAGGACATCACCCTAGGCGTCCGCGAGGGCGAGTTCCTGGCCTTCATCGGCCCCAACGGGGCGGGCAAGACCTCCCTGTTCAACCTGATCAGCGGGCTGACCACGCCCACGGCCGGCACGCTGGCGCTGGACGGTACGGACATGACGGCGCAGCCCGCGCACGTCCGCGCCCGCCGGGGCATCGGCCGCACGTTCCAGACCTCCAGCCTCTGGCCGGGGATGAGCGTCGCCGACCACGTGCGGCTGGCGGCGCAGGCGGCGAAGGGCGGCTCGTACCGGCTGTGGCGGCGGGCTTCCCCGTACACCGCCGAGGTGCGCGGGGTCCTGGAGCGCACCGGTCTCGGACACCGGGCGCGGACAACGGCGGCCGAGCTGTCCCACGGGGAGAAGCGCAAGCTCGAACTGGCGGTCCTGCTGGTCGGGGAGCCCCGGCTGATGCTGCTCGACGAGCCGATGGCCGGGGTCAGTGCGGAGGAGGTCCCCGCGCTCACCGAACTGATCCGCACCCTGCACCGTGACGAGGGCCGCACCGTCCTCATGGTCGAGCACCACATGGACGTCCTGCTGGGCCTCGCGGACAGGCTCGCCGTGATGCACCACGGCCGGCTCCTGGCGCTGGACACCCCGCAGGCCGTGACCGCCGACCCGGAGGTCCAGCGGGCCTACCTCGGGGAGGGGCTGTGACGGACCCCGACATCCTGCTCGCCGTACGGGACCTGCGGGTCCTGATCGGCGGGCGGCACATCCTGCACGGCGTGGACCTGGACGTCGCCCGGCACGGGGTGACCGCGCTCCTGGGCCGCAACGGCGCCGGGAAGACCACGACCGTACGCGGCATCCTCGGCCTGGTCCCGCGCGCCGGCAGTGTGCTGCTCGACGGGGAGGAGACCGTGGCGCTGCCCACCCACGCCGTCGTCGGGCGGGGCGTCGGCTACGCCCCCGAGGACCGGGGGATCTTCGCCGGGCTCACCGTGGCGGAGAACCTGCGGCTGGCCGAGCGGCGCGGGGCGGGCGAGCCCGCGTACGCACTCGTCCACGAACTGTTTCCCGAACTGAGGCAGCGGGCGCGGCAGTTGGCCGGGACGCTGTCCGGGGGCCAGCAGCAGATGGTGGCCATCGGGCGCACCCTGCTCAACACCAACCGGCTCGTCATCGCCGACGAACCCACCAAGGGACTCGCGCCCCGCGTCGTCACCGAGGTCGCGCAGGTGCTGGAACGGGCCGCCGAGGCGGTGCCGGTGCTGCTCGTGGAGCAGAACCTCGCCGTCGTACGCCGGCTGGCCGGCCGGTGCGTCGTCCTCGCCGACGGGCGCACCGCGCACCACGGGCCCACCGAGGCGCTGCTGGGCGACGCGGAGGCGGCCCGCAGGCTCCTGGGCGTGGGCCACGGCCCGGCCGCCCGCACCCCTTCCCCCGCCGCACAGGCCTCTTCCCCGACCGCGGAGGCGGATTCCTGATGTCCACGATCGTTCTGCTCACCATGACCGGGCTCGGTCTGGGGGCGCTCTACTTCCTGATCGCCTCGGGCCTCTCCCTCATCTTCGGCCTGATGGACGTGCTCAACTTCGCGCACGGGGCCCTGCTCTCCATCGGTGCGTACGGCACCTGGTGGGCGGCGTCCGGGAACCTGCCAGGGGCGGGACCCGGCGGCGCGGGCTTCGCCCTGGCCGTGCTGTTCGGTACGGCGGTGGGCACCGCCGCCGCGGTCCTGCTCGAACTCGCCGTGGTCCGCCCGCTCTACACCCGGCCGCGCGAACAGGTGCTCGCCACGGTCGGGGTGGGCCTCGCCGTTCCCGCGCTCCTCTCGGGGATCTGGGGGCCGGACGCGCTGACGTTCCCCGGTCCCGAGGCACTGTCGGGCACCTTCGGGCTGCTGGGCGCGCACGTCCCGGTCAACCGGCTGGTCCTGATCGCGGCAGCGGTCGTCGTCCTCGTGGCGCTGCGGCTGTTCCTCGGCAGGACCCGTCACGGCCTCGTCGTACGGGCGGGGGTCGAGGACCGGGCGATGGTGACCGCGCTGGGCATCGACGTCCGCCGGGCGTTCACGCTCGTCTTCGCCATCGGCGGCTGTGTCGCCGCGCTCGGCGGGGCCCTGGGCGGGCTGTACTTCGGCTCGGTCGACCCCCGGCAGGGCACCTCGCTGCTGATCTTCGCCTTCGTGGTGGTGGTCACCGGCGGCATGGGTTCGGTGACCGGGGCCGCCGTGGCGGCCGTCGTCATCGGCCTGGTCCAGCAGTTCGCCAACTACTACACCGCAGCGGGCCTCGGCGACCTGGCCGTCGTCGTCCTGCTCGGCGCGCTGCTGCTCGTCCGGCCGCGCGGACTGACCGGGAGGCTCGCGTGAGTACCGCCACCGAGACACACGACCGTACCGGCGGGGCGCCCGCCGCCGTGCCGCCGGGGCCCGCCTCCGGGGCACCGGCCCGGGTGCTGCGCTGGTGGCCCGCCGCCGTGCTGGTGGCCCTGGTCGTCGCCCCGTTCAGCGCGCTGCCGCTGCCCGGACTCCTGGACGGGCCGGTGGGCAGTCCGGGCTCGCTGCAACTCCTGGCCACCTGCCTGTTGTTCGGCGCCCTGGCGACCGGGTACGACCTGCTGCTCGGCCGCACCGGCCTGCTGTCCTTCGGGCACGCGCTGTACTTCGCGGCGGGCAGCTACGCCACCAACATGTTCCTGCTCGAAGCGGGGCTGCCCTTCGCGCTCGCCGCGGTGCTCGGCCTCTGCTCCGGGATCGCCCTGGCCCTGGTGCTCGGTTCGGTGAGCCTGCGGGTCACCGGCATCGGCTTCTCCATGGTGACGCTGGCGTTCGCACAGGCGGGCTCGATCCTCGTCTCCCGCAACCCCGGCGGCCTCACCGGCGGCGAGGAGGGCCGCGCGGCCCCCGCCGGTCTGCTGCCGTCCGGACTCGTCGGCATCGACAACACGGCGAATCTGTACTGGATCGCGCTGGCCTATCTCGTCCTCACCCTCGCCGTCGTCCACCGGGCTGTCCGCTCCCCCACCGGGCGGGTCTGGGAGGGGATCAAGGAGAACGAGCGCCGGGTGGAGGTGCTGGGCCTGAAGCCGTACGGATTCAAGCTGACGGCGTTCGTGCTGGCGGGAGCGCTGGCCGCGGTGGGCGGGCTCGTCCACCTGCTGCTCACCGGCGGTTCCACCCCGCAGACGACGACGTCGGACTTCACGCTGTCGCTGCTGGTGATGGTGGTCCTGGGCGGCTCGGGCACCCGGTGGGGCCCGATGGTCGGCGGCATCCTCTACACCTGGGCCGACCACCGTCTCGGCGACCTCGCGGGTTCCGGTGCGGTCGCCGATCTGCCGGCGGTGCTGCGGGTCCCGCTGTCCCAGCCGCTGTTCCTGCTCGGGGTGCTGTTCGTGGCCGTGGTGCATCTGCTGCCCGGCGGCCTCGCGCGGCTGCCGGCCCGACTGGGCGCGGGGAGCCGCGCGTCCCGGAACCCTAAGGAGAACCGGAACCCATGACCACCGTCCCGTACGAAGAACTGCGGGTACCCGTCGCCGGGGGCGGACTCGCGGCCCTGCGCTGGCCGGCCCACGAAGCCGGCGCCCCGGTCGTCGTGGCCCTGCACGGCATCACGGCCAACGCCCTGTCCTGGGGCAGGGTGGCCCGGGCCCTGGCGGGCCGCGTCACGCTGATCGCCCCCGATCTGCGGGGCCGGGCGGCCAGTTCGGGGCTGCCCGGCCCGTACGGGATCGCCGCGCACGCGGACGACGCGGCGGCCCTGGCCGAAGCCCTGTGCCCGGCGCGGGGCCGCGTGGTCCTGGCCGGTCACTCGATGGGCGCGTTCGTGGCGGCGCTGGCCGCCGTACGCCATCCGGAGCGGTTCGGGCCACTGCTCCTCGTCGACGGCGGAGTGGGTTTCCCCGCGCCCACCCATCTCTCCCCCGACGCACTCCTGACCGCCGTCATCGGTCCGGCGATGGACCGGCTGTCGATGACGTTCCCCGACCGGGCCGCCTACCGGTCGTTCTGGCAGGCACACCCCGCGTTCGCGGGGGCCTGGTCGGCGGAGGTGGACGCCTACGTCCAGCGTGACCTGACGGGGCGGGAACCGGCACTGCGCTCCACCTGCCGGCTCCAAGCGGTACGCGCCGACGGCACCGGCCTCTTCGCGGAGCAGGTGCTGTCGGCGGTACGGAACCTGCCGATGGCGGCCACGCTGCTGTGGGCCGAGCGCGGCCTGATGAACGAACCCCAGGGTCTGTACGACGAGTCCCGACTGGAGGCGGCGGCCCTCCCCGGAGCAACGGTCGAGACCGTACGTGTCCCGGACGTCAACCACTACACGGTCCTGACGGGCGACAGGGGAGCGGAGGCGATCGCCCACCACCTGCTGAAGGCGTCACGTCCGAGCCGGGCAGAGGCCGGCCCCTCCGGCGACTGAGGACGCCTTCGAGCCGGTCCGTGACCGGGGCGGCGGCACCCGGTCACCCCGCTCACCCCGGTCACCCCTCCGGCCCGGACCCGGTCACCCCTCGCGCCCGCCGCCCAGCAGATGCAGCCGCAGGGCGAGTTGCAGCTCCAGCGCCCGGGCCGGCTCGTTCCAGTCCCGCCCCAGCAGCACCTGGATCCGGTCGAGGCGCTGCACCACCGTGTTCACGTGCACGTGCAGTTCGTCCTTGGCCCGGATCAGGCTGCCACCCGCCCCGAAGTACGCGCTCAGCGTCCGCACCAGATGGGTGCCGCGCCGCTCGTCGTACCGCAGCAGCGGCCCCAGCGTGGCCAGGACGAAGCCGTCGACGTCCTGCGCGTTGCCCAGCACCACGCCCAGGAAGCCGAGTTCGTCCACACAGGCACCCTCACCGGCACGCCCGAGCACCCGCATCGCCCGGAGGCACCGGGCCGCTTCCGCGTACGCGGCGGCCAGCTCCCGGGGCCCGCCCGCCGGGCCGGCCGCGGCGACCGTGACGGGCGCCTGGACGAGGTGGCCGAGCTGGACGGCCGCCGCCCTCGCCACCTCTCCGGGTGACCGGCCGGACAGGGGCCCGCCGCCCGTGGTGTCGTCGGCTCCGGCGTGGTCGACCAACAGCACCACGGTCCCGGCGTGTTCGGCGCTCACCCCGTGGATGTCCCCGCCGAAGAGATACCGCATGGCGGCCGCGCCGAGCCTCTCCCGCGCACCGGACTCCGCGACCAGCAGCAGCCGGGGCCGGTCCAGGTCGATGCCCAGCCGGCGGCCGCGCTCCGCCAGCCCGGCCGGGTCCCGTTCCGCGTCGCCCAGCAGGTCGCTGATCAGTTCGCCGCGGATCCGGTTCTCCGTCTCGGCCACCGTCCTGCGCAGGAGCAGCAACAACCCGGTGACCACGGCGGCCCGTTCGAAGAGCCGCCGGTCGGAGTCGTCGAGGCGCCGGCGCTGGTGCAGCACGAGGCTGGCCAGCAGCTCCTGCCCGGCGAGCACGGCGCAGATCCACCTCCCGTCGCGGTGCACGGCGCGTCCCTGGGCCCGTGACTCCTCCGCCGTCTCGGCCAGCCACACCGCGTCCGTGCTGTCGGCCGCGCAGGCCGTCCCGTCGGGCCGGACGGCGGCCAGCGGGCGCCCGCCAGGGTCGTGGATGGTCAGCGGGCTGTCCAGGAGACCGGCGACCGAGGTGGCGACGTCGGTGACGTCGCCACCGCGCAGCACGAGGTCCGTGAGCCGGTCGTGGGCCTCCTCGGCGCGCTGCATGGCGGCGGAGTGCTCGCGCACGGCGGCGTTCGCCTCGGCCAGCTCGGCGTTGGCCTGGGCGAGCTCGGCCAGCGCCGCGCCGGTGTCGGCGAGGGCGCGCGCCGTGTCGATGGCGATGGCGGCGTGCGCGGCGAGGGAGCAGAGCAGGGCGACCTCGTCCGGGCTGAAGACGCGCGGGGAGCGGTCGGCCGCGAAGAGGACGCCGATGACCTTGCCCGTACCGCCACGGCTGGATCCGAGCAGGAGGGGGACGCCGAGGATGGCGACGAGACCCTCGGCCAGCACTCCGGCGTTGATGTTCTCGGTGTGGCGGAAGCGTTCGTCGGTGCGGTAGTCGGGGGTCGCGTACGGGCTGGCGGTCTGCGCGACGAGACCGCCGAGCCCCTCGCCGAGCTCCAGCCGGAGCCGCTGGAACAGTACGGAGACGGAGCCGTCGGTCACCCGCATGTAGGTGTCGCCCGCCTCCTCGTCCGGGAGCGTGAGGTAGGCGGTGTCGGTGCCGAGCAGCATCCTGGCCCGCCGCACGATGGCCTTCAGCACGTCGTCCAGGTCGCGCGAGGCGGCCAGGTCGCCCGCCGTGTCGAAGAGCGCGGTGAGCTGGAGCTCCCGGCGCCGGTGCTGGCGAAGGGCGCCCCTGATCCGCAGGGCGGTGGCGACCGCCCCTTCCACCTCGGCCAGGTCCTGGGCGGGCACCCCGGCCGCTCTGGCCGCCGAGGAGACGGCGCCGAGCGCCTCGGCGGGGGCGTCGTCGGCCAGCAGCGCCAGGAGGCGTCGCAGGTGGGGCGCGGCGGAGGAGGACGGTTCAGACATGGGCGGCCATCGTTCGTCGGGGGTACGGAAGGCGGCAGGGAGCTGGACGCCGGGGGCGAGGGACAGTGTGCGGGGACGGAACCAGGGTCGCGGGTACGGCGGCGGGCGGGCGCAGCGGGGTCAGTTGGCGGTCCAGCCTCCGTCCATGGAGATCGAGGTGCCGGTGATGTGCCCGGTTCGCGGACCGCACAGCCACAGCACGGCCTCGGCCACGTCCACCGGTTCGATCAGGCTCTTGACGGCGCTGCGTTCCAGCATGACCTGTCCCACCACCTCCTCCTCCGAGATGCCGTGCGTGCGGGCCTGCGCGGCGATCTGGTTCTCGACCAGCGGCGTGCGGACGTAGCCGGGGCTCACGCAGTTGCTCGTCACCCCGTGCTCCGCCGCTTCGAGCGCGACCACCTTGCTGAGTCCTTCCAGTGCGTGCTTGGCCGTGACATAGGCCGCTTTGTAGGGACTGGCGCGCAGTCCGTGGACGGACGAGATGTTGACGACGCGCCCCCAGCCGCGTTCGTACATGCCGGGCAGGGTCCGGCGCAAGATGCGGAACGGTGCCTCGACCATCACGCGCTGGATCAGCGCGAAGCGCTCGGGCGGGAAGGCGTGGACGGGGGCGATGTGCTGGAGCCCCGCGTTGTTGACCACGATGTCCGCGTCGGCGGGCAGCGTCTCGACGGCCTCCGGGTCCGAGAGGTCGACGACCCAGGCGGTCGCGCCGAGCTCGTCGGCCAGGCGCTTCGCGGCCTCGGCCGTCCTGTCGACGATGTGCACATGCGCGCCGGCCGCGGCGAGCGTCCGTGCGCAGGCCATTCCGATGCCGCTCGCCGCACCGGTCACCAGGGCGGTGCGCCCGGCCAGGAACCGGTCGGCGGCCGCCTGGGGCACGGCGGCGGGGGAAGGGGCTGGCGCGTGGTCCGGTGTCCGGGAAGTCTGCATGGCCGTCACGGTAAGGAGGTCGCCGCCCGCATCACACGGGGCCGGTGCACACACCCTCGTACGCGTACATGGTGGCGGCGTACATGGTGCGGGGTGAGGCCCCCGGCGGCCGTGGGAACGGGGCGGCGGTGCCCCGGCGTACCCCCCTGACCTGCGCAAGGGCCGTACCGCACACTCCCGGCCGGTGCCGGTGGCCGCGCGCCACATGGGCAGTCCCCGGCGCCGCTCATAGGTTCCGGCAGCAGTCCGCACGTCCGATCAGGGAGGCCCCACCGTGCGCCCATCGACCTTGCGACGCCTGTTCCGGAGCGTCGTGTCCACAACAGCCCTCGGCGTCCTGCTGGCGATGCCCGTCACCGCGACGGCCGCCCCCGCGGCCGCTTCCTCCTCAGCCTCCGCAGGTACCGCCGCAGCCGACACCCTGCAGCAGGTCACCGGATTCGGTTCCAACCCCGGCAACCTCCAGATGTTCGCGTACACGCCCTCCACCACCCCGGCGGGGGCGCCCCTGGTGGTCGCCCTGCACGGCTGCACCCAGAGCGCGAACGCCTACTACGCCAACTCCGGCTGGCCGGAGCTGGCCGACACCTGGGGCTTCGACGTGGTCTTCCCGCAGACCACGTCGGCCAACAACGCGCTGTCCTGCTTCGGCTGGTTCGACGCGGCCGAGAGCACCCGGGGCCGGGGCGAGGCCGCCTCGATCGTGCAGATGGCCGAGTACGCGCAGCGGACGTACGGATCCGACGGCCGCCGGGTGTACGTCACCGGGCTCTCCGCGGGCGGCGGTATGACGGCGAACCTGCTGGCCGCGTACCCGGACGTGTTCGCGGGCGGGTCCGTGGCCTCCGGGCTGCCGGCACAGTGCGCGACGAGTCAGGCCGCCGCCTCCGGCTGTCAGACCGGTCCGCAGAAGCTCAGCCCCGCCCAGTGGGGCGACAAGGTCCGCGCCTCCTACCCGGGTTACACCGGGCCGTGGCCCCGGGTGGCCGTCTGGCAAGGCACGTCGGACTACACCGTCTACCCGGCCAACGCCACCGCGCTGCGCGACCAGTGGACCGACGTGTGGGGCATCGGCCAGACCCCGGACGGCACCAGCACCCTGCCCGGGAACACCACCCGTACCGTCTACAACGACACCTCCGGGAAGCCCGCCGTCGAGACGTACTCCATGGCCGGCATGGGTCACGGTCTGGCCGTGGACCCTGGCACGGGCTCCTCGCAGTGCGGGTCGACGGCCGCGTACTTCCTGGACACCATCTGCTCCACGTACTACACGGGCGTCTTCTGGGGCCTTGACCGGGACGCGCCGGGCGGCGGCGACGGGCTGCCCGCGCCGGCGGGTCTGAGCGTCACGGGCGTCACCGCCGAATCGGCCTCGCTGTCCTGGAGTCCGGTGCCGGGGGCGTCCTCGTACGTCGTCCACCGCGACGGTACGAAGGTGGCGTCCCCCACCGGGACCACGTTCACCGACGCCGGGCTGTCCGCCGGGACCTCCTACCGCTACACGGTGGCGGCGGTCGACTCCGCGGGCGTGGCCGGTGCCACGGCTCCGGCGGTGACCGCCACGACCACGGGAGGGTCCACCGTCCGGTGCTTCACCGCGAGCAACTACGCGCACGTGACGGCGGGCCGGGCGCGCACCTCGGGCGGGTACGTGTACGCGAACGGCTCCGATCAGAACATGGGCCTCTACAACGTGTTCGTCACCCACACGCTCAAGGAGTCACCGGCCGGGTACTTCGTGATCGCCGACTCCGGCTGTCAGGCGGGATCGTCGGTGAAGTCCCCCTGAACCTCCTCCGGCAGCGCGCAGCCGTCCTTCACCGCGGTGAAGGAGACCGGCTGCCGGTCGCCGAAGCCGTCCATCGCGAAGTGCCGGGCGTACACCCTCCAGCCCTGCTTGGTGAGGGTGCGGAGGGTGACGTCCCGCTCCTCGCCGCTCGTCGTGATCTTCCAGCCCAGTTTCTCGAGCCGGTCGACCGTGGCGGCGAACCCGTCGGCCGCGTCCGCCTCGGGCGCGTCCGCCAGCCACGGCGCGACGCAGTCCCGCCACTCCCCCTCGGGCGTCCCCGCCATCGAGTCGTCGCCCGGCGGGAGCCCGGAGGCGTCCGCGGCGGCTCCCACCTCGTTGGCCACCGTCTCCTTCGTGAAGGGGCCGGTGGCCGTGGGCGATGCCTTCGCCGCGCCGTCCGCCGTGCCGCCGTCGCCGAGGCCGCAGCCGGCGACGGCGGTCAGTATCGTGCTCACCGCTACGGCTACGGCTGCCGCTCTTCTCGTACCCACAGGTAGCTTCCCCGCCCGGTCGTCGTCCTCACGGGCGGGCGCCCGCGCGACTCTCCGCCGGAGTCTCGCACGGGCTCTGACCTGCCGGGAAGCCCTTTCTTCCGCTACTCATCCGGCGGGAACACCACGTCGCCCGAGGCCAGGAGCGTGAGCGTGATCGCCTCGACGGGGCAGCCCTCTGCCGCCGCGAGGATCCTCTCGTCGGCGTCGCTCTGCGGAGCGGCCGGATGCGACTGCCTCGCCGTGTCCAGCCGGAAGCCGTCCGGGGCGTGGTTCAGGCACATCCCGGAGCCGATGCAGACGCTCCGGTCGACCTCCACCTGCCAGCGGTCGCCCATCACGCCCCCTGGTAGCCGGCGGGCAGATGGATCATCTTGTGCTCGAAGAACTCCCCGTAGCCCTCGGGCCCGAACTCGCGGCCCAGCCCGGAGTTCTTGTAGCCGCCGAAGGGGCCGAGCATGTCGAGGCTGAAGGTGTTCACGCTGTACGTGCCCGTCCTGACCCGGCGGGCGATGTCGATGCCGCGCTCGGTGTCGGCCGTCCAGACGCTGCCGCTGAGCCCGTACTCGGAGTCGTTCGCGATCTTCACGGCCTCCTCCTCGTCCCCGTACGGGAGCAGGCAGATCACCGGGCCGAAGATCTCCTCGCGGGCGATGCGCATGGAGTTGTCGACGTCTCCGAAGAGCGTCGGCTCGACGTACCAGCCGCGTTCCTGCGAGGCCGGCCGGCCGCCGCCCGTGAGGACCTTGGCGCCTTCCTCCTGGCCGATCCGGATGTAGTCGAGGGAGCGCTGCTGCTGACGCCGGGCGACGAGCGGGCCGAGTTCGGTCGCGGGATCGAGCGGGTCGCCGATAGTCAGCGCCCCGGCCGCCGCGGCGAACGCCTCGGCTGTCTCCTCGTAGCGTGAGCGGGGGGCGAGGATGCGGGTCTGGGCCACGCATGCCTGGCCGTTGATCATCCAGGCGAAGGGGACGATGCCCGCGACGGCCGCTTCCAGGTCGGCGTCCGGGAGGATGACCGCCGCGGACTTCCCGCCCAGTTCGAGGGTGACGCGGCTGAGGTTGCGGGAGGCGACCTCCATGACCCGGCGGCCCGCGGCGACGGATCCGGTGAAGGACACCTTGTCGACGCCCGGGTGTCCGACCAGGTACTCGCTGACCTCGCGCCCGGCGGGCAGGATCGAGAGGACCCCTTCCGGAAGCCCGGACTCGGCGGCGATCTCGGCCAGGATGTACGCGTCAAGGGGCGTTTCGGGCGAGACCTTCAGGACGGCGGTGCAGCCCGCGAGGAGTGCGGGTGCCAGCTTGGCCGCCGCGGTGAACTGCGGGACGTTCCACGGCACGACGGCCGCGACCACGCCGACCGGTTCACGGCGTACGAGCAGCGGCCCGAGGACTCCGTCGCGCCGCTCCTCGTACGGGAAGGTGCGGGCGACCGTGATCGCCGAGTCCCACACCATCATCGCGGCGAGCGCCTGCACCATGACGCCCGACGTGTACGGGGTGCCGTTCTGGGAGCTGATGACGCGGGCGATCTCCTCGTACCGTACGGCGAAGGCGTCCTTGATCCTGGTGATCACCACGATCCGCTCGTCCAGGGTCATGCGCGGCCAGGGACCCTCGTCGAAGGCGCGGCGGGCGGCGGTGACGGCCCGGTCCACGTCGGCCTCGCAGGCGTGCGGGACCCGGCCGATGACCTGTTCGGTGTGGGGGGAGATCACCTCGATGACGGCGTCGCCGAGCGGATCGGTCAACTCCCCGCCGATGAACAGTTTTCCGTGTTCCACAAGCTCGGTCATGGCTGCTGCCTCCCGCGAACCCGGCACGTACCTGACTATGTGTCAGAACTGATACCAGCTCCGCTTGCAGGAGTCCACGCATCGGCATCGATCCGCGGCGCCAGGAGTGATTGACTGGGGCTACTACTGGAACGAGTTCTTGTCAGAGACGGGGAACCCATGAGCCAGGTGACCGACCACGGCGGAGGCGTCCACAGCATCAAGGTGCCGATCCCCGACAACCCGCTCGGTCACACCCTCGTCCACCTCCTCGACACCGACCGGGGCCCGGTCCTCATCGACACCGGCTGGGACGACCCGGAGTCCTGGGACACCCTCGTCGCGGGACTCGCCTCCCTCGGGACGGCCGTCACCGACATCCACGGCATGGTCATCACCCACCACCACCCCGACCACCACGGCCTCTCGGGACAGGTCCGCGAGGCATCCGGCGCGTGGATCGCGATGCACGCGGCGGACACCGAGGTCGTCCGCCGCACCCGCGCGTCCGAACCGGCGGCCTGGCTCGCCTACCTCACGGCGAAACTCGCCGCTGCCGGCGCCCCCGAGGAACACCTCGCCCCGCTCAGGGCCGCCCGCGCGGGCGGCCGGATGCGCACCCTGCCCGGACTCCGCGCCGCGATCCCGGACCGGGAGATCGTCCCCGGCGAGCTGCTCGACCTGGCGGGCCGCCGGCTGCGCGCCGTATGGACTCCCGGCCACACCCCCGGCCACGTCTGCCTGCACCTGGAGGAGGACCACCCGGCGCGGCTGCCGGGCCGGGGCCGGCTCTTCTCCGGCGACCACCTGCTGCCGGGGATCAGCCCGCACATCGGGCTGTACGAGGACCCGGACGACACGACGGTCACGGACCCGCTCGGCGACTACCTCGCCTCGCTGGAACGCGTCGGGCGCCTCGGAGCCGCCGAGGTGCTGCCGGCGCACCAGCACGCGTTCACGGACGCCGCCGGGCGCGTACGGGAGCTCCTGGACCACCACGAGGAACGGCTGACCGGGCTGCTCGACCTGCTCGCCGCACCCCTCACCCCGTGGCAGCTCGCCGAGCGGATGGTGTGGAACCGGCCCTGGGAACAGATCCCCCACACCTCCCGGTCCATCGCCGTCTCCGAGGCCGAGGCCCATCTGCGGCGCCTGGTGAAGCTCGGCCGGGCGGAGGCCGCGGGCACCGATCCGGTGACGTACGTCGCTCTGTGACCGGGCCCTCCGCCCGGGGAGGGAGCGGGGCGGGCCGGTACAGTGAGCGCGTCGTCATCATGCCCGTACAGGGGAAAGCCGGTGCGACTCCGGCACTGACCACGCAACCGTGAACCGCCCCGGCGGTGAAGTCGGAATGCCCTGTACGCGGTCGTGACCGGCTCGTGCCACCGGAACCCCGGTGGCCGGCACCGTCGAGGTATACGGGGCCGGAGCCCGGTGCCTCCGTGCGCCTGCGCCCGGTCCCCGCAGGAGAGGCCCAGCCAGCCATGTCCGTACGCCGCAGCGCGGCCGCGCTCGCGACCACCGCCGTGCTCTGTGCCACCGCCGCTCCCGCCGCGGTCGCCGCCCCGAGCCCGTCGCCGTCCCCGACCACCGCCCTGCCGCCCGGCCTGTACGGCACGTCGGACCCGACGTACGACGGCGTCTGGCGCCAGTCGCTCGCCCTCCTCGCCCAGAAGATCGAGTACGTGACGCCGTCCACGAAGGCGGTGGACTGGCTGGCGGGCCAGCAGTGCGCGAGCGGCGCGTTCCCCTCGTACCGCGACGCCACGAAGAACTGCACCCCGAAGACCGTGGCGGACACCAACGCCACCGCCGCCGCGGTCCAGGCGCTCGTCGAGCTCGACATGCGCCGGGACACCGTCGACAACGGGGTCCGCTGGCTGAAGACCGTGCAGAACGAGGACGGCGGCTGGGGCTACAACCCGGGCAGCCCGAGCGACGCCAACTCCACCGCCATCGTGATCGGCGCGCTCGCCAGGGCGGGCCAGAAGCTGGGCGACATCACCACGCTCGGCGGGAAGACGCCGTACGCGGCGCTCCAGACGTTCGCCATCCCGTGCGGCGGCGAGGGGGGAGGTGCGTTCGCGTACCAGCCGGACAAGGACGGCAAGCTCGTCGCCAACGCGGACGCCACGGCGGCCGGCGTGCTCGGCACCATGGGCAAGGGGCTGGCCGCGGGCAACTCGAACGCGGCGAAGGCCCCCGTCTGCCAGAAGGGCACGGACCTCACGCCCGAGCAGACCGCCCAGAACGGCGCCCACCACCTCGCGGGCGCGCTCGCCGAGCAGCCGTACCTGAACCTGCCGCCGATGCCGGGGGCCGAGGACACCGCCCCGCAGCCCGACTTCGGCAACACCGCGGACGCGGTCGTCGCGCTCGCCGCCTCCGGCCACAAGGACAAGGCGGCCGCAGCCGTGAAGTGGCTGGAGAAGAACTCCAGGACGTGGGCCGAGCAGAGCGGGCCCGCGGCCACCGCGCAGCTGGTGCTCGCCGCGCACGCCACCGGCACCGACGCCCGTGACTTCGGTGGTGTCGACCTGGTCGCGCAGCTCAACGCGACGGGCCCGGCGCCCGCCGCCACGGCCGCCCCCTCCCCGACCGTCACCGGTCAGCAGCCGGTGAAGGACAGGAGCAGCGACGACGGCGACATGGGCGTCTGGTGGCTCGTCGGGGTCGGCCTCGCCTTCGGCGCGGGCATCGGCTTCCTGCTCAGCAGCCGCCGGAAGAACCAGCAGCTGTGAAGCGAGCGGGGGGCATCATCCGGGGCCGGAGCGGAACCGCGGTCCTGCTGCTGGTCGTCGGCGGCCTCCTGGCCGCCCTGGGCGCGGGGAGCGCCCAGGCGGCCGGGTACCGCTACTGGTCGTTCTGGGAGAGCGACGGGAAGAGCTGGACGTACGCAACCCAGGGCCCGTCCCTGACCCGGCCCGCCGACGGAACGGTGGAGGGCTTCCGCTTCGCCGTGAGCCAGGACTCCCAGGACGCCGCGCAGCCGCGCCGCGCCCCGGACTTCGAGGAGATCTGCGCGGGCACGCCCGCCCGGGAGGGCACGAAGCGGATCGGCGTCGTCATCGACCCCGGCACGGCGGCGGACGCCCCCGACGGCGAGTCCCCGCCCGCACCGCGCGCCGCGTGCGCGCAGGTGGAACCGGACGCCAGCGGGGCGGAGGCGCTCGCCTCGGTGGCGACGCCGCTCCGCTACAACAGCAACGCGATGCTCTGCGCGATCTCCGGCTACCCGGCCTCGGGCTGCGGGGACCAGGTCGCCGATGACACCGCCTCCCAGCCCGATCCCTCCGGGACCGCCGGCTCCGAGCCCGCCGAACGCTCCCCGGCAGCCGGCGACGACGACGGCAGCGGCCCGTCGGCCGGTGTGCTCGTCGGCCTCGGCGCCGTCCTCCTGCTGGGTATCGCCGCCGTCCTCCAGGCCCGCCGGCGCCGATGACCCGCTCCGGCCGTGCCGCCCGGCTCCACCGTGCCCTGCGCGCGCCCGAGGCCACGCGCAGCAACGCGCTGCCGGCCGGGGCGTGGTGGCTGTGGGCGCTCGGCCTGGCCACCGCCGCCTCCCGGACCTCCAACCCGCTGGTGCTCGGACTGCTGATCGGCGTGGCGGGCTATGTGGTGGCGGCGCGGCGCACGGATGCGCCGTGGGCCCGTTCTTACGGGGCGTTCGTGAAGCTCGGGCTGTTCGTCGTCGGTGTGCGGCTGGTGTTCTCCGTCCTTCTCGGCTCGCCGATTCCCGGTACGCACGTGCTGTTCACGCTTCCCGAAGTGCCGGTGCCCGACTGGGCGCAGGGCGTGCGGATCGGCGGCCGGGTGTCGGCCGAACAACTGGTGTTCGCCCTGTACGACGGGGCGAAGCTGGCCACCCTCCTGATCTGCGTCGGCGCGGCGAACTCGCTGGCCAACCCGGCGCGGTTGCTGAAGTCACTGCCGGGCGCGCTGTACGAGGCGGGGGTCGCCGTCGTCGTGGCGATGACCTTCGCGCCGAACATGGTGGCCGACGTCGTACGCCTGCGTACGGCCCGGCGGCTGCGGGGGCGTCCGACCGGCGGGATCGGGGCGGTCCTCCAGATCGGACTGCCGGTCCTGGAAGGCGCCCTGGAACGGTCGGTCGCGGTGGCCGCCTCGATGGACGCGCGCGGCTACGGGCGCACGGCGCAGGTTCCGCCCGGTGTCCGGCGCACCACGAACGTCCTCACGCTCGGCGGACTGCTGGGGGTGTGCGCGGGCACCTACGGGCTGCTCGCCTCCCAGGGCGCGGTGTACGGACTGCCGCTGCTGGTGGCCGGGCTGGCCGCCGCGATGGCCGGGCTGCGACTGGGCGGCCGCCGCTCGGTCCGTACCCGCTACCGGCCCGACCGGTGGGGGGCCAGGGCCTGGCTGGTGGCGGGCTCGGGCGTGGCGGTCGCCGCGGCGATGATCTGGGCGTCCGGCGCCGATCCGCGTGCCCTGCACCCCGGAGTCGTACCGCTGACCGCTCCGGTGCTGCCGCTGTGGCCCGCGGCCGCGGTCCTGATCGGACTGCTGCCCGCGGCCGTGGCGCCGCTGCCGCCCTCACCCACAGGCTTCAAGGAGCAGGCATGATCCGGTTCGAGCAGGTCTCGGTACGGTACGAGGGGACGGACCGGCCCACCCTCTCCGGCATCGACCTGACCGTCCCCGAGGGCGAGCTGGTGCTCCTCGTCGGTCCGTCGGGGGTGGGGAAGTCGACCTTGCTGGGCGCGGTGTCCGGGCTCGTACCGCACTTCACCGGCGGCACACTGAGCGGCCGGGTCACGGTCGACGGCCGCGACACCCGTACGCACAAGCCGCGTGAGCTCGCCGACCTCGTCGGCACGGTGGGACAGGACCCGCTGGCGCACTTCGTCACCGACACCGTCGAGGACGAGCTCGCGTACGGCATGGAGTCGCTGGGCCTCGCACCCGACGTCATGCGGCGGCGCGTCGAGGAGACGCTCGACCTGCTGGGTCTGGCGGAGCTGCGCGACCGGCCGATCGCCACGCTGTCGGGCGGCCAGCAGCAGCGGGTGGCGATCGGCTCGGTCCTGACCTCGCACCCGAAGGTGCTGGTCCTCGACGAGCCGACGTCCGCACTGGACCCGGCGGCAGCCGAAGAGGTCCTGTCGGTGCTCCAGCGGCTCGTGCACGACCTGGGGACGACCGTCCTGATGGCCGAGCACCGCCTGGAGCGCGTGGTGCAGTACGCGGACCAGGTCGTCCTGCTGCCGTCACCCGGCGCGGCGCCGGTGACGGGCAGCCCCCAGGACGTGATGGCGGTCTCCCCGGTGCAACCCCCGGTGGTGGCCCTGGGCCGCCTCGCTGGCTGGTCCCCGCTGCCCTTGTCCGTACGGGACGCGAGGCGGGGGGCGGGGGCACTGCGAGCGAGGCTGGAAGGCGTGGCGGTGTCCTGCCCCGGCCGGGAGGACACTCCGGCCCCGCCGGCGATCGAGGAGCCGGATCCGGGGCTGAGCCCCGGTCAGGGGAAGGGCCGGGCAGGGGGACAGCTCGCCCGTCTGCTGCGACGCCGCCCCGGCGCCCCGAGCCCCGAGCCCCGGGGGGCCGACACCGCCAGGGCCGTCAACCTGGGAGTACGCCGCGGCCGTGTCGAGGCGCTCCGCCGCATCGACCTGCGCGTCACCCCCGGGGAGACCATCGCCCTCATGGGCCGCAACGGCGCCGGCAAGTCCACCCTCCTCGCCACCCTCGTCGGCATGATCGAACCCACGACGGGCACCGTCACGGTGGGCGGCCTCACCCCTCGCGCCACCAGCCCCCGCGACCTGATCCGCCAGGTCGGCCTGGTCCCGCAGGAACCGCGCGACCTGCTGTACGCGGACACCGTCGCCGCCGAATGCGCGGCGGCCGACTCCGACGCGCACGCGGCGCCCGGCACGTGCCGTGCCCTGGTGGCCGAGCTCCTCCCCGGCATCGACGACGGCACGCACCCCCGCGACCTCTCCGAGGGCCAGCGCCTCGCGCTCGCCCTGGCGGTCGTCCTCACCGGCCGCCCCCCGCTGCTCCTCCTGGACGAACCGACCCGGGGACTCGACTACGCGGCCAAGACCCGCCTGGTGGGAATCCTGCGCGGGCTCGCCGACCAGGGCCACGCCATCGTCCTGGCGACGCACGACGTGGAACTGGCGGCGGAGCTGGCCCACCGGGTGGTGATCCTCGCGGACGGGGAGATCGTGGCGGACGGCCCGACGGCGGAGGTCGTCGTCTCCTCCCCTGCGTTCGCCCCGCAGACCGCGAAGATCCTCGCGCCGCAGCAGTGGCTGACCGTGTCCCAGGTGCGCACCGCTCTGGAGGCCACGGCATGAATGAACCCGCCGCCCGACGGACCCGCCCGATCCGCCTCGGCCCCCGGGCGATCGCCGCACTGGTCCTCATCAGCGCGATCGGCGTGGCGGCCTTCGGCTGGCCGCTGTTCGCGGACCCGTCGTTCGGGGTCGCCCACGAGAAGGACGCGCCCTGGCTGTTCGCGGCGCTGCTGCCCCTGCTCGTCGCGGTGGTCGTGGCGACCGTCGCCGACTCCGGGATGGACGCGAAGGCGGTGGCCATGCTGGGGGTCCTCGCGGCGGTCGGCGCGGCGCTGCGCCCCCTGGGCGCGGGCAC
Source organism: Streptomyces sp. NPDC048560 (assembly GCF_040650955.1). Taxonomy (NCBI): domain Bacteria; kingdom Bacillati; phylum Actinomycetota; class Actinomycetes; order Kitasatosporales; family Streptomycetaceae; genus Streptomyces; species Streptomyces sp. NPDC048560. Next base: position 159,599 of record NZ_JBEZIJ010000005.1, read on the forward strand.
GGCGGGACTGGAGCCGATGTTCTTCCTGATGGTGCTGAGCGGCCGGGTGCTGGGGCCCGGCTTCGGCTTCGTACTCGGTTCGGTGACGATGTTCGCGTCCGCGCTGCTCACCGGCGGGGTCGGGCCGTGGATGCCGTTCCAGATGCTGTCGATGGCCTGGTTCACCATGGGCGCCGGCCTGCTGCCGGGCCAGGCAGGGCTGCGGGGCCGCGCGGAGATCCTGATGCTCGCTGCGTACGGGTGCGCGGCGGCGTTCGCGTACGGCACGGTGATGAACCTCTACGGCTGGACCATCGTGCCGCCGTCCGGTTCCGGAATCTCCTTCGTCCCCGGCGATCCGGTGCACGAGAACCTGGTCCGCTTCGTCGCGTACTGCGTGGCCACCTCACTGGGCTGGGACCTGGGACGGGCCGTGCTCACCGTGGCTCTGACCGTGGCCGTGGGCCCCACCCTGCTGAAGGCGCTGCGCCGGGCCACCCGCCGCGCGGCCTTCGACGCCCCGGTCACATTCGATGCCCCGGACACTTTCGAGGACCCGGTCACTTTCGAGGACCCGGTCACAATCGAGGCCCCGGAAAAGGCATGAAGCGGTGAGGGCCCGTCAGTCGGGCGGCGGGACCAGATCACCGCGCAGCCGCCGCGCTCGCAGCACCAGCCCCATCTCGAACCGGCGGTCCGGGTCGTCCAGGTCATCGCCCCACACCTCACGGAGCTGCCTCAGGCGGTAACGGACCGTCTGCGGGTGGACTCCGAGACGGGCGGCCACCTCCGGCGCGCCACCACGCGTTTCCAGCCAGGCCAGCAGGGTCTCGGCGAGACGGTGGGCGTGGGCGGGGCCGCCGGTCCCGCCCAGCTGGGCCAGTCGCCGCCGCGCCAGATCGTCGAGCAACTCCCGCGCGGGCAGCAGCACCAGGGCTTCGACGTGCTCGGCGCAGTGCAGTAACCGCCCCTGCGGGAGCAGGTTCTGCTCGATCATCCCGACGGCGGCCTCCGCCCAGCGCAGCGAGGTGTGGGCCTCGGCCAGGGGAACCGACGGGCCGATCGCGCCGGACCAGTTGGCCATCGCCCGGTGCAACAGCTCCGCCCGCCCGGGGGATTCCGGGTTCGGGACCACGAGGCGCGGCTGCTCGGCCTCCATGTCGAGCAGTACCTCGTCGCCCACGGCGGGGGCGACGGCGTCCTCGGTGGGGCGGAGCAGCACGGCCACCGCCACCCTCTCGGGCAGCTGCCAGCCGATGCCGGCCGCGCGGTCGGCGAGGAGGGCGGACGGATCGGTGCGGTGCTCGGCGAGCAGAAGGTCGACAAGCAGCCGTTGCAGGCGCAGCCGCTCCCCGGCCTGGCGGGCCACGGCCTCGGCGTAGCCGCGTACCGACTGCGCCACTATGACGTCGAGGTACTCGAACGCGGTCTCGGCGAGTTCGTACATGGCCGCGGGCGGGATGTCGACCTGCTGGCCGATCGCCGCCATGCGCCGCCAGGAGAGACGTACGCCCAGCCGGTAGATCTCCTGCAAGGAGTCCAGGCTGCGCCCCTGCGTGACCTCACCGCGTCCGAACTCCTGGAACATCTCGGGGAGGGCGCGTGGCCGGTCCGACCCCGTGGTCATCTGCTCCACGAAGAGCTCCAGGGAATGCCGGATCGCCACCAGGGCCTTCGGTTCCCCGGACTCGTCCGCGATGAACGTCAGACGCGGATGTTCCTTGCGGATCGCGGCGAGTACGTCTTGTGCGAGCTCGGGCACCTGCTCCCGCGCGAGGGCGGCGAACCGCTGGATCCGTTCCCGTGGCACGTCGTGCCACGCTGACGACGCTGCCACAGCACCTGCTCCTGGACGTTCGGTCCTTGCGCCCGCTCGATCGGCCGGCATGGATCTTCACAACCTAGGGTCTCTCGTCCGGATTACGCCGGGGCACGGGGTCCGGCACGCGCATCCGCGGCGTGATCCAGACGAAAGGCCTAGCCCGCGCTCGGGCTCGGTGCGCCGGACGCACCGTCCGCGGGAGGGTCGGGAAACGTGACGAGCGGCACGTTCTGCGACTCGGGTGTGGCATCGAGGGAGGCGACGATTCCGAAGGCGGCACCGGTGGCCAGTGCGGCGGAAGCGGCGCAGGTCAGCAGAGCGGCGAGGAGTCTGGGCATGAGGATGATCGGCCTCTCGGTCGTGTGAGGTTGTCACCCAGCGCGCCGGCCCGGTCCGGCGCGGTCAGTATGCGAGCCCATTGACAGGTGGTCAAGCGCCGCTTAATTTCGCGGTTCACAGCGCCGTTACTCCCGGGTACGTCATTCCACGCCCGGTGCGCCCCTTTCTCGGCCCGACAGGCCGAAGGCCGCGCGTGCGACCCCTTCCGCACAGCCCGCGAACGAATCCGCACACTTCCTGCCTGCATTGGAGTACCCGCATGCGCCGATCGACATCACTTCTGCCCCTGCTTCTGCTGGGTGCCGGCGTGTTCCTGCTGGTCCTCACCCAGCTGCTCGTCTGGTACGTGGAACCGCGCGCCAAACGCACACCGACCGACGTGAACTCCACGACGGTCTTCACCGGCAAGGGCAGCTACTTCGACACCGGAACCGTCTCCACGGAGGACGACCAGATCCTCACGATCACCCGCCGGGTGCTGGGCAACGTCCCGGAGAGCGAGCGGAGCGGGAACGCGGTCTGGGACGTGTCAACGCAGATCGACACCCCGAAGACGCTGCCGCTGGCCGACCCGCGCAAATCCCTGCAGTGGAGCACGGAACGCTGGGTCACGGACCGCCGGACCAACCTTCCGGTGCACTGCTGCGAGGAGAAGCCCGTATTCGAGGGGGAGGCCTACCTGAAGTTCCCCTTCGACGTCGAGAAGCGCGTCTACACCTGGTGGGACAGCACCCTGGGCGCCGGTGTGCCGCTGGAGTTCAAGGACACCACCGAGATCCACGGGCAGCAGGGCTACCGCTTCACCGGCAGCGTGGAGGCCACCGCCACCGGTACCCGCCAGGTGCCGGGCGTGCTGGTGGGCAGCAAGGAGCCGGGCCAGGTACTCGCCGAGGAGTGGTACTCCAACGCGCTGATCGAGCTGACGGTGGCGCCGCGCACGGGCCGGATCATGAACGCGGTGATCGCACCGACCAAGACGCTGCGGGCCCCCGGTTCGACGAAGGACGCCGTCACCCTGCTGTCCAGCAAGCGGCTGGAGTTCACCGAGTCGACACGGCGCGAGCAGGCCGGACTGGCTTCCGACGACGGCGGCCGGCTGGAGCTGCTCGGCGAGACGGTTCCCCTGTGGGGCGGGATCGCGGGCGGTCTGCTCACCGTGGGCGGTGTGGTGCTTCTGATCCGCGGTCGCCGGCAGCCGGAACACTCAGGTGCGTGATGAAAACGGCCTCCCGGCGGAGCCCGAACTTGTCACCCACGTGCGTAGCGGGATGAATCGCTCGTACGAACACTTGGGTTACCCCTGAGTAAGCCTCAGCGCACCCGCAGCACCCGTACACCGAGTCGCCCAGCGCTTCACCCCGGAAGCCAGGCAATCCCCCACCCGACTGCTCCCGCAGCCACCGAGTTGGAGCACCTCTATGCCCCAGCACGCGTCCGCCCCGGCCTCCGGCCAGGAGGATTCCGTTCTCGTTCGAGCCCGAACCGGCAGCCAGGTCACCGACTTGCCCGCCGTCGACCCGCACAGCGCACCCGCCGTGGAACCTCTGCCGCGCCGGATCACGTTCCTCGCCCGCCGCGACCTGGGAAACCAGGCCGCCGGCGGTTCGGAACTCCTCATCGACCGGATAGCCGACGGCCTGACCGCCCAAGGCCATGAAGTCACCCTCGTATGCGGCGGCCCTGCCGCCGCACGCGACTACCGGGTGGTGTCCGCGGGCGGAGACGTGGGGCACTTCCTGCGTGCCGGCCGGACGTTCGCCCGCGAGGTCGGCGACTGCGACCTGCTGGTCGAGGTGTGCAACGGCATGCCCTACCTCGCGCCTCTCTGGCACCGAGGACCGACATTGTGCCTGGTCAACCATGTGCACAGCGATCTTTGGCAGCTGCGCTACCCGGGCCCGGCGGCCCGGCTCGGGCGCAGGCTGGAGCACTGGGCGCTGGCAGGCACCCACCGCGACAACCTGATGGTGGCCGTCTCCGAGTCGACCGCCTCCGAGCTGCGAGGCATCGGGGTGGCCGCGGACCGTATCCGGATCGTGAACAACGGGGTCGAAGACCCGGGCCCGCTGTTGCCGGAGGCGAAGGAACCGCTGTTCCTGGCCGTCGGCCGGCTGGTGGAGTACAAGCGCATCGATCTGCTCCTGCGGCTGTGGGAGCGGGTCCGTCCTGTCACCGGCGGCCGGCTCGTCATCGTCGGCGACGGCCCCGAACGGGAGCGGCTGGAAGCCATGGCCGGCCCCGGTGTGACGTTCGCGGGCCGGGTGTCGGAGGCCGAGAAGCACCGGCTGATGTGCGAGGCGTGGCTGCTGTTGCACCCCTCCCTCGTCGAGGGCTGGGGGCTGGTCGTCACCGAGGCCGCCGCACGGGGCACTCCCGCGGTCGGTTTCGACATCCCTGGCCTGTGCGACTCCATCGAGGACGGGGAGACCGGCGTGCTGGCCAGGGGGGAGAGTTCGTTCGCCGCCATGTGGTGCGCGCTGTCCCTGAGCGCCGAGCGGCGCACGGCCATGGGACGCGCGGCCGTGCGTCGCGCCGAGCGTTTCCGCTGGAGCTCGACGGTCCGGCAGTTCCAGGCGGTGGCCGCCGAGGCGGCGGCGCGCGCCGCCGCCCCCGGATACGGCAGGTGAGCGGCCGTGTCTGAGGCCGGCGAACGCGCCTTCAAGGATCCGTCGTTCCGGCGATCGGCCACCCTCTTCCGGGCGTTCATGCGCGAACAGAGCGACCCCGAGCGGTGCTACACCCTGCTGGCCCGTGACTCGGTCGCACAGGTGGCGCGTCACATCGACCTGCCGGGCAAGATCGTCGTCGACATCGGCGGCGGCAGCGGCTACTTCACCCAGGAGTTCCGCCGCCGCGGCGCCCAGAGCTACCTCTTCGAGCCCGACCCGCGGGAGCTGATCTCCCGCGGCCCGGCGATCGAGGACGCGGTGCTCGCCGACGGTTATCTGCTTCCGCTCGCCGACGGCGCGGCGGACGTGTGCTTCTCCTCCAATGTGCTGGAGCACGTGGCGGACCCGCAGACCTTCATCAGCGAGATGGCACGCGTCACCCGTCCCGGCGGGCTGATCTACCTGTCGTTCACCAACTGGCTCTCCCCCTGGGGAGGTCACGAGACAGCGCCCTGGCACTACCTCGGGGCAGGCCGCGCCCGGAAGCGCTACGAACGGCGCACCGGCCGCGAGGCCAAGCACACGGTCGGCGAGAACCTGTTCCCCGTCCATATCGGTCCCACCCTGCGGCACGTCCGTGGCCGTGACGACGTGGACGTCGTCACGGCGCGGTCCCGTTACTGGCCGTTCCTCGCGAGCACGATCACCCGGCTGCCGGGACTCCGCGAGATCGCCACCTGGAATCTGCTGCTGATTCTCAGGCGAAGCCCATGAGCAAGCGAAGCGAGGAGCGGTCATGACCAGTACGGTCCAGGCGCCCACCCGGGCGCCGCAGCCCGGCCCGACGCCGGCCGAGGCGCCAGGGGGCCCGCGCGGACGACGCCTGATGTTCGGCTTCTGGGCCGTCGTGCTGGTGTCCTTCCTCGCGGTGTCACCGGGGAAGATGACGTTCGAGACGAAGCTCGGCGTCGCCCTGGACCCCTGGCGCTTCCTCGGCGACCTCGGTTCGCTGTGGAACGGCGAAGCGGGCTTCGGCGGCATCGCCAACCAGTACGTCGGCTACGCGTTCCCGGCGCTCCCCTACTACGCGCTCATGGACGTGCTGAACGTCCCGGTGTGGCTGGCCGAGCGGCTCTGGCTGTCCGTCATCGTGACCGCCGCCTTCTGGGGTGCGCTCAGGCTCGCCGAACGGCTGCGCGTGGGTACGCCCACGACCCGGCTGCTCGGTGCGGTGGTGTACGCGCTGTGGCCCACCTTCACGATCGTCATCGGCTCGACCTCCGCCGCCGCGCTGCCCGGCGCCCTGCTGCCCTGGGTGCTGCTGCCGCTGACCTCGACGGTGCTGAGCCCCCGCATGGCCGCCGCACGGTCGGCCCTGCTCATCCCCTTCATGGGTGGCGTGAACGCCGCGTCGACACTGGCCTCGCTGCTGCCCGTGGGTCTGTACCTGCTCAGCCGCCCGGCCGGACCACGGCGGCGCGCACTGCTGGGCTGGTGGATACCGGGCGTGCTGCTCGCCACCCTGTGGTGGGTGGTGCCGCTGCTCCTGCTCGGCATGCACGGCGAGAACTTCATGGCGTACGTCGAGCAGGCCGACACCACCACCGCCACCATGTCCGCGACCGAGCTGCTGCGCGGCGCCGGCAACTGGGTGGCCTATCTGAACTTCGGTGAGGCCTGGCTGCCGGCCGGCTGGACCGTCGCCGCCTCCGTCCTCACGATCCTGGGTTCGGCGTTCGCAGCGGCCCTGGGGCTTGCGGGCCTGGCCCGCCGGGACCTGCCCGAGCGGCGCTGGCTGCTGATGACCGTGCTGGCCGTCGTCCTGATCGCCCTGGCCGGATACGGCGGCGCCTTCGGCGGTCCGGTTCACGGTGTCGTGCAGGACTGGCTGAACGGGCCGTTGAAGCCCTTCCGCAACATCTACAAGTTCCAGCCGGGACTGGCCCTCGCGCTCGCTCTCGGTCTGGCCCACCTGACCGCGGTGCTCTTCACGAGCAGCGCTCCGCGTGCGCTTCCCGGGCGCCGCTGGGTGCCCGCGGTGGCGGCGGTCCTGGTACTGCCCGGCCTGGCCCTGCCGTACGTCAACGGCTCGATCCTGCAGCCGGGCGCCTTCGCCAAGCTGCCCACCCACTGGGAGAAGGCCGCCGGCTGGCTCAAGGACAACGCCCAGGACAGCCGGGCGATGGTCGTGCCGGCGACGGCGCACGGCATCTACACCTGGGGTTCCCCCATCGACCAGCCCTTCGACGTGCTGGCCGAAACGGCCTGGGCGCAGCGTGACTTCGTCCCCTTCGGTGAGCCCGGCTCACGCCGTGCGACGGACGCCGTCGAGCAGGCGCTGCTGTCCGGCACCGAGGTCCCGGGCCTCCAGGCGTTCCTGGCACGGGCCGGTCTGCACGAGGTGGTCGTACGCAACGACCTCGACCCGGACCAGATCGGTTACGTCCCCCCGCAGACGGTGAAGCGGACCCTGGAGTCGTCCGGCTACCGCAAGGTCGCCGGATTCGGCCCGCTGGTGACCGGCGGGCGCATCGCCGCCGGCACTCCGCTACAGGTGCAGGGGCTCGTTCCGCGGCTCCAGGCCGTGGAGATCTACCGTCCGCAGGACAGGGACGACCGTCCGGGCAAGGTCGGTGTGTCCTCGGCATCCGACACGGCCGTGGTCAGTGGCGGACCGGAGTCGCTGCTCCAGCTGTCGGCCGATCCCTCCATGGCCGACAGGCCGGCCGTGCTGGCCGGGGACCGTCTTCCCAAGGGTGTCACCGCGCCGGTGAAGGCCGTCGCGGACGGACTGCGCCGCGCCGACACCCGCTTCGGCCTGGTCAACAACAACACCTCGTACACGTACACCGAGAACGAGCGCAATCACTCCGGCAGCCTGCAGAACCCGGGTGAGAAGCCCAAGCAGATCCTGCCGTCGCAGGGCTCCGGTCACCAGACGACGGCCGAACTGCGCGGCGCGAAGTCCGTGACCGCCTCCAGCAGCGGCAACTGGCTGTTCCACCAGCCGCAGTACGACCCCGTGAACGCCTTCGACGGCAACCCGGACACGGCGTGGGCCGAGGGCAGTCCGGGCGAGCCGGCCGGTCAGTGGCTCAAGGTGGGCTTCTCCGGGCCGACCGACATCCCGTCCTCCATCCAGCTGACACCGCTGCGGGGCGACGGCACACGATCCGCGCCCACGCGGGTGAGAATCGAGACCGACCAGGGTTCGGCCGACAGCCCGCTGCAGACGAACGGGCAGCCGCAGACCGTCAAGGCACCCGTCGGCGAGGCCTCCTGGATGAAGATCACCGTTCTTGCCGCGCAGGAGGGCCGGCCGGGCCTGGCCGGCGCCGGCTTCTCCGAGGTGTCGGTCCCTGAGGTGCAGGTGACGCGCATGCTAGCGCTGCCGGCCGACGCGCAGAACACCGAGGCGGCGGCGACCGTGTACTCCCTGCACCGCGGTACCGACGCGGGCGGCCTGTCGCCCGTATCGGCCGAGGTGGGACTGCACCGGCAGTTCGGCACCGAGGAAGCTGCGGAGTACGAGGTGTCGGCGCGGGCCGTCGCCGTACCCGGCGGCCGTCTGGACGAACTGCTGGACCGTTCGGCTCCGGGATCGAGGAACCGGGTGACGGCATCCGTGGACTCCACCAGCCGCACCGGCATGTCACTGAGCGCCCGCAACCTGGTCGACGGAGACCTGACGACCGCCTGGATCGCCGGCGACCGGCCGGTCGTCCACCTGAGCTGGCCCAAGAAGAAGAAGATCGACGAGATCGTCCTCGCGCCGGCCGGCGGGGTGTCCACCCGGCCCGAGCAGGTGCTGATCAGCTCGCCGCACGGCGCCGCGACGGCAGACGTGGACGAGAACGGATGGGCCCGTTTCCCGGAGATCGAGACGGACCGGCTCGACATCACCATCAGCCGGGTCGTCCCGCTCACCGTCCACAACCCGGTGGCGGAGGAGGAGTTGCAGCTGCCGGTCGGCCTCAGTGAGGTCCACGTTCCCGCGCTGGCCGAACTGCGGGTGCCACGCGCCAAGCCGTCGGCGCGGTTCTCGCTGCCGTGCGGCGAGGGCCCGGACCTCGCGGTCGGCGGTGTCCTGCACAAGACGAAGGCCTCAGGATCCGTCCGGGACCTCACCGAGCGCCGCCCCGTCACCGTCGCACTCTGCGCGGGAGAGGAGGCGGACGGCACCCTGGACCTTCCGGCCGGGAAGCACGAGGTGGAGGCGGACGACGCGGGCCCGCTGGCGATCACCGATGTCACGCTGACCCGGGGCACCCCGCAGGAGATCGCGGGAGCGGCGGGCCGCGAGGCCACCGTCACCGAGTGGAGCGACGACAGCAGGACCGTCTCGGTTTCCGCCGGCTCCGGCGAGGCCGCGTACCTCCAGACCTACGAGAACGCCAACGACGGCTGGAAGGCCACTCTGGACGGCCAGGAACTGGAGTCGGTGCGGCTCGACGGCTGGCAGCAGGCCTGGGTGATCCCGGCCGGCGCGTCCGGCACGGTGAACCTGGAGTTCGAGCCCTCCGGTCCTTACCGGGCCGCCCTGATCGGCGGTGCGATCGCGCTCGCCGCGCTGGCCGCACTGGCCTTCGTGGGCCGCAGGCGCAACGCCGGTGGAAACGACAAGGAGCTGCCCGAACCGGCGGCCCCCGGGATGCTGCTCGGGACACTGGCGCTGACCGCAGTGGTCGCGGCGGCGGCGGGTCCGCTCGCGCTCGTGGTGCCCGTACTCGCCGTGGCGGCCCGGTTCCGGCCGGCCGTCCTGGTACCGACCGCGGCGGTGGCGATGGCCGGAGCGGGCATCACCGCGGCCATCGGCGCCGGGGAGCCGGCCGCCGCCGGGCAGGGAGCGTTCAGCGCCGTCGCCCAGGTACTGGCACTGGTGGCCCTGTCCGCCGCCCTGGTGACGGCGGTACGCCCGGTGCCCACGGAAGCCGGGCGCCGGGACGAGGACGGTGCCGACGCACCGGAGGGCGACGGCGGTGCGCTCACACCCGTAGCCGGACCGGTGGTCACGGCCCGGCCGGGGAACACGGACGCCGGGGACCGGACCGAGCCGCTCCCCCGGCACCAGGGAGGCGGTGGCCCGTCATGACCTCGTCGCGGACCGCCGGGCGGGGGGACTCACCCCCGCCCGGCGGGGTCCGGATTCCCTTTCCGGTCACCGATGAGGTGTCCCGGCACTGCCTCGGTGACGACGAGCCGGAGACCGTACACATCGAGGTCCATCTGCCCGGACGGCTGGACCCGGAACGGTTGCGGACCGCGTTCCGCCAGGCACTGCTGACACACCCCCGGGTACTGGTGCGGGAAGTGCCGGGCCGCCGGCTCAGGCAGTCCTTCGCGTGGGAGCTCACCGGCGAACCGGACTGCGATCCGGTGGAATTCCCGCCGCCGGGACCCGACGCGCTGGCCCGCGCCCGTGCACGGGCCCTGGAGGAGTGCCCGTCGTTGGCCCTGTCGCCACCGATGCGCCTGGAGGTCATCGAGGGGGACGGGGAATCCGCCGTCGGTGAGGTGCCGGAGGCGGAAGGGCCGGGAGCGACCCGGACCGTACTGCTGCTGACGATGCATCACACGGCCCTCGACGCAGGGTCCGGACTGCGGGTGCTCGCCACGGCCGCCGAACAGTACAGCGGTTCGGCCGCCGTGCCCGTCGCCGGGCCGGTCCGGATGGGCCCCTCGGGTCCTGCCGCGACCGGTGGCACGGGCCGCGCGTGGCCCGTGCGGGTCGCACCGGACTCCCGCCCCGGGCCGGTGCGCGCCCGCGCCGTGGGAAACGGAATGCTCCAGGCGGAACTGCCTGTTCCGTCGCGGGCGGGCAGGCCCGGCGGGCTCGCGTCATGGACCGTCAACGACCAGCTGCTGGTCGCCGCGTCCCTCATGGTGGGCCGCTGGAACGCCGCACAGGGCCGGCCCGCCGGTCCGGTGCGGATCACCATGCCCGTCGACGACCGTCCGCGCGGCAGGGACATGCCGATGGGGAACGGAACCCGGCTCGTGGAAGTCGCCATGACCTCCGAGGACCCGCTCGATCCGGACCTGCTGCGCGGTGAGCGGCCGGACCCGGCCGCCGTGGCCCGACTGCTGCGCACCACCGCCCGACGCACCCGCGCGCTGAAGTCGGCCCGCGGTGCGCCGCTGGGCCTCGGGGCGAACCTGCTGACCGCGCCGCTCCTGCCGGTCGGAATCCGGGGCGCGCTCACCCGTGGCGCGCGGCGGGCCGCCGCGCCCTGGACATCGACGGTGCTGGTCACCAATGTCGGACGCGTTCCGTACGCGCTGGACTTCGGTGACGCGGGCCGGGCGAAGGCCGTGTGGTTCTCCGCACCGGCGCGGATGCCGCGCGGGCTGAGCGTGGCGGCGGCCTCCACCAACGGGCGGCTGCACGTGACGCTGCGCTGGTCGCGGGCGCTGCTCGGCGACACGGCGGGCGCGGACCTGGCCGGCCTGTTCGCGCAGTCGCTCAGTGCGACGGCACAGGTCGCCCACCCCGACGACACACCCCGTGCCGACCCGGCACCGGGCCGAACCCGCTCCACCCAGAAGGACCCTGCGAGGCCGTCATGAACCCCTCCCCCCACTGCTCGGCCGCCACGAACCCGGCGGAGGCGACGGTATGTCCGCCGGCCACGCCCGCTCCCGGGCTGCGGGATTTCTACGAGGACCCCGACGTCCCCGTCGCCTCCGGCGAGGCCCGTACCCTGCGCCAGGCCCGGATGCTCGCCGCCGCCCTCGGGCCCGTCGGGGCCGGCCGGCCGGCCGCGACCGTGCTCGACGTGGGCTGCGGTGACGGCTCGGCCGCAGCGACCGCCGCCCGGGAACTGAACGGGCACCGTGTCGTGGGAGTCGACTGGTCGCAGGGCGCGCTGCTGCGTGCGGCGCCGCGCCTTGGCCAGGTCGTACGCGGTGAACTGACGGACGGCGGGCTGCCGTTCGCCTCCGGAAGCGCCGACGCCGTGATCTTCAGCGAGGTCGTCGAGCACCTCGTCGACCCCGACAGCGCCCTCGACGAACTGCACCGGGTGCTGCGGCCCGGGGGCCATCTGATGCTCTCCACGCCCAACCTCGCCGCCTGGTACAACCGCGGGCTGCTGCTCGCCGGAGTCCAGCCGGTGTTCTCCGAGGTGAGTCTGCGCCAGATCCACGGCAGGCCGGGCAGCCAGGTGGTCGGCCATCTGCGTCTGTACACGGCACGCGCGCTGCGGGAGTTCGTGGCGGCGTGCGGGTTCGAGGTGGTGCGGGTCGCCGGTGCACCGTTCCACGGAGTGCCGCGCCCGCTCCGGACGCTGGACCGGCTGGCCTGCCGGGTGCCGTCCCTCGCATCCATCCTCCTTGTGCACGCGAGGAAGGTGTAGCCCGTGATCTGGGGAGTGGCCGCCGCGCTGGTGGCGAACGTGCTGTACAGCACCGGCTTCGTCCTGGAGAAGCGTGCGCTGGCCGGCATGCCGCCGCTGAGTGCGGCACGGCCGGGCCGGGCCCTGCTCCTGCTGGCCGGCAGGCCCCTGTGGATCTGCGGGGCCCTGGCGCTCGCGCTCGGGTTCGGCGCCCAGCTGGCCGTCTACCGCTCCCTGCCGATCGCCGCCGCCCAGGGCCTCTTCCTCTCCGGTCTCGTCCTCCTGCTGGTGCTCTCCTCGGTGGTGCTGGGTGAGCGCCCCTCCGGCCGTGAGCGTCGCGCGGTGGCGGTGATCGGGCTGGCACTGGTCATGGTGGTGTCCTCTCTGTACGGGAGCGAGGAGGAGGTCAGCCGCAGCGCGCCGGCGGGCATCCTGCTGGCTCTGTGCGTGCCGACACTCGCGGCCGGACTGGGGCTGTACGCGGCCGCGGAACGCCGCGCCCGCCGGCGTCACCGGCAGCCGACCACCGGAGTGGCGTACGCGGTGGCGATCGGTCTGCTCTACGGGGTCAGCTCGCTCGCCATCAAGGGAGTCTCCGGGCATCTGGACACCGCGGACCTCAAGGGCTCCGTGGCGGCCCTGCTCGCCAGCCCCTACCCGTACCTCCTGCTGGTCACGGGGATCAGCGGACTGGTGCTGTCGCAGACCGCCCTGCAGCGCTGCCGGGCATCGCTGATCGTCCCGGTGTGCTCGACGGTGACCTGTGTGTTCACCATCGTCAGCGGCACGATCGCGTTCGACGAGCCGCTGCCGGAGGACCCGCTGCGGCTGTTACTGCGCATCGGCGGCACCGTGCTCGCCCTGATGGTCCTGCTCACCCTGCCGAGACACGACGCGGACACCCCCACACCCGAAGGAACCGGTCATGAAGCCTGACAACCCGCTGCTGAAGATCCTCGCCTGCCCGCTCGACAAGGGTCCGCTGATCCTCGACGAGACGGGGGACGCTCTCTACAACCCGCGCCTGCACCGCCGCTATCCGATCGTCGACGGCATCCCGCAGCTGCTCCCCTCCTCCGGCGAGGCCCAGGTCACATTCGAGGTCCCGAAGGGGTGAAGGGCCCCACAGGCCCTTGGTCCTCCACGAGCCGCCCTAGTAGACCCCGGACGGCGCCCCGGCCCGCCACGCCCGCGCCCGGCGCGGGACTTTGGTCCCGCCCTGCGAAGCGGGGCCGTACCCGGGGTCGTTGCGCCGGCTGATCGACGTCGCTAACCATGGATCACGTCGCCGAGACCACAGGCTCCGCTCGAAGGGCCACGGTCGATGAGTACCGGTCCCGCTCCACCAGGACCGGCCGCGACTCCCCCGTTCCCGACGTTAGGTCTCTACGTGTCGTTCGCCCGTCGCATCCTCGCCCAGCCCCGCACCGCCCGCCGCAGGACCGCCGCCGCCGGCGCGACCGTGCTGCTGGGCGCCACCGGACTGGCCCTGGCCGTCACTCCGGCGATGGCCGCCCCGGCCGCCGCCCCGACGTCCTCCGAGAGCGCGCAGGCAACGGCGAAGAAGATGATCGGCGACAGCACCCAGTACACGTGCTTCGACAAGATCGTCGACCACGAGAGCGACTGGGACGTCAACGCCTCGAACGCCTCCTCGGGCGCCTACGGCCTGGTCCAGGCCCTGCCCGGCTCGAAGATGGCCTCGGCCGGCTCCGACTGGCAGACCAACGCCAAGACCCAGATCGAGTGGGGCGTCGACTACATGGAGGACCGCTACGGCAGCCCGTGCGGCGCCTGGGACTTCTGGCAGTCCAACGGCTGGTACTGACCCCCAGCCCCCGAGCACACACGAAGGCCCCCGCCGGCTCGTACCGGCGGGGGCCTTCGGCTTGAGCCGGGAGCGGCTCCGTACCAGCTCGACGGTGGCCCTCAGGTGATCCGTCATCCCGGACCGGCCTCGGCCTTCGGGACGTCCGGCAGGTGGAGGTTGGCCGCGGAGAGGTAGACGGTGCCCGAGTCCCGGTCGAAGTAGAGCGCTGCGAAGTCGGCGCGCACCAGGCTCTCGTCGAGGGCCGCACTGCGGACCCACCGTGCCCCCGCAGGTGCGAACTCGGTGAGTCCGGCGGGAATGGAGATGCCCTCGGGCGCGGGCCCAGGGACCACCGGCTGCGTCTGTACGGACGCCGTCAGCGCCGCCACGGAACCGGGGTCGAGTTTCATCAGCGCGCTGACGAAGTGGTCCGTGGGGCCGGGCACCCTGCTGTCGCCACCGGGATCCTCCTGCTGCCAGTGCGCCGAAACGATGCGGCCGAGCTTCGGCAGGCGCTCGGCGAGGGGCGCGGTGTCCGTATGGATCTCGGGGACCTCGGGCGCCTCGGCCTTCGAGCCGGTGCCGGGTCCCGCGGAGCAGCTGGTGACCATGGCCACCAGCAGAAGTGCTGCCCATGCCAAGGACCTACTGCGCGCCGCCACGGCTTCCCCACCTCGCTCAGGTTCTGCCGCTCCCTCACACGTTCGGAGAGGCATGACACGAACGCTCACCGTACCGCCCGCCCCAACACGTCGAGCCAGTACAGGAGTTCCGGCCGGTCATTCGGCAACCGAGTTCAGGACGGCGGCCTCCGGACCTTCGCCAGGAGCCGGGCCGCGCCTCCGAACGCCCCGCCGTCCCCTCCCCCTTGCCAGGGTTGGGCGGCGGGCGTTCCACGGGACTCCTGGCCCGGACCGGGGTGGCCTCAGATTCGCTGGATGATCGTTCCCGTCGCCAGTGCGCCGCCCGCGCACATCGTGATGAGCGCGAACTCCTTGTCCCTGCGCTCCAGTTCGTGCAGGGCGGTGGTGATGAGCCGGGCGCCGGTGGCGCCGACCGGGTGGCCGAGCGCGATGGCTCCGCCGTTGACGTTGACCTTCTCCAGGTCCTGGCCGAACACCTGCGCCCAGCTCAGCACCACCGAGGCGAAGGCCTCGTTGATCTCGACGAGGTCGATGTCCTTCAGGGACATGCCCGCCTTGCCGAGCACCGCGCGGGTCGCGTCGATGGGGCCGTCGAGGTGGAAGTGCGGGTCCGAGCCGACCAGGGCCTGGGCGACGATCCGGGCGCGCGGCTTGAGCTTGAGGGCGCGCGCCATCCGCTTGGACGCCCACATGATGGCGCAGGCCCCGTCGGAGATCTGCGAGGAGTTGCCCGCGGTGTGGATCGCGGTCGGCATGACCGGCTTGAGCCCGCCGAGGCCCTCCATCGTGGTGTCCCGCAGCCCCTCGTCGCGGTCGACGAGCCGCCACATGCCCTGCCCGGCGGCCTGTTCCTCCTCGGTGGTGGGCACCTGGACCGCGTACGTCTCGCGCTTGAACCGCTCCTCGGCCCAGGCCGCCGCAGCCCGCTCCTGCGAGAGCAGGCCGAGGGCGTCGACGTTCTCGCGGGTGAGGCCACGCTTGCGGGCGATGCGTTCGGCGGCCTCGAACTGGTTGGGCAGGTCCACGTTCCACTCGTCCGGCCAGGGCTTGCCCGGGCCGTGCTTGGAGCCGCTGCCCAGCGGCACGCGTGACATGGCCTCCACACCGCAGCTGATGCCGACGTCGATGACTCCGGCCGCGACCATGTTGGCGACCATGTGGGCGGCCTGTTGCGAGGAACCGCACTGACAGTCCACGGTGGTGGCGGCGGTCTCGTAGGGAAGGCCCACGGTCAGCCAGGCGTTGCGCGCCGGGTTCATGGACTGTTCCCCGGCGTGGGTGACCGTACCGCCGACGATCTGTTCGACGCAGTCGGCGTGGATGCCGGTGCGGCCCAGGAGTTCACGGTAGGTCTCGCCCAGCAGGTAGGCGGGGTGCAGATTGGCGAGCGCGCCTCCGCGCTTGCCGATGGGGGTGCGTACGGCTTCGACGATGACGGGTTCCGCGGCCATGAGCTCGTCCTCTCCTCGCGCTTCCGCTGGGGCGTCCCGGCACCCACGGAAGGAACTAGTACGCGTTCTAGTTCTGCAAGCAGTCTTATGACGCTTACCCCCGGTACGCAAGGGTCGTGCACGCACCTTGCGTACGCGACACGCTCCCCCTGACGCGCGTGCGCCGCCCAGCGCAACAGATCCGGCCACGGCTCTTGCGACTTGTAGAACTCGTTACTACCTTTCGGGCAACTTCTGATGGGCCGTCAGACAGTTCGCTGCCAGACCTGGAGTGGAGAGGTGCCCATGCGCTGCCCCCATCTGCCCGAAGGGTTCGACTTCACCGATCCCGACCTTCTCCAATCCCGGGTGCCGCACCCGGAGTTCACCGAGATGCGGGAGACCGCACCGGTCTGGTGGTGCTCCCAGCCCGCCGGGATCTCCGGCTTCGACGACGAGGGCTACTGGGCCGTCACCCGCCACGCGGACGTCAAGTACGTCTCCACCCACCCGGAGCTCTTCTCCTCGAACACCAACACCGCCGTCATCCGCTTCAACGAGACGATCAGCCGCGACCAGATCGAGGTCCAGAAGCTGATCATGCTCAACATGGACCCGCCCGAGCACACCCGCGTCCGCCAGATCGTCCAGCGCGGCTTCACCCCCCGCGCGATCCGGTCCCTGGAACAGGCCCTCCACGACCGCGCACGTTCCATCGCCGAGACCGCCCTCGCCGCCGCGGACGAGGACGGCTCCTTCGACTTCGTGACCGACATCGCCGTCGAACTCCCTCTCCAGGCCATCGCCGAGCTCATCGGCGTGCCCCAGGAGGACCGTTCCAAGATCTTCGACTGGTCGAACAAGATGGCCGCGTACGACGACCCCGAGTACGCGATCACCGAAGAGGTCGGCACCGAGGCCGCCATGGAGATCGTCTCGTACGCCATGAACCTGGCGGCGGCGCGCAAGGAGTGCCCGGCCAAGGACATCGTGTCCCAGCTGGTCGCGGCGGAGGGTGAAGGGAATCTCTCCGGCGACGAGTTCGGCTTCTTCGTGATCCTGCTCGCGGTGGCCGGCAACGAGACCACCCGCAACGCCATCAGCCACGGGATGCACGCCTTCCTCACCCACCCCGAGCAGTGGGAGCTCTACAAGCGCGAGCGCCCGGTGACCACCGCCGAGGAGATCGTCCGCTGGGCGACGCCCGTGGTCTCCTTCCAGCGCACCGCGACCCAGGACGTGGAGCTCGGCGGGCAGCGGATCAGGAAGGGCGACCGGGTGGGGCTGTTCTACTCCTCCGCCAACAACGACCCCGAGGTCTTCGACCACCCGGAGAACTTCGACATCTCCCGCGACCCGAACCCGCACCTCGGCTTCGGCGGCGGCGGCCCGCACTTCTGCCTCGGCAAGTCCCTGGCCGTGATGGAGATCAACCTGATCTTCAACGCCATCGCCGACGTGCTGCCCGACCTGCGTCTGGTGGGCGAGCCCCGGCGGCTGCGTTCGGCCTGGCTCAACGGCATCAAGCAGTTGCAGGTCAGCTTGGGCGGTACGGACGCAGGCACCACCGCCGGCTGACCGGCCCAGGGGTCCCGCCGGGCCCGCCGCGATGAGGGCCCGGCGGGGCGGGGATCATGAGGGCCATGCATGACCTGCTCTCCGCCTTCACTCCCATCTGGGTGCTCACCGCCGCCGGTTACGCGGTCGGGCGCAGCGGCCTTCTCGGGGAGCAGGCGGAGGCAGTGCTCGGCCGGTTCGTCTTCCATGTGGCCATGCCCGCCGCCCTGTTCATGATGGTGTCCGGGGCGCGGCTGAGTTCCTTCGCGAACCAGACGATGATCGCTTTCGGCGCGGGCACGGTGGCCGTCTGCGCACTGGGCTTCCTCGCGGCCGGGCGGTTCTTCGGCCGCAAGACGGCCGACCGGGCGATCAGCGGTATGGCGTCCGGCTACGTGAACTCCGCCAACCTCGGCATCCCCGTGGCCGTGCAGGTGCTGGGCGACGCCTCGTTCGTCGCGCAGGTCATCCTGTTCCAGGTACTGCTTGTCTCCCCGGTGATCCTGACGCTGCTGGACACCGGGACGGACCGGGGCAGCGCCCGCTGGCGGCCGGTCCTGCGCCGCATGACGACCATGCCGGTCCGCAACCCGATCATCATGGCCTCGGTGCTCGGACTGCTCGTCTCCGCGACGGGCCTTCGGGTGCCGGCCGCGATCGGTCGCCCCTGCGAACTGCTCGGCGCCGCCGCCGTACCCACCGCTCTGATCACGCTGGGCCTGTCGCTGCACGGCCGCCGGGACCGGCCGGAGGCCACCGAGGCGCCGGGGAGCCGGGGCGAGCTCGCCCTGGTGGTCGTGCTCAAGAACGTCGTACAGCCGCTGGCGGCCCTCGCTGTCGCACTGCTGCTGGGCCTGCCGGAGCACCAGGTGATGGCCGTGGTGCTGTGCTCCGCGCTGCCGACGGCGCAGAACGCGTTCCTCTACGCCCGGGAGTACGGCCTCGGCACGGCTCTCGCCCGTAACTCCGTGGTGGCCTCCACGGTGGTGTCGATGGCCACGCTGTCCCTCGCCGCCTGGGCCCTGGGCCCGCCGGGCTGATTCCCCCGAGTGGCGTAGTGGACCGGACGGGCGGATGCTGGTGACGCGGCGATCCATGCCGAAGGGGTGCCGGGGCGGTGAGGACCGCCCCGGCACCCCTTCGGCCGGTCAGGGCGCCTGCTTGTTCAGCCGACCTTCTCGGCGGCGCGGCCGGGTCCGGACGGTTCCGACGGTTCGGTGGCTCCGGTCGGCTCCGGGGCCCCGGACCGCTCCGAAGAGGGGACCGGTCCGGCTTCCTGCGGACTCTGCTTCGTCGCGAGCGCCCGGGGTCCGGACAGCAGGTACGTCAGACCGAAGCCCAGGCCCACCACCACGGCCCCGCCCGCCGCGTCGAGGACCCAGTGGTTGCCGGTGGCGACGATCGCGCAGACCGTGAACAGCGGGTGCAGCAGGCCGAGAGCCTTCATCCACAGCTTCGGCGCGAGCATCACGATGACCACGCCGCACCACAGCGACCAGCCGAAGTGCAGCGAGGGCATCGCCGCGTACTGGTTGGTCATCGACGTCAGCGTGCCGTAGTCCGGCTTCGCGAAGTCCTGCACGCCGTGGACGGTGTCGATGAATCCGAGGCCCGGCATCAGACGGGGCGGGGCCAGCGGGTAGAGCCAGAAGCCGACGAGCGCGAGGAGGGTCGCGAAGCCGATGGAGCTGCGGACCCAGCGGTAGTCCGCCGGCCGCCGCACGTAGAGCACGCCGAGGATCGCCAGGGGCACGATGAAGTGGAACGTCGAGTAGTAGTAGTCGAAGAACTCACGCAGCCAGTTGATCTCGACGACCGCGTGGTTGGCCCAGTGCTCGATGTCGATGTGCAGCCACTGCTCGACGGAGTGGATCTGCCGGCCGTGTTCCTCGGCCGTGGGCCGCCCGGCGGTCGCCAGCAGCCGGACCTTCGCGTACGCGGAGTAGACGACGCGGATGAGCAGGAGTTCCAGCAGCAGGTTGGGGCGGCTCAGCACCCTTCGCCAGAACGGCAGGAGCGGCACCCGTCTCCAGCGTGCCGCGACGGGCCGGGCGTAGTCCGTGGGGACGGGCTGCTGCCAGTACGGCGAGGAGCGCGGCAGGAACGGTGCGACGCACGCGGCACCGAGTGCGGCGATCAGCAGGACGTTGTCCCGCACGGGAATGACCGCCCCGATGTTCGGCAGCAGCATCTTTCCGGGCAGCGTCAGCGCCAGCACCACGACGGCCGGCCAGACCAGCCGGTCGGAGGCCCGCCTGCCGACACGGCCGACCACGGCGAGGAGCACCCACAGCAGTTGGTGCTGCCAGGCCGTCGGGGAGACGGCGACGACCACGCAGCCGGTCACCGCGACCGCCAGGAGGAGCTGGCCGTCCTGGGCGTACCGCACGGCGCGCCGCAGCCCGAGGAAGCAGACGACCGCGGCGACGGCGAGGAAGACCACGATCTCGGCGGGGCCTTCGAGGCCGAACCGGAGCAGCGCGCCGTGCAGCGACTGGTTGGCCAGGCTGTCGGGCCGTTCGCCGAGTCCGGCACCGGCGACGTGGTGCAGCCAGTACGTCCAGGAGTCGTGCGGCATCGCCGCCCAGGCCAGGGCGGTGCAGCCGGCGAAGGCGGCGCCCGCGGCAGCGGCGGCCCGGCGTCTGCCGGTCAGCCAGAGGAGCGCGGCGAAGAGCAGCACGGCGGGCTGGAGCGCGGCGGCGATGCCGATCAGGACGCCCGAGGTGCGTTCGCCCCGGGCCACGAACCAGCCGACGAGCACCAGCAGGACCGGCAGGATGCTCGTCTGGCCGAGGTGCAGCGCGTTGCGGACGGGCAGCGACAGCATGAGCAGGGTGATCGCGACGGGGGCCGCGAGGAACATGGTGCGGCGGCTCACCGGGGCGGGCAGGGCCCGCGCGGCGACGACGCCGAGTGCGGCGACGAGCAGCAGCGAACCGAAGGTCCACACGACACCGAACGCCTGTTCGGCCGAGGCCGTCAGGGGCTTCAGGACGAGCCCCGCGAAAGGTGTTCCGGTGAAGCGCCCGGTGTCGTACAGCGATCCGCTCACATGGAGGACCCCGTCCGGGCCGATCCACGTCTCCAGGTCGGTGAGACGCTCCCCGGGCGGCAGCCGCAGCAGCGCCACCATCTGTCGTACGGCGAGTGCCGCCACGACCAGCCAGAGCACCACCCGGGTAGCCCCGGCCCCAGCCTCCGCGCCCGTCGTGCTTCCGCGCACGCCCTGCTCCGCATTTGCCACCCGCGCCGACCCTCCCACCGTTCCGTGCA
Source organism: Streptomyces sp. NPDC048560 (assembly GCF_040650955.1). Classification (NCBI taxonomy): domain Bacteria; kingdom Bacillati; phylum Actinomycetota; class Actinomycetes; order Kitasatosporales; family Streptomycetaceae; genus Streptomyces; species Streptomyces sp. NPDC048560. Next base: position 180,396 of record NZ_JBEZIJ010000005.1, read on the forward strand.
CGGTCCCCTCGACGCGGGGCTGTGCGGATGAAGCCTCTCATTGCCTCATGAGCTGGACACAATCAACCTCCCGGACACCTTGGCGGCCGGTGCCGCCCCGGGGCGGCACGGGTCCGCCGCGCCGTCAGCCCCCGTGGACGGGCGATTCCGCCTGCCAGTTGGCGAACAGCGGGACGCCGCACCTGTCCGTTTCCGCCGGCTCCCGTATCCACTGCTCGCCCAGACGCTGAACCGACTCGATCCGTTCCATCCGCACCGCCCCCACAGTTCACCCCTGACCCACAGGAGCTCACCCCGGGCCCACAGGCTTCGCGACCGACGTAAAGCCTTCGCGATCCGATCATGCGGACGTCAGAATGCACCACATGACGTGGACCGTGGCTCCCGAACCCTTCGACTCCCCGGAAGCGGCTCGGCTCCGGTGGGACTACTACGACGAGGTCGCCAGTCGCTACTGGGGGCGGCCCGCGACGGCACAGGAGATCGAGGAGGGGCTCACCGGCGACGGCGCGGAGCGGCTCGTTCCGCCGTCCGGGGAATTCGTCGTGGGCCGCTTCGGCGGTGAGCCCGCGAGCTGCGCGGGGCTGCTCCTGGTCGACGCCGAACCGCGCGTCGCGGAGCTGACCCGGGTGTTCGTACGCCCCGGCTTCCGGTCCACCGGCGGCGGCGGGCTGCTGCTCGCCGCGATCGAGACCGCGGCGCGGGACTTCGGTGTGCGGCGGATCAGGCTGGACACGCGCAACGACCTGGTCGAGGCGCGCGGGCTGTACGCCAAGCACGGCTACCGGGAGGTCCCGGCGTTCCATCGCCGCAATCAGTACGCGGAACACTGGTTCGCCAAGGAGCTCTGAGCGCTCAGGCCCTGTGGTCACGGCGTGGTTCCGGCATGTGCGGCCGGTCCTTGTTCGACCCGCTCACCTCGGCGGTCAGCTCCGCGACCAGATGGACCAGGTCGGTCGGCCGTTCCGGCCCCCACCAGTCACCGAGCAGCTCCGCCAGCGAGTCCTCGCGGGCCTGCGACAGGCGGACCACGGCCTCGGCACCCTTGTCCGTCAGGACCATCTGGAGGCCCTCCCGGCGGGCCAGGCCCCGCTCCTCGACCTGGCGGGCCGCCTCGTTGATGATCCGCAGCGGTACGGGGGCGACGTCGGCGAGCATCGCGGGTTCGACGGTGCCGTGCCGCTTGATGCGCAGCAGCAGCCAACTGGCCGCGGGCAGCAGGTCGTAGCCCGCCCTGGCGGTGATCTTCACGTAGATGTCGCGGCGCCCCTCGCGGGTGGCGAGCACCGAGAGCGCGCGGGCGCACTCGTCGTACGAGGAACGCTCGACCGGGTTCGATGCGAGGGTCTGACTCGTGTCGGGGGCGGTCACCGAGCCACGCAGCTTGTCCTCCTTGAGGAACCAGGCGAAGACGAAGGCGATCAGGACGACGGGAACGGCGTACAGGAAGACATCGGTGATCGAGTCCGAGTACGCGCTGAGGATCGAGGGGCGCAGATCGGCCGGAAGCGCGCCGATGGCGCGCGGGTCCGCGGCCAGCCGTTCGGCGTCGACTCCGGGGGGCAGCGAGCGGCCGGACAGCGCCGCCTCGAGTTTGCCGGTGAGCCGGTTGGTGAAGACGGTGCCGAAGATGGCCACACCGAACGAGGCGCCGATCGAGCGGAAGAACGTGGCGCCCGACGTGGCGACGCCCAGGTCCTCGTACCCGACGGCGTTCTGCACGACCAGCACGAGGACCTGCATCACCAGTCCGAGCCCCGCGCCGAACACGAAGAAGTAGACGCTCATCTCCCAGGTGGAGCTGGACTCGTCGAGCTGGTGGAGCAGCAGGAGTCCCGCCGCGGTCAGGGCCGTCCCCGCGACGGGGAACACCTTCCAGCGGCCGGTGCGGCTGACCACCTGGCCGGAGCCGGTCGAGGTGATGAGCATTCCGAAGACCATCGGCAGCATGTGCACACCGGACATGGTCGGCGAGATGCCGTGCACCACCTGGAGGAACGTCGGCAGATAGGTCATCGCGCCGAACATGGCGAAGCCGACGATGAAGCTGATGACGGCGACGAGGCTGAACGTACGGATGTGGAACAGCCTCAGCGGCAGTACGGGCTCCACCGCGCGCCGCTCCACGGCGATGAACGCGACGAGCAGGACAACGGCGAGTACGGAGAGGCCGATGATCTTCGCCGATCCCCAGGCCCAGGTCGTGCCGCCCAGGGAGGCGACGAGCACGAGGCAGGTGGCGACGGAGGCGATGAGGAAGGTGCCGAGGTAGTCGATCGTGTGCTTGGTCCTGCGCACGGGGATGTGCAGGACGGCGGCGATGACGAGAAGTGCCACGACGCCGATCGGCAGGTTGATGTAGAAGACCCAGCGCCAGCTGAGGTGTTCGGTGAAGAACCCGCCGAGTAGCGGTCCCAGGACGCTGGTCACCCCGAAGACCGCACCGAACAGGCCCTGGTACTTGCCGCGTTCACGCGGCGAGACGATGTCTCCGACGATCGCCATCGAAAGGACCATCAGCCCGCCGCCGCCGAGCCCCTGGAGGGCGCGGAAGCCGATGAGCTGCGGCATGTTCTGTGCGACGCCGCAGAGGGCCGAGCCGATCAGGAAGATGACGATGGCCGCCTGGAACAGCCGCTTGCGGCCGTACTGGTCGCCGAGCTTGCCCCACAGTGGCGTGGCCGCGGTGGCCGCCAGCATGTAGGCGGTGACCACCCAGGACAGATGGTCCATGCCGCCGAGTTCACTGACGATCGTCGGCAGCGCGGTGGCGACGATGGTCTGATCGAGTGCCGCGAGCAACATGCCGAGGAGCAGCGCGCCGATGGCGACGAGGACGGTCCGCGTGGACCGCCCTTCCCCGGGGGCCAGGGGTGGGCTCAACTGCTGGGCCATGGGCATCTCCTTGGGTCCGCTACACCCACATCCTGGCCTTTGTGCCCCGTTATGGCCTGCCGAGCGGCAGGACGCCGTTGGGCTTCGAGGCGGCGGCCTGCATAATCGCTCACAGTTCGAAGGGGAGGGGACCCACAATGACCGGACAGGTATGCCCGGCGTGCGGTATGGAGCGGAACCAGGATCAGCCGGGGGGTGTCACGGGGGGTGGCACCGGACCCGGCACCGGTGCGGGAGCTGGTGGCGGGCCCGGTGCCGGCACAGGACCCGGCTGCGCCTGCGTGGACCGTACGGCGCAGCCGACCGCCGATCAGCGGCGAGCCGCCCGCTCGGCGGAGACGGCCGCGGAGATCGCCGCGGCCGAGGACTTCGACCCGCTGCGCATCCGTCCGTACGTGACGCTGGGCGACGCCCCGGCAGCCGCCGGCCCCGGGCCGGACCACGGGGCCCCGGGCGCCGCGGCCGTGACGATGCCGCTGTTCCTGGACATCTCCGCGGCGCGCCCGCTGCCGGAGACCGAGGCGCCGGACGAGACCAGACGGCGGACCTTCGCCGGGTACGGGGCGGACGAGGACCCCGTACAGCCGCGCCGCCGCCGGCCGTTCGCCGTCATCGCCGCGGGGGCGGCCGTGGCAGCGGTCGTGGGTACGGCCGCCTTCGCCGGGGGGCTGTTCACCGGGGACGACGGGCACACGGAGGCGCTGCCCTCGGCGACGACGAGCACGGAGGACTCCGGCGACGAGCCGGCGGCTGCCGTTTCGGAGTCGCCGTCCGCGTCCGCGTCACCCTCCGCCTCGGCCTCGGCCTCGCCTTCCGCGTCGGCCTCCGCGTCCGCGTCCGCTTCGGCGTCGCCCTCGAAGAGCGCGAAGGCGTCCCGTTCCGCCTCGCCCACCGCTTCCGCGACGACGGCACCGTCGCCCTCGTCGGCGAGCGCACCGGCGCCCGAGGCCTCGTCGGCCCCGCCCGCACTCAACGGTTCCACGCTGCAGCAGGGCGACAGCGGGGCGGAGGTCCTCGAGCTCCAGCGGCGCCTGCGGGAGGTGTGGGTCTACCACGGACCGACCGACGGCACGTACTCCGGCAAGGTCAGGGACGCCGTGGCGATCTACCAGTCGTACAGGGCCGTCCAGGGCGATCCGCAGGGCGTGTACGGGCCGAACACCCGGCAGGCCCTGGAGGCCGAGACGAGCGGCCGGGGGCGGGACTGACGGGCGCCGCGTACCGCGCACCGACGGGGCGCGTGTGCCGCGGGCCGGACGGATTCGCATTCTGCGGCCGCTTTTTGTATCGTGATGGAACAAAGTAGCCTCCGCCTGTTCACCCTGACCGGCGGGCGGGGCTACTTGTTTCTCTTTACCCGTAGTCCTGTTCTCTGGAGCCTGCCGATGTCGGCCACCGTCCTCACTGCCCGAGCCCTTCTTCTGGACATGGACGGGACGCTCGTCAACTCCGACGCGGTGGTTGAGCGCGTCTGGAGCGGCTGGGCGCTGAGGCAGGGCCTGGACCCGGTCGCCGTGCTCAAGGTCGTCCACGGGCGGCAGGGGTACGCCACGATGGCGGTCCTGCTCCCGGAGCGCCCCATGGAGCAGAACTACGCGGAGAACCGCGAACTGCTCGCCGAGGAGACCGCCGACGTCGACGGCGTGGTCCCGGTCGGCGGCGCCCCGGCCTTCATGGCGTCGATCGCCGGACTCCCGCACGCCCTGGTGACCTCGGCCGACGAGGCACTCGCCCAGGCCCGGATGACGGCAGCGGCGCTGCCGATGCCGGGAGTGCGCGTCACCGCCGAGCAGGTCGGCGCCAGCAAGCCGGACCCGGAGGGCTTCCTCAAGGGAGCGGCCGAGCTGGGCTTCGAGGCGGCGGACTGCGTCGTCTTCGAGGACTCCGAGGCGGGCATCACGGCCGGCCGGGCGGCGGGTATGCGGGTCGTGGGCGTGGGCCCGCGCGCCGCGGCCCTCTCCCCCGACGCCCATGTCGAGGACCTGACGCAGATCCGGGTGGAAGCGGCAGCCGACGGCTCGGTCCTCCTGCACATCGGAGCCTGACACCGCTCCTCCACGGGCCCACGGCCCGACCGCGCCGCCACGACGGCTCCACCCCCCGCCGTCAGACCTGGTCGCGGCGGAGCACCCCGCGCGCGACCAGTTCCAGAACCAGCGCGACGGCCACCACCTGCACCGCCATCAGGGCCACCAGGACGAACAGCTGCACGGCGCCCGCCTCCACAGGTGAGGCGCCGCCCAGCAACATGCCCACGAAGGCCCCCGGCAGCGTGACGAGCCCCACCGTCCGGGTCTGATCCAGCCCCGGCAGCAGCGCGTCGGCGGCCACCGGCCGGGCGATCTCCAGCCTGGCGTCCCGGTCGAGCAGCCCGAGCGCCATGCCCGCCTCGACCTCACCGTGCCGCACCGCGATCTCGTCCAGAGCGCGCCGGCCGCCGAGCACGGTCGCGGTGAGCGCGCCCCCGATGAGAATGCCCGTCACCGGGATCAGCGCGATGCCCCGGAGCGGGACGAGACCGGTCAGCAGCAGAGCGACGACGACGGGGACGACCCCGGCGCCGACCGGCAGGGCGGCCCACCACCACGTGCGGTTGCCGGTGATCCGCCGCCCGGCGGTCCGCACCGCGACGGCGAACATCAGCGCCACGAAGCCGAGCAGCGGCGCCAGGGAGTGGACCACCCAGCCGATGAGCGCGGAGACCGCGGCCAGCTGGACCGTCGCCCGGAGACCGGCGACGACGATCTCCCGCGAGCGGCCGAGCGAGGCCCACGCCGCCACGGCGGCCGCGAACGCCAGGAGTACGGCGAGGACGACCCCGAGCGTCACGTTCACCGGAAGCAGCACGCGGCCACCATAAGACCGCGCACTCCGCGAACTGCCCCCTCAACACCCGTACCACCCTCCGCTTCAGACCTGTCATCAGCAGTTCCGTCCGAACTCTTGATGTGACGTGCACATGTCGTCACCCTGTTACCTGGCGCCCACCCCCTGGAAACCTGGCGCCGCCACGATGGCCGGCTGTGGGGCCCGGCCATC
>NZ_JBEZIJ010000005.1:186339-487250 GCF_040650955.1 Streptomyces sp. NPDC048560
CGCATCTCGTTCCCCGTCATCCTCCTGATCATCGCGGGCGGGCTGCCCCCCCCCAGAAGCCGCCACATCAAGGGAGTTCGCATGTCAGGTGTCTACGCGCGTCGCGTCGCGGTCATAGCCTCGGCCGCCGCCCTCGCCGCCACCACGGGTCTGCTCGGCGCACCGGCTGCCCAGGCCGCCATGCCCACCCCGGTCACCGCCTCCACCGCCCGTACGTATCTCAGCCAGCTCGCCGTCAGGACCGAGGGATCGTCGACGGGCTACAGCCGCGAGATGTTCCCGCACTGGATCACCCAGTCGGGCGCCTGCAACACGCGTGAGGTGGTCCTCAAGCGGGACGGCACCAACGTCCAGCAGGACTCCGCCTGCGCGGCGGTCAGCGGCAGCTGGTACTCCCCGTACGACGGCGCCACCTGGACCGCGGCCTCGGACGTGGACATCGACCACATGATCCCGCTCGCCGAGGCCTGGCGCTCCGGTGCGAGCAGCTGGTCCACCTCCCAGCGCCAGTCCTTCGCGAACGACCTGACACGCCCCCAGCTGATCGCGGTCACGGACAACGTGAACCAGTCCAAGAGCGACCAGGACCCCGGCGAGTGGCTGCCGTCGCGCACCGCCTACCGCTGCACGTACGCACGCGCCTGGGTGCACGTGAAGCACTACTACGGCCTGAGCGTGGACTCCACGGAGAAGAGCGCGCTCCAGTCGGTCCTGAACGGCTGCTGACCCGGCCCGGTCCCGGCCGCCGCTCCCCCGGCGCCGGAACCCGTGGCGCGGAACCCACCCGCTCCCCTCCGTCGTTCCGTACGGTACGAAGCCATCTGTCACGGCGACGCGAGGGGGCGGCATGGCCAGGCTGCGACTGGGACCACTACTGCGGTACGTCGACTGGGAGTCGGCCTCGTCGGCGACGGTCTGGGTCGAGGCGGACCGGCCCTGCACCGTGGAGGTCAGGTGCGCGGACGGGGCGTCCGGCTCGTCACCCACCTTCGCGGTCGTCGGGCATCACTACGCGCTGGTGGTCGTGACGGGCCTGACGCCGGGCACGACGACGGCGTACGAGGTGCTGCTCGGGGGCCGCCGGGTGTGGCCGCTCGACGACTCGCCCTTCCCCGCGAGCACGATCACCACGCCCACGCTCACGGCAGGAGAGACCCCGGCGCCGGTCCGGATCGCCTTCGGTTCCTGCCGCTGGGCGGCTCCGCCGGCCGCCGACCGCGACCCGGCGGGACCGGACGCGCTGGACACCCTCTCGGCCCGCCTGGCCGCCGACCCCGATGCCGCCAGGCCCGACGCGCTGCTGCTGCTCGGCGACCAGGTGTACGCCGACGAGACCTCGCCGGCGACCCGCCGCAGACTCGCCGCGCGCCGCGACCTGCGTGAGCCGCCGGGGGCGGAGGTCGCGGACTACGAGGAGTACACGTTCCTCTACGACGAGTCCTGGCGGGACCCGGAGGTCCGCTGGCTGCTGTCCACCGTCCCCAGTTGCATGATCTTCGACGACCACGACGTCATCGACGACTGGAACACCAGCGCCGCCTGGCTCGCGGAGATCCGCGCGACCCCCTGGTGGAACGAGCGGATCGTCAGCGGGCTGATGTCGTACTGGGTGTACCAGCACCTCGGCAACCTCTCCCCCGCCACGCTCGCCGCCGACCCCCTGTACGCGGCCGTGCGCGAGGTGCCGGACGGCACCGAACTCCTGCGCCGGTTCGCCGCCGGGACGGCGGACGAGCCCTCCCGCACCCGATGGAGCTACCGGCGTGTTTTCGGCCGAGTCCGGCTGCTGATGATGGACACCCGGGCGGCCCGTGTCCTCGACGAGGACCAGCGCGCGATGCTGAGCGAGGAGGAGGCCCGCTGGATGCGGGAAGAGGCCCTCGCCGAGCCGGGATCGTACGACCACCTCCTGATCGGCACCTCGCTGCCGTGGCTCCTGCCGCCCCTCGTCCACGAGGCCGAGACCTGGAACGCCGCGCTCTGCAGGGGCGAGCGCGGCGGGCCCGACGGGCGCTGGGCGCGCTTCGGCGAGAAGCTGCGCCGCGCCTGCGACCTGGAGCACTGGGCAGCTTTTCCCGGTTCGTTCCGCGGGCTGACGGAGCTCCTGAGGGAGGCGGGCAGCGGTCCGGACGCACCTGCGACGATTTGTGTGCTGTCGGGCGATGTGCACCACGCGTACATCGCGGAGCCCGAGTGGCCGGCGTCCGCACCCGGCGGCGCTCCCGGGGCGCACATCCTCCAGCTGACCTGCTCACCTCTGCACAACTCGATCCCGCGCCCCATCCGCGCCGGCTTCCGTTTCGGCTGGAGCCGGACTGGGCGGTGGCTCGGCGGACTCCTGGCGCGCCACGGGCGCACGGGGACTCCGCCGGTGAGTTGGCGGAAGACCGGCGGGCCATGGTTCGGCAATCAGCTGATGACGCTGACGCTGACTGGCCGGAAAGCTGCGCTGACATTGGTTCAGGCCAAGGGTGGTTCGCGTGACGCGCAGCTGGAGACCGTTCTCGACCGGAATCTGACGCCCGACGAATGAACGATTCCCAGCCATGACACAGAATGTTGAACTTGCAAGTAACAGTGAGGCTTGCCTAACCTGAGGCGCTCAGTCGGCAATCGGTGCACGTCCCCCACAGACCGAAGGAGCCCTCCCCCCATGTTCATACGCCTGAACAAGGCCCAGCCCTACGCCCTCGCGGCGTTCCGCGTCGTCGTCGGTTTCCTCTTCGCCTGCCACGGCGCCGCGTCGCTCTTCGGAGTGCTCGGCGGCGACAGCGTTCCCTCCGCCACCTGGCCCGGCTGGTACGCCGCGGTGATTCAGCTCGTCGGCGGCACCCTGGTCGCGCTCGGCCTCGGCACCCGGGTCGCGGCCTTCGTCGCCTCGGGCTCCATGGCGTACGCGTACTTCGAAGTCCACCAGCGCGAGGCCCTGTTCCCCCTGCAGAACGGCGGTGAGGCATCCGCGATGTTCTGCTGGGCCTTCCTGCTGATCGTCTTCACCGGCCCCGGCGCCCTGGCCGCCGACGGACTGTTCTCCTCACGCGGCGGCTCCGCGCACGACGCCGGGCGCCCGCGCGAGAAGGCGTCGGCCGTCACCGTCTGACCGCGTCGGCCCACCGTCCGGCCGTCGGCCGTCACGGTCTCACCGTCAGCCGTCACCGTCTGACCATAGGTCGAACGGTCCGCCGTTCCGCGCGCGTCCGGATCCCCGCCGCTCCGGGGATCCGGGCGCCCGCGCGTACGGGCGGAAGCCCGTCGGAAGCCAGGCGGAAGGCCGCCTCACACCGTCCCGTACGACCCGAACGGCACGGTGTAGCACGCCAGCCGGTCACCCGCGCCGCCCTGCCGGTCATGGATCACGACCGACCGCGCGCCGCCTTCCCGGAAGCCCCAGTCGTGCCGGGCCCGCGAGGAACCGTCACCCTCGGCGTCCGTGGCGAAGTCGAGCCACACCTCCCCGGCCGGGCCGGCAGGGCCCTCGGCCCTGTGCCGGTAGTGCGGTCCCGCCGACTTCGGATCGGCGCCGCAGGGCGAGGTGTGCACGTGCATCCCGTACGCGTGGTCCGGGAGCAGCCCCCGCAGCCGTGCCTCGACGACCGTTCCGGACCTGTCCGAGTGCTGGGTGATCTCGATCCGCGCCCCGGCCGGAACGCGCTCCATGTCGTACGTGACCGCGCTGGGGGCCACGAAAGCGTTCGGCGGCGCGAAGGACGCGTGCGACCGCGACCGGAACCCGTCACCGCCATGGCCGCCGCCCACACCGCCGGCACCGCTCGCCCCGCTCGCCCCACCGGCGAGCACCACCAGGGCGGCGGCGACCGCCACCGCTCCCGCCGCCCGCGCGGCCCTTCCCGCTGCCACCATGTCCTGCTCCCTGCTCCGTCGGCCCCCTCCTGCTGTCGTCACACCCCCTCCCCGAGGTGCACGTGAGCTGCACGACATCACCCACCCGAGGTGATGTCCAGGTGAACCGCGGGCGTACGCTGTACAGCTGGCCCTGCCGCCCCTGCCGCTCCCTGCGACGTCGCGGCGTTGACGCGAATCGGGGAGTAGAAGTGCTGGAGAGTGTGGGCGCGCTGACAGGCAGCCCATGGATCTACGCAGTGGTCGCCCTCTCGGTACTTCTGGACGTCTTCCTGCCCGTCCTCCCCAGCGGGGTCCTCGTGATCATGGCGGCCGCGGCCGCCGCCGCGGGGACGACGACGGTCGCGGCCGGGGAGGCGACCCGGCAGGTGCCGTCGCTCCTCGCGCTGATCCTGTGCGCGGCCACCGCATCGGTGCTCGGTGACCTCGTCGCGTACCGCCTCGCCTGGCGCGGCGGTGACCGGCTGGACCGGGCGATCGCCCGCTCGCGCCGCCTCACCACGGCGCAGGAACGTCTCGGCGCGGCCCTAAGCCGTGGCGGGGGCGCGCTGGTGGTCATCGCCCGGTTCGCCCCGGCGGGACGCTCCGTCGTGTCCCTCGGCGCGGGCGCCGCACACCGCAAGGTGAAGGAGTTCCTGCCCTGGTCGGCGCTGGCCGGTGTCGCCTGGGCCGGCTACAGCGTGAGCCTCGGCTACTTCGGCGGCCAGTGGATGGGCGCCACCTGGCTGGGCACCGCGGTCTCGGTCCTCAGCCTGTTCCTCGTGGGCGCGCTCGCGGCACTGGTCGTACGCCGCCCCTCGGCGGGGGCGAAGGCCCCGGCGCCCGCGGCTGCCACCGGCGCCTGACGGTGCGCCTGTCTCCCTGACGGCGCGCCCGTAGCCCCGGTCCGCGGGCGTTTCGCGGACCTGGCTAGCCCACCTTGGCGGCACCCCTTACCTCAAGGCTGTCGAGCAGCCGGTGAGTGGCCTGCGTGATCTCGTCGACGGCCCGGTCGAAGGCCTCACGGTTGTGCGCGGCGGGCGCGCGGAAGCCGGACACCTTGCGCACGTACTGGAGGGCGGCGGCCCGCATGTCCTCCTCGGTGGCCTCTTCCGGGAGGGCGGGTGGGCGAAGGGTCTTGATGCTGCGGCACATGAATCCAGTGTCCACCGGACCACTGACAACGGCAGGGCCGCACCGTCCGCCCACCGGTTACGTCGCCGGTCCCGGCGCCGCCTGCCCGCCTGTACCACCGCCGACGCGCAGCGCCCGGCCGCCGTATCACCGCCGGTCGGCCTCCACCCGCTCGATGGGAGGAATGACGTAGCTTCCGTCGAGTACGGCCTGCTCAGGGGTGTAGAGCCGGAGCATGGGCCGGAAGTCGCCCTCCGGCGCGGGCAGCCAGTTCGCCGCCTGCTCAGGATCCTCGGGGCGGGCCCTGGACAGGTACAGGGTGAGGGAGCCGTCGGCGGCGTACACGAGTCCGGGCGTGCGGTCGCCGACCGAGTAACGGCCCGCCGGATTCTCGACGAGGTAGTGGTCGGGGACGTCGTACATGGTCACCGACCAGAACCCCTTGACCGGCGGCCGCTCCGCGAAGCGCAGGACGTAGGAGTGGGCCCCGTTGAGCGGTCTGCCCTCGGAGTCCTGGAAGGTGTGCGCGTACACCGCCTCGTAGCCGTGGTTCCCCCACAGGCCGGTCCGCGCGGCCACCGCCCTGACCAGGTACGACGCCTCACGGTCTGCGATCTTCCACTCCGGCGCGTCGATCGTTCCGACGCCCGTGTGGTCGAGGTTGTAGTCGAAGAGGTGCGGATCGGCCTCCCAGGCTCCCCGCACCACCCCGTCCCCTTCGGGTGCGGGCCGGGTGGCCGCCTCCACCCGCGCCTTGCCGCGCGCGAGCCCCTCCTTCAGCGCCTGGACGAGCGTGGGACCTGCGGGAACGTACGGCGACGGCCCCTCCTCCAGAAGCCCGAGCGGCTGGAACCGGTCCTGGTACGCCTGGTCCTCGGCGGACGGCGGGAAGTCGGCCATCCAGACCCGGAGCTGTTCGAAGAACCACAGGTCCTCCGGAACGCCGGCGTCGGGCGTGGGCAGCCCGGTGCGGTGGGGAGCGGAATCGAGGTGGCTGAGCGTGAACTGCTGCTGGAGCGCCCGGACGCGGGGCAGGTCCTCGGGGCCCTCGCAGGCGTTGCGGCCCACCACCGTCACCAGGGAGGTCGGTGCGTCGACCACCCCGCTGACGCCGTCGGGCACGGTGCCCGCCCACCCGGGCGGCGCGATCAGCCAGTCACCCTTGCCCGTACCGGTCGCCCGGCGGCCGACGTACGCGAAGTTGTTGCTCCACACGTCCACGAACTGGAGCACGTAGTAGGCGCCCCCGGTGTCCGGCACGTGCAGTGTGATCGGGCCGCCGGACAGGTCGAGCTGGGCGACGGAGTAGACGGTGTCGTTGTTGACGGACACGAAGTGTGCGTCGGGAGCCGCCAGTTCGCCGGAGTGGGCGAACGTGTTGAAGGGGGCGGCGGGCAGCGCGCCGAAGCCCTTGTGCAGGAAGGCATCGACCATCGACAGATCGAAGACCAGCGGATAGCCGTAGACATAGGCCTCCGCGGCCAGCTCGACGAGTTCTTCGGGAGTCTCCACCACGGGTGTACCTCTCGTCTCGGTCGCTTCGTCGTCGTCGCTTCGTCGTCGCTTCGCGATCACTCGCCGTGCTCACGTCGCCGCGATCGCGTCGTAGTCAATTCTCCGCCGTCACGTCGTCATGGCCGCGTCGTCGCAGCCGCGCCGTCCGGCCGTTCCGTCGTCGCGTCCGCGTCGCCCGGGCCGTTTCGTCGTCACGGCCGCGGCGTCTCAGTCCCGTACGGCGAGCGCCGGCATGGACCAGCTGCCGTCCAGGACCGCGGCCTGCGGTCCGTAGACGCGCACGGCGACCGTGAAGGGGCCGTCGGGCGCGGGCAGCCAGTTCGCCGCCTGCTCCGGGTCCTGCGGCCTGTCCTTCCGTACATGGAGCGTCAGTCCGCCGTCCGGGTCGTAGACGAGTCCGGGGGTGCGGTCCCCGATCGAGTAGCGGTCGGCGGGATTGTCGACGAGGAGCCGTTCGGGCAGCCGGTACATGGTGGCCGACCAGAAGAAACGGGCCGGCGGCAGTTGCCCCGGCGGGAACCGGACGGTGTAGTCGCGGGCGGACGCGTCCGGCGGACGGTTGCCCCGGTCGTCGCTCAGCCATCCCGCGTACCAGGCTTCGTCGGACGGCAGCCCGTACAGCCCCTTGTCGGCGGCGACCGCACGGGTCAGATAGTCGTGGCCGTGCTCGGCGCGCGTACCGAACCAGCCGGTGGAGTCGGCGGCGTCCCTCTTCGCCGCCTCCAGCGTGGCCCGTGCGTCGACGATCCCCCGTTCCACCGCCGCCCGGATCTCCGGCTTCAGCGCGGAGGGCTCGAACTCTCCGCCGCCGTCGACACCCAGCGCGGCAAGCCGCTGACGCAGCTCGCGCTCGCTCTCCAGGACCGGGAAGAACCGCAGCAGGAAGTCGAGGAGCGTGAAGAACTCCGCGGTGCCCAGGTCCGCTTCGCGCCAGACCGGCCACACCGGTTCCTCGACGGGGTGGGGTGCGGCCGTGTCGAGGAACTCCGACAACGGCCGCAGCCGGTACTGCTCCTGGACGGCCCTCAGCGCGGTCACGTCGCCGGGCCCCGCCAGATACGTACGTCCGAGTACGCCCACGAGGAACGTGTCCGCGCGCAGCACCCCCGCGATCTTGTCCGGCACGTCACCGCGCCAGCCCGGCCCGGCCACCAGGTAGTCACCCGCCCCCTGGCCGGTCGTACGGGCACCGACGTACCCGACGTACGAGGTGTCCAGGTCATGGAACGGCAGGACGTAGTAACGGTCGACCGCGGGCACGGACACCACCCACGGTTCGGACCGCAGGTCGAGCCAGGCCCAGGAGTACGGGGTGTCGTTGTTCGGCGTCACCACATCCGTGTCAGCCGGGGTGGACGGCCGCGAGTAGTGCCGGAAACGGCCGAAACCACCGAGGGAGCGAGGATCATCCGGGTCGATGGCCTGCGGGTACATCGTGCGGTAGTTCTCCAGGAGCGGGTATCCCCAGACCCAGGCCGAGGCGGCGGTGTCACGCGCCGCCTCGGGCGTGAGAGGAGCCGCAGGGCGGCCCGCCGCATGGTCGGCGGCCACGTCAGGCGGCCGGCTTCGAGCGGTCGGTGCACAGGGCCCAGATCACGAAGACGTCGATGGCGATCGAGACGATGGCCCAGACAGGCTGGTACGGCAGCCAGATGAAGTTGGCGATGACGCTGAGCGAGGCGAGTCCGACGCCCGCACCGCGGGCCCAGTCGAAACCCTTCAGGATGCCCCAGCCGACGACCAGCAGGATCACGCCGAGAATGAGGTGGATCCAGCCCCAGGCGGTGACGTCGAACTCGAAGACGTAGTTGTTGACACGGGCGTACACGTCATCGGTTGCGATGCCCGAGATTCCCTTGAGGACGGAGAGGATGCCGTCCACGAGGAGCAGGACCCCGGCGAACATGGTTCCTCCGGCAGCCCATCCGCTGCCGCCGCTTCCCGCGCCCGTCCGCCGGGAGGTGCCGGGAGTGGGTGCTGACTGTGCCATGGGGACTCCTTCGCCGCGCAGGCTCACTGACCTGCGGTTCTGGCCCGCATCGACGTCCTGTGCGGACGTCCCGCAGATTCAGGACCGACGCTGCCCCCACCCCACGTGCCCAGCCACTCAGCGGCACCCGCACGGGTGAACGCGCTCACGCCCCGCGACGCCTCAGGGGCCACCCCAGGTGTCGAGGTCTCCACCACGCCACTCGATCAGCTCGGGCTGGTCGAGGTCGATCTCCTCGGCTCCGGCCGCGAACCCGGCCCGCCGCAGGAACGACGCCACGTCGCCGCGGCCGTGCGCCAGCCCCACAATCTGACCGTGCACGGTCACCCGCCGCCCTCCGGTGGCCGAGGGCGGATACACGATGACGGGCGGATGGCCTGGCATGTATCCACGGTGCGCCCGGCCGGCGCGGGACGCATCCCGGGGTGCGCGGGGGATCACCGTCAAGAGCGCAAACAGTCATACCCCTCGTAGGGGTAGACATGCGCACACTTCCGCCCATGGATGACGTATGCGAAGGCAGGCTCCCACGAGAGACCCCCTACGAACAGTGCGCAGGAGCAGCAGTCGGCGCGAGTCCCCGCCCATGAAGGAGGAAGCCACCATGCGGTGCGGCAAGTGCGGAGGCCGGATGAGCGAGAACGCCGGCGGATGGTGGACGTGCTGGGGCTGTGGCAACAGCCAGCCCGCGTGCCTGCGGGCCCACCGGCCGCCGGACCGCCCCGGTGTCTGCCGGGCGGACCGGGACCGGGGCGACCGGATCATCGATTGATCAGGAGTTCTCGGTGAAGGTCACCGACCAGGCGTACCCGCTGAGGCTGTCGTGCGGGACCCGCCGGACCTCTCTGACCTGGCATCCGTCGTGGGCGTACTTGAGCGCGAACCGGTCGAGACGCTGCGCGTCGGTGAGCTCCTCCATGGAGAGCGGCGCCCCGATGACGAGGTCCTCGTGGAGGACCGGATCGGATGCGGCGCCGTCTGAACATACGGCGCAATGATGCGTTCTGGGTAGGGCCATACGGCCAGTGTGCTCCTGTCCCGGCGGCCCGGGAGCCACCGAGCCGGCCAGGCACGCGGTGCGGGGCGGCTCGGACCGCTCGGAGACCCTGTCCGCGCGGAGCGCGCCGACCACGCCGGTCACTCCTCCGACTTCTGCGGGCAGCCTCCGGCACGGGTCGTTCACCGCGTAGGCGGCGCGCCCGCGGGTCGTGCGCGCACGACGGCCTGGTCGCCCCGCGGTCCGAAGAGGTGCAGGATCTCCACCGTGCCCGCGCCGGCCGGTCCGAACCAGTGAGGCTCTCCGGTGTCGAACTCGGCCAGCTCACCGGGGCGTAGGACGAATTCGTCCGCTCCGAGCATGAGGCGCAGCTCGCCCGCGAGTACGTAGAGCCACTCGTAGCCGTCGTGGGTCACCAGTTTCGGCTCGCGTGGAGCCAGCACCTGCTTGAACACCTGCACCCGTCCCGGGTACTGCGTGAGGGGTACGAGGGTGCTGCCGTGCGCCCTGCGCAGGGGCTTGAGGTGCACCCGGGGGTCACCGCTCGCCGGGGCGGCCACCAGCTGGTCGAGTGCGACGTGGTGCTCGCGCGCGAGGGGGATGAGCAGATCCAGGGTCGGGCGGCGCTTGCCCGACTCCAGCCGCGACAGGGTGCTGACCGAGATCCCGCAGGTAACCGCGAGGGCCTCCAGTGTGAGTCCGCGGTCGAGGCGCAGGGCGCGCAGCCGGGGTCCGATGCCGCCCAGGATCTGTTCCAGTTCAACGTCCACGGAGTCCATTTTGCAGTCTTCGCAAAATTGCTGGGCCGCTGCCACGGTGCGGCCGGAGTCTTGGCGGGCAGGTGACACCCGGACGTGAGAGGCAGACCGTGACGACTACGACCACGACGACTCCCCCTGTTCCACCGCCGCTCAGCGCGCGCGGACGCTGGACGGTACTGGCCGTCTGCTGTCTCAGCATGTTCCTGGTGGGCATGGACACCACGATCGTCAACGTGGGGCTGCCCGCGATCGGGCGCGGCCTGGATGTCGGGACACACGGCCTGGCGTGGACGGTCGACGCGTACACCCTCGTCCTGGCGAGTCTCCTGATCTCCTCCGGCGCGCTGGCGGACCGGTTCGGCCGACGACGGGTGTTCCGGCTCGGGCTGGTCGTCTTCGGAGCGGCGTCACTGGTCTGCGCGGTCGCGCCTTCGGTGGGCACCCTCGTCGCGGCCCGTGCCGTCCAGGGAATCGGCGCCTCGATGCTCAGCCCCGTGGCGCTGGCGATCGTGGTGAACGCGATGCCGAACCCCAAGGAGCGGGCCCAGGCGATCGGCATCTGGGCATCGGTGTTCGGCCTGAGCATGGCCGTCGGCCCCGTCACCGGCGGATTCCTGATCGAGGCGCTCGGCTGGCGCTCCATGTTCTGGATCAACGTGCCGGTCGTCGCGGCCGCCCTCGTGCTCACCGCCGTCTTCGTACCGGAGTCCCGCGCCCCCCGCGCACAGCGGCTGGACCTCCCGGGTCAGGCCCTGCTCACTCTGATCATCGGTCTCTCGGTCGGCGTCCTCATCGAAGGCCCGCGCGTGGGCTGGACATCACCTGCGGCACTGACCATGTACGGGTTCGCCGTGGCGGCGACTCTCACGTTCGTACGGTTCGAGTCCCGGCGACCCGAACCACTGATCGACCCGCGCCTCTTCCGGAACCCGGCCTTCACCGGCGCGGTCCTGGCCGCGGTGGCGGTCTTCGTGGCACTGAACGCGGCTCTGCTGCTGAACACCCTCTACCTGCAACTCGCCCGCGGCTGGACTCCGTTGTCCGCCGGACTGGCGACCCTGCCCATGGCCCTCGGAGCAACCGTCTGCGCACCGCTGTCCGGTCGCCTGGTCGGCCGCGTCGGGCCACGGCTGCCACTCGCCCTGGCAGGCGGTTTCATCACGGCCGGCGGACTCTGCCTGACCGGACTCACCCAGCGCACGAGCGCGCCCCTGCTCCTGCTGGCCTACCTGCTCATCGGCATCGGCTTCGGCTTCGCGAACGCCCCGATCACCACCACGGCGGTGAACTCGCTGCCTGCCGCCCGAGCGGGTGTGGCCGGCGGAATCACCTCCACCGCCCGGCAGTTCGGCGCCGCGCTGGGCATTGCCATCGCCGGCGCCCTGGTCACGGCAACCGCCCCCACAGAACTCGCCCACGCCTCCCGCCCGGGCTGGGCCCTGGTAGCAGCCTGCGGAGTACTGCTCTTCCTCTTCTCCCACGTCTCACGCCGAACGAAGCCCACCACGCGCTCGGCACCGGCGCGCTGAATTCGGTGCCGGTACGGTGAAGTCGGCGTCGGTACACGGGCGCGCGAGACCGGCACCGGGAGTTCGACGCCACATGTGCGGCGCCGACACGGCACCAGCACCGGCACCGGAGTTCATCGCTTCAGGGCCCGGTACCGCTTGAGAAGGGCGGTGATCCTCGCCCCGTCCGCGGCACCGTTCAGTTCGGCGAGGAGATCGTCGGGGCAGAGCTCGTAGTGATCACCCCACCACCGCCGCCCCGTGTTGTCCCAGATGCGATAGCCGCCCGGCACCCCTCCGGCCACGTACCGTCGCCTGCCCATCAGTTCCCCGTTTGCTCACGTCTCGGAAAAGCTCGTCCACATGAAGGCGTCCTTCCATGCATGTTCTCGAACGAGCGAGCTCGTGACGCTGTCATCGCGCAGGCGCACCTGACATACCCATCGCCCTCGGCCTCGCCCTCATCACGCTCGACGATCACGAAGGCACCCCGCCCGAGGTTTGCCACCAGGGCACTCACGTCATCACGGCCTGCCCGCCGCAGGGAACGGCCTCGGTCAGTTCGCGCTGTAGCCATGGGCAGATGATGACCTGGAGGTCTGACATCCGATCGCGGCGACGAGGCGACCGGGATTCGGGATCAGCGATCCCGGGGAGCCGAGAAGGAACTACCCCAGGCCGCCCGGTCATTCCGCCCCGGTCCCGGTCCCGCTGCGCCGGGCGTAGGCGCGGGCGGCGCGGGCGCGGTCTCCGCAGCGGGTGGAACACCAGTGGCGCCGGCCGTGGCGCACCAGGTAGCGATTGCACGGCGGCGAGCCGCAGGCGGTGAGGCGTTCCGCGTCGGGGCCGGTGAGGAGGTCGGCCGCGTCGGAGGCAAGGGCCGCCAGGGCGTGATCGAGGATCGCGGTGGTGGGGTGCGGGGTCACGCGGCGCGGGCCGCTCTTCTCGTCCCACTGCAGGAGCGGGGCCGTGGAGGTACGGGCCATCGCGTCGTTGACGGCGGCGACGGCGGCGGGAAGGGCGGGGAGCTCCGCGACGCGGGAGGCGAGCAGCGACCTGATCTGTTCGCGCATCGAGCGCAGCTGCGACGCGCACATGTCCCGCATACCGGCGTCGACGGGAGCGAGGCCGCGTTCCGTCAACCACTGGTTCGCCTGCGCGGGGCTACCCAGGAGGTCCAGCACATGCCCGCCGGGCAGCGAGACCGCGCTGTTGGCGAACGCCAGGGACGGGTGCTCCTCCTCGCCCGGCGCGGGGGGTACGGCCGCCCCTTCCCGCACCGACTCCGGCACCGACTCCTTCACTGACCCACTCACCGACTCCCTCACCGACTCCTTCATGTCCTCATGGTACGGCTTGCGCGTATCCGTGAGAAATGACTACAGTCATCTCACGGTTCGTTCGCCATCTATCCGTGAGGTGTCTTCGTCGTGTCTTCTCTTCCCGCAGCGTCCAACCAGTTCCCGGTCCGCGTTCTCGGCGGCCCGACCGCCCTCTTCGAGTACGGCGGCCTGCGCTTCCTGACCGACCCGACCTTCGACGGCCCCGGCGACTACCCCTCGGCCGGGCCTACCCTGACCAAGACCGAACCGTCCGTCGCCGGCCCCGCCGATCTCGGCCCCGTCGACGTCGTCCTGCTCTCGCACGACGAGCACGCAGACAACCTCGACCGCTCCGGACGCGAGCTGCTCGCCGACATACCGCTCACACTCACGACCCCCTCCGCAGCCCTGCGCCTGGGGGCCACGGGCCTGGCCGACTGGGAGTCCGTCGAGCTGAACCGCCCCGACGGCGGCACGGTCACCGTCACCGGAGTACCGGCGATCCACGGCCCCGGCGCCCGCGAGGAGATCGAACCGCTCTCCGGCCCGGTCGTCGGCTTCGTACTCACCGGCGAGGGCCTCCCCACCGTCTACGTCAGCGGCGACAACGCCTCACTCGACGCGGTCAAGGAGATCGCCGAGCGCTTCCCCGCGATCGACACCGCCCTCCTCTTCGCCGGAGCCCCTCGCTTCCCCGTGCTGTACGACGGCGGCCTCCTCGTCCTGGACAGCACGCAGGCCGCCGAGGCGGCCCAACTCCTCGACGCCCGCCGCGTGGTACCGGTCCACTACGACAGCTGGGCCCACTTCACCGAAGGCCACGACGAGCTGGCGACCGCCTTCACCTCCGCCGGCCTGGCCGACCGCCTGGACTGGGGCCACCGCGCCTGAACGAACGACCCGACCCCAGCACTCACACCGTTACCCCGATCCGATTCCGGCGCCGATTCCGCTCCGTCATGACCAGCAGGACCAGTTCCCTAGAGCTCGCTGAGTGACTGCATCGCATCGCGCTCGATGCGCGCGAGCTCGTGGAGGACGGAGCCGGCCCGCGCGAGGTTCTCCGCGTCGCCGGATTCGCCCGCTGCCGCCAGGAGTGCGGCCACCTGCGTCCAGAGGGTGGCGGCCTCGGCGTACAGACGGTGGCCTGTGCGCAGGTGGCTGCTGTCGATCAGCTGGGCGCACTCGGCGAGAAAGTCCCGGTAGAGATTGCGGAACAGGGCACCACCGGTGCCGGCTCTCTCCATGAGAAGGGCGGCCTGTGGCAGGTCCTCCCGCGGATTGTCACTGCGCTGCTGCCACTTCGGGACCAGCTTGGCGGTCTTCTCGATGCCCCGGTGGCCCAGGTTCGCGATGGGCGGGTTCAGGAAGGCGTCGGCGCAGGTCTTGATCGCGGGGATGATCCGGTCCTGTGGTGACGTCAGGCCGCCAGGCACGGTGAGGGTGAAGGAACGGTGTCTGGCGGTCATGGGTCCGCGCTCGGCCCTGGCCCTGGCCAGGGCGGCCAGGCTGGTGGTTACGGCTCCGCCCTGCGGGTCGGTGTCCACCAGGTAGGCGTCGCGTTCGTCGTAGCCGTACATGGCGACGACATGACCGCCGAAGTGCACCTTGGTACTGAAGTAGTCCAGGTGGTAGCTGTCGAGCTGAAGACCGACCGGCCGACCGGCGTCGATGGGTGCCGCCACGTTCTGCCATGCCTTGCGCGGGGAGGTGGTCTCCTCGATCACCAGCCCGAGCCCGAGTGCGGCAGCCAGATTCCTGGTGAGCTCGAAGGGCTTGACCCGGCCTCCGAGGAAGGGAAATCCCATCCCTTTACTGTCCCAGTAGATGAAGGAAAGCCCGGAGCCGAGCCCGAACAGCATGGGCTCGGACAAGTCGAGCCCTTCATGCCGCAGCAGCACACCCAGGGCTGTCGTCTCGCAGTGCTGCATACCGCGGGCGTCGATGTCCTTGGCCAGGGTCATGCGACTCATTCTGCTCCTTCACCCAGCGACAACAACGCAGACGGCGTGCCACATCACTGCTTCGCAGACCTGATCCGCCAGACAAGCCCTGCTCCACAGAGGGCAAGGACCGGCACCAAGCTCAGTACGCCGCAGAGCACCACGACGGGCAACGCCACCATTCCTGCCAGAGGCTCGACCGACGTCGCTCGCTCGAGGTCACACGCCGCCCTGCCGAACTCCCGTTCCGACAGCGGCTCTTCGACAGGTCAGGTCAGATCAGTTCCGATGGAACCGGTCAGGTCGGACCCGGTCAGCCAGCGCCACGTAAGCTCGCTCGATCTCGCCCAGATACTGCGTCAGATGGAAACGAGCCTCCTCGATGACCCCGCCATCGAGGCCCGGGTAAGCCAGGCCGGACCAGATCACCGTCGCACCCCGCAGCCGGACCTGGATGCCCAGCCTGTCCGGCCCCGGCTCGGGCTGCTCCTGCGCCGCCACATCAACCGCGCACAACATATCCGTCGGATAGAGCGGACCGCCGGGGCGGAGCAGCCAGTTCGGATCCAGACCTGCCATGCGGCTATCAGTGCGCGAGACCATGTCGAGGCCATCGACAAACAGGTACGTGTGCACGGCAGTACAGGCAGAGCGCCCAGGACACGCACTGATGAGCAACGTGCTCACCAGTCCTCCACTCGGCCCCTCGCCCCCCGGCTGCCCGCAGCTCCCGTGGGGACTTACGCGGCATCCGCTTGATGTGACGTCATAGAGCGACCGTACCGCCAACGCAGCACCCCGATCCGACTGTTCCGCACCCTCGATACCAGCAGGTTGACCGAATCGCCTGCCGCGTACGGACTCACCGCCCAAGACGACCAACCACCCACAATGCCGTTGTCAGTGCCAGCCCTTAGGGTCTCAAGCGCACGGTCGGCTTCCGGGGGTTCCAGCTCTGAAAAGAATGGTTGCATCCCCGGCCTGTCTGGGGGCGGCCCGGAGAATCGTCCGGGACCTAACCGACGGTCGGGCTTCGTCGATGACCAACAGACGACCTGCCAGAGCCGACCGTGCACCTTCAGGCCGGACCGGTCAACGACGTCATTCCGGTCTCCGCGGCCCCTGGAGGAGCGCTGCCGCAGGCCGGTCTCCGGCGGGCGTGCCGCCAGGAACGCTCGCGGCCACGCCCCGGCGTCCGGCTCCCAGTCGCACAGCTCGGGACGAGGCGACCAGACGCCGCGACTCGCACACCGCAGGATCACTGTGGGCAGAATGAAGCGCGCCCATTGATGTCAGAAGTGGATGTCAAAGGCCCCCAACCATGATCGGTTGGGGCCTTTGTGCTGGTGGGCGCGGACGGTTTCGAACTCCCGACATCTGCCTTTTAAGCCTGGCAGCGGCATCTGAGTCATCACCACAGCTCAGCCTGTCTGTGCTCTGCGACGGTTGTCACGAGCTGCGGACACCGTGGCGTTCTCCAAATTGACCGTTGCTGACCACTCGATCTGGCATGTATCTGGCACGCATGCTCGGAGCTCAACACGCCCCATGCCAAGCCAGTTCAGATGTCACCCGATCGTGCATCAGACCCGTTCGACGAACCAGCTTCGGTCATGAATCGCTTCCGAGCGACTGCGGGCGGTGAATACATAAGCGGCCAGCATGGAGGCTGGAACCAGCGCCAGGATGCTGACGTCTACCTGGCCATGAGTCTCAAGTCCCGCTTGGTGGCAGCGATCTCCGCCTTGCTGCTGACAACGTTCGCAGCTTCTGGCTGCGCGACTGATCCGCCTGTCGACACCGGGGAGTACCAGCCTCCCGCTCCGGGGAAGCGCGGTCTGCCGACAAAGCCTGGCCAGTCACCTCCGAGCAACAATGATGGCAAGGTCAAGGGTTTCGGCTCATACCAGCTACCGATCCTGCCACTCGCCTTCCGGGTGGACAACCACCTGAAGATCAGCGTCAGCGCGACCGGGAAGCTGGTTACCCCAATCGGCACGTTCGGGCTCGGGTTGACCGCGAGTGACGGCGAAAAGGCCCCACCCGCGCCAGGCGACAGCACTCAGTTGGCGATTTGTATCAAGGATGCTGGGCCGACACCGTGCACGCTCTACCGAATCGACACCGGCCGGAAATTGCGTGTCGCCATGGAGGGGAAGGTCGTCGGCATCGTCGAACGCAACAGGATCACTGTCGAAGCCAGCCCTGGAGCCAAGGTCAAAGTGGAGGATATCGACATTGAGCCGGAGAAAGGGCCCCTGGGGCCGGCCCGTGTGGACGTGGAAGAATTCCACTTCAGCGCCCAGTCAACCGATACCCAGGTCAGCTTCGAGTCGGAGCGGGGCGGCGCACCAGACCTTGCGTATGACCACCGTAGCGGCAACCTTCAGCCTGTCAGTCCGGCGCAGATTTCGAACATCAAGAAGTACGCCGAGAAGAAGAAGCCCATATTCGGAGAGGGAGGAATCTCCCTGGGCGACAAGGTTCCGGGAGAAGACGAGTGCTTCAAGTCCTTCGAACCACCGCCTGCGAAGACCGCCACTGGGAGAACGAAATTCACCGACGCCGATCTGAAGGCGGACACAATCATCGCCTGCTTTAAGACCGCTCAGGGAAACGTGGGCTACATGGTGATCGGACGTGATCGCGACACGAAGCCAGTGACGTACCACATCTACTCCCATACGTGGATCCGGGCCTGAATGCATGGGGTTCATTCAACCAATACGGCATTCCACCTGGTGGTCTGATCTGGTCGTGGACCTCAGCGGCAGGAGCGCGGTCGTTCAGGGACGGCTCAACAACGCCTCCGGGCGGGGCATCTGCCCTCGGCCCCGGGTGTCTCTGGCCACGCCAACCCTTCTGGCTGGGCCTGCTCATTCGGCCTCCGCATCCGAGGCGCTGCTCCGACGCTCCCCCATGAGTGAGGCCACCGCAACGCAAATGCGCTCTTGGCCTGCTGGGCATCACTGAGTTGAGAATCTCGGCGTTGCTCGATATATAGAGCTACGATCAGAGGCTGCACCATTCGTTGCACTTCTTGAGTGGCAGTGAGGAACGTGTTGTAAGTGTCTTGACGTCGTTCCCTCAACCAATGAGCGTGCTCGGTAGCCGCTTGATCTTGGACCTGTTGCCGGGCAGCCGTGGCCGCTGATTCGGCACCCAATCCTCGCCCCTCGCACGGCCGCGATTCCGCCGGTCAGTGTCCCGCCAAGGGCCCCCAACATGCCTGTTGGCCAGCTGCGGTTCCTTGGTCCATGCTCAAGCATCTAGCACAGTCGTGCGCGGTAAGGGCTCGCTTTACCTTGACTGGTTCCGCCAGCTTCCCCCTCAGCCGAACACTGACCCCAGCCGCATCTGGCACGTGGCACGCCGCCTCTCCCCGCCCCCGCGGCTGAGGAACGAACAAGGCCCAGGCTCCCGGTTCTGTACCGGTGACCTGGGCCTTTTCCGTGCTTCCTGCTGGTGGGCGCGGACGGTTTCGAACCGCCGACATCTGCTTTGTAAGAGCAGCGCTCTACCCCTGAGCTACGCACCCGTGGATGAAGGAACAGATTACATGGCTCACGGGCCCTCCTCGCAAACCGGTTCCCGTTCGGGCGGGCTCGTCCCCGGACTGCGGAGTCTCAGGGAGCGCCCCAGCGTGCACCGCGATCACGCGGAGCGGACGGAGCGTGCGCCGCGATGTCGTACGGGGGATATCCCCACCCCAAGACGGTAGCCGTCCGGATGCCTCCCGCAGGGCCGCAGTACATACGGTGAAGGCACACCGGCGGCACTACAGGGGGACCTACGACCATGACCTTGCGTACGCGCACACTCACCAGCGCCCTCGGCGCGACCGGCGGGGTTCTCGTCCTTGTTGCCGCGCTCAGTGGGTGCGGGAGCACCGATGTCGACGACGCTCCCGTCGAGCGGAAGTCGTTCGCGCTCGACGGGAAGGCTCTGACCATCGACTCCGAGAACTCCAGTGTCGAGCTCGTGCCTGCCGATGTGCGGCGGGTCGAGGTGACGCGGAGGTTCGACGGGTGGGTCGTGCTGGGGAACGGGCCCGACGCCGTCTGGGAGATGAGCGGCGGAGTTCTGCGGCTCCAGGTGAAGTGCGAGGCGATGATCAGCAACTGCGAAGCGCGCCACCAGGTGAAGGTGCCGCGCGGGGTGGCCGTGACCGTGCAGGGGGACAACGGGAGCGTCACCGCTTCCGGGTTCGATACGCGGCTCGATCTCACGTCCGACAACGGCGAGGTCGTCGTCCGGGACTCCAGCGGGCCGCTGACGCTGAACAGCGACAACGGTGCGGTCACGGCGGAGCGGGTCTCCGCCTCTTCCGTGAACGCCCGCGCGGACAACGGTTCCGTCCGGCTGATGTTCACCAGGGTGCCGACGCTGGTGGAGACCGTGAGCGACAACGGTGGGATCACCATCGAACTGCCCGGGGGCGACGACAGGTACGCCGTGAGCGCGGAGGCCGACAACGGGGAGGTCTCCGTGAAGGTGCCGCGCAGCGACGACAGTGCGCATGTGGTGCGGGCGCGCAGCGACAACGGCGAAGTCACCGTCCGAAGCGCGAACTAACCGGCCCGTGTGTTCGTCCTTACCTGGTGGGAGAATGAACCGGGCAGGGCGAAACGGCACGGGAGAGGGATGTGACGGCGACACACGCGCGGCCGCAGGCGAAAGCGGGTGGGGGTTCCGTCGTCCGGGATGTCCTGACACTGATGCTGTTGCCGGTCCCCCTGCTCGCCGCCGCGCTGCCGGCGGCCTTCGCGGGTGGCGGTGGTACGCGGCGTTGGTTCGGCGGGCGTGGTGGTGAGAGTCAGCGGGCCGACGCTCAGGCGGCGAAGGACGCCGCCGCAGCCGCCTTCTACGAGCTCGACACCGCTCAGCGCGATCTGCTGATCTCCATCGAGACGATCACCGCAGTGGACAGTTCACCCCGTGCCCGGCAGGCCGTCGAGGACTTCGCCGCGCTGGGGCGGCGGATCGACGAGGTGAGCCACGGGTACATCACCGCAGTCGACGCGCACGACCTCGACCGGCACGATCTGGAGCCCGCGGTCGCCGCCCACGCACTGACCGAACTGACGAAGGCGAAGGACGAGCTCGTACGGGTCAAGGGCGAGCTCGACCGGTTCACGCAAGGTCTCGGCCCGCTGCTCGGCAGCGCCGAGACACAGCTCGCGCGGCTCGCGCCCGCCGTGGAGCGCGCACGGCAGGCACTGCTCGCGGCGAGCAACGCCCTCGATGCCGTGCGTGCCTCCGGACTGCGCGCCGACGACCTCGCGGCGCGGCTGGCGGCTCTCGCGCCCGAGCTGACGAGGCTGAACCAGGGCGCCGGCCGGCACGGCGTGGCGGAAACCCTGCAGCGGGCCGACCAAGTGCTGCGTGACGCCGAGGCTGTACGGATCGAGGCGGACCGGCTTCCGGAGCGGGCAGCGGAGATCGACCGCCGTCTGGTGTCGCTCCGTACCCGCGCCCAGGCGCTGACGACGCGTGCCGGGTCGGTCGAGCCGGTGCTGAGCGAGCTGCGGCGCCGGTTCTCGGCCGCCTGCTGGCAGGACCTCCAGCCCGTTCCCGACCAGGCCGCTGTGAACATCCGGCAGGCCGAGGAGAAGATCGCGGAAGCCACGAAGGCCCGCGACGAGCAGCGCTGGGCCGATGCGACGGCCCAGCTGAGTACGGTCCGCGCCCTGCTGAACGCGACGGACGAGGCGGTGTCCGCCGCCGGCGACCGGCTGCAGCGGCTCGACGCCGTGGCGAAGGACCCGCAGCAGGAGATCCAGCGGACCCGCTTCGCGATCCGGGACGCCCAGAGGCTGGCGATGGCCGGGCGCAACACGCCTGATCCCCGTCACGCCCGTCCCCTGGACGACGCCGTGTCCCGGCTGGACCGGGCCGTCGCGGGGCTGGAGGGGCGCCACCCGGACTACTGGCACTTCCTGACCGAGACGGAGGCCGTACGCCGGTCGGTCGCCCGCGTGGTCTCGGACATCCGCGAGGAGCGCGGGGCCGGGGCCTGAGACCGGGGCTGGGCTGGGAGCAGGGCCGGGGCGCGGGGCACGATCGCGGGCTGAGGTCTGGGCGCGGGGCACGATCGCGGCCTGAGGCCGGGCCCGGGCCGTGAAGTCGCGGCCTGATGTCGAAGGAACGGCGGTTCCGGGTGCACGGTTCCGGGTGCACGGGTCCGGGGGCTTCCGTGCCGCACGTTTGTCTCCGGCCCCTCCTGGGCCGATCCTGGAAGCAGGCGGGCAGGGGCCGCCGCGCCTCGCCCGTACGCCACGTACGCGACGTACACGTACGCCACGCGTGTACGTCCGCGGCCGAGGGAGGCTCGTATGGCTCGTATGGCCCTTCACGCTCCTCGACTACGTCATGAGCCACCGCCGTCCGCCGGCCGGCACGGGCGGACCGTGCGGCTCGACGAGCACCTGCCGGTGGATCACCGGCTCAGCCAGGTCTACCGGATCGGGGCCGGGCTCACCGGGCTCCTCCTGCTCGCGTTCGGCATCCTCGGCCTCATCGACAAGATCGGTTTCTTCGACACCGGCGGCGACACCGTGGCGGGCCTCAGCACCAACGGCGCGCTCAGTGTCCTGTCCATCTGCGTCGGGCTGGTGCTCTTCGGCGGCATGGTGATCGGCGGCAATGTCGCCTCGACGATCAACATGGTCCTGGGAATCGCGTTCATCCTGAGCGGGTTCGTCAATCTCGCCCTGCTGGACTCCGACTACAACTTCCTCGCCTTCGAGATCCAGAACGTGCTGTTCAGCTTCGTCGTCGGCGTGATGCTGATGTTCTTCGGCATGTACGGAAGGGTCAGTGGCCGTCTTCCGTACGACAACCCGTACTGGCAGGCCCGTCATCCCGAGCACGCCGCCCGCCTGGAACGTCGTCGGCGGGCTCTCCAGATGCCCGAGGTACGGAGGCAGGGCGGCAGCGGCCCGGGGTGACGGCCGGGCGCCGGGCATGTACGCCGGGGTACGGGCGCCGGGCCGGGGCTCTACCCTGGGGCCATGCCTCGCTATGAGTACCGCTGCCGCCCCTGCGGCGACACGTTCGAAGTCAGCCGTCCGATGGCGGAGTCCTCCGCTCCCGCCACCTGCCCCGCCGGGCACGACGACACCGTGAAGCTGCTCTCCGCCGTCGCCGTCGGCGGCGCGGCCGGGTCCGCGCCCGCACCGGCCGCCGGCGGCGGGGGTGGAGGTGGCTGCTGCGGGGGCGGATGCTGCGGCTGACATCGCGGCCGGGGACGTGGCGCCGGCCCACACGGTCAACCGACGTGGGCGACGCACGCGGTCAACCCACGTGAGCGACCCACGCGGTCAACCCACGTGAGCGACGCACGCGGTCAACCCACATAAGCACCCCGCGAGCACCCTGCGGCCCATCTCCGCCCCCGCCCACGATCCCGGCTGAGCGGTCCGCTTACCTCCTGCGCGAGAGCGTCAGTCCGTCCGCGACCGTGAGCAGGACGCTGTCCATACGGGTGTCGGCGGCCACGTGGTCGTTGAACTCCTTGATCGCTGCCGCCGCCCCGGTCGCGCCCGGATCGACCACCGCGCCGTGGAAGAGCACGTTGTCCGTCACGACGAGCCCGCCCGGCCGCATCCGGGGCACCAGTTCCTCCCAGTACGGGATGTAGTTGCCCTTGTCCGCGTCCAGGTAGGCCAGATCGACGTGCGGTTCGGACGGCATCGCGCGCAGGGTGTCGAGTGCGGGCGCGATCCGCAGGTCGATGCGGTCCGCGACGCCGGCCTTCTCCCAGGCCTCCCGGCCCATGGCCGTCCACTCCTCGGAGATGTCGCAGGCGATCAGCACCCCGTCCGGCCCCAGCGCCTGGGCCATGGACAGCGCGGAGAACCCGGTGAAGGTGCCGACCTCCACGATGTGCCGGGCCCCCGTCAGCCGTACGAGGAAGGCGAGGAGCGGGCCCTGCTCCTGTGAGGACTGCATACCCGCGTGGTCGGGGAACCGGGCGTACGTCGTCTCCACGAGCTCACGCTGCACCGCGTCCAGCGGTGGGTTGTGCGCCAGCATGTACGCGTACAGGTCGTCCGTGATCCTGGTTTCGTTGCCCTTGCTCATGGCGCGTGCTTCCTCCTGGCGGGAACTCCGGACTGCTGGGGATCCACCGTCCCAGTCATCGACGCCGCTCCTCGCCCGCCGCCCCGATGAACCGGCGCAGGATCTCCTCGCCCGCCGCGACGCCCGTCTCGCCCAGCACCTCGACGTTCGGAGCGGTCCAGCCGCTGTCGGCCAGTTCGCCGTGGCCGGGGCGCCAGGAGCGGTCCGCCGCGACCAGGAGGTCGGCGTCGAGGAGCGAGTCACCGGCGGCGAGGGTCAGCGAGGCGCCGCAGCGGCGGGCGACCTCGTACATCGCGGCGCTCTTGGTGAGCGGCTTCGGAACGGCGTAGATCTTGCGGCCCTGGAGCGAGACCGTCCAGCCGCGGCCGTCCGCCCAGTCCGCCAGTTCCTTCACCCAGCCCTCGGGCAGCAGCGAACGTTCGACGACGAGATACGCGAAGAGGTCCTCGGCGATCCGTTCCTTGAGGAGCCAGGCGGGGTCGGCCGCGGCGACGAGGTGGGCCCTGACCTCGGCGAGGGAGGCGCACTCGTCGGCGAGCCGGGCCGCGACCTGCCGCTGCCAGTCGCGGTCGGAGACCCCGTCGACGAGGATGTGTCCGCCGTTGGCGCAGATGGCGTACCGCGCGGCGGGGCCGGGGAGATGGATGCGGTGGTACTGCTCGCGGGTGCGGGTGGTGGTGGGGACGAAGACCGTGCTGCCGCCCAGCGCTTCGAGCAGCGCCCCCGCCGTCTCGGTGACGTACGAGAGGGGCTTGTGCCCGTAGATCTCGACGCAGAGCAGCCGGGGGGCTTCCGCGTCGGGCATGGGCAGGCCGAGGGCCGCGGCCGAGTAGATGAGCGTGCGGTCGAGGTCGCTCGCGACCATGGTCACCTGTGCGCTCACTTGCCCGTCACCGCCTTGCCGTCCGCGCCGGTGGCGCCTCGGGTGAACCGTGGATGGATCAGGCCCACGCAGCTGTAGGGGAGGTCGTCGACCTCCTCGACCGGTACGCCTCGCTGTTCGGCGAGAAGTCGTACGTGGTCGAGGTCGGCGCCCGCTCCGCGGTGGGCGAGGATCTTCCACGGAACGCGGCGCAGCAGCACGCGTGTCGTCTCCCCGACCCCCGGCTTGACGAGGTTCACGTCATGGATGCCGTACTCCTCGCTGATCCTCTCGACGGCGGCCCAGCCCTCCCAGGTCGGGGCGCGGTCGGCTGCGAGGAGTTCCTTGACGTCGGCGTCCACCGTGTCCACGACCTCGGCGAAGCGGCCGGCGACCGTGTCGACGAAGTGGCCGGACACATCGGTGCCGGCGAGCTCCCGGTAGAACTTCGCCCCGTGGTAGTCGTCCGGGCCGACCAGGTCGGCGCGCAGGACCGTCCGCGAGATGAGGCCGGAGACCGTGGAGTTGAGGCAGGCGGAGGGGACGAGGAAGTCCTCGCGGGTGCCGTAGGTCCGGACGCAGCCGCCCGGGTCGGCGAGCACCGCGATCTCCGGGTCGAAGCCGTCGAAGTCCGCGAGGGCGGCGGCGAGTTCCCTGGTGATGGCGCCCTTGCCCGTCCAGCCGTCGACGAAGACGACGTCGGCCGGGTCGTGGTGGGCCGCCAGCCAGCGCAGGGCGTTGGCGTCGATGCCCCGGCCGCGCACGATGGACACGGCGTAGTGCGGCAGGTCGAGTCCGTAGCGGAACCGGGCCCAGCGGCGCATCAGTACGCCTACTGGAGTGCCGGCCCGGGCCAGGGAGACCAGGACGGGGCGGGGGGACCGTTCGGCGAGGACGGTCTCGGTGACGGTACCGACGGCCCGGGCCACGCGGGCGGCCGAGGTGTCGAGCGCGGCCTTGAAGAGGTCCTGGTACTGCGGCGACGGCTGGTACTCGACGGGGAGCGACTCGGCGTAGTGCGCGCCACCGCTCTGTATCGCTTCCTCGCGCTCCTCGATGGGCGCTTCCAGTGCGGTGTCCGAGAGGTCCTGGAGCAGCCAGCCGACGTCGTCGGCGGCGTAGGAGGAGAAGGCGGGGCCTCGGAGGGGCTCGGGCAGCACGGAGGGCTCCAGCCGTTCGGCGACGGGGGAAGGGACGGCACGGGACGGGGTGGCGAGGGTGCCGGAAGGGACGTACGAGGGGACGACGGCCAGCAGGACGTGGCCGGTGTGGGCCGCGAGCCGGGCCAGCAGGCCGTCGGGGGCGTGCAGGGCGGGTGTGTCCGCCGCGGAGTCCACGACGGCGAGCACGGCGTCGAATCCGGCGCCCGCGACGTTGTACGCGTACCGGTCACCTGGGCCGTCCGCAGGCTCGTCGTGGGCCGGGAAGACGAGTCGGCTGCGTATCGCGTACCCCGGGTCGTCCAGGGCGAGGACCGGGGAGCGGGTGGTCGTGGAGTACCGCACCTCGGCGGTGGAGACCTGTTCCAGGGCCGTGCCGAGGCGGAGCGGGGCGTACATCAGCTCCTCGAAGCCGAGGACGAGTACGCGCCGGGCGTCGCCCAGCGCGTCGTCAATACGGGCCGCCATGCCCGGCAGAGCCGCTTCCAGGGCCGCGCGGTGGGCCGGGGTGAAGCCGTGCCGTCCGCCGTCGGGAACGCCGGCCGGCCATGCCAGCTCGACCCGGGTGGCGGCTGGGGCGGAAGTCGTGGACCCGCCGCCCCTGGTCCCGGATGCGCCAGGCGCCTCGGCCTCCGACGCCTCCGCCCCGGACGCCGCCGCCTCCTGGGCCGCCACCAGGCTCTGTCCCCGTTCCAGCACGCCCTCCGGCAGGAGTACCGTCCCGGCGCTCCTGGCCACCAGGTCGACGCGGGCGCCGATCTCGTCGGCGAAGCCGGCCAGCCGCTCGCGGTCCGTGGCCGCGCGCATGTCCGCGAGCGCCACGATGACGTACCGCTCACGGGGGTACAGCTCGTGCAGGGCGCGGATCGTGTTGAGCACGGTGTTGCCCGTGGAGAACTCGTCGTCGACCAGCACCAGCGGCGCACCGGAGGGGACGGGCGACAGCAGGGCCGGATCCTCGGGCAGCAGCAGGTGCGAGGTGGCGTGCGAGTGCGACTCCTCGAAGCCGCCCGCCCGGGCAACGCCCTCGACGGGCCTGCGCGTGGAGTGGAGGTACGGCGCCACACCGAGCCCGTCCGCGACCGCGTGGCCGAGACCGGTCGCGGTTTCCGCGTACCCCACGACGACGGCCGTACGGGCGTCCGCCTCACCGAGGAGGTCGCGTACCCGCTCCCCCAGCTCGAAGCCCGCGCCGTAGACCACGGAAGGCTTCTGCGGCACGTGCTTGCCCAGCACGTTGGACACGAGCAGGTGCGCCCGCTTGGGGTTGCGGCGCAGGGCCAGACCCAGCAGGTCCCGGAGCTCCCCGTCGCCGACGAGCTCGACTCCCAGCCGCTCGGCGACCCAGCTGCCCGTCCACACCACGTCTATGTCTCTTCCCTCGTTGCGCGCTCGCTCATCGATACGCGCTCAGTCCGTCAGGCCCGCGGCCAGCAGCTCCACGAAGCCGACGTCTTCCCTGGCCACACCGAAGACCTCGGCCCGCTGCAGGGTCCGCTCGGCCCAGGCCCGGTGCGGCTTCACTTCGTTCATCTTGTTCGTATACGCCGATCTGAGCACCCCGCCGCCGCCCTGTTCGGGCCGCAGGATGTCCTGCGCGTCGCTGAACTCCTCGTGGCTGACCACGGACAGCGCATGCACGGGCACGACGTGGGATGGGTGGATGCAGGTCTTGCCGAGCAGCCCGTTGGCCCGGTCCAGCTCGATCTCCCGCAGCAGCCCGTCCAGGTCGTGTTCGATCAGGGCGGTACGCAGTTCCTCGGCCGGCCCCGCGAAGGGGCTGCGGCGCAGCTGTGGCTTGAACATGCGCTCCTGGAGCCGGAAGTACTCCCACACCGGGCCGGTGATCGTGAAGCCCGTGCCGTCGGCCCGGCCCAGCACGTTGACGACGTCACCGATGACGGCGCCGACGATCTGGACGTCGTACGCCGTCATGTCGGGGGCGCGGCGCAGACCGTACGCCGAGCAGAAGTCCGTGACGCCGAGCCGCAGCGCGAGCACCCGGTCGCGGTACTTGTTCACGGTGCGGGAGATCCCCTGGAGGACCTCCGCCCGGGTCTCCAGGTGCAGCAGCTCGGGCGACTCCAGGACCGGCATCGCGAAGAGCCGCTGCCCGGCCGCCGCCTCGGCGCTCGCGAGGGCTTCGAGGAAGAGGGCGCCGCGCTCCTCGGTGAATTTCGGCAGAACGAATCCGGACAGCAGCCGGACCGAGCTGCCGAGCCGGCTCACCAGGTCGGTGATCTGTTCGGGGGCCCTGACCCGGATGAAGAGCAGCGGCGTCTCGCCGCCCCTCGTCTCCAGGTCGGCGAAGTGCCTGACCAGGTTCGCCTCGCCGTCCGCCACGTCGGCGTCGCTGATCGAATCCTCCAGGCACAGCACCATCGAGACGACCCCACGAGCGGCCAGCTTGACGACGTCGTCGGCCAGGCACGGGCGGGTCGCCGGGCTGTAGAGCGTGGCTCCGAGGGCCGCCGAGAGCACAGGGGCGGGAGAGCCGGCGTCGAACTCGCACGGCTCCTGGAAGAACAGTCCCTCTCGGGCAGCGGGCGAGATATGCCCGAAATGACGCATGTGATCCCCCGTTACTGCCTGACCGGCCGGACAACGTATGGCCGGTAATAGTACGTACGGACGGGTGTCGCCAGTTCCCCAGAGGCATGAATTTCGGGTAACCCGTCCATTACAGGCACTCGTCGCGAGGACCGCCACTCCGCCCGTAACGCCGCCGCGCGAAACCCGTCGGGCCCCCGCGTTGTCCGTCCGGCCCCGTTGCAGGCAGGATGACGGGCATGACGCACGCGATGCTGAAGGGCTCGAACGTCCCCCTCGATGCCACGGCCGTACGGGCCGTACTGCGCTGGACCCCGGGCGCCGGTGTCCCCGATGTGGACGCCTCCGCCCTGCTGCTCGGCGCCTCCGGGCGGGTGCGTTCCGACGAGGACTTCGTCTTCTACAACCAGCCCCGCCACCCCTCCGGCCTGGTACGACGGCTGCCCAAGCGCAGCGTCTCCGAGGGGCTCACCGACACGATCGAGGCGGATCTCGCCGCGCTCGACGCCTCGGTGGACCAGGTGGTGATCTCCGCGTCCTCCGACGGGGCAGCGTTCGAACGGGTCACTGATCTGCGCATCCTGCTGTACGACGCCGCTTCGGCCGACGGCGACCCGCTGGCCGTCTTCGACGTCAGGGCGGAGACCGGCGAGGAGACCGCCATCATCTGCGGCGAGCTCTACCGCCGCGGTGAGGGCTGGAAGTTCCGGGCGGTCGGACAGGGCTACCCGACGGGCCTGGTGGGACTCGCCACGGCCTTCGGCATCTCCGTCGACGAGACGGCCACGGAGCCGGCCCCCGGGCCGGACCAGGCGTCCGCGCCCGCCGTACCCGCACCGCCGTTCCCGCCCGCGCCGGGGCTCGCCCCGGACTCCCAGGCCACGGTGCAGCACCAGCAGCCCGCCTACGGCTATCCGCAGCCGGCAGGACAGCACTCCGCCCCGCCGCAGCCCGCCTACGGTTACCCGCAGCCGGCCGCCGCCCCGCCCGCGTACGGCTATCCGCAGCCCGCCGCCGCTGCCGCGCACGCGCCGGACCCGAATTTCACGCTGCCCCCGCAGGGACCGCAGTTCGTCAGGAACTGAGCCGTGCGGCGTGTCCCGGGCCGCGGCGCACACGCGCCCGGGTCCGGGCGCCCTCACGCCCGGGTCTTGTAGCCGCGCCCCCACTGCATACCGAAGCCGTACAGCCGGTCCAGTTCCGACTGGAAGCCGTATACGAACTTCACCTCGCGGCGCACGATCAGCTCGTCCTTGATGTTGTCGACGGTGAACACGGCGCATGAGCGGGCCTGCGGGGCCCTCTCGTCGAGCTCGATCTCGATGCGGGGGCCGTTGCCCGGGTAGAGCGTGACCTTGGCGTGCGTACGGTCGAAGGCAGGCGTCTGGTCGTAGATGTAGACGAAGAACAGCAGCCTCTTGATCTGGTCGCGCTGGTCGAGGTTGACGTAGACGGTCTCCCCGGACGGCGCCCCGAAGCGGTCGTCGCCGCTCAGGCGGATGTACGGCGGCCCGTTCAGGTCGCCGATCAGATTGCCCAGCGGCTGCACCACGCCCCTGGTCCCGTCCGTCAGCTCGTACATGCAGCCCAGGTCCAGGTCGACGTTGACCACGCCCTGGGTGTGCGCCTGGACGACGTCCGGCTGGAAGAGTTTCAGCGGACGCAGCAGCCGCCCGCTCTGCCGTGACCTGCCCTCGATGTCCGAGCTGCGCATCCTCCAGGAGAGGTTGACACGGAGATTTCCGGACAGGGCGCCCTGCTTGTTCAGTGAGACCGTGGCATGTCGCTTGGAGAGCACGATCGAGTTCGTCGCGGAATTACCCGCTTCGAACACCGCGTCCCGCCCCGGCCACAGGCTGTTCCAGAAGGCCATCCCAACCCCCCCATTCCGGTTGTGCACGGGTGGAGCCGCCGGCTGGGCTCCAGGCGTCCCGGGCGTCACGCAGCCCCCGTACGTCACTGCGGGGCGGCCCCGGGCGGTTCCGGAGAACCGTCGCCGTGTGGGCCGCCCCGCAGAGAGCGTTCCTCATTCCCTGCCGGGTCACACCCCGGAGGAGACTTCCGCCTTGGAAGAGCTGTCGCCGCCGTCGCCCTCGGCCGCGGCGATCGCCTTGTTGCGGCGCACCGAGGACCAGAAGGACCAGGCGATCAGCACGACACCGACGAGACCGGTGATGATCTCGTTGATCTCGAACCGGATGGTGACGAGCAGGATCCCGGCGAGCGCGCCGATCGCGTAGTGCGCGCCGTGCTCCAGGTAGACGTAGTCGTCCAGCGTGCCCTGGCGGACCAGGTAGACCGTGAGCGAACGGACGTACATGGCACCGATACCGAGGCCGAGGGCCATCAGCACGATCTCGTTCGTGATGGCGAAGGCGCCGATCACACCGTCGAACGAGAAGGACGCGTCGAGCACCTCGAGGTAGAGGAACATGAAGAACGCGGCCTTGCCCACGACCACGACCGCGGAGACCGGCTTGCCGGCCTTCTTGGCGGCTTCCTCGGCCTCGTGTTCGCGCTCCTCCTCCTCTTCGAGCTTGTTCTCGAAGTATCCGGAGAGGCCACCGACGACGAGGTACGTGATCAGACCCGCGATACCGGCGAGCAGGACGGTCTCCGCCTTGTCCGCGTGACCACCGTGCTGGTGCGCCTGGGGCGCGAACCACATGGCCGAGATGAGCAGCACGATCAGCGCGATGCAGACCGACAGCATGTCGACCTTGCCGAGCTTGGCGAGCGGGCGCTCGATCCAGCCGAGCCACTTGATGTCACGGTCCTCGAAGATGAAGTCGAGGAAGATCATCAACAGGAACATGCCACCGAAGGAGGCGATGGACGGATGGGCGTCCGTCACCAGCTCCTTGTACTTGTCGGGGTCGTTGAACGACAGGTCGATGGCCTCGATGGGACCGAGCTGGGCACTGATGGCCACGATCACGACGGGGAAGACCAGTCGCATACCGAAGACCGCGATGATCACACCGATGGTGAGGAAGATCTTCTGCCAGAACTCACTCATCTTCTTGAGGATTCCGGCGTTGATCACCGCGTTGTCGAAGGACAGCGAGATCTCCAGGACCGACAGGATCGCGACGATACCGAAGGCCTGCCACCCCCCGTAGAACACCGCTGCGACCAGACCGGCCGCGGTAACCGCGAACGACCAGCCGAAGGTTTTCAGAATCACTGGCACCCCATCGTGTGTGTACGGACCTCCCCCGGTGTGTGAGGGGCTCCCCCGCGTGTATGCGGCTTTACGAAACGTTGACCCCGAAG
Organism: Streptomyces sp. NPDC048560; assembly: GCF_040650955.1. Classification (NCBI taxonomy): domain Bacteria; kingdom Bacillati; phylum Actinomycetota; class Actinomycetes; order Kitasatosporales; family Streptomycetaceae; genus Streptomyces; species Streptomyces sp. NPDC048560. The sequence continues at coordinate 217,283 of NZ_JBEZIJ010000005.1, forward strand.
TCTAGAGCGATGCCCCGCAGCCCTGACGCGTACCCCTGCCCGACTGCACGGAATTTCCACTCCCCTCCGTACCGGTACAGCTCACCGAAGATCATCGCGGTCTCCGTCGAGGCGTCCTCACTCAGGTCGTACCGTGCCAGCTCCTGGCCGTCCGCCTGATTCACGACGCGGATGAAGGCGTTGCTGACCTGGCCGAACGTCTGCCCCCGGTTGTCCGCCTCATGGATCGACACCGGGAAGAGGATCTTGTCGCAGTGCGCGGGAACCTGGTCGAGGTGGACGATGACCGACTCGTCGTCACCGTCGCCCTCCCCCGTGAGGTTGTCGCCCGTGTGCTCCACGGAGCCGTCGGGGCTGGTGAGGTTGTTGTAGAACACGAACCACTCGTCACCGAGCACCCGGCCCGACTGGCACAGCAGCGCGCTGGCGTCGAGGTCGAAATCCGCTCCGGTGGTGGACCGTGCGTCCCAGCCGAGCCCGACCAGCACCTGGGTGAGGTTGGGTGCGGCCTTGGAGAGGGAGACATTGCCTCCCTTGGCGAGCGTGACGCCCATGTGTGTCCTCCCCGTGTCGATGGATGAGAACGTCCGGCGCCGCACATGGTGCGGCGCCGGACGGGAAAAACTGACGTGGCTCAGACGTTCACGCCGAAGTCCTGCGCGATACCGCGCAGCCCCGAGGCGTAGCCCTGGCCGATGGCACGGAACTTCCACTCCGCGCCGTTGCGGTAGAGCTCGCCGAAGACCATCGCGGTCTCCGTCGAGGCGTCCTCGCTCAGGTCGTAGCGCGCGAGCTCGGTGTTGTCGGCCTGGTTCACCACGCGGATGTACGCGTTGCGGACCTGCCCGAAGCTCTGCTGACGGCTCTCGGCCTCGTAGATCGAGACCGGGAAGACGATCTTGTCGACGTCGGCCGGGACTCCGGCGAGGTTCACCTTGACGACCTCGTCGTCGCCCTCGCCCTCACCGGTGAGGTTGTCACCGGTGTGCTCGACGGAGCCGTCGGGGGACTTGAGGTTGTTGAAGAAGACGAAATTGCCGTCGTTGCCCACCTTGCCGTCGACACCCGTCAACAGCGCGCTGGCGTCGAGGTCGAAGTCACCGCCGGTGGTCGTACGGGCATCCCAGCCCAGACCGACGATGACCGCCGTCAGGTTGGGCGCGGCCTTGGTCAGCGAGACGTTGCCGCCCTTGCTGAGGCTGACTCCCACGAGTCCTCCCATGGATTGAGGGGCCGGCAGAACCAGTGTCCCCATCGTGCGTTGGCATCGGATCAACGATTGGATCCTAGTGACCGGTTCCCTGCCAAAACAGGCTTTTGGCGGGGCGGCACCAGGAGATCTCCCGGATCGGGGACCGACCGGGAGGCGGGCGGCGATCAGATCGAGTCGAGCGCCTTGACGTAGTCCTTGAGGTCCCGCGCGTCCGGGAGGCCGTTGACGACGCTCCAGCGGACCGTGCCGTCCTTGTCGATGACGAAGGTGCCGCGCACGGCGCAGCCCTTCTCCTCGTCGAAGACGCCGTACGCCCGCGAGGTCTCGCCGTGCGGCCAGAAGTCCGAGAGCAGCGGGTACTCGAGGCCCTCCTGCTCGGCGAAGACGCGCAGCGTGTGGATCGAGTCGTTGGAGACGGCGAGCAGCTGGGTGTCGTCGTTCTCGAACCGGGGCAGTTCGTCGCGCAGCGCGCAGAGCTCACCGGTGCACACACCGGTGAAGGCGAACGGGTAGAAGAGCAGGACGACGTTCTTCTCGCCGCGGTAGTCGGAGAGCTTCACGGTCCGCCCGTGGTTGTCCTTCAGCTCGAATTCCGGGGCCTGGGTGCCGACCTCGATCGCCATGAAACGCGTCCCTTCGTACTCCACCGCACGCCCGGACCGGTCCGTCCGGGTCGTCCCCACCCTATGCAGGAGCCCGCGCGCACGTACGAAGGCCCCCGACGGCGTCTGCCGTCGGGGGCCCCGGGTGGTGGAAGAGGGGTTCAGCGCTTGGCCTTGGCCCCCTTGGGGGTGACCAGACGGCTGCCCGTCCAGTCCTTGCCCGCACTGATGCTCTTGGTCTGGGCGAGACCGGCTGTCTGGGCAGCCTCGTTGATGTCGCTCGGCTCGACGTATCCGTCACGGCCGGTCTTAGGCGTCATCAGCCAGACCGTACCGCCGTCCTCGAGCAGACCAATGGCATCCACCAGCGCGTCCGTAAGGTCGCCGTCCTCGTCGCGGAACCAGAGCAGAACGACGTCAGCGACGTCGTCGTACTCCTCATCGACGAGTTCCTGGCCGGTAGTGGCCTCAATGCCCTCACGGAGCTCCAGCTCGACGTCGTCGTCGTAGCCGATCTCCTGGACCACTTGTCCGGGCTCGAACCCCAGGCGTGCTGCCGGGTTGGTCCGCTCCTCCGCGTGGTCCGCGGTCGCGCTCACGGGTTGCCTCCTGATCATGTTTCGGAAAATGCTTCACCCACGCGCGTGCGCGGGGCGTTGGCCGTAGTCCACACGGGCTCGGCGAATCGCGCAAGTACCCAGCGTCCGAGACCGCCTAAACGGTGACGTTCCCTGCCACGTCGCCGCAACCTCCGGCCGGTCTCCTGCGGGGCGCCCGATGCCGCCCAATCCGTTTACGTCCTTCCTCAGCTTATGCCGTTTCGATCCGCCAATCGGAGTCGAACAGCCTTTGGGAACGCTTGGACGGGTTGGGCGTATGGTTGCGGTTTGGCCCGACCCATCCTCCGTCGCCCATACTCGTGCCCGGGCGCGAGGCATTCAGAACCTCGCGGTTACCCCACGGTAGAGATGACGTTTGCGCCCTCGCGGTACACGATGGAGGCGGCGCACAACAGATGTCCCGGGGGTCCGTTCCCCGTAACCAGGCCCCGTAGAGCAGCACCGAACAGCGAAGGAACAGCGTGGCTTCCGGATCCGATCGCAACCCGATCATCATTGGCGGCCTTCCGAGCCAGGTCCCGGATTTCGATCCCGAGGAGACCCAGGAATGGCTCGACTCCCTCGACGCCGCCGTCGACGAGCGGGGCCGTGAGCGTGCCCGCTATCTGATGCTCCGGCTCATCGAGCGCGCGCGCGAGAAGCGCGTCGCCGTGCCGGAGATGCGCAGCACGGACTACGTCAACACGATCGCCACGAAGGACGAGCCGTTCTTCCCCGGCGACGAGGAGATCGAGCGCAAGGTCCTCAACGCGACCCGCTGGAACGCGGCCGTGATGGTGTCGCGCGCCCAGCGTCCCGGGATCGGGGTCGGCGGCCACATCGCCACGTTCGCCTCCTCCGCGTCGCTCTACGACGTCGGCTTCAACCACTTCTTCCGGGGCAAGGACGAGGGTGACGGCGGCGACCAGATCTTCTTCCAGGGCCACGCGTCCCCCGGGATCTACGCCCGTGCCTTCCTGCTCGACCGGCTGAACGAGGCGCAGCTCGACGCGTTCCGCCAGGAGAAGTCGAAGGCTCCGAACGGCCTGTCCAGCTACCCGCACCCCCGGCTGATGCCGGACTTCTGGGAGTTCCCGACCGTCTCGATGGGCCTCGGCCCCCTCGGTGCGATCTACCAGGCGCGGATGAACCGCTACATGGAGGCGCGCGGCATCGCCGACACCTCCAAGTCGCACGTGTGGGCCTATCTGGGCGACGGCGAGATGGACGAGCCCGAGTCGCTCGGCCAGCTCTCCATCGCCGCGCGTGAGGGCCTGGACAACCTCACCTTCGTGGTGAACTGCAACCTCCAGCGCCTGGACGGCCCGGTCCGCGGCAACGGCAAGATCATCCAGGAGCTGGAGTCGCAGTTCCGGGGCGCCGGCTGGAACGTCATCAAACTGGTCTGGGACCGCACCTGGGACCCGCTGCTCGCGCAGGACCGCACCGGCATCCTGGTCAACAAGCTGAACACCACGCCGGACGGACAGTTCCAGACGTACGCCACCGAGACCGGCGCGTACATCCGTGATCACTTCTTCGGCGACGACCCGCGGCTGCGGGACATGGTCAAGGACATGTCCGACCACCAGATCCTGCACCTGGGGCGCGGCGGCCACGACCACAGGAAGGTCTACGCGGCGTACGCGGCGGCCAAGGCCCACAAGGGCCAGCCGACGGTCATCCTGGCGCAGACGGTCAAGGGCTGGACCCTGGGGCCGAACTTCGAGGGCCGCAACGCGACCCACCAGATGAAGAAGCTGACGGTCGAGGACCTCAAGCGCTTCCGCGACCGGCTGCACATCCCGATCACGGACAAGCAGCTGGACGAGGGCTACCCGCCGTACTACCACCCGGGCCGCGACTCGGAAGAGATCCAGTACATGCACGACCGCCGCCAGAGTCTGGGCGGTTACGTCCCGACGCGTGTGGTGCGCGCGAAGCCGCTGGCCCTGCCGGACGAGAAGACGTACGCGGCCGCGAAGAAGGGATCAGGTACGCAGTCGATCGCCACGACCATGGCGTTCGTCCGCATCCTGAAGGACCTCATGCGGGACAAGGAGATCGGCAAGCGTTTCGTGCTGATCGCGCCCGACGAATACCGCACCTTCGGCATGGACGCGTTCTTCCCGAGTGCGAAGATCTACAACCCGCTCGGTCAGCAGTACGAGGCCGTGGACCGCGAGCTGCTCCTCGCGTACAAGGAGTCGCCGACCGGGCAGATGCTGCACGACGGCATCTCAGAGGCCGGCTGCACCGCCTCGCTGATCGCCGCCGGATCGGCGTACGCCACGCACGGCGAGCCGCTGATCCCTGTCTACGTCTTCTACTCGATGTTCGGTTTCCAGCGCACCGGTGACCAGTTCTGGCAGATGGCCGACCAGCTCGCGCGCGGCTTCGTGCTGGGTGCGACCGCCGGACGTACGACGCTGACCGGTGAGGGTCTCCAGCACGCGGACGGCCACTCGCAGCTCCTCGCCTCGACCAACCCTGGCTGTGTCGCCTACGACCCGGCGTTCGGGTACGAGATCGCGCACATCGTCAAGGACGGTCTGCGCCGGATGTACGGAGGGACGCCCGAGGAGAACGAGGACGTCTTCTACTACCTCACCGTCTACAACGAGCCGATCCAGCACCCGGCCGAGCCGGCCGACGTGGACGTCGAGGGCATCCTCAAGGGCGTGTACCGCTACCGGAGCGGCGAGAAGGGCCAGATCCCGGCCCAGATCATGGCCTCCGGTGTGGCGGTCCCGTGGGCGGTCGAGGCGCAGCAGATCCTCGCCGACGAGTGGAACGTCAAGGCGGACGTCTGGTCGGCGACCTCCTGGAACGAGCTGCGCCGCGAGGCCGTGGACGTGGAGCGCTACAACCTGCTCCACCCCGAGGAGGAGCAGCGCGTCCCGTACGTGACGTCGAAGCTCTCCGGTTCCGAGGGCCCGTTCGTCGCGGTCTCCGACTGGATGCGTTCCGTTCCGGACCAGATCTCCCGCTGGGTTCCCGGCGCGTACCAGTCGCTGGGCGCCGACGGTTTCGGCTTCGCCGACACCCGTGGCGCGGCCCGCCGCTTCTTCCACATCGACGCGCAGTCGATCGTCCTCGCGGTGCTCACCGAGCTCGCGAAGGAGGGCAAGATCGACCGGTCGGCCCTGAAGACCGCGGTCGACCGTTACGACCTCCTGGATGTGGCCGCGGCCGATCCCGGCCCGGCCGGCGGCGACGCGTAAGGACACGCCGAAGGGGCGGCGGGACCGGATGGTCCCGCCGCCCCTTCGGCGTGTCCTCAGGTCAGCTCTCCCAGATCTTGAAGGCCCTGACCTGGTAGGAGGACCTGGGAACCCACGTGCCGCCGCCCGGGTAGGTCTCGAACTCGCCGGTCTCGGCGCACTCCGCCGACTGGTAGGTGGTGACGGGCCGCCCGGTGCGGTTGGCGAGCGCCTGGGCCTTGGTGCCCGCGGGCAGCGGGACGCAGCTGTCGACGTCGACGGTGGACAGCTCGTGGACCTGGCGGGCGCCGGTGAAGTCCGGTTTCTTCCAGAGACAGAGCTGCCCGGCGTCGCAGGTGCCGAGCCGGACCGGTGCGGCATGCACCGCGGTCGGCGGGATGAGTGCGGTGGCGGCCAGAGCGGCCGCGAGCAGAGTGGTGCGCATGGTGGTTCGTCCCCCGTGTGGTGCGGATCAGTTGTCCGCACCCTGACCTGCGGAGCGGCACCGGGGGAAGGGGTGCCGGGCGGCGCCACCCTGATAGGGGTTTCTGGCGCGGGCGCCGTACCGGCACACGACGATCGCCGGACGGGAAGTGCCCGTCCGGCGATCGTGGGGAAGAGTGCGGCCGTTCTAGATGTGGCCGACTCCGGCGCCCGCTTCGGCGTTGTCGCCGCGCTTGGTGAGGGTGGCGACCAGGGCCGCGACCACTGCCACGACACCCGCGACGGTGAAGGCCAGGCCCATCCCCGACATGAACGTGTCGTGGATGACCCCACTGATGCTGTCGATAATGTCCGGGGTCATGCCGGGAGCCTTGCCCAGCGCCTCGACCGGAACGATGCCGAACTCCGCGGCCTCCTCCAGCTTGGGGTCCGCCGGGCCCGGCAGACCCGCGTCCTTCCAGTTGCCCGCGAAGTCCGCGCTGACCTTGGCCGACATGACCGCACCGAGGACGGCGGTGCCCAGGGCTCCGCCGACCTGCATGGCGGCCTGCTGGAGGCCTCCGGCCACACCCGAGAGCTCCATCGGCGCGTTGCCGACGATGACCTCGGTGGCACCCACCATGACCGGGGCAAGTCCGCAGCCGAGCAGCGCGAACCAGAGCGACATGCCGAAGGTTCCGGTGCTCTCGCTGAGGGTCGTCATGCCGAACATGGCCACGGCCGTGCACACCATGCCGCCGACCAGCGGCACACGCGGGCCGAACTTGGTGATCAGTATGCCCGCGACGGGCGAGGAGACGATCATCATGGCGGTGAGCGGCAGCAGGTGCAGACCGCTGTCGACCGGGCTCATGCCGTGGACGCCCTGGAGGAAGAACGTCACGAAGAACAGGCCGCCCATGAAGGCGAAGGCCATCAGCACCATCAGGACGGCGCCCGCGGTCAGCGGGACGGAACGGAACATCCCCAGCGGGACGAGCGGCTCCTTGACCTTGGTCTCCCAGAAACCGAAGGCGCCGAAGAGGAGGAGCGCGAGTCCGAGGAATCCGAGGGTCCTGCCATCGGTCCAGCCCCAGGACTCACCGGCCTTGATGATTCCCCAGATGAGGGAGAACATCGCGCCCGAGAGCAGCAGGATTCCCAGGATGTCGAAGGAGCGCGGCGCGTTGGCCGCACGGTGATCCTTGAGGATCACCAGACCGAAGACGAGCGCCAGGACGCCGACCGGCACGTTGATGAAGAAGACGGACTGCCAGCTGACGTGCTCGACGAGCAGGCCGCCGACGATGGGGCCGCCGGCGGTGGACGCGCCGATGACCATGCCCCAGATACCGATGGCCATGTTCAGCTTCTCGGCGGGGAACGTGGCCCGCAGGAGGCCCAGGGCCGCCGGCATGAGCAGCGCGCCGAACAGGCCCTGAAGGACCCTGAAGCCGATGACCAGGCCGATCTCGCTGGAGAGACCGATCGCACCGGACGCCAGGGCGAAGCCGGCGATGCCTATCAAGAACGTCTGGCGGTGGCCGAAGCGGTCACCGAGCTTGCCCGCGGTGATCAGCGCGACGGCGAGCGCGAGCAGGTAGCCATTGGTGATCCACTGGACCTGGGCCAGCGAGGCACCGAGGTCCTTCTGGATGGCGGGGTTGGCGATCGCGACGATCGTGCCGTCGAGCGCGACCATCATCACGCCGATGGCGACGGCGAACAGCGTCAGCCAGGGGTGGCCGCGAAGCCCCTTGGCCGGGGCTGGGGAGACGGTCTTATCCGGTTCCCGCGACGCCTTCTCAACGGTGGTCTGACTAGTCATGCGCTGGAGATTAGTGTCAGCCGCTGACAGTTGACAAACTGATTCACAACTCGGTAACTGTCACGTAGCTCACACGACACCCGAGTCGGAACGAAGTAGCGAAAGAGAGCCGATACGTGTCATCAGGGCAGGAAGCGGAACCGCCGGCCGGGCTGCGCGAACGCAGGAAACAGCGCACCCGTGAGGCTCTGCTGAACGCCGCCCTGGAGCTCTTCACCACACAGGGGTACGACCGGACGACCGTCGACGAGATCGCGGAGGCCGTACAGGTCTCCCAGCGCACCTTCTTCCGCTACTTCGCGAACAAGGAGGAGACCGCCTTCGCCGTGCAGACGACGGTCGAGTCCCGGTTCCTCACGGAGCTGCGTCAACGCCCCGCCGCGGAAGCCCCTTTCGAGGCGATGCGCCGGGCCGTCCTGTGCGCCTGGAGCAGCATCGGCGAGGCCATCGAGGCGCTCGTCCCGATCGACCTCCACATGCGGACGTACCGGATGATCGAGTCGACCCCGTCGCTGATCGCCGCCCACATGCGCCGCGGAGTCGCCCTGGAGGACGAGATCGCCCGGCTGATCGCCCGTCGCGAGGGGCTCGACCCGGAGACCGACGCGCGTCCGCGCATCGCCGTCGCCGCGTTCTCGGGAGCGATGCGGGTGGCCGGACAGCAGTGGGGCCTCGGGCAGGACACCAGCATCGAATCGCTGCGGATCCTGACCGAGGAGTACCTGGACCACCTCGGCCCCGCACTGGCCGAGAACTGGCGGACACCACCGGCCGGGGACCCGTCCCGGTAAGGGCTGTCCCGTAATCCCTGGTGGATCAGCGCGCGGCGTCAGCTACGGCACCTCGCCGCGTTGTCGTCGTGCGCCCGCCAGGGGTTACGGGACAGCCCTTGGGGCCGGCACAGGTGTGCCGCACCTCTCAGCACCCGCGCATGGCGGACCTCACACGCACTCGGCCCGAACGGCCCCGATGGCGTTCCGACGGGCCGTCAGGCGCACCGGAGCGTACGCGCGGCGCACACGCAGCGTGAGAGACGGCGGACGAATTCCGCGCCAACAGGTGATGTACGTCACCCCTGTCACGGGCTCCGGCGCGCGTCTCCTAGGGTGAGGCGCAGTGACTTCCTTCGACTCCTCCCCCACGCTCACCGCATGGCGCGCTCTGCTCGCCGTGGCGGTCGTGTTCGTGATGCTGGCGACCACCGGGTGGACCGCCGTGCGTCAGCAACGCTCCGACGAGCCACGCGAGATCGCGCTGGCCTCCTGGGCGCAGGGACGGATAGCCGGTCACGCGCTGCCGGACGTCGGATCTCCGCCTTACCGGCTGGCCCACTTCTTCGCCACGCTGACCGCCCGGCAGCAGACCACGCTCGCCGACACCTACCCGCTCGTGGTGGGGAACCTGAACGGCGCCCCGCTCACTCTGCGCTACCACGCCAACCGGCAGGCACTTAAGCAGGCGAGAGCCGTCGAGCAGCAGCGGATGTACGACACCAGGCTCTCGCCCGGCGGCCGGAACGAGGCGCTGCGCAGGATGGAACGCTTCCGTTCGATGCTCGCGCAGGACCGTCAGATCCTGGCCTTCGATCCGGCGGGCAAGGGACACGCGGCGGAGGTCTTCGGCGATCTGGACCGGGCGAGCCGTGTCTCGGTCGTGGTTCCCGGCGTCGACACGAACCTGCTGACGCTGGAGCGCTCCGGCCGGAAGTACTCGGCGCCCGTCGGCATGGCGCAGTCGCTGTACGCGGCCGAACAGGCCGCCGACCCCGGTACCCGTACCGCGGTCATCGCCTGGGCCGACTACACCTCGCCCGCCGGGATCGGCGTGGACGCGGCGCTGGGCAGGCTGGCCAGGGCCGGTGCGGTGCGGCTGAACCACCTGGTCGACGTGTTGCCGGGCACCTCGCGCGTCTCGCTGTTCTGCCACAGCTACGGCTCCGTGCTGTGCGGGGTCGCCGCGCACGACCTGCCGTCGCGGGTCACGGACATCGCCGTCGCGGGGAGCCCGGGGATGCGGGTGCAGCGTGCGGAGCAGCTGGACACCGGGGCCAGGGTGTGGGCGACGCGGGACCGCGACGACTGGATCCAGGACGTGCCGTACCTGGCGGTCGGCGGGATCGGTCACGGTGCCGATCCGGTCGATCCGGACTTCGGCGCGCGGATCATGTCGGCGCGGGGAGCGATCGGGCACAGCGGCTACTTCGAGCCGGGTACGGAGAGCCTCAGCAACTTCGCGGCGATCGGCGTGGGCGCGTACGACTCGGTCAGCTGCGCGAGCGGTGACGGCGCCTGCCACAGCGGGATTTCCGGCGAGCGGAACACCTGACGCGCGTAGAGCACGGGAGGTGGGCCGAATTGCGGCCCGCTTCGAGGGGGGACGTAGGAGCCGGTGCCGCATACGATGATGCGCATGGGTGATGTGCTGGCCGGAATTCATGCCACCTGGGAGTTCGACACCGACTCCCTGCTCATCCGCTTCGAACGGGGTATCCGCACGCCGAAGCTCTTCCAGAGCCTGCGTGAACGTCGCGTCCCGCACGCGGCGTTGTCTTCGGTGACGCTGACCCCCGGCAAGCGGGGCACGGTGGTTCTGCACGCGGTGCCGAGACCCGGTGCCGATCCGCTGCTGGAGGCTGCGGCCGGACAGCTGAAGGACGGCTGCGATCCGTACCGGCTGGTGCTTCCGGTCGAACGCGAGACGCTCGCCGAGTACTACGCGGACGAGCTGCGCGCGCTGCTCGGGAAGGAAGCGGCCCTCCCCGCCGACCGGTTCATGGTCGCGGCGCCCGAGGCCCCGCTGAGCTTCAAGGCGTACGACGGCCGCGCCGGTTTCGACGGTGACCGCATCTCCTTCCGGTGGTCCTGGACCGGTGCGTCCAGTGCCAAGTGGAAGGCAGGCGACCAGACGTTCTCGGTGCGGGAGCTGAGCGGCGTCGAGTGGCGTTCGCCCGAGGCGTTCGACGGCTACCTGCGGCTCGTGCCGCGCACCGGGGCGGCGGACGCCGCGCCGGCGGGCCCGATGGACGTGCCCGGCGCGGCGTACGGCGGGGTGGGCGGGGCGCAGGGCCTGCGTGCAGACGTCAGGCCGGCGCAGGCGGACCAGGATCCGGCGGCGGTCGTCTTCGGGCTCGGTTACGGCCCGGTGCACGAGTCGCTGCCCTTCGCCGCGGCCGTGCTGGAATCCGTACGCCGCCGGCAGCCGAATCCCGCACCGCCCGCAGCCCTGGTCGGCGCGGTGCGACGCGACCCGGCGGACATCGCCGAGCGGATCAGGCACCTGGGGGAGCTGCACCGGGCGGGGCTGGTCACCGACGACGAGTACGGCGCGAAGAAGGCGCAGCTGCTCGCCGAGCTGTAGCGGGACGGGGCACCCCGTACCCCGGTATGAGAGGACGGCGCGGATCGGCACTCCGGTATGACGTCGTCCTGGGGGTTCGCTGCCTGAGGTGCCGTAGCTGTCGTCGTGCGCCCGCCAGGGGGCACGGGACAGCACTTAGGGTGGGCGGGCCATGTCCTCCTCACCCGCCGGGCCGCCGCCCGCCGACGGCCTCGTGAGCGCCGCCCGCCGCAATCTGCGCGAGCTCGCCCACGGGCTGTCCCACGCCTCCCACCCGCCCACGCCGCTGCTCGCCGGCGCCCCCAGAGCGTGGCAGCGGCTGCTTCCGTACGGTGCCGTCATCGCCCTGGCGGCCTCTCTCATCCCCGTCACGATCAACGTACTGACCACGCAGTACGGGGTGGGCGGCGGTGTGGCGGGGGCGCTCGGCGTCGCGCAGGCCGCGCCGCTGCTGATGCTGGCGCACAGGCCGCTGCAGGCCTGGTGGATCATCTTCCCGGCCGACATCGTGGGGGCCTGCGTCCTGCTCGCCCACCCCGTCCACGGGTACGACGTCTGGCCGTGGACGCCACCGGTCATCGTCGGCTACCTCTTCGTCCTGCTCGCGCTGGGCCTGCGCGAGACCCGCCGGACCGTGATCGCCGTGTGGCTGATGACCGGCGCCGCCGGGCTGGCGCTGCACCTGGTCGATCCCGGGCGCAGCAACGGCAGCGCTCTGCTCCTGTTCGTTCTCGGCGCGGTGGTGCTGGTGATCGGGACAGCCGTACGGGAACGGGGCGAGGCGCAGCGCCGGCTCGTCGAGCAGGAGAGCATCAGCGACGCGGAGCGGGCGCGGCGCACGCTCCTGGAGGAGCGGACCCGGATCGCCCGCGAACTGCACGACGTGGTCGCGCACCACATGTCGGTGATCACGGTCCAGGCGGACTCCGCCCCGTACCGGATCAGCGGGCTCTCCGACGAGGCGCGTGAGGAGTTCGGGACCATCGCGGCGAGTGCCCGGGAGTCGCTGACCGAGATGCGGCGGCTGCTGTCGGTGCTGCGCAGCGACGGTACGGAGGGCGAGCGGGCGCCGCAGCCCGGGATCGGCCGGGTGCAGGCGCTGGTGGAGGCGACGGTCCGGACGGGGCTGCCCGTCGAGCTCTCGCTGGCCACCGGGGTGGCGGAGGCCGCCGGGCGCGGTGACGTACCGCAGGCGGTGGAACTCTCCGTGTACCGCATCGTGCAGGAGGCGCTGGCGAACGTGGTCCGGCACGCGCCGGGGGCCCGGACCCGGGTGTCGGTCGCGGCGGGCGAGGGTCATCTGACGGTGGTGGTCGTCAACGACCGGGCCGAACGGCCCGGTTCGCCGCTGGAGGCGAGCGGGACGGGACACGGGCTGGTCGGTATGCGCGAGCGCGTACGGTTGACCGGCGGCACGCTGGACACCGGTCCGCTGCCGGACGGCGGGTTCCGGGTGGCCGCACGGCTCCCCCTGGACGCGCCCCCGACCCCGGAGGACTCGTGACCATCCGCGTGATCATCGTCGACGACCAGGCCATGGTGCGCGCGGGGTTCGCCGCGCTGCTGGCGGCGCAGAGCGACATCGACGTGGTGGGCGAGGCGCCGGACGGACGGCAGGCGATCGAGGTCAGCCGCCGTCAGCATCCCGACGTGGTGCTGATGGACGTCCGGATGCCCGAGATGGACGGGCTGGCGGCGGCCCGTGAGCTGCTGGACCCGCCCGTGGGTGTGATCCACCGGCCCAAGGTGCTGATGCTCACCACCTTCGACGTCGACGACTACGTGTACGAGGCGCTGCGCGCCGGCGCGTCCGGATTCCTGCTGAAGGACGCGCCGCCCGCCGATCTCATCGCGGCGGTACGGGTGGTGGCGGCGGGGGACGCGCTGCTGGCCCCGTCGGTGACCCGGCGGCTGATCGCCGACTTCGCCCTCCAGCGCCCTTCCGGCATCGCCCGGAGCGGTCCCGCGCTCCGGCTGAACGGGCTCACCCCGCGGGAGACTGAGGTGCTGGAGCTGATCGCCCGCGGGCTGTCCAACCAGGAGATCGCGGAACGGCTGGTGCTGGCCGAGCAGACGGTCAAGACGCACATCGGGCGGGTGCTGGCCAAGCTGGACCTGCGGGACCGGGCCCAGGCCGTGATCTTCGCGTACGAGTCGGGGCTGGTGGCGCCGGGAGCTTAGGGCGCGGCGGTACCGGTACACCCCCTACCCCGGTATCACCTCGCAGTTGGCCCCGTGGTGTGACGCCCTCGCACCCATCCTCTTCCTACCTTCCTCTCCGTCACACCGGACGGTGTGCGACAGCCGGAGAGGGAGGGCGAGATGCGCCGTTACGCGAGGACGCTGGTCGCGGTCGCGCTGGCCACCACCGTGGTGGCCGGGAGCGCGGGCTGGGTGTCGGGGGACGCGCAGCGCACCCTGACGGGGCCGCCGCCGGGAAGCGCCGCCTGGAGTGCGGACGGCGTGCTGGGGCGGGAGCTGCCCGATCCGGCCGAGGCGTCGCCCGCCGAAGTCGCCCGGTTCTTCGCGGAGTTGACCGGTGCGCAGCAGCAGAGGCTGGTGAAGCGGCATCCGTCGGTCGTCGGCAACCTCGACGGCGCTCCCGTGGAGCTCCGCTACCGGGCCAACGCCCGCGCGCTGAGAGCCGATCACGATCCCAGGTACGCGCACCTCCAGGGCGAGGACCGGCAGATCCTCGCCTTCGACCCCCGGGGCCGGGGCCAGGTCGTCGAGGTGTTCGGTGACGTGAGGGCGGCGCGGCAGGTGTCCGTGGTGGTGCCGGGTTCGGACATCGACGCGGGGACCTTCGGCCGTACGAAGGATGTGTACGGCACCCCGTCGGGCATGGCGAGGTCGCTGTACGCCGAGACCGGGCCTGGCAGTGCGGTGATCGCCTGGGCCGGATACACGACACCCGTCGGGGTGGGCGTCGACGCCGCGAGCGGCAGGCTCGCCGAGGCCGGCGCCGACCGGCTGACCCGGTTCGCCGACGGGCTCGTCGCCGACTCCCTGCCCGAACCCGCCGTGTTCTGCCACAGCTACGGGTCCGTGGTGTGCGGCCTGGCCGCGCCCCGGCTCCGGGCCACGGACCTGGTCGTCGTCGGCTCTCCCGGTATGCGCGCCGACACCGTCGGCGATCTGCGCACCGGTGCGCGGGTATGGGCGGCCAAGGACGCCACCGACTGGATCGACGACGTGCCGAACGTCGAGGTGGCCGGCCTGGGGCACGGCACCGACCCCACCGATCCGGAGTTCGGCGCCCGTCCCGTACCGACGCGGGACGCCCGGGGACACACGGGTTACTTCGCGCCGGGGACGGACTCGCTCCGCTCGTTCGCCGCGATCGCCGCCCTCGCGGACGGGGTGGCCCGATGAGCGTCACGCGGCTCGCTGCACGGATCGACGCCCGGACCCCCACCCACCGCGACCGCGCGATCGACGGCCTGCGCGCGCTGGCCCTGCTCGCCGTCCCGGCGGGGCACTGGCTGCTCGGCGGCTTCACCCTCGACAGCGGGGGCGCCCTGCACAACGCGAGTCCGCTCGCCACGTTCGGTTTCTTCGCCCCGGTCAGCTGGGTGCTCCAGATGCTCGGCGTCTTCTTCCTGGTGGGCGGGTACGCCTCCGTGCTCTCCTACCGCCGCCGTACGTCCACGACCGGGGCCTGGCTGCGCGGCAGGATGGTCAGGCTCGGCCGGCCCGTGCTCGGGGTGACCGCCGTCTGGGCGGCGATGATTCCCGTGCTGTACGCGCTCGGGGTGCCGGGCGACACGCTGCACACGGCGTCGACGCTGGTGATCCAGCCGCTGTGGTTCGTCGGTGTGTACGCGGTGGTCACGGCCCTCACGCCGTACTGCGTCCGCCTGGCGAAGCGGCTCGGCGGCTGGGCCGCGGCGCCGCTGCTCGTCTCCGTCGCCGTGGTGGACTTCCTGCGCTACGGGCCGTACGCGGACGCCGTGCCGTCCTGGCTGAGCCTGCTGAACATCCTGCCGGGCTGGCTCTTCGCGTACCAGCTCGGGGTCTCCTGGGGCGAGGGGCGGATCGGGAAGCGGGGCGGCCGGCTGCTGCTGGCCGGCGGGAGCGTCCTGTTCGCCGTGCTGCTGATCGCCTTCCACTACCCGGCCTCGATGGTCGGCGTGCCGGGCGAGGCGCGCACGAACTCGCACCCGCCGTCCCTGCTGGTCCTCGCGCTGGCCGCGGCGCAGAGCGGGGCGGCGATCCTGCTGCGGGACCGGATCGCGCGGTTCCTGCGCAGACCGGTGGTGTGGGCGCCGGTGGTCGTCATCAACCTCTCGGCGATGACGATCCTGTGCTGGCACCAGACGGCCATGCTGGCGGCGGCCGTACCGGCCTCGTTCACCGGCGCGGTGCCGGGCCTGACGACCGGCCCGGACTCGCTGGGCTGGATCCTCGCCCGGCTGGCCTGGATGCCGGTGTTCGCCGCGCTGCTGGTGCTGATCGCCCGGTACGCGCGGAGGTTCGAGGCGCCGTGGCAGTCGGGCGCGGGCGCCCTTCGGGTGGCGGCGGGTGCGCTGGCCGCGGGGTTCGCGGTGTTCGCGCTCCGGCTGGCGTGAGCGGAGGCCGGGGCGCCGCACGGGCTCGGCGCCCCGAGGGCCCCTACTCGCGCGCGGCGGACGTGCTGCTCATGTCCGGGTAGCGGTCCCCCGCCACCTGCCCCGCGATCGGCTCCAGCAGGGCCAGCTCCTGCGCGGTCAGCGTCAGCCGGGTGGCCGCCACGTTCTCCAGCAGGCGGCTGCGCTTCCGCGTTCCCGGGATCGGTACGACCGTCAGGTCGTGCACCTCCGCCCGCTGCTGCACCCATGCGAGGGCCACCTGCGCGGCCGTCGCCCCGTGAGCCGCCGCGATCTTGTGCACGGGCTCCAGAAGAGCCGCGTTCGTCTTCGCGTTCTCGCCCGTGAAGCGCGGCTGGAACTTGCGGAAGTCGCCCTCCGTCAGGTCCTTGGCGGCGTCCGCGAACGCCCCGGTCAAAAAGCCCCGGCCGAGCGGCGAGTACGGCACGAGCGTCACCCCGAGCTCGACGGCCGCTCCCACCGCGCTGAGCTCCACGTCCCGGCTGAACAGCGACCATTCCGACTGGAGCGCCGCGATCGGGTGCACCGCGTGGGCCTCGCGGAGTTCGGCGCCGGTCACCTCGCTCAGCCCGAGCTGCTTGACCTTGCCCTGCCGGACCAGTTCGGCCATGGCGCCCACCGACTCGGCGAGCGGCACGACGGGGTCACGCCTGTGCATGTAGTACAGGTCGATGACCTCGGTGTTCAGCCTGCGCAGGCTGGCCTCCACGGACTGCCGGATGTAGGCCGGGTCGTTGCGGACGCCCCGGTGGAGCGGGTCGTCGGTGCGCTCGATTGCGTACTTCGTGGCGAGCGTGATCTCGTCGCGGTGCGCCCCGACGAAGGGTGCGAGGAACTCCTCGTTGGCGCCGCGCCCGTAGACGTCGGCCGTGTCGAAGAGGGTCACCCCCGCTTCCAGCGCCGCTTCCAGGGTGTCGCGGGCGGCGGCCTGGTCCGTGTCGCCGTAGAACTCGCTCATACCCATGCAGCCGAGACCCTGCACACCGACCTGGGGACCGTCGCCGCCGAGCCGGACGGTGGCTATCTTGTCGTCAGTCATCAGGCACTCGGCCCTTCCGGCACCCGTCGGGCGCCCGCATAGAAGTCGATCTTGAGGTCGAGGACGGCGAGCGTGTCCTGGAGTTCCGCGATCCGCGTCCGGACGTCGCGGCGGGTCGCCTCCAGCAGCTCCTGCCGGGCCTCGAACGTGTGCTCGCCCTCACGCAGCAGTTCCGCGTAGCGGACCATGTCGGCGACCGGCATCCCGGTCAGCCTGAGCTTGCCGACGAAGCCGAGCCAGTCCAGATCCCGGTTGGTGAACCGGCGCTGACCGGTGTGCGACCGGTCGACGTGCGGCATCAGCCCGATCCGCTCGTACCACCGCAGGGTGTGGGCCGTGAGGCCGGTGAAGGCGGCGACCTCGCTGATGGTGTAGCGGTCCTGACCCTCGGGCCGCGGGTGCGCCCGTGGAGGCGCGGCGCAGACAGCCGCCCGTTCGGAAGTGCTCTCCATCACCGTCATGCCCTCCACGCTAGAACCTTGGAGTGCACTCGAAGCAAGCACAATCGGTGATGTGTTTCGGATTAGGCTCACAGTCATGCAGAGCCTGGAGATGATCGACAACTGGCCCGTCCCCACCGTCGCGGCAGCCGTCGTGCGGGCGGACGGCACCGTACTCGGTACGCGCGGTCCGGTCGCACACCGCTTCCCGCTCGCCTCCGTCACCAAGCCCGTCGCGGCCTACGCGGCGCTGGTGGCGTACGAGGAAGGGGCCGTGGAGCTGGACGAACCGGCGGGGCCGGAGGGCTCCACCGTGCGGCATCTGCTCGCGCACACCAGCGGCCTCGCCTTCGACGAGCACCGCGTGACAGCCCCGCCCGGCACCCGCCGGCTGTATTCCAACGCGGGCTTCGAGGTGCTCGGGGACCACATCGCGAAGGCGACCGACATCCCGTTCCCCGAGTACGCGCACCAGGCCGTCCTGGAACCGCTGGGCATGACGTCGACGACCCTGGAGGGCTCCCCTGCCCGGGACGGCGTCTCGACCGTGGAGGACCTGATCCGGTTCGCCGCGGAGGTCCAGGCCCCCCGGCTGCTGGACCCGCGCACGGTGCTGGAGGCGCAGACCGTCGTCCACCCCGGCCTGAAGGGCGTCCTGCCGGGCTACGGCCACCAGAACCCCAACGACTGGGGCCTCGGCTTCGAGATCCGCGACTCGAAGTCGCCCCACTGGACGGGCGCTTCGTCATCCCCCGCGACCTTCGGTCACTTCGGGCAGTCCGGCACGTTCCTGTGGATCGACCCGGTGGCGGGAGCGGCCTGCGTCGCGCTCACCGACCGCGCCTTCGGACCCTGGGCCGCCGAGGTCTGGCCGCCGTTCACGGACGCGGTGCTGGCGGAGCTCCGCTCCGGGCGCTGAGCCGGGGCGCCTGCCGGAGCACGGCGGGTGCGGGCGCTGCTAGGTTCGTCCGCTGTGCGATCACGTGAGTACGACCTCGACTTCCGCGACCGGGCCACACGCGTACGGGCCTGGGGCGTCGGCCTGCTGGCCCTGGGGGCCCTCCTGTGGGGCTGGTGCGCCGTGCTGCTGGTCACGCCGTACTCGGTGGACGAGAAGCCCGACGACGACTACCCGCGGGAGTGCGCGTCACGGTTGTTCACCGACCGGGGCACGGCCAACGAGGGTCTGCACAGCGGCGACGTGTGCGGCGACGAACGCGACTGGCCGGAGGCCCTGGCCGTGCTCGGGCTGTCGGTGCCGGTCTCCCTCGTGGGAGTGGCGCTCTTCACCACCGGCAGTCTGAGCCGCCGGATGAGCGCCCACTCCGAGGCCATGCGCGAGCTGGACAAGTACACGGACGCGCCCAGGGCCTGACCCGGCGGCCCGGGTCTCCTCTCAGCCGCTGAGCTCCCACATCAGCACCTCGGCGGGTTCCGCGGCCTCCAGCTCCAGCCCGGCCGCCTCCGTGATGCGTGCGGAGTCCCCCGGCGCCAGCTGCTCGCCGCCCAGCCGCACCCCGCCCCGTACGGCATGGACGTAGACGGCCACCGCGAGGGGGACCGCCGTGCGCTCCCCCTCGGCCAGCCTGCGGACGTGCAGCATCGCACCGGCCGCGGGCAGGGCGTACGGGGTGGAGTCGGCGATACCGGGGACGACCGTGTACGAGGGCTCACCGCCGGGGACCAGGGGCGCGAGCCACATCTGAAGGAACGTCAGCGGGCGTTCGCCGTCGTTGCGTTCCACGTGGCGGACGCCGGCCGCCGCGCTCAGGTGCTGGAGGTCGCCGGCCCTGACGACGGTGGCGTGGCCCGCCGAGTCGCGGTGGGTGAGCTCGCCCTCGATCACCCAGGTGACGATCTCGGTGTGGCTGTGCGGATGCTCGTCGAAGCCCGCACCGGGGACGAGACGCTCCTCGTTGCAGGCGAGGACGGGCCCGAAGCGCAGATTGTCCGGGTCGTAGAAACGCCCGAAGGAGAAGGCGTGCAGCGTCTCGATGCCCGCGGATACTCCCGGGGCCGGGTCCCCTCCGCGGAAGCGGTCGCCGGAGCGGCGTACGTCGATCACCCGCCCACGGTAGCCCCGCCCGGCCGGGGGCCGCACCGCTCCCGGACGCCCCGCCCCTCCGCCCCGGTGCTCCGATAAGGCAGTCTTGTGTCCGTGCCCCGACCCGATCCTGAGCAGCACGCTGCGAACAAAGCCCATCTGCACGCCGCGACGCTGAAGCGGCTGGAGCAGGCGTCCGGCCGGCTGGCCGCGAACGCGATCGCCCGCATGGACGACACGCTGCCGTGGTACCGGGCGATGCCACCGGAGAACCGGTCCTGGATCGGCCTGGTCGCCCAGGCGGGTATCGCGGCCTTCACCGAGTGGTTCCGGCACCCGGAGACCCCGCAGGCCATCTCCACCGACGTGTTCGGCACGGCCCCCCGCGAGCTGACCAGGGCCATCACCCTGCGCCAGACCGTCGAGATGGTGCGGACGACGATCGAGGTCATGGAGACCGCGATCGAGGAGGTCGCGGCGCCCGGCGACGAATCGGTACTGCGTGAGGCACTGCTCGTCTACGCCCGGGAGATCGCCTTCGCGACCGCCCAGGTGTACGCACAGGCCGCCGAGGCCCGTGGCGCGTGGGACGCCCGGCTCGAATCGCTCGTGGTCAACGCCGTCCTGTCGGGCGAGGCCGACGAGGGCGCCGTGTCCAGGGCCGCGGCCCTGGGCTGGAGCTCCCCCGAGCACGTCTGCGTGGTGCTCGGCACCGCGCCCGACGGCGACAGCGAACTGACGGTCGAGGCGATCCGCCGGGCCGCCCGGCACGCGAAGCTCCAGGTCCTCACCGGAGTCCTCGGCAACCGTCTGGTCGTCATCGCGGGCGGCAGCGACAACCCCCTGCACGTCGCCAAGGCGCTGATCGGCCCGTACGCGGCCGGTCCCGTCGTCGCCGGGCCCGTCGTACCCGACCTGCTCGCGGCCACCCGGTCCGCACAGGCGGCCGCAGCGGGACTCAAGGCGTGTTCCGCCTGGCAGGACGCACCGCGTCCCGTACTCTCGGACGATCTTCTTCCGGAACGCGCCATGGCCGGGGACCCTGCCGCGCGGGACCAGTTGGTGGAGGAGATCTACAGACCGCTGGAAGAAGCGGGATCGGCCCTCCTGGAGACGCTGAGTGTGTATCTGGAACAGGCGAGCAGCCTCGAAGGCGCCGCCCGGATGCTGTTCGTGCACCCCAACACCGTGCGCTACCGGCTGCGACGTGTGACCGACGTCACCGGATGGTCACCCTCTGATGTGCGGTCGGCGTTCACGCTCCGGATCGCCCTGATCCTGGGGCGCTTGGCCGCCGGCGATCCTCAGTCCTAGACTTTTGTCGGACTTCAACAATTCCCCCGACGGTTCTTCGTCCCTGTCCCCACGGGCGTCAGGGACCGTCCACAAGAGAGAGTGTGAGTGTGCTCGTACTCGTCGCTCCCGGCCAAGGCGCTCAGACGCCCGGCTTCCTGACTCCCTGGCTCGAACTCCCCGGTGCCACCGACCGCATCGCGGCCTGGTCCGACGCCATCGAGCTCGACCTTGCCCACTACGGCACGAAGGCCGACGCCGACGAGATCCGTGACACGGCGGTGGCTCAGCCGCTGCTCGTCGCCGCGGGTCTCCTGTCCGCCGCCGCGCTCGGCGCCTCGCCCGGTGTCGTCGCCGGTCACAGCGTCGGTGAGATCACCGCCGCCGCCCTCGCCGGTGTCATCGGCGACGAGGCGGCGCTCCGGCTCGTTCGCACCCGTGGACTCGGCATGGCCGAGGCCGCCGCGGTCACCGAGACGGGCATGGCCGCGCTCCTCGGCGGCGACCCCGAGGTATCGGTCGCGCACCTGGACAAGCTGGGTCTCACCCCGGCCAACGTCAACGGTGGCGGCCAGATCGTCGCCGCCGGCACCGCCGCGCAGATCGCCGCGCTGGTCGCGGATCCGCCCGAGGGCGTACGCCGTGTCGTGCCGCTCCAGGTGGCCGGCGCGTTCCACACGCACCACATGGCTCCGGCCGTCGAGAAGCTGCGCGTGGCCGCCGCCGGGCTGACCGTCGCCGACCCTGCCGTGACGTACGTGTCGAACGCCGACGGCAAGACCGTCGCCACGGGCACCGAGGTCATCACGCGGCTGGTCGGACAGGTCGCCAACCCGGTCCGCTGGGACCTGTGCATGGAAACGTTCCAGCAGCTCGGCGCCACGGCAATGATCGAGGTCTGCCCCGGCGGTACCCTCACCGGCCTCGCCAAGCGTGCGCTGCCCGGTGTGAAGACCCTCGCGCTCAAGTCCCCCGACGACCTCGAAGCGGCCCGCGCGCTCATGCTTGAGCACGCAGGCGCCTAAGGAGCCCGAGAGCATGTCGAAGATCAAGCCCAGCAAGGGCGCCCCGTACGCACGCATCATGGGTGTCGGCGGTTACCGCCCGACCCGTGTCGTGCCCAACGAGGTGATCCTCGAGACGATCGACTCGTCCGACGAGTGGATCCGTTCGCGCTCCGGCATCGCCACGCGTCACTGGGCCTCCGACGAGGAGACCGTGGCGGCGATGTCCATCGAGGCCTCGGGCAAGGCGATCGCCGACGCGGGGATCACGCCCGAGCAGATCGGCGGAGTGATCGTCTCCACCGTCTCGCACTTCAAGCAGACGCCCGCCGTCGCGACCGAGATCGCCCACAGGATCGGCGCGGGCAAGCCCGCCGCCTTCGACATCTCCGCCGGCTGCGCGGGCTTCGGCTACGGCCTGACGCTCGCCAAGGGCATGATCGTCGAGGGCTCGGCGGAGTACGTCCTCGTCATCGGCGTCGAGCGGCTGAGCGACCTCACCGACCTGGAGGACCGCGCGACGGCCTTCCTGTTCGGCGACGGCGCGGGCGCGGTCGTCGTCGGCCCCTCCAAGGAGCCGGCCATGGGCCCCACCGTCTGGGGCTCCGAGGGCGACAAGTCCGACACGATCAAGCAGACCGTGCCGTGGGACGAATTCCACACCGAGCGTCCGGAGAAGTTCCCCGCCATCACGCAGGAGGGCCAGGCGGTCTTCCGCTGGGCCGTCTTCGAGATGGCGAAGATCGCCCAGCAGGCGCTGGAGGCGGCCGGAATCACTGCGGACGACCTGGACGTCTTCATTCCGCACCAGGCCAACATGCGGATCATCGACTCGATGGTGAAGACCCTGAAGCTGCCCGAGCACGTCACGGTCGCCCGTGACGTGGAGACCACCGGCAACACCTCCGCCGCCTCGATCCCGCTCGCAATGGAGCGGCTCCTGGCGACCGGTCAGGCGAAGAGCGGCGACACCGCGCTCGTCATCGGCTTCGGGGCGGGTCTCGTCTACGCCGCAACGGTCGTTACCCTCCCCTAGTCACACCGGACCTTCTGGTCCGTACGCCCGAACCCTGAACAAACCCACCGAAGGAGTGCCACATGGCCGCCACTCAGGAAGAGATCGTCACCGGTCTCGCCGAGATCGTCAACGAGATCGCCGGTATCCCGGTCGAGGACGTCCAGCTGGACAAGTCCTTCACCGACGACCTGGACGTCGACTCGCTGTCCATGGTCGAGGTCGTCGTCGCCGCCGAAGAGCGCTTCGACGTCAAGATCCCGGACGAGGACGTCAAGAACCTCAAGACCGTCGGCGACGCCGCTGACTACATCCTGAAGAACCAGGGCTGATCCAGCCCAGGCTCGTGTGTCGCCACCCGGCGGTGGCGCCGCTGATTCACGACCCTCTACACGTGGAGAAGATTTTCCAGTGAGCCCGACCAATCGCACCGTGGTCGTCACCGGTATCGGCGCAACCACTCCGCTGGGTGGCGACACCGCATCGACCTGGGAGGGCCTGATGGCCGGCCGTTCCGGCGTCAAGCCCCTCGTGGGCGAGCAGTACGCGGAACTGCCCGTCCGGATCGCCGCCCTCGCGGCCGTCGACCCGGGCGATGTCCTGCCCCGCCCGCTCGCCCGCAAACTGGACCGCTCGGCGCAGTTCGCGCTGATCGCCGCCCGTGAGGCGTGGGCCGACGCGGGTTTCACCGGCAAGGCCGGTGACGACGAGAAGGTCCGCCCCGAGCGGCTCGGTTCGGTCATCGCCTCCGGCATCGGCGGCGTGACCACCCTGCTCGACCAGTACGACGTGCTGAAGGAGAAGGGCGTACGCCGCGTCTCCCCGCACACCGTTCCCATGCTCATGCCCAACGGCCCGGCGGCCAACGTCGGCCTGGAGGTCAACGCCCAGGCCGGTGTCCACACCCCGGTGTCCGCCTGTGCCTCGGGTGCCGAGGCCATCGGGTACGCCGTCGAGATGATCCGCACCGGCCGTGCCGACGTGGTCATCGCCGGTGGCACCGAAGCGGCGATCCACCCGCTGCCCATCGCGGCGTTCGCCAACATGATGGCCATGTCGAAGAGCAACGACGAGCCCGAGAAGGCCTCGCGCCCGTACGACACGGGCCGTGACGGCTTCGTCCTCGGCGAGGGCGCGGGCGTCGTCGTCCTGGAGTCCGCGGAGCACGCCGCCGCACGTGGCGTACGCGTCTACTGCGAGGTCGTGGGCCAGGGCCTGTCGGCCGACTCGCACCACATCGCGCAGCCCGAGCCCACGGGCCGCGGGATCGCCACCGCGATGCAGAACCTGCTCGACGCGACGGACCTCCGGCCGGCCGAGATCGTGCACCTCAACGCGCACGCCACCTCGACCCCGCTCGGCGACGTCGCCGAGATCAAGGCCCTGCGCAAGGTCCTGGGCGACGACCTCGACCATGTCGCGATCTCCGCGACCAAGTCGATGACGGGTCACCTGCTGGGTGGCGCGGGCGGTATCGAGACCGTCGCCACGGTGCTGGCGCTGCACAACCGCCTGGCCCCGCCGACCATCAACGTCGAGAACCTCGACGAGGCGGTGGAGGCGGACGTCGTCCGCGACAAGCCGCGCGCTCTGCCCGAGGAGCCGATCGCCGCGATCAACAACTCGTTCGGATTCGGTGGCCACAACGTGGTCCTGGCGTTCCGTTCGGTCTGACCTGTCGCCGCCGCGAGGCCCGCTTCCCGTTCCGGGAGGCGGGCCTCCCGCGTTGCGCGGGCCGTTACTCCGGGACTCGCGCTCCACCGGTCCGCCCTCCGAGAGGTTTCACCATTCCTCCCGCTGGTCCACATCACTGGGAGCAAGAGGCTCGCGGATCTCTTCGCCGCCGTCCAGAAGGGCTCGATCACGGCCGCCGCGTTCGCCGCCGCGGTCGGCGGGGCCGGGGGAGCGCCACCTACGACGCGGACATGATCAAGGCGGATCCCGCGAAGTTCGCGACCGACCTCAGCGGAACGGCGTTCAACGCGTCGCTGACCGCGCTGACCGTGGCGCCCAACCCGGTCACGGCCGGCCTGGCGATCGGCACGGGCCTTGTATACGGCGGCTGCCTGATCTGGGACAACCACGAGGCCATCGGCGACGGGATCGAGAAGGCCGGGGAATGGGTGGGCGACACGGCCTCGGACATCGGGGAGGGCGTCGCCGACGGGGCGAAGAAGCTGGGCAGCGCTCTCAACCCGTTCGACTAGCGAGGGAAAGACATGCACACGACCATCAGTCCGTTCACGCTCGCGTACTGGAAGGAGAAACAGCCGGCTGGGCTCACGAAGTTCGGCTGGCAGGGCACTTCCGCGGAGCTCGGTGACATCCGGGTGGTGTACCCGGCGGGCCGGGACTCGCCGAACGCGATCACCACGGACGCGCGCGGCGGCCGAATCCCCACGGCGACCTTCGAGACGCGCGGCCCGCACGCGGACGTCGTGTCGATGCCGACGCTCAACCGCTCGACGCTGCGCGTGGGGGACGGGCTCGTACGGATGAGCCGCAACCGGTGGGCGCCGACGCACCGGGGGCGCTCGCTGCGCATGACCTACCTGGGCGACGTGTACCGGCTCAAGGCCGTCAACCGCCGGGCGTACGAGCTGTCCAGGCAGGCCGACTCCGAAGACCCCGGTTCGGTCATCACGGTGCGGCAGTCGGGTCTCGGAAGCGGCAAGAGGATGACCGTGCAGGCCGCGGGCCGGGTCCTGCCCGCCGACATCTCCCTCGCGGTCGTCTTCACCGGAGTCGACCGGTCCGTACTCACGCGGCGCGGCGCCGTACGGGCGGGCATGTCGAGGATCTTCAACTTCTGGGCCGAGTCCCAGTCCTGAGCGACTACCAAGTGAGTGTGTATGCCTTCGTTCGACATTTCCAGGTCCCGCTTCCGGCTGGCCGACGAGCATCTGATCGTGCTCTCCGAGCTGGCCGCGGGGAACGCGTCGCCCGACGAGTTCGTGGCGGCACGTAAGGAGCTGGTGGCCTGCGGCCTGATCAACGAGGAGGGGAAGCTCTCCCCTCTGCTGCTGCCGCTGATGAAGACGGTCCTCACTCCGGGGGTGATCATCTCGCTGGAGGCGGCGGGCAGGCAGGGGAAGCTGCACCACGGCCTCCTCATCGGCGAGGAGCACGTCGTCGCGCACGAGGCGTGGCCCGGCACCGCCGAAGCCGAGTACTCCTGCGTCGAGCCGAAGATGCTGGTGTGGAAGCTCGCCGACATGGTGAACCTTCAACAGTCCTCGACCGGCCGTGACACCGCCGACTCGGTCGTCGAGACGACCATCGGCACCGTCGAGGCGGGGCTGGCGGTCCTGGAGGGAGAGCCGCTCGTCCGGTCGGCCGAGGAGGAGCGCGAGGCCGTCCACCGGGCGCTCGCGACGGGCGGCCGTCTCGGCGAGCCGGGACTGGCCCTCCTCACCGGCCTGATCTGCGAGCTGCGTTCGAGCTGGCGCCTGACCTCGGCCTGGCGCGCTCACGCCGGGGGTCAGGACGGTACGGAGACGCGCGGCTTCGCCGTCTGGGACTGCGGCCCCTTCGGCTACTGGCTGCGCGAGCTGCCCACCGAGCCCGTACCCGAGGAGCGGGTCACGCCGGCCGCCCCCTTCAGGCTCGTCCGCGTGGACGCCAGGACCATCTGGACACGGATCACGGGGCTCCTGCCGGACGCGAGCGAGCTGCGGCAGGCCGCCGGCCGGCCGGGCGCGGTTGAGCGCCTTCCGTTCAGGCCGGGCTGGGAGGGCGCGTCACACCACCTGGTGCAGCCACCGCACCGGCGCGCCCTCGCCCGCGTGGCGGAAGGACTCCAGTTCGTCGTCCCAGGGCTTGCCGAGCAACTTGGCGACCTCGGCCTCCAGGTCCGTCTCGCCGCGTACGGACCGGGCGAGCGCGGCCCGCAGCCGGTCCTCGGGGATCAGGATGTCACCGTGCATTCCGGTCACCGCGTGGAAGATGCCGAGCCCGGGCGTCGAGCTGTAGCGCTCGCCCTCGGCCGTCGCGGACGGCTCGGCCGTCACCTCGAAGCGCAGCATGTCCCAGCCCCGCAGCGCCGACGCGAGCTCCGACGCCGTGCCGGGGCGGGCCTGCCAGGAGAATTCGGACCGCCAGGTGCCGGGGGCGGCCGGCTGTCTGATCCAGTCCAGCTGGACCCGCAGACCGAGGACACCCGCCACCGCCCATTCGACATGTGGGCACAGCGCGCGCGGTGCGGAGTGAACGTACAGAACTCCACGTGTCGTCACCGGGACCTCCAGTGTGGGACGAAGTTCGCCTTGGCCAGCGGCCTCGTACCCGTACCGCCTCTTCCCGGTCGGCTCCCGAGGTTGTCATCAGTAAACAGCATCGGGAGTTAATCTCCTGAAAAAGGACAGTATGTGACGAGATGTAACGAATCGGAGCCACCCGTATGTACGCGGTGAGCAGAGCTCCACTGGGCCGACGGGGAAAAGCTACCGTGCGCCGGGGCCGGGTGTGTGACGTACCGTCGGTCCTGGGCCCATGATTCGCACAGCTTTCACCCGGCAGGGCGCGCGGGCCCGCCACCTGCGCCGCAGGGGTTTGCCCGAGGCATGGCCAGCGGCATAACCAGGGACTTCGACCGGAGGGGACCAGGAATGCCGGAACGTTCGTCACGCCGTCGCGGGCACGCGGCCGTTGCCGCACTGGCGGCGCTGTCCCTCACCGGGGGCCTGACGCTGGCGGGCTGCTCCAGCGGCTCCGAAGGGCAGAAGGAACGCGCTTCGGACGCCGCACGCCGGGCCTCCCCCGCCGCGGCGCCCCTCTGGGACCGCACGCCGGCCTCGGTCGCCGCCGTCGGGGACTCCATCACCCGTGGCTTCGACGCCTGCTCGGTGCTGGCCGACTGCCCTGAGGTCTCCTGGGCCACCGGCACGGACAGCGGGGTGCGCAGCCTCGCGGTGCGGCTGCTCGGTGCTTCGAAGGCCGCCTCGCACAGCTGGAACCACGCTGTCTCCGGCGCCCGGATGGCGCAGCTGCCGGAGCAGATGGCGCTGGCGGCGCAGGAGAAGCCGGAGCTGGTGGCCGTCATGATCGGCGCCAACGACGCGTGCCGGGACTCGGCGCGGATCATGACCCCGGTGACGGACTTCCGGGCCTCGTTCGAGGCGTCGATGCGGCAGCTGCGGGCCACCGCCCCGAAGGCGCAGGTGTACGTGTCGAGCGTGCCGGACCTGAAGCGCCTCTGGTCGACGGGGCGCACCAACGAGCTGGGCAAGCAGATCTGGAAGCTCGGGATCTGCAGGTCGATGCTGGGCGACGCGGACAACATGGGCGCGGCGGCCGTTGCACGCCGGGACGCGGTGCGTAAACGGGTGGTCGCGTACAACCGGGTCCTGGAGGACGTCTGCGCGAAGGACGCGCGCTGCCGGTACGACGGCGGGGCCGTCTTCGACTACCGCTTCACCGGGAAGCAGCTCAGCCGCTGGGACTGGTTCCACCCGGGGCGCGACGGTCAGGCCAGGCTGGCAGAAATCGCTTACCGCAATGTCACGGCCGCCGGACCACCCGCGTAGGGTCCCTGATCATGACGACGGGTACGACGGACACGCCGGGTACGACGGGCACGCACATACACGCGGAGGACTACTCCGCCCTCGCCGACGGCACGGCCGTCAGGCGCTGGACGCTGGAGCGGGACGGCACGCGGGTGCGCGTGCTGACGTACGGCGGCATCCTTCAGTCGGCCGAGGTGCCGGACCGGGACGGCGTCCGCGGTCCTGTGGCCCTGGGGCTGCCGGATCTCGCGGCGTACGAGGAGTTCTCGGGGCCCTACTTCGGGGCCCTGGTCGGGCGGTACGCGAACCGGATCGCGGGCGCCGGGTTCGTGCTGGACGGGACGGACGTCCGGGTCACGCCGAACGAGGGCCCCAACCAGGTGCACGGTGGGCCCAGGGGCTTCGACAAGCGGGTGTGGGACGCGCGGGAGGTCCCGGACGGTGTGTGCCTCTCGCTGGTCGCCGAGGACGGCGAGGAGGGCTTCCCAGGGCGGCTCGCGGTCTCGGTGACGTACGGCCTGGAGCCCGGCGGGGCGCTGCGGATCGACTACCGGGCGACGACGGACGCGCCCACGGTGGTGAACCTGACGAACCACACGTACTGGAACATGGCCGGTGCGGACGGCACGAGCGCCCTCGGGCACGAACTGCGGATCGCGGCCGGGGCGATCACCCCGGTGGACGGCGACTCCCTGCCGACCGGCGAACTCGCCCCGGTCGGGGGGACCCGGTTCGACTTCCGGGAGCCGAAGGCGGTGGGCGCCGGGTACGACCACAACTACGTGCTCGACGGCTCCCCCGCGGACGGGGTGGCGGCGGAGCTGTACGCGCCCGCTTCGGGTCGCGTCCTGACAGTCCGTACGACGGAGCCGGGGATGCAGCTGTACACCGCGGACCACTTCGAGGGCCGGCCCTTCGGGCCGTGCGCGGGCATCGCGCTGGAGACCCAGCACTTCCCGGACTCGCCGAACCGGCCGGAGTTCCCCAGCACGGTGCTGCGGCCGGGCGAGGAGTTCACTTCCACGACCGTGTACGGCTTCTCGGTGCGCTGACCGTAGGCACGCGGTGAGCGCGCTTGCGTGAGCGCGCTTGCGTGAGCGGGCTCCGTGGGCGGAGGGGCTTCCCTCCGCCCACGGGAGCTCCAGGGCCTCTAGTCCTTGATCTCCACCGGCGCGGTGAGCCGGATGTCGGCGACGGAACGGGCCGCCTGCACCTGGTAGGTGCCGGGGAGCAGTTGCCACCCGTAGGCGTCCTCGTCCCAGATCTCGTACGCCCGCCGGTCCAGCGCAACCGTGACCTCGGCCGTCTCCCCCGGAGCCGCCTCGACGCGGGCGAAGCCGGCCAGTTGGCGGGCGGGGCGGCCCGCGGTGTCCGTCTCGGGCGCCAGATACAGCTGGACGGTCTCGGCGCCGGCGCGCGCGCCCGTGTTGCGGACACGGACGGTGGCGGCCTCCGGGGTGGCGTGCAGGGATTCGTAGGCCCAGGTGGTGTAGCCGAGGCCGTGGCCGAAGGGGTACGCGGGGGTCGCGGCGGCCCGCTCCCAGGCCCGGTAGCCGATGAAGACGCCCTCGTCGTAGTGGAGTTCACCGTCGGTGGGGGCCGTACCCGAGACCGGGGCGTCGGCGAGGGTGGCCGGCCAGGTGGTGGGGAGCCGGCCGCCCGGTTCGGCGCCGTCCACGCCGAGCAGGACGTCGGCGAGGGCGTGCCCCGCCTCCTGTCCCGGGAACCAGCTGAGCAGCACGGCGGCGACCTCGTCGCGCCACGGGAGCTCCACCGGGGAACCGGAGTTGACGACCACGACCGTCTTCGGGTTGACCGCGGCCACCGCCCGCACCAGCTCGTCCTGATGGCCGGGGAGCGCCAGATCCGTACGGTCGAAGCCCTCGGACTCGACGTGTTCCGTGGTGCCCACGACGACGACGGCGATGTCGGCGGCGCGGGCCGCGTCGGCCGCCTCGGCGATCAGTTCGGCGGGGTCACGGCGCGGACCGAGATGGACGAGCGCGAACGAGACACCGGGGATCGGTGAGTCGGCTCCGAGGGTGTCGGGCACCTGCCGGAGGGAGACCTCTACGGGGACGCCCCGGGTGAGAGTGACCCGGCCGCGTTCGACGGGGTTGCCGAAGAACGCCTCGCCCGGGTCGCTGGAGCCGGTGACCCGGTGCACCCCGTCGTACAGGGTCTCACCGGCGACGCTCAGGGTGAGGGCGCCGGTGCCACGCGTCCCGAAGGTGTGCTCGCCGCTCTCGCGCGGCACGAAGGTGCCGGTCACCTCGACGCTGTGGAGCGTGTCGAGGGTGACGCCGTCCGGCACGTCCGTGCCGACCCACTGGACGGAGCCGCTGGGCAGCGGGGCCGTGGCGAGGACGGCGCCCGACCGGTCCGAGCAGACCGCCTTCAGCTCGAAGCCCTGCTCGGCCGGGGCGAGCCGGTCGTTCGGGTCGGCGCCGACCTGGTAGTCGACCGCGCCTTCCGGGAGCGCGGCGGTGAGGCCGTCGAGCGGGGAGACGACGTGGTCGGGGAAGACCTGGGCCGATCCGCCGCCGAGGACGCGGGCGTCCCGGGCCAGGGCGCCGCTGAGAGCGATCCTGCGAACGGTCCCGGGGCGCACGGGCAGTACGGCGCCCTCGTTGCGTACGAGGACGAAGGAGCGGCGGGCGATCTCGCGGGCCAGCGCCTCGCCGTCGATGCCCACCGGGTGGTCGGCCGGATCGACGACGGGCGGGGCGCCGTCGAGGACGCCGACGCGGGCGGCGAGCAGCAGGACGTTGCGCACGGCGCTGTCGACCACCGCCTCGTCGACCTGACCGGCCCGGACGGCGGCGGCGAGCCCGTCCCCGTACACCGTCCTCGGTCCAGGCATCGCGACGTCGAGGCCGCCGGTGATGGCGCCCACGGTGGAGCGGGCGGCCAGCCAGTCGGAGACGACGAAGCCGTCGAAGCCCCACTCGCCGCGCAGCACCGCGTTCTGCAGGTAGTGGTGCTCGGTCATGGTGGAGCCGTTGACCTGGTTGTAGGCCGCCATGATGCCCCACGGGTGGGCGTTCTTGACGATCCGCTCGAAGGGGGCGAGGTAGAGCTCGCGCAGCGGGCGCGGGGCGACGATGTTGTCGACGGTGAAGCGGTCCGTCTCGGCGTCGTTGGCCACGAAGTGCTTGACGGTGGTGCCGACCCCGCCCTCCTGCACCCCGCGCACATAGCCGGTGCCGATCTCGCCCGTGAGATAGGGGTCTTCGCTGTACGCCTCGAAGTGGCGTCCGCCGAGTGGGGACCGGTGCAGGTTGACGGTGGGCGCCAGGAGGACGTGGACGCCCTTGCGGCGGGCTTCCTGGGCAAGCAGCCGGCCGGCTCGGCGGGCGAGTCCGGCGTCCCACGTCGCCGCGAGGGCGGTGGGCGAGGGCAGGGCCACGGAGGGGTCGTCGGCGCTCCAGCGGACACCGCGTACACCGATCGGGCCGTCGGACATCACGAGCGACCCGAGTCCGATCGCGGGCAGCGCGGGCAGCGACCACATGTCCTGGCCGGCCAGGAGCCGCGCCTTGTCGTCGAGGCCGAGTGCGGCGAGCGCCGCCTCCACCGCGGCACCGCGGACCGCCTCGGGCGTGCTGGATGGGGACGCGTCTGCCACGGCCTTACCTCCTCGTCGAGTTACTGCTCCACTGCGAAGGTCTCCATAGTGACGTCGGTCCAGGTAACCCGGTAGTTTTGGTTACCACTTCGTTACCTTGCGGTTTCCGCGCCCTCCGGATGCCGTACGGTCCTGCTGACAGGGGGCCGATGCGCACAGGAAGGGGCCGGCGATGGTACGGGCCAGGAGCGAGGAACGGCGGGCGGAGATCCTCCGCGCCACCCTCGAAGTCATCGCCGAGCGCGGCTACCGCGGAGCCACTCTGAGCGCGGTGGCCGAGCGGGTGGGCCTCAGCCAGCAGGGGCTGCTGCACTACTACCCCACCAAGGAGGCGCTGCTCGTCGCCGTGCTGGAGGACCGCGACCGGTGGGACACCGGCGGGGGCGGAAGCCGCGGGGAGGGCCCGTGGCCGCTCGAACTGCTGGGCTCGCTCGTGGAGTACAACGCGATGCGTCCCGCCATCGTCCAGACCTTCTCGGCGCTGCTCGGCGAGAGCGTGACCGAGGAGCATCCGGCGCGGGAGTTCTTCACCCTGCGCTACACGCAGGTCCGGGCGGACATGGCTGCCTCGCTCCGGGCGGAGCACGGCGAGGAGCTGCCGGGCGGGCTGACACCCGAGCGTGCGGCCACTCTGATGGTGGCGGTGATGGACGGCCTGCAGTACCAGTGGCTGCTGGACCCGGAGGCGGTGGACATGCCGGGGGCGTTCCACGACTTCCTGCGGCTGTTGCGCGAACAGCGGGACTGACGGGAAGGAAAGCGGGACCGACGGGAAGGACCGCGGTTCAGCGGGCCAGTCCCAGGGTGACGCCGAGGCCCACGAGCACGGAGCCGATGGACCGGTTGAGGATCTTCTGCCGGCGCAGCATCGCCGCCCGCAGGTGCGAGTGGGAGAAGAACAGTGCCACCAGGCCGAACCAGCCGAAGTGCGCCACGGACATGAAGACTCCGTAGCCCGCCTGCCGCCAGAGCGCCGTGTCCGGGCCGACGACCTGGGTGAAGGTGGAGACCACGAAGAGCGTCGTCTTGGGGTTCAGCGCGTTGGTGAGGAAGCCGGCGCGCAGCGCGCCGAACGGGCTCAGCCCGGACGCCGGGGCCAGGTCGACGGAGAGGTCGTTGCGGGCGAAGAACGTGCGGACCCCGATGTAGACGAGGTACGCCGCTCCCGCCAGCTTGATCGCCGTGAACAGCGCGGTGGAGGACGCGATCAGCAGGCCCACGCCGAGCATCGTGTACGAGACGTGGACGAGGACGCCCGCGGCGACTCCGGTGGCGGCCAGGACGCCGGTCCTGCGCCCGTACAGATAGCTGTTGCGGACGACCATCGCGAAGTCGGCGCCCGGACTGATGACGGCGAGGACGGTGATGAGGGCTACCGCGAGGATCTCGGTCATGGCCGTCAGCCCTTGTTCAGCGTGTACGGGACCGCCGGTTCCGCGTCGTCCTGCCCCACCAGGTCACGGACCAGCAGCGTGGCTCCGGCGACGGCGCCCGGCATCAGGAACACCGCGACGAACGGGACGAGGAAGGACAGCGTGAGCGGGACGCCGAAGCCGAGGACCAGCAGGCGCCGGCCGCGCAGCAGGGTGAGCCGGTCCGCGAGGACCATGCCCCGGCGCTGGAGGGCGACCGAGGTCAGTTCCTGGGCGAGGAAGTAGCCGGAGACGCAGAAGCCGATGGCCGGCACGACGGTCTGCCCGATCACCGGGATGAATCCGAGGGCGAAGAGCAGCACCCCGTACAGCGCGACGCGCAGCAGGACGCGCAGGGAGTCGCGGGCGGAGATCCACAGTTCGCGCCAGAGCGGCAGACTCGATTCGGGGACCTCGCCGCCCTCGCTGCGGTCGACCGCCTCGGAGAGCGACTCGTAGAACGGCTGGCCGACCAGGAGGGTCACCGCGGTGAAGGTGATCACCGCGAGGAAGAGGCCGAAGACGAAGACCAGCACGACGAGGGTGTTGCGCAGCAGGCCGAGCCAGGGCGAGGACCAGTCGTCGGCGAACGGGGTCGCCCAGCCGACGAAGTCGTCCGCGCCGTAGCCGAGTCCGACCAGCGCGCCCGCGTATACGACGAGGGTGATCAGTCCGGGCAGCAGCCCGAACCCCAGCCACCGGCCGTGCCGGAACGCCCAGCGCTGACCCTTCATCAGATAGCCGAAGCCCACCCCGAGATCACTCATGCGGGTCAGCGTACTTGTGTGACCCATTGACACGTGCCCTGGCCCGTCATTACGGTCACGCCAGCATTTCGAACGAGTGACGAAATATCGAACAACCGAGAGGCGTCTTCCGTGCGCATCACCGGAATCAGCACGCATGTCGTCGGCACCCCATGGCGCAACCTCACCTACGTCCAGGTCCACACCGACGAAGGCCTCACCGGTGTCGGTGAGACCCGGATGCTCGGACGTACGGACGCGCTGGTCGGGTACCTGCGCGAGGCGGCGGCGAACCACGTCACCGGCTCCGACCCGTTCGCGGTGGAAGATCTCGTACGCCGCATGAAGTACGGCGACTACGGGCGGGCCGGGGAGATCGTCATGTCGGGCATCGCCGTCATCGAGATGGCGTGCTGGGACATCAAGGGGAAGGCGCTCGGCGTCCCGGTCTGGCAGCTGCTCGGCGGGAAGGTCACCGACCGGGTCAAGGCGTACGCCAACGGCTGGTACACCACCGAGCGGACCCCCGAGGCCTACCACAAGGCCGCGCAGGCGGTCGTGGAGCGCGGCTACCGGGCGCTGAAGATCGACCCGTTCGGTACGGGCCACTTCGAGCTGGGCCAGGAGGAGACCCGGTACGCGGTGTCCCTCATCGAGGCCGTGCGCGACGCCATCGGCCCCGACACCGAACTGATGCTGGAGATGCACGGCCGGTTCAGCCCGTCGACCGCGGTGCGGATCGCCCGCGAGATGGCGCCGTTCCGCCCCGCGTGGCTGGAGGAGCCGGTGCCGCCGGAGAACCTGAAGGCGCTGAGCAAGGTCGCCGGGAAGGTCGATCTGCCGATCGCGACCGGCGAGCGCATCCACGACCGCGTCGAGTTCCGTGAGCTCTTCGAGTCGCAGGCCGCCGACATCATCCAGCCGGACGTCGGTCACATCGGCGGCATCCTGGAGGCCCGCAAGCTCGCGGCGACCGCCGAGACGCACTACATGCTGATCGCCCCGCACAACGTGGGCGGCTCCGTGCTGACCGCCGCCAGCCTCCAGCTGGCCGGCTGCACACCCAACTTCAAGATCCTTGAGCACTTCAACGACTTCGCGGACGCCGACATCAAGAAGGTCGTGAAGGGGGCGCCCCAGGTCGACCCGGCCACCGGCTGCTTCGAGCTGTCGCACGCCCCGGGGCTCGGCGTCGAGCTCGATGTCGACGCTGCCGCCGAATTCCCGCAGCAGCAGGCGCGGTTCGACCTGTGGGCCGACGGCTGGGAGAAGAGGCAGCCCAAGTGACCTCCCTTTCTCGCTCGTTGGTCGTGGACCGGCCGGGGCAGCACCGCCTCGCGACGGCTCCCCTTCCCGAGCCGGGGCCCGGCGAGGTCAGGGTGCGGGTCGCCGCGGCCGGGATCTGCATGAGCGACCGAGAGGTGTACGACGGCCATCGCGACGCGGACTACGTCCGCTATCCGGTGGTGCCGGGCCACGAGTGGTCGGGCACCGTCGACGCGGTGGGCGAGGGGGTCGATCCGGCGTTGACCGGCCGGCGGACGGTCGCGGAGGGGTTCCGGTCCTGCGGGCGGTGCGAGCGCTGCCGCAGCGGTGAGACCTCGCTGTGCACGGCGGGATACGACGAGACGGGGTTCACCCGGCCCGGCGCCTTCGCCGACCACGTCGTGGTCCCGGCCCGGTTGCTGCACCTGCTGTCCGACGACGCCGACCTGCGGGCCGCCGCCCTGCTGGAACCGGCGGCCGTGGTCGCCGCCGCGGTACGCGCCGGGGCTCCCGAGCCCGGTGAGCGCGTCGCCGTGGTGGGGGCGGGCACGCTGGGGCTGCTCGCCGTGCAGCTGCTGGCCGCCGTGTCGCCCGGCGAGCTGACGGTGATCGACCCGCGGGAGGAACGGGCCGCCCTGGCCCTGGAGTTCGGGGCGAGTGACACACGTACCCCCGAGCAGGCCGAGGAGGCGCGCGGCGGCTACGACCTGGTCGTGGAGACGGCCGGGGCGGCGACCACCGCCGCCGACGCCTGCCTGCTGGCGCGGCGCGGCGGGCGCGTGGTGCTCACGGGCATGTTCACGCCGGGAGCCGTGGGGATCGACCCGGTCCACCTGTCGCTGAGCCAGCTCACCGTCCGCAGCGTGTTCGGGGCGTCGTCGTCGGCGTGGTCGTACGCGGTGCGGGCGTTCACCGCGGGGCTCCTGGATCCGGCGCCGCTGATCACCCACGAGTTCCCGCTGGAGCGGTTCGCGGAGGCCGTGGCGCTCGTCGGCGCCGGCGGACCGGAGACCGGCAAGGTGCTGCTGCGCCCGTGACGGGCCCACCTGATCCGCACGCCGGTACGGAGGCGGACGACGACCCCCGTACCGGCGTGCACCCACCCTTCCCTTGTCCCGAATCATCGAATATGAAGGATCAGCCGTGAACGACGCCACAGCTTCTCCCCCCGGCCCGCGCCGCCCAGGCGACTCGGCGCTCACCGCGCTGGGCCTCGGCGCCGCGGCCCCGTCCCCCGCCGACGCCTCGCCCCACACCTTTCCCGACGGGGGCCGCTGGCGTACGGAGATCCCGTCCGTGGAGGGCCCGGACGCGCTCGGCGTCGTACTGAAGGAGTCGGCCGAACTCGGTGTCCCCGTGCACCGGATCAGCCAGGGCAGCGGCATCTGGATGCTCACCGACGCCGAGATCACCGAGATGGTGGCGGGCTGCGCGGAACGCGACATCGAGCTGTGCCTGTTCACCGGGCCGCGCGGCACGTGGGACACCGGCGCCTCCACCCGTACGGACTCCGGCGGCGCGGGGCTGCGGGCCCGGGGCCACGACGGCCTCGCCGGATGCGTCGAGGATGCCGTGCGGGCGACCGAGCTGGGCGTGAAGTGCCTGCTCATCGCCGACGAAGGGGTCCTGTGGACCCTGCACCGGATGCGCGACGAGGGGATGATCCCCGCCGACACCACGCTCAAGGTCTCCGCACTCATCGGTTCGGTGAACCCGGCCGCCGTACAGGTCCAGGAGCGCCTGGGCGCCGACTCGGTCAACGTGCCGTCCGACCTGACGCTCGCCCACTTCACGGAGATCCGGCGAGCCAGCCGCGTACCCCTCGATCTGTACGTCGAGGCTCCGGACGACCTGGGCGGATACGTCCGGATGTACGAGGCGGCCGAGCTGATCCGGCGCGGCGCCCCGCTCTACCTGAAGTTCGGGCTCAGCAAGTCGCCCGGCATCTACCCGTACGGCAGACACCTGCGCGAGCTGGCGCTCGCCACCGCGCGGGAGCGGGTCCGCCGCGGCCGGCTCGTACTCGACCTGCTCGCCCGGCACGGCGCCGACGGCGGCATGTCGCCGCTCGGCTCCCGGCTCCCGGGCGAACTGCACCGCTTCCCCACCAGCCCGGAACTGTCCGGAACTGTCCGGAACCACTGAGAGGCACTGATCACGATGCGTATACGCGGAGCCGCCGTAGCCGCAACCGCCGTCACCCTGGGGCTCGTTCTGACCGCCTGCGGCCAGGAGGCCAGAGGTGGCAGCCGCTACAAGGCCGATGACGCCAAGGGCGGGACCATCGGCCTCGCCATGCCGACGAAATCCTCGGAACGCTGGATCGCCGACGGCCGCAACATGGCCTCGCAGTTCAAGAAGGCCGGGTACGAGACCGACCTCCAGTACGGCGACGACAAGGTGGAGAACCAGGTCGCCCAGCTGGAGAACATGATCACCAAGGGGCACCGGCTGCTCGTCGTCGGCGCGATCGACGGCTCCGCACTCTCCGACGTCCTCCAGAAGGCGCACGACGCGGGAATTCCCGTCATCTCCTACGACCGCCTGATCACGGGCACGAAGAACATCGACTACTACGCCTCCTTCGACAACGAGAAGGTCGGCGAGCTCCAGGGCCAGTACATCCTGGACCGGCTGGGGCTGGAGAAGCCGGAGAAGGGCTCCGGCGACACGTTCGACATCGAGCTGTTCGCCGGGTCGCCCGACGACAACAACACCAAGTACTTCTGGAACGGCGCCATGAAGGTGCTCACCCCGTACCTGGAGTCCGGACAGCTCGTGGTCCGCAGCAAGCAGACGCGGCTCAACCAGGCCACCACCCTGCGCTGGGACGGCGGCACCGCGCAGAAGCGGATGGACGACCTGATCAGCAAGAGCTACGGCACCGAGAAGGTCGACGCCGTCCTCTCGCCGTACGACGGCATCTCGATCGGCATCATCTCGGCCCTGAAGAGCGCCGGGTACACGGGCAAGGAGCTGCCCGTCGTCACCGGTCAGGACGCCGAGCTCGCCTCCGTCAAGTCCATCATCGCCGGTGAGCAGACACAGACCGTCTTCAAGGACACCCGTGAGCTCGCCAAGCAGGCCGTGCAGATGGGCGACGCGGTTCTCACCGGGAAGAAGCCCGAGGTCAACAACGTGAGCGACTACAACAACGGCGTGAAGACCGTGCCTTCGTATCTGCTGAAGCCGGTCTCCATCGACCAGGAGAACACCGATCTCCTGGTCGACGAGGGGTACTTCACCGCGGGACAGCTCAAGTGAGCCGCCCCGCACTGGAGATGCGCTCCATCACCAAGACCTTCCCCGGGGTCACGGCGCTCTCCGAGGTGAACCTCACCGTGCGCGCCGGGGAGATCCACGCGATCTGCGGCGAGAACGGCGCGGGCAAGTCCACCCTCATGAAGGTGCTCAGCGGGGTCCACCCGCACGGCAGTTACGAGGGCGAGATCCTCTTCGAGGGCGAGCCCGTCGCCTTCAAGGACATCCGGGCCAGCGAGCGCCACGGCATCGTGATCATCCACCAGGAACTGGCGCTCGTCCCGTACCTGTCGATCGCCGAGAACATCTTCCTCGGCAACGAGCAGCGCGGCAGGCGCGGCTTCATCGACTGGAACGGCACCCTGCGCGAGGCCACGCGGCTGCTCAGGCGGGTGGGACTGCCGGAGAATCCGCAGACCCCGATCTCGGACATCGGCGTCGGCAAGCAGCAGCTGGTGGAGATCGCCAAGGCCCTGTCGAAGGAGGTGAAGCTGCTCATCCTGGACGAGCCGACCGCCGCGCTCAACGACGAGGACAGCGCCAAGCTGCTCGGACTCATCCGGGAGCTGCGTGAGCAGGGCATCGCGTGCATCATCATCTCCCACAAGCTGACCGAGATCCGGGAGATCGCCGACTCGGTGACGATCCTGCGCGACGGCCGGACCATCGAGACGCTCACCGTGCGGGAGACCGCCGAGTCCGAGCCGGAGCTTTCGGAGGACCGCATCATCCGCGGCATGGTCGGCCGCGACCTCGATCACCGTTTCCCCGAGCGGACGGGGTACGAGGGCGAGCAGGGCACGGCGCTGAAGGTGAGCGGCTGGACCGTCCGGCATCCCGTGGACCACCAGCGCAAGGTCGTCGACGACGTCTCGCTGACCGTGCGCCGGGGCGAGATCGTCGGGATCGCGGGTCTGATGGGCGCGGGCCGCACCGAGCTGGCCATGTCGGTGTTCGGCCGGTCGTACGGGAGTTACGTCGCCGGGGACGTGGAGGTCAACGGCAAGGCGGTCCGTACGAAGACCGTGCCGGAAGCGGTCGCGGCGGGCATCGCGTACGTCACCGAGGACCGCAAGACGTACGGCCTCAACCTCATCGACAACATCAACCGCAACATCTCGCTGGCCTCACTGCCCGGGATGACCAGACGCGGCGTCGTCGACGAGCACCACGAGCGCCGGGTCTCCGAGCGCTATCGCGCCTCGATGAACATCAAGGCGCCCACGGTCTTCGAGCAGGTGGGCCGGCTCTCCGGCGGCAACCAGCAGAAGGTCGTGCTGAGCAAGTGGGTCCATGCCGACCCCGAGGTGCTGATCCTCGACGAACCCACCCGGGGGATCGACGTCGGGGCGAAGTTCGAGATCTACAGCGTCATCGACAAGCTGGCGGCCGACGGCAAGGCGGTGCTCTTCATCTCCTCGGAGCTGCCCGAACTCCTCGGCATGTGCGACCGGATCTACACGATGGCCGAAGGCCGGCTGACCGGTGAGATCGACCGCGCGGACGCCACCCAGGAAGCCCTGATGCGCCGGATGACGCGCCAGACGTCAGAGAACAAGAGCTGAGGCC
Organism: Streptomyces sp. NPDC048560; assembly: GCF_040650955.1. Classification (NCBI taxonomy): domain Bacteria; kingdom Bacillati; phylum Actinomycetota; class Actinomycetes; order Kitasatosporales; family Streptomycetaceae; genus Streptomyces; species Streptomyces sp. NPDC048560. Next base: position 257,300 of record NZ_JBEZIJ010000005.1, read on the forward strand.
GCCATGACGACCACGACCACACCGCCCAAGGACGCCACCTCGCCGTCCGCGACACAGCCCGCCCTGCAGGTGCTCGCGCAGAGCGTGCGCGCCAACATGCGCCAGTACGGGATGCTCATAGCCCTCGTCTTCATCGTCGTGCTGTTCCAGATATGGACCGACGGCACGCTGCTGCTGCCCAACAACGTCTCCAACCTGATCCAGCAGAACGGCTACATCCTCATCCTGGCCATCGGGATGATGATCGTGATCATCTCCGGTCACATCGACCTGTCCGTCGGCTCACTGGTCGCCTTCGTCGGCGCCATGTCGGCGGTGATGATGGTCAAACACGACATGCCGTGGGTGCTCGCGCTCGTCCTCTCGCTGCTCATCGGCGCGGCGGCGGGGGCCTGGCAGGGCTACTTCATCGCGTATCTCGGCATCCCGTCGTTCATCGTGACGCTGGCCGGGATGCTGCTCTTCCGGGGTCTGACGCAGATCGTGCTCGGCGGCCAGTCGCTGTCGCCGTTCCCTGAGGGCTTCCAGAAGATCGCCAAGGGCTTCATCCCGGAGATGGGCCCTTACACGCAGTATCACAACCCGACGCTCCTCATCGGTCTGGCCGCGATCGCCTTCCTGCTCATTCGTGAATGGCGGGACCGCAAGCGCCAGTTGGCCTACGAGCTGGAGGTCCTCCCGACCGGCCTGTGGGCGGCGAAGTGTGTGGCGATGACCGCCGCGGTCCTCGCCTTCACCCTGACGCTCGCGAGCTTCCACGGTGTGCCCGTGGTCATGCTGATCATGTGCGCACTGCTGCTGGGCCTCGGTTACGTCATGCGCAACGCGGTCGTCGGCCGCCATGTGTACGCGCTGGGCGGCAACAAGGCCGCGGCGATGCTCTCGGGCGTCAAGGACAAGAAGGTCACCTTCCTCGTCTTCGTCAACATGGGCGTCCTCGCGGCGCTCGCCGGCTGTGTCTACGCGGCCCGGCTGAACGCGGGCACCCCGCAGGCGGGGCTCAACTTCGAACTGGAGGCGATCGCGGCCGCGTTCATCGGTGGCGCGTCGATGAGCGGCGGCGTCGGCACCGTGATGGGGGCCGTGATCGGCGGCCTGGTCCTGGGTGTCCTCAACAACGGGATGTCCCTGGTCGGCATCGGCACCGACTACCAGCAGGTCATCAAGGGTCTCGTGCTGCTCGCGGCGGTGGGCTTCGACGTCTGGAACAAGCGCAAGGCCGGCTCGTAACCTCCCTTCGCGGCCTCCCCTCGCACGGGAGGCGGTCCGGGCCTCAGGAGCGGCGCCCTCCCTGAACGTGGGGGGCGCCGCTCCTGTTCCGCGCGTCCTCTCCGGCGGCGTCAGACCAGCCGGATCATGTTCCAGGACATGGGCTCCAGGGTGGCCGTCAGCGTGGAGCCGGTGAGCGTGGTGCCCGCGGCGGGGTGCGGGGTGACGCGGCCGGGTGCGTCCCGGGTGTTGCGGGCCTCCGGGTCCGCGTCGGCGAGGACGCTGTGCTCGGCGATGCCCGTGAGGCCGAGGCCGTGCAGGTCGACCTCCAGCGGCAAGGCCTCCGTCCGGCCCCGGTTGACCGCGAACACGGTGACGGAGCCGTCCTCGCCGCGTACCGCGGTGGCGTGCAGCAGGTCGGCCTCGCCGTACTTCGCCGTCTCGTACGTGGGCGAGTCCACCCGGACGTCGAGGACCTGGCCCCGCCCGTGCTTCGACGCCTGGGCGAAGGGGAAGAACGTGGTCTGCCGCCAGGCGGGGCCGCCCGGCTCGGTCATGATCGGGGCGATGACGTTGACGAGCTGGGCGAGACAGGCGACCGCCACCCGGTCCGCGTGGCGGAGCAGGGCGATCAGCAGCGAGCCGAAGACGACGGCGTCGGTGACCGAGTAGACGTCCTCCAGGAGGCGCGGGGCCTCCTGCCACTCCTCGAAGTCGTCCGGGTCGGGCCTGTCGAGGTACCAGACGTTCCATTCGTCGAAGGAGATGTTGATCTTCTTCTTGGACTTGAGCCGCGCTCCCACGTGGTCGCAGGTCGCGACGACGTTCTCGATGAAGGACTCCATCCCGACGGCGGAGGCCAGGAAGGAGTCCCGGTCGCCGTCGGTCTCCCAGTAGTAGGCGTGCATCGAGACGAGGTCGACCAGGTCGTACGTCTCCTTGAGCACCGTCGCCTCCCACTCGGCGAAGGTGTCCATCGAGGAGCTGGAGGAACCACAGGCCACCAGCTCCACGTCCGGGTCGATCCGGCGCATCGCGCGGGCGGTCTCCGCCGCGACGCGGGCGTACTCCTCGGGTGTCTTGTGGCCGGTCTGCCAGGTGCCGTCCATCTCGTTGCCGAGACACCACAGCCGGATGCCGAACGGGTCCTTGTCGCCGTGCTCTACGCGCCGGTCCGACAGTGCGGTGCCGCCGGGGTGGTTGGCGTACTCCTGGAGCTCGACGGCCTCGGCGACGCCCCGCGTACCGAGGTTGACGGCCATCATCGGCTCGGCCTCCGGTCCGGCCTTCCGCACGAAGCCGATGAACTCCCTCAGCCCGAACCGGTTGGACTCGGTGGTCCGCCAGGCCAGGTCCAGCCGGCGCGGGCGGTCCTCGACGGGGCCGACACCGTCCTCCCAGCGGTAGCCCGAGACGAAGTTGCCGCCCGGGTAGCGGATGGCCGTGGGGCCCAGTTCACGGATCAGTTCGAGCACATCGCCGCGCAGCCCCGCCTCGTCGGCGGTGGGATGGCCGGGCTCGTGGATGCCGGTGTAGACGCAGCGTCCGAGGTGCTCGACGAAGGAGCCGAAGAGGCGGGGGTTCACCTCGCCGACGGTGAAGGAGGGGTGGAGGGTGAAGCGTGCGGTTCGGGTCATGAATCCCTCGTCATGTGTGTGCGGAAGGGAGGGCGTGGCAGAGCCTCCTGACGCGGCCGGCCACCGAGCCCGCCGGTCAGCCGCCTCCGGTCGAGGTCAGGCCGCCCCACGTCCTGCCCGCCCTTCTTGTTCGACATATCGAATGACGCTCGTAACTTCGGACGGACCGTAAAATCGATTCAACGGCACGTCAATGGGTTGCGCGAAGATCTCGGACAACCGCCGGTACGCCGAACGGTGAGGGGCAGTCAGGCGACGATCCGCCCCGCCGCACGACGAAGGACCGCACCCCGGACGGGGTGCGGTCCTTCGGACGTTCCGCGGATCAGGCCGCCGAGAGGGCGACCTTGATGTTGCCTCGGGTCGCGCTCGAGTACGGGCAGACCTGGTGCGCCTTCTCGACCAGCGACTGGGCCGTGGCCCGGTCGACGTTCGGGATGGTCGCCGTGATCGCGACCTGCAGGCCGAATCCGCCCGCCTCGGTCTTGCCGATACCGACGGAAGCGGTCACGGTCGATCCGGAGATGTCCGCCTTCTCCTGACGCGCGACCACACCCAGGGCGCCCTGGAAGCAGGCGCTGTAGCCCGCCGCGAAGAGCTGCTCCGGGTTGGTGCCCGCGCCGCTGCCGCCCATCTCCTTCGGCGGGTTGACGACGACGTCGAGCTTGCCGTCGTCGGTGGCGACCCGTCCGTCGCGGCCGTTCTGCGCGGTGGCCACGGCGGTGTAGGCGACGTCTATCTGCTGAATGGTCATGCCGAGGATTCCTCCTGCTGATGCGCCGCGACTCGCGCCCACGATCGCGACGGCCTGCCGGAGAGCCTAACGGGTGACCCGGAGCGGCGGGATGGCGGTCAGACCAGCGAGACGATCATCTTGCCGGTGTTCTCGCCGCGCATCAGGCCGAGGAACGCCTCGAAGCCGTTCTCGATGCCCTCGACGGTCGTCTCGCGGTACTTCAGCTCGCCGGAGGCCAGCCAGCCGGCGACGTCCTTCACGAACTGCGGCTGGAGCGCGGCGTGGTCGTTCACGAGCATCCCCTGGAGACGCAGCCGCTTCCCGATGACCAGCGCGAGGTTGCGCGGGGCCGGGGAGGGCTCCGTGGCGTTGTACTGGGCGATCATTCCGCAGATGGTGGCGCGGCCGTGCACGTTGAACGAGGAGAGCGCCGCCTCCAGGTGCTCGCCGCCGACGTTGTCGAAGTAGACGTCGATCCCGTCCGGGGCGGCTTCGCGCAGCTGCTGGCCGACGGGCCCGTTCTTGTAGTTGAACGCGGCGTCGAAGCCGTACTCCTCGACGAGGAGCTTGACCTTCTCATCGGAGCCGGCCGAGCCGATGACCCGCGCCGCACCCTTGATCCTGGCCAGCTGGCCGACCTGGCTGCCGACGGCACCGGCCGCGCCGGAGACGAAGACGGTGTCGCCCTCCTTGAAGGACGCGACCTCGAACAGGCCCGCGTAGGCGGTGAGTCCGGTCATGCCGAGCACACCGAGGTAGGCGGAGAGCGGGGCGAGGGAGGCGTCGACCTTCACCGCGTGCTTGGCCGGGACCTCTGCGTACTCACGCCAGCCGAGACCGTGCAGGACGTGGTCACCGACGGCGAAACCCTCGGCGTCGGAGGCGATGACCTCGCCGACCGCGCCGCCGTCCATGGGGTGGTCGAGCTTGAAGGGCGGGGTGTACGACTTCACGTCGTTCATCCGGCCGCGCATGTAGGGGTCGACCGAGAAGTACAGGTTGCGGACGAGAACGCGACCCTCGGCCGGGGCGGTGACGGGGGCCTCACGCAGCGCGAAGTCCTCGGCCACGGGCCAGCCGCTCGGACGGGCGACGAGGTGCCATTCGCGGCTGGAGGTGGGAAGTGCTGCAGACATGGGCTCGGTCTCCTAGATGCCTTCCGGAGAAGCAGAAAATGCTTCATGACGTGAAACAACCATGCGCCTGAATATTTCACGTTGTCAAGCAAGTGCGTATCCTGTGTGTCATGGCCACCCCGCGCACAGACCCCCTGACCCTCGAAGTGGTCGAGCTGATCGGCACCGTAGTGGCGCGCTACTACGAGGAGTACGAGCGGGCGGCGGCCGCGCACGCGCTCACAGGCGCGCAGGCCCGGGTGCTCGGGCTGCTCTCCATGGAACCGATGCCCATGCGGAAGATCGCCCGGAAGCTGCGGTGCGAGCCGTCGAACATCACCGGGATAGTGGACCGCCTGGAGGCCCGCGGCCTCGTGGAACGGCGGCCCGACCCGTCCGACCGGCGCGTGAAGCTCGCCGCGCCCACCGACGAGGGCATCGGGACCGCACGCCGGCTGCGCGAAGCCCTCGGCTTCGCCCGCGAGCCCCTCGCCGAGCTGTCGGACGAGGAGCGCACGGTGCTGCGGGACCTGCTGCGCCGGATGCTGGGCGCCGACGTGATCCCGTAGCCGCCATGGCCCGTGAGCCGGCGCGGCCGTGTGCGACGACGCGCGTGACGCCTACCCGTCGCGTCGGCCCGTCAGGTGCACCACCACAGGAACCAGTCGCACGTCTCGGTCGGCTCCGGGGTCGGGGCGGGGGCCGTGGGTTCCTGCGGGGCGGGGGCGGTCGTCGGGACGTCGGCGGGTCCCGACGGGCCGGTCGACGCACTGGTGTCGTCGGGGACGGCCGGTACGCCCGTGGTGCCGGAGGGCGAGGGTGTGGCCGATGCGCGGGGCTCCTCCGTGGGCGCCGTCTCCGTGGGCTTCGCCGAGCCGGTCCCCGTGCCCTTCGTGGTGGGGGCCGTGGGGCGCGCGGCGAGGCTCTCGACCGGCGCCGGATGGTCCGGCGTGACGCTTCGCGACGGATCCGGGACGGGCTCGGCCGTCGTGGCGGACTCGCTCACGTAGTCGGCGGCGCCGCTGTCCCCCTCCGGCGCCGTGGCCAGCCGGGTCACGCCCAGCGCCCCGACCGCGAGTACGACTCCGAGCACCGCGAGCAGCGCCGTACGGCCCCGTCGGCGGTGGCCGCGCCTGCCCCGGCTCTCGCGTTTCCTCGCGCCGCGTCCCGCGCCCCGGCCGCGTACGGGTTCGGGCGCACGGCGGCGCCGCCCCGTGGCCGCGGACGGCTCACGGGGTTCGTCCCGCGGATCCGGCTCGTGACCGGAGTACGCGGGGGCGTCATAGGGGCCGAGCGCCTCGGCGGGGGTTCCGCAACCGGCGCAGGCCAGAGCGCCGTTGAGGTGCCGTCGGCACGGTTGGCAGTAATCCATGGCGCCCGCAGAGTAGACGTGCGCGGATCGACGGAGGAAGCCGATCAGGTGAGGATCGTGTGTGGAAGCGGTCATTCCACGGCGTGGGAGTCCGATACGTGTAATACCGCTCCGATAAGCGGCACACGCGGGAGGATGGGCGGCATGACCGCTCCCGCCCCGTTCGGGCCGCTCGAATTCCAGCTCGTCCTGCTGCGCCGGATGGCGGATCATCAGCCGGAGCTCGTCGAGGAAGCCCGGCAGGAGCTCAGTGCCTCGCTCGCCGACATGCGGGAGGCCAACCGCCGCTGGCAGGCCATGGTGCGCGCGCCTCGCGGGCGGGGGACGCTGCGGCGCTACCGCTCCGTGCTCGGGGAGCCCGAGCTCTCCGTACGCCGCAGGATCGGCGATCTGGAGTGCGACGTGCTGTTCTGGCCTGTGCCCCTCTGGCCGGACCTGCGGTTCGAGGTGACGGCCGCGCCCGGCGGGGCGGTGTGGAACGAGTGGCTGGTCCGCGCGCCGGGGGCGGACGGGCCCGGACTGCGTACCGTCGAGGACCTGCGGCCCTGGTCGTGCACGGTCGACGAGGTGGCCAGGGCCTTCGCACCCGCCAGGCCGATGGAGGGCAGCGCGCCGACCCGGTGGGCGCTGGCGATCACCTGCCCCGGCAGCGGGCGGCGTCACGTCGCGGAGTTCACCTGGGGGCTGTTCCAGCGACTGCTGCCCGGCTGACCTGGCACGCCGTCAGCTGGAAACCCCCCTACGGCTCATCCCAGCGAGCGGGACGCCTCCGCCGGGGCAACGATGCAAGGAGAACCGGCTGCCGCCGGTGCCCCGTCCCAGCGTTCTCGGGAGAACCTGCCGTGACCGTCAGTCTTGAGCAGTTGCGCCGTTGCCACATCGCCGTCGATCTCGGGGCCGCGAGGACCCGTGTGTACGTCAAGGGGCTGGGGCTCGTCGTCGACGAGCCGAGTGTCGCCGCCGTGAACACCCGTACCGGTTCGCTCATCGCCGTCGGCGCGCTCGCCGAACAGATGACGGGCCGGACACCCGCGTACATCCGGGTGGTCCGCCCGGTCTCCGGCGGGACCGTCGTCGACATCGAGATGGCCCAGCGGATGCTGCGCCATCTGCTCGGGGACAAGCTCCGCCGCCAGTTGCGCCGCAAGCCCCGGCTGCGCGCGGCCGCCTGCACACCGCACGACAGCGATCCGCTCGCCCAGCGCGCCGCCATCGAGACCCTCGTCGGGCTCGGCGCCCGGCGGGTCGAACTGGTCGACACCCTGATCGCGGCGGCGGTCGGCTGCGGACTGCCCGTGGAGCAGCCGACCGCCACCATGATCATGGTGTGCGGGGCCGCGACCACCCAGATCGCGGTGCTCTCGCTCGGGTCCATCGTGACCGCCGTACGTATTCCGGTCGGCGGCAACGCCATCGACCACGCGATCATCCAGCACCTGCGCCAGCAGCACGAGCTGGTGCTGCCGAGCCAGTCCGTGCGCCCTCTGCAGCTGGCACTCAGCAGCAACGGACTGACGCCCACGGGCCCCGCCCTGACCGAGATCCACGGCCGCGACGTGGCCACCGGTCTGGCCCGTTCGGTGCAGGTCGACACCGCCGCCGTGCGGCAGGCCATCCACACCCCGCTCACCGCGGTGCTGGACGGGCTCGGCAAGGTACTCCGGGACTGCCCGCCCGATCTGGTGGCCGACCTCGCGGACCGCGGCATCATGATGGTCGGCGGCAGCGCGCTGCTGCCGGGCCTCGACCAGATGCTGCGCGACGCGACGGGTATGCCCGTGCACATCGCCGAGCGCCCCGACGTGTGCTCCGTGCTCGGTCTCGGTGCCATGCTGGACGGCAAGATCCAGCCGATGGTCCTCAACCCGCTCGCCGGCTGACAGCCGGCAGCCCCCGAGGGGGAGCACATGCCCCGGCAACGCACGGCACGGAACGTGGCTCAGAACATGGCACAGGACCCGGAGCGGGACACGGAGCCGGCCGCGAGGCGGAACTCCGGGCGGGGCGACGAGCCGGAGCGGGTGCGGCGCCGCGCCGCACCGCGGCTGCCCGCCCTGCTGGAGGCGCTGCTCGGCGTCGGGTCCGACCTCGACCAGCGCGCCACGCTCCAGCAGATCGTCGACGCCGCCGCCGCCCTGACCGACGCGCGCTACGGGGCCCTCGGGGTCCTCGACCCGGTGCGCGACCGCATCACGAAGCTGTACACGACCGGCCTCACCGACGAGGAACGCCGGCGCATCGGCCGGCTGCCCGACGGCCACCACGGCGTCCTCGGCCTCCTCGTCGACGACCCGCAGCCGCTGCGCTGCGACGACGTGAGCGCCGATCCGCGCGCCTGCGGCGTGCCGCCGGGACACTCCGAGATGCGCTCCTTCCTCGGGGTCCCGATCCGGGTGCACGACGAGGTGTTCGGCAACCTCTACCTCGCGGACAAGCGCTCCGGGTGCTTCGACGACACGGACACCGGGCTGCTGCGGGTCCTCGCCGCCCAGGCGGGCATCGCCCTCGGCAACACCCGCCTCTACGAGACGGCGCGCCAGCGGGAACGCTGGATCGAGGGCGCCGCCGCCGTGACCACGGCGCTGCTGAGCCGCGCCGACCCCGCCGACGCGCTCAGGACCGTCGCCGAGCAGGCCAGGGTGCTGGCCGGGGCCTCGGCGGGAGTGATCCTCCAGCCGACCCCCGAGGGGGGCATGGAGATCGTCACGGCGTCCACCCCCGACGACCCTGCCGGCATCGTCGGCACGGTCATCGAGCCGGGCTCCCCGGTCCTCGTCAAGCTCCTGGGCGGCGAACCCGTCTTCATCGACGACTCGGCGTCCGATCCCCGGATGACGACGCCGGTACGGTCCCGGTTCGGCCCGAGCATGATGCTGCCGCTGCAGAGCGGCGGCCGGCTCATCGGCACCCTCGCCCTGCCCCGGGGGCGCGAGGAGCCCCCGTACTCACCCGAGGAGCGGACGCTCGCCACCCAGTTCGCCTCGCACGCCGCCCTGGCTCTGGTCCTGGCGGACGCCCAGCACAACAGGGAGCAGCTCGCGGTCTACGAGGACCGTGACCGGATCGCCCGTGACCTGCACGATCTGGTCGTCCAGCGGCTGTTCGCCACCGAGATGATGCTGGAGTCGACCCGCCGCCGCAGCGCCGCGCCGGAGACCGATGAACTGCTCGTCAGGGCGGTCGACGAGCTGGACTCCACCATCCAGGAGGTCCGCACCACGATCTTCGCCCTGCAGCAGCCGCCCGCCGAGGTACCCGCCACGTTCCGGGGCCGGGTCCTGCGCGAGACGGGGGGCGCGGCGGCCGTACTAGGTCTCCAGCCGTCGGTGCACTTCACGGGAGCGGTCGACACACTCGTCGGGGAGCCCGCCGCGACGGATCTCCTCGCCGCGCTGCGCGGCGCCCTGGCCGCCGCGCACCGTCGGGCCGGGGTCCGCGCCATCGAGGTCGAGGTGGACGCGACGGTGCGTACGCCCACGGGCGGGGCGGCGGTACGTCTGGTGGTCGCCGACGACGGGCGCGAGGATGACGGGGCGCGGACGCCGACCTTCACCTGGCAGGCGCCGCTCTGAGGGCGATCCGGGTGTTGGAGTGGGCGACCCCCGCCTCCCGTTTCAGCCGGCGCAGCAGCGTGTCCAGGGCTCCCGGGTCCGCCACCGTCGCGCGGACGAGGTAGTCGTGTCCACCAGTCACATGCACCACCTCCGTGATTCCGGGCAGCATCAGCACCGAGCGTTCGAACTCCTCGTTGGTCGTGTCGAGGCGCAGGGACACATCGATGAAGACGACCAGGCCGGAACGGGTGTCGGCGGCCGGGTCGATGATCACGGTGAAGCCGCGGATCACCCCGTCACGGCGCATCCGGCGTACCCGGTCGCCCGCGGCGTTGGCACTCAGTCCCACGCGTACGCCCAGGTCTCGGTACGAGATCCGCGCATCCTCCTGGAGGACGGAGAGGATTTCTCTGTCGAGCCTGTCCATACTGCGATTGTCTCAGCACTGGCCGGATAACGACGGCGAAAGCGCGGACAAGCGGCCTCTGACCACCGCCCGCGGGGCTCCCTACCCCGCATGGAGCAGTCCGACGGGCTCGTGCAGAGCTCGCGCCCTTGACTTGGGCTGTGCATACCGCCGTGAATCAGCCACCCGCCCCCGCGGCGGAGGAGTCCACCGTCCCCTACCGCAACCTGGCCATGGCCACGGTCGGTTTCACGCTCACCTTCTGGGCCTGGAACCTCATCGCCCCGATGTCCGCGGACTACAAGGACAGGCTGGGGCTCAGCTCGTTCGAGCAGTCCCTCCTCGTCGCCGTGCCGGTGCTCGTCGGTTCACTCGGCCGGATCCCGGTGGGCGCGCTCACCGACAAGTACGGCGCGCGGAAGATGTTCCCGCTGATCTCGGCGCTGACGGTCGTCCCCGTACTGCTGCTGATTCCGGCCAGGGACTCCTACGGCGCGATGCTCGCGGTCGGCTTCCTGCTGGGACTGGGCGGCACCACGTTCGCCATCGGCGTCCCGCTGGTGAACTCGTGGTTCCAGCCCGCCAAGCGGGGCTTCGCCCTGGGGATCTTCGGCATGGGCATGGGCGGGGTGGCGCTGTCGGGCTACTTCACGCCCAGGATCGCGAAGCACGGTGACGATCTGCCGTTCCTCGTGGTCGGCGGGGCGCTCGTCGTCTACGCGTTCCTCGCCGCCGTACTGATCACCGACCGCCCGGACCGGAAGATCCCGACCGACACCCTGGCCCAAAGGCTGGGCGAGGCCGGGAAACTGCGGGTGACCTGGGAGCTGTCCGCGCTGTACGCGATCGGCTTCGGCGGCATCGTCGCCTTCGGCGTCTACCTGCCCACGTACCTGAAGACCTGGTACGACCTCTCACCGACCGACGCGGGCACGCGTGCCGCCGGGTTCGCCGTGGTCACGGTCCTCTTCCGGCCGATCGGCGGCTGGCTGTCGGACCGCGTCCACCCGGCGATGGTCACGTCTGCCGCCCTGCTGGTGGCCGCGCTGATGGCGATCGTGCAGGCCTTCGACCCGCCTCTGGTGCCCGGCGGCACCATCGCACTGCTCTGCATGGCGGCCGGTCTCGGTACCGCCAGCGGCAGTGTCTTCGCCCTGGTCTCGCAGGTGACGCCGCAGCCCAAGGTGGGCAGCGTGACGGGCATCGTCGGCGCGATGGGCGGCCTCGGGGGCTTCGTGCCGCCGCTGGTGATGGGCGCGATCTACAGCGCCAAGGACTCGTACTCGATCGGCTTCATGCTGCTGTCCGATCTGGCGCTGGCCGGGTGCGTGTACGCGTACGGCCGGATGCGGACGATCCAGCGCGACAGCTGAACCACCGGCACCGCACCCGCACCCGGCGAGCCCGGCGCCTTCCCGGCGGGAGGCTCTAGGCTTCGCCGGGTGACGCCTCTTCTGCCTGCACTCCAGGATCTGTCAGGACCGTCCGGCCCCGTCGCCGCGGCCTCCCGGGAAGCCGTCCGGTTCGGCGGACTCTCCCTGACGTACGCACAGTTGGCAGCGTCTTCGGACGCTCTCGCGGCCCGTATCGCGGGCGCCGGGCGGGTCGCCGTCTGGGCCACGCCCACCGCGGAGACCGTCGTCGCGGTGGTGGCGGCGCTGCGCGCCGGAGTGCCTGCCGTCCCGGTCAACCCGATGACGGGCGAACGCGAGCTGGCGCACATCGTCGCCGACAGCGGCCCGGCCATCGTGCTCGCCGGGGCGGGCGACGTTCTCCCGGCGGCGCTGGCCGGGCTCGAACGCCTGGACGTCGACACGGCGGCGGACTCCCCTGCCGCCGGGTTCACCGAGCCCTCCCCCGAAGCCCCGGCGCTGATCGTCTACACCTCCGGCACCACGGGACCGCCGAAGGGCGCGATCCTTCCCCGCCGTGCCATCGCCGCCTCGCTGGACGCGCTGGAGGACGCCTGGCAGTGGACCGGCGACGACGTCCTCGTCCACGCCCTGCCGCTGTTCCACGTGCACGGTCTGATCCTGGGCGTGCTCGGACCGCTGCGCCGGGGCGGGGCGGTCCGCCACCTGGGCAGGTTCTCCGTCGACGGCGTGGCGGCGGAGCTGCTGTCCGGCGGCACGATGCTCTTCGGCGTACCGACGATGTACCACCGGCTGGCCGAGGCACTCGCCGGCCCTGCGGGCTTCCCCGGACTCACGAAGGCGCTCGCCGGCGCCCGGCTGCTGGTCTCCGGCTCGGCCGCGCTGCCGGTCCACGACCACGAGCGGATCGCCGCGGCGACCGGGCGCCGGGTCATCGAGCGGTACGGGATGACGGAGACCCTGATGAACACGGGTGTACGCGCCGACGGCGAGGCCCGCCCCGGGACGGTCGGGCCGCCCCTGCGCGGCGTCGCCCTCCGCCTGGTGGAGGAGGACGGCTCGGTGCTCGACGAGCCGTCCGTCATCGGTGAGATCCAGGTGCGCGGTCCGAACCTGTTCACCGGCTATCTGAACCGGCCCGACGCGACGGCCGCCGCCCTCACCGAGGACGGCTGGTTCCGTACGGGCGACATGGCGACGCTCGACGCCGACGGATATGTGCGGATCGTCGGCCGCAAGGCCACCGATCTCATCAAGAGCGGTGGGTACAAGATCGGCGCGGGTGAGATCGAGAACGCGCTGCTGGACCACCCGGGGGTCCTGGAGGCCGCCGTGACCGGGGAGCCCGATCCGGACCTCGGAGAGCGGATCGTCGCCTGGGTGGTACCCGCCGGGCCCGGCTCGCTCCCCTCGGCGCAGGAGCTGGCGGACCACGTCGCGGGCCTGCTGGCCCCGCACAAGCGCCCGCGCGCGGTCCACTTCCTGGACGCGCTGCCCCGTAACGACCTGGGAAAGATCATGAAGCGCTCGCTGAGTCGCTGACGCTCCGGCGCGCATGGTGACGAATGGTTGGTTAGCGTGAAAAACCGGACTGTCATCGAGCGAAGAGAGAGCAGCGCCATGGCCGAAACACCTGAGGGCTCGCCGATCTGGGCGGACGCCACGTTCCCCGACATGGAAGCGGCGAAGCGCTTCTACGGGGATGTGCTGGGCTGGTCCTTCGGCGAGTCGTCGCCGGAGTTCGGTAACTACACCCAGGCGTACGCGGACGGAAAGGCGGTGGCCGCCGTGGCCCCGCCGATGCCCGGCCAGGAAGCGGCCCCCGCAGCCTGGTGTCTGTACCTCGCGTCCTCCGACGCCTCCGCCACCGCGGACAAGGTCCGCGACAGCGGCGGACGGGTCCTGATGGAGCCGATGCAGGTCGGCGACTTCGGCACGATGGTGCTGGCCGCCGACCCGGGCGGGGCGGTGTTCGGGATCTGGCAGCCGGACACGCACAAGGGGTTCGAGGCACAGGCCGTGCCCGGCGCGTTCTGCTGGGCGGAGGTCTTCACCCGGGCGCCGGAGAAGTCGGACGCCTTCTTCCCCCGTCTCTTCCCGTACAAGGTGAGGGAGATGGAGGACGACGCGATCGACTTCGCCGTCTACAACCTGGGCGAGGACACCGTGCTCGGGCGCATGAAGATGACGGACGACTTCCCGCCCGAGGTGCCCTCGTACGTCAACGTGTACTTCACCGTCTCCGACTGCGACGCGGCGGTGGCGAAGGCGACGGAGCGTGGCGCGGTGCTGCGGTTCGGACCGATGAGCAGCCCGTTCGGACGGTTCGCCGCCCTCTCCGACCCGCAGGGAGCGGCGTTCTCGGTCATCGACGTCGACACCACCGAAGGCGAGATGCCCTCGCTGCACGACGCGGGCTGAACCTCGGCAGTACGCATCGCGCGGGACCCCGGCCGTTTCCCCGGCCGCGGGTCCCGTACGTCGTGTGCGGCACCGTGCCACCGCAACACCGTCAGGGACGCCCCAGGCCACACACGCGAGGTCCGCGCCGCCCACTCCCGTCCCGGGCCCCGGGAGCACCCGCCGGCCCCGGAGCGGCACGGCGAGCGCCGTCGGACCCTCCCCGTGGCGGAGAGGTGGCGACCCCCGGCGCGAGGACACCGAACATCTGATCGCCCCTCACCCACGCGCCCTGCCGGGCGTGTGCGGGAACGGCACGGAAACGACCGAGCCCCCGGTGCGTCGCGCTCGCTGCGCGCGCCCTCGGGGGCATGGTGGTTCTCTCAGCTCGAAACGATTCTGCTGGGAACCTCAGGAGTGGGGCGGGTGGGACTCGAACCCACGGCCGACGGATTATGAGTCCGCTGCTCTAACCGGCTGAGCTACCGCCCCGTTTCGGCGTGGCGCGTACACGTGTGCGCGCCGTCTGCCGCAGCATAGCCGGTCATACGATCTCTCGCTTCGGATGCCCCGCTTCGCATGACCATGAAGACCGCGCTGCCGCCTGCCCGGTTCCGGCCGCGGCCGGGTCCCCTCGAAAGAGTCACCGCCGGAGTCCGCCGCGGTGGTGTGAAGGACGGGCCGGGCACACGAAAAAGGACCCCGAAGGGTCCTCTTCCATTTGCTCCTCCGACTGGACTCGAACCAGTAACCTGCCGGTTAACAGCCGGCTGCTCTGCCAATTGAGCTACAGAGGATCGCGCTCCCCCGACTGGACTCGAACCAGTAACCTGCCGGTTAACAGCCGGCTGCTCTGCCAATTGAGCTACAGGGGATTGAGGCGTTGCTGCGAAATCGTACCTGCCTGGCGGCTGCCGGGCGGCGCGCGTTCGCTGCGACACATACATTAGCGCAAGCAGGGGGGTGCTCCGCCAATCGGTTCCACCCGGGGTGATCTCGGGTGCCCCCGGGTAGGCGGGCAAGGCACACGTCGCACGGAGCGAAGGAAGGGTGGCACCCATGCGGTACCGGCTCACATTCATCGCCGGACTGGCCCTCGGTTACGTGCTCGGCACGCGAGCCGGGCGCGAGCGGTACGAGCAACTGAAGAAGTCCGCGCAGCATCTGGCCCAGAATCCCGCCGTCCGGAACGCCGCGGAGTCAGCGGCCCACGGCGGCCGGGAGTTCGCCGGCAAGGCGTACCACTCGGTGAGCGAGAAGGTCGGCGACACCGTCGGCGACCGGGTGCCCGCGTCGGTGGCCGACCGGGTGCGCTCGCTGCGTGACCGCAGTGCGCACAACGGCGCCGACGACTGGGGTACGACCAATACCTAGCCCGCCCGGCCCGCGGCCCGCGCCGGGCGTCCGAGGACGTCCGGTGCGGGAAAGCTCCGCCGGTGCGGCAGAATCTGTGTATGGGCATAGTCGCCGGCTTGGACAGTTCTTCCGCCTTCACTCACATCGTCGTCTGTGACACCGACACGGGCGCCGTGCTGCGGCAGGGGTACGCCGCACACCCCGTCGAGGCGAAGGCCACCGAGGTCGATCCGCAGGTATGGCTGCTCTCGCTCGGCGAGGCGGCCTCCGGCGGGCTGCTCGAAGGCGTGCAGGCCATCGGCGTCTCCGCCCAGCAGCACGGCCTCCTCCCCCTGGACCGCCAGGGCAATCTCGTGCGCCCCGCGCTGCTCGGCAACGACCGGCGGGCACAGGTCGCCGCGGCCGACCTGATCGACGGACTCGGTGGCCGGCAGGCCTGGGCCGAGGCGGTCGGCGCCGTACCCCAGGCCCCGCAGCCGGTCTCGAAGCTGCGCTGGCTGGCACGGAACGAACCGGAGAACGCCCAGCGCGTCGCCGCCCTCATGCAGCCGCACGACTGGCTGGTGTGGCAGCTGCTGGGCCGCCCGGCCCGGCGTACGACCGACCGCGGCGCCGCCTCCGGTACCGGGTACTGGTCGGCGGGCTCCGCCTCCTACCGCCCCGATCTCGTCGAGCTCGCACTCGGCCACCAGGCGACGCTGCCCGAGGTGCTCGGCCCCTCGGAGGCCGCCGGGATGACACCCGAGGGTCTGCTGATCTCCGCGGGCACCGGCGAGACGATGGCCGCCGCCTTCGGGCTCGGGGTCGCCGTCGGCGACGCCGTGGTGTCGCTGGGCGCCTCCGGTTCCGTGATGGCCGTGCACCACGAGGCCCTGGCCGATCCGACCGGGATGATCACCTCGTTCGCCGACGCCACCGGGATGCACCTGCCGGTCGTCCACACCTCCAACGCCGTGCGCGCGCTGCGCGGCACCGCCGAGATGCTGGGGGTCGAGGGGCTCGACGAGCTGTCCGAGCTGGCGCTGAAGTCGACGCCGGGCGCCTCCGGGCTCGTACTCCTGCCGTATCTGGAGGGTGAGCGCACCCCTCAGCTGCCGCACACCGCGGGCACCCTGTGCGGGCTGCGCCGCGAGTCGATGAAGCCGGAGCACCTGGCCCGGGCTGCGTTCGAGGGGATGCTGTGCTCGCTGGCCGACGCGCTGGACGTGCTGCGCCGCCGCGGGGTCGAGGTGCGGCGGGTGTTCCTGCTGGGTGCCGCGGCCGAGCTGCCCGCGGTGCAGGCGCTGGCGCCCTCGGTGTTCGGTACCCAGGTCGTCGTGCCGCAGCCCGCCGAGTACGCGGCACTGGGCGCGGCCCGGCAGGCCGCGTGGGCACTCGGGGTCTCGCAGGGGACGCTCGACCCGCGTACTCCCCCGGCCTGGCGCGGGGCCTCGGCCCAGGTGCTGGAGCCGGGCGAGGAACTGTCCGCCGGGCGGGCCGTGCGCCAGCAGTACGAGGTCACCCGTGACCAGATCCACCCCGGTGCCTTCGGCGGTTCCGCCTGAAAGGGAACCAGCCCTGGGACCGCGCCGAGTATTTGACCTGGGCTTGAGGAAAAGCGTTCGCGGTCGTGGTGCGGAGTACCGGAAAATGGGTCGGCCTCTGCCCGACGCCGACTCCGAGAGACACGCGTGCTCATAAAAATTCTGCGGACCTATCTCGGTCCGTACCGGAAACCCATCGCACTGCTGGTCTTTCTCCAGCTCCTGCAGACCTGCGCCAGCCTCTATCTGCCCAGCCTCAACGCGGACATCATTGACAACGGTGTCGTGAAGGGGGACACGGGCTACATCCTGGAGTTCGGCGGTCTCATGATCGCCGTGAGCGTCGTCCAGGTGGTGTGCAACGTGGGGGCGGTCTACTACGGGGCACGGACCGCGTCCGCGCTCGGCCGCGATGTCCGGGCCTCGGTCTTCGACCGGGTGCAGTCCTTCTCCGCGCGTGAACTCGGCCGCTTCGGCGCGCCCTCGCTGATCACCCGTACGACCAATGACGTGCAGCAGGTCCAGATGCTGGTCCTGATGGCGTTCACCCTGATGGTCTCTGCGCCGATCATGTGTGTCGGCGGCATCATCATGGCGCTCGGGCAGGACGTGCCGCTCTCCGCCGTGCTGCTGGCCGTGGTGCCGGTCCTCGGCATCTCGGTGAGCCTCATCGTGAAGAAGATGCGCCCGCTGTTCCGCACGATGCAGGAGCGGCTCGACACGGTGAACCGGGTGCTGCGCGAGCAGATCACCGGCAACCGCGTCATCCGGGCCTTCGTCCGGGACGCGTACGAGGAGGAGCGTTTCCGCGGCGCCAACACCGACCTGACGGACGTGTCCCTGTCCACGGGCCGGCTGATGGCGCTGATGTTCCCGACCGTGATGACCGTGGTGAACGTGTCCTCCATCGCCGTCGTCTGGTTCGGTGCGCACCGCATCGACAGCGGCGGGATGCAGATCGGTGCGCTGACCGCGTTCCTCGCGTACCTGATGCAGATCGTGATGGCGGTGATGATGGCCACCTTCATGTTCATGATGGTGCCGCGCGCCGAGGTCTGCGCCGAGCGCATCCAGGAGGTCCTCGAGACCGATTCGAGCGTGGTCCCGCCGCTCGCCCCGGTCACCGAACTGCGCAGCCACGGCCACCTGGAGGTGCGGGGAGCGGAGTTCCGCTACCCGGGCGCCGAGGAGCCGGTGCTGCGCGCGGTGGACCTGGTGGCGCGGCCCGGTGAGACGACCGCGATCATCGGGTCGACGGGCAGCGGGAAGTCGACGCTGCTGGGTCTCGTGCCGCGACTGTTCGACACGACGGGCGGCGAGGTGCTGGTCGACGGCGTCGACGTGCGGACGCTCGACCCGGTGCTGCTGGCGAAGACCGTGAGCCTGGTACCGCAGAAGCCGTACCTGTTCTCCGGGACGGTCGCGACGAACCTGCGGTACGGGAATCCGGACGCCACCGACGAGGAGCTCTGGCACGCGCTGGAGGTCGCGCAGGCCAAGGAGTTCGTGGAGGGGCTGGAGAACGGGCTGAACGCGCCGATCGCGCAGGGCGGCACCAATGTCTCCGGTGGTCAGCGGCAACGCCTGTCGATCGCCAGGACGCTCGTGCAGCGGCCGGAGATCTACCTCTTCGACGACTCGTTCTCGGCGCTGGACTACGCGACGGACGCCGCGCTGCGCGGGGCGCTCGCGCGGGAGACGGCCGGGGCGACGGTGCTGATCGTGGCGCAGCGGGTGTCCACCATCCGCGACGCCGACCGGATCCTGGTGCTGGACGAGGGCCGGGTCGTCGGGACCGGCACCCATCACGAGCTGATGGACGGCAACGAAACATACCGGGAGATCGTGCTCTCCCAGCTGACGGAAGCGGAGGCCGCGTAATGGCCGGGCCTGGCGGACGCATGATGGCGGGCGGGGCTCCGACCGAGCGGTCCATGGACTTCAAGGGGTCGGGAAAACGGCTGCTGAGGAGATTCAGCCGGGAGAAGTCCTCGCTGTACGCGATGCTCGTCGCGGTCGCCCTGAGCGTGGGACTCTCGGTGGTCGGCCCGAAGATCCTCGGGAACGCGACCGACCTCATATTCGCGGGGGTCGTCGGCCGCGAGATGCCTGCGGGGACCACGAAGGCGCAGGCCATCGAGGACCTGCGGGAGAAGGGCAGCGGCGGTCTCGCCGACATGCTCTCCACCGTGGACTTCACCCCGGGCCAGGGCATCGACTTCGGCGCGGTGGGCGACGTCCTGCTGGTGGCGCTGGTCGTCTATCTGGGTGCCGGGCTGCTGATGCTGGTGTCGACGCGGCTGTCGATCCGGGTGATCAACCGGATCGTGTTCCAGCTCCGCGAGGACCTCCAGACGAAGCTGGCGCGGCTGCCGTTGTCGTACTTCGACCGGCAGAAGCGCGGCGAGGTGCTGAGCCGCGCGACGAACGACATCGACAACATCTCGCAGACGATGCAGCAGACGATGGGGCAGCTCATCAACTCCCTGCTGACCATCATCGGCGTACTGATCATGATGTTCTGGATCTCTCCGCTGCTGGCACTGGTCGCCCTGGTGACGATCCCGGTGTCGGTGTTCGTCGCCGCCCGGGTCGGCAAGCGTTCGCAGCCGCAGTTCGTGCAGCAGTGGAAGGTGACGGGCCGTCTCAACGCACACATCGAGGAGATGTACACCGGTCACACCCTGGTGAAGGTCTTCGGCCGTCAGGAGGAGTCCGCGCGGGACTTCGCCGAGCAGAACGACGCGCTGTACGAGGCGGGCTTCAGGGCGCAGTTCAACAGCGGGATCATGCAGCCGCTGATGATGTTCGTGTCGAACCTGAACTACGTACTGGTCGCGGTCGTCGGTGGGCTCAGGGTCGCGTCGGGCGCGCTGTCCATCGGTGACGTGCAGGCGTTCATCCAGTACTCGCGGCAGTTCTCGATGCCGCTGACCCAGGTCGCCTCGATGGCGAACCTGGTGCAGTCGGGTGTCGCGTCGGCCGAGCGGATCTTCGAGCTGCTGGACGCCGACGAGCAGGACCCGGACCCGGACCCCGAGGTGCGCGAGCGTCCCGGCAAGCCGCTGGGAAGCGTCTCGCTGGAGAAGGTGTCGTTCCGCTACGACCCCGACAAGCCGCTCATCGAGGATCTGTCGCTGAGCGTGGAGCCGGGTCACACGGTCGCGATCGTCGGCCCGACCGGAGCCGGCAAGACGACCCTGGTCAACCTCCTCATGCGGTTCTACGAGGTGACGGGCGGCCGGATCGTCCTCGACGGCACCGACGTGTCGACGATGTCCCGCGACGAACTGCGGTCCGGGATAGGCATGGTCCTCCAGGACACCTGGCTGTTCGGCGGGTCGATCGCGCAGAACATCGCGTACGGCGCTTCGCGCGAGGTCGGCCGCGCCGAGATCGAGGAGGCGGCCAGGGCGGCCCACGCCGACCGCTTCATCCGCACCCTGCCGGACGGTTACGACACGGTGATCGACGACGAGGGCTCCGGGGTCAGCGCGGGCGAGAAGCAACTGATCACCATCGCGCGGGCGTTCCTGTCCGACCCGGTGATCCTGGTGCTCGACGAGGCGACCAGCTCGGTGGACACCCGTACCGAGGTACTGATCCAGAAGGCGATGGCGCGCCTCGCGCACGGCCGGACCAGCTTCGTGATCGCGCACCGGCTCTCCACGATCCGGGACGCGGACGTGATCCTGGTGATGGAGAACGGCTCGATCGTCGAACAGGGCACGCACGACGGCCTGCTGGCCGCGAAGGGCGCCTACGCCCGGCTGTACGCGGCCCAGTTCGCGCAGGCGCTCGCCGAGGTCGACTAGGGCCTTCGGTCATGGATCATGCCGGAGCCCGCGAGCCCGCGAGCTCCGGCATGATCCGTACGACAGGCCCTGGCGACGGGCGGACCGGTCAGTCGAGATAGCCGCGAAGCTGGTCCGCGAAGGCGTGGTCCCGCAGCTTGCTGAGGGTCTTGGACTCGATCTGGCGGATGCGTTCGCGCGTCACGCCGAAGATCCGGCCTATCTCCTCCAGCGTGCGGGGCCGCCCGTCGTCGAGCCCGTACCGCAGCTGGACCACCTTGCGCTCCCGCTCGCCCAGTGTGGAGAGCACCGCCTCCAGGTGCTCGCGCAGCAGCAGGAACGCGGCGGACTCGACGGGGGACGCGGCGTCGCCGTCCTCGATGAGGTCGCCGAAGGAGACGTCGTCCTCCTCGCCGACCGGGGCGTGCAGCGAGACGGGCTCCTGGGCGAGGCGCAGTACCTCGCCGACCCGTTCCGGCGTCAGGTCGAGCTGGGCGGCGACCTCTTCGGCCGTCGGCTCGCAGCCCCGCTCCTGGAGCAGCCTGCGCTGCACCCGTACGACGCGGTTGATCAGCTCGACGACGTGCACCGGGACCCGTATGGTCCGGGCCTGGTCGGCGAGCGCGCGGGACATGGCCTGGCGTATCCACCAGGTCGCGTACGTGGAGAACTTGTAGCCCCGGGCGTAGTCGAACTTCTCGACGGCCCTGATCAGTCCGAGGTTTCCCTCCTGGACGAGATCGAGCATCGTCAGCCCCCGGCCGACGTACCGCTTGGCGACGGAGACCACGAGGCGGAGGTTGGCCTCGATGAGCCGGCGCTTCGCCATCCGCCCCATGACCACGAGCCGGTCGAGGTCGACGGCCAGTCCGGTGTCGGGGTCGGGGGTGCCGGCGAGCCGCTCCTCCGCGAAGAGCCCCGCTTCGACGCGGCGGGCGAGTTCGACCTCCTCGGCTGCGGTGAGTAGCCGGATCCTGCCGATCTCCCGCAGGTACTGGCGAAAAAGGTCGGACGAGGTGCCCCCGGTGTCCGGGCGGCTGCGCCGCTCCGGGAGTTCGGGCAGCTCCGGGCCTTCTTCCATCACTGTGCCCACCGCCTCCCCGGGTGGGGCCGCTGTGGCCTCCGGATGGCGCACAGCCCGGTTCTGCGCGGGAATCGCCGGGACACGCTCGGTCGGGCTCGTCACGGTCCGGGTCTGCACGGGGGCGACCTCCAGGTGATCGCGCTGCCGGACCGCGGCGGGTGTGGGTCCGCCCTCGGTGGACCGACCGCGCTCCGATGACTCAGGCACCGCCACCCAGTGTGGGGTACGACACATCACCGCCACGAGGGGCGTGCGGTGACTTTCTGAGTCCGGTGCGTCACCGGACGGTTACCGGGCCCGGGGTGACGGCGGTGCGCCCGGGCCGGCGGGCGGGCGCGTCAGAGCGCGTCGGCGCCGTTGCTGCGCAGCGACTGCGCGTACTGCTGGAGGACCCAGACCTCGTTCTGCGCGGCCGCGAGGTGTTCGGGGGCCACGTTGCTCCCGAGGCGGGCGAGGCTGCCCTGCACGTCGTTGATACGTCGGTCGACGGCGCGCAGGCGGACCTGGACGAGCTGCATACCCGCGTACGTCTCGTCGATGGACTTGCCGTGGAAGACCTCGACGGCCAGTTCGGTGACGAGGTTGCGCACGGTGTCGTCCGGGGCCACGTCCAGCACGTTGACCAGGTACTCGCGGGTCTCGGCCAGGCCCTGCTCGGCGCCGCCCGCCTCCGCGATGCACTGACGCACCGCAGCGTACGGCGGGGCGGTGAACTCGTCGATGCCGTACGCGTCGAAGGCGGGTGAGACCAGGGCGGGCTTCTGGAGGGCGAGCTTGAGCAGTTCGCGTTCGGTGCGGTGGGCGGGGCTGCGCAGGTTGAGCGCGGGGCCCGAGATGCCGGCCGGGGCCGCGGAGGCCTGGCCGGGGTGCTGGGGGGCGCCCCTGGGCGGGCCCTGCGCGGGGCCGCGGTCGCCCCGGTCCCGGGCCCAGCGGGCGATCTGCGCCACCCGGCGCACGACGAACTCCTGGTCCAGGATGCCGACGAAGCCCGCGAGCTGGACGGCGACCTCGCGCTGCACACTGCTCGTCTTGATCTTGGCGACGACGGGTGCGGCCTCGTCGAGCGCGGCGGCGCGGCCCGCCGGGGTCTCCAGGTCGTACCGGCCGACGATCTGGCGCAGCGCGAACTCGAAGAGCGGGGTGCGGGGTTCGACGAGCTCGCGGACGGCCTCGTCGCCCTTGGCCAGCCGCAGGTCGCACGGGTCCATGTTGTCCGGGGCGATCGCGATGTAGGTCTCGGCGGCGAACTTCTGGTCGTCCTCGAAGGCACGCAGGGCCGCCTTCTGGCCTGCCGAGTCGCCGTCGAAGGTGAAGATCACCCGGGCGCTGCCGTTGTCCATAAGGAGGCGGCGCAGGAGCTTGATGTGGTCGTTGCCGAAGGCCGTGCCGCAGGTGGCGATGGCGGTGGTGACTCCGGCGAGGTGGCAGGCCATGACGTCGGTGTAGCCCTCGACGACGACGGCGCGGCTGGCCTTGGCGATGTCCTTCTTCGCCAGGTCGATCCCGTACAGCACCTGGGACTTCTTGTAGATCGACGTTTCCGGGGTGTTCAGGTACTTCGGTCCGTTGTCGTCGTCGCGCAGCTTGCGGGCGCCGAAGCCGACGATCTCTCCGGAGGTGTCGCTGATCGGCCACATCAGCCGGCCGCGGAAGCGGTCGATGGGGCCGCGGCGGCCGTCCTGGGAGAGGCCGGAGGTGATCAGTTCCTTGTCGCTGAAGCCCTTGCCCCGCAGATGGCGGGTGAGGTGGTCCCAGCCGGCGGGGCTGTAGCCGACACCGAAGTGGGCGGCGGCCGCCTGGTCGAAGCCGCGTCCCGCGAGGAACTTCCGGCCGATCTCGGCCTCCGGGCTCTCCAGCTGCTCGACGTAGAACTGGGCGGCCGCCTTGTGCGCCTCGACCAGCCTGATGCGTTCGCCGCGCTGGTGGGAGGGGTTGTAGCCGCCCTCCTCGTAACGCAGGGTGATGCCCGCCTTCGCGGCGAGGCGCTCGACCGTCTCGGAGAAGGTGAGGTGGTCGAGCTTCATCACGAAGGCGATCGTGTCGCCGCCCTCCTGGCAGCCGAAGCAGTGGAAGAGCCCCTTGCTGGGGCTCACCTGGAAGGAGGGGGACTTCTCGTCGTGGAAGGGGCAGAGTCCCTTGAGGTTTCCGCCGCCCGCGTTGCGCAGCTGGAGGTACTCGGAAACGACGGCGTCGATCGGGACCGCGTCCCGGACCGCCTTCACGTCGTCGTCATTGATCCTGCCTGCCACGCGTGAAGTCTACGGGTGGGCCAGGACACCCGGACCGCACGACGGTGTGATCCGTGGAACGGGCGGGGCGGCCGGGAGGACGGACCGCTCCTCCCGGCCGCCCCGCACGGTCAGAGCAGCGACTCCAGGGGCACCGACGGGTCGGCGAGCGCGTCGGCGTCGATCTGGCCGCCGGCCCGGATCAGCTGCTGGATGTGCTCGGTGACGTCCCAGACGTTGACGTTCATCCCGGCCAGGACCTTGCCGTCCTTCAGCCAGAAGGCGATGAACTCGCGCTTGCCCGCGTCGCCGCGGATGACGACCTGGTCGTAGCTGCCGGGCGGGGCCCAGCCCGAGTACTCGAGGCCGAGGTCGTACTGGTCGGAGAAGAAGTACGGCACCCGGTCGTAGGAGACCTCCTGGCCCAGCATGGCGCGGGCGGCGGCCGGGCCGCTGTTCAGCGCGTTCGCCCAGTGCTCCACCCGCAGCCGGGTGCCGAGCAGCGGGTGCTGGACGGCGGCCACGTCGCCAGCGGCGAAGATGTGCGGGTCGGAGGTCCGCAGCGAGGCGTCGACGGCGATGCCGCCGCCGTGCGCCCGGTCGGCCATGGCGAGTCCGGCCGCCTCGGCGAGCGCGGAGCGCGGTGCGGCGCCGATCGCGGCGAGGACGTCGTGTGCGGGGTGCTCCTCGCCGTCGTCGGTGCGGGCCGCGAGGACGAGGCCGTCCTGGCCGGTGATCTCGGTGAGGCGGACCCCGAAGTGGAAGCGCACACCGTGCTCGCTGTGCAGATCGGTGAAGATCTGTCCCAGCTCCGGGCCGATGACCTGGTACAGCGGGGTCTGCTCGGGTTCGACGATCGTGACCTCGGCGCCGTATCCACGGGCCGCGGAGGCGACCTCCAGGCCGATCCAGCCGGCTCCGGCGATGACCAGGTGGCCGTTGTCCCGGCCGAGGGAGGCCAGGACGTTGCGCAGCCGGTCGGCGTGGGCGAGCCGGCGCAGGTGGTGGACGCCGACGAGGTCCGTGCCGGGGACGTCGAGCCTGCGGGGTTCGGCCCCGGTGGCGAGGAGCAGCTTGTCGTAGTGGATGACGGTGTTGTCACCGAGCTGCACGGAACGGGCGGCGCGGTCGACGGCCGTGACGGGCTGGCCGAGGTGGAGTTCGACGTCCGCCCCCGCGTACCAGGCCGTCTCGTGGACGAAGACGCTGTCCCGTTCCTCCTTGCCGGCCAGATAGCCCTTGGAGAGCGGGGGCCGTTCGTAGGGATGGTCACGCTCGTCGCCGATCAGGATCACCCGCCCGCTGAACCCCTCGGCACGGAGTGTTTCCGCCGCCTTCGCTCCTGCCAGTCCTCCGCCGACGATGACGAACGTGCGATGTGCGTCGACCACTTGTGCCTCCTCGGTGCTGGTGCTGTGCTCCGCCGCCACCTGCGAGCGTCCCGCACGCAGCGTGATGACGAAAGGGGGTGTGCCCCGATCAGGTCACACCCAGTGGTCACGGTTCAGTGTGCCGATCCTGGTCGGCGCCGCGCGGAGAGGGGTCCCCGACGGCGGTCATGTGCCCCCAGCACACCACTTGCGGCGCGGCCGGACGCCGTCGCCGCGCCCCTCGGACCGCGGGAGTGCCGCGGGGTCAGGAGTGGCGCAGGGTCAGCGTCGTGTGCAGGGACAGGGCCGAGGCGTCGGTGAGTGCGGCGATCTGGTCGACCAGGACCCTCTTGCGGGCCCTGTCGTCCGGCGCGCTCTCGTACTGCGCGCGGAACTGGGGCTCCAGCCCTTCCGGCGCGCGGGCGGTGAGGGCGGCGGCAAGCTCCGCGATGACGACGCGCTGTTCGGCGCGGATGACCTCCTGCTCGGCGCGCTGCATGACGTACCGGTCGGCGACGGCCTTGAGAACGGCGCATTCGTTGCGGGCCTCGCGGGGTACGACGAGCTCCGCGCCGTACCGGCTGAGGCGCCCGGGGCCGTGGTGCGCGAACGTGGCGGCTTCCGCCGCCTGGCAGAAGCGGCCGATGAGCTGGCTCGTCGCGTCCTTCAGCCGGGCCTGGGCGACGGCCGATCCGTCGTAGCCGTGCGGCCACCACTCCTGGTCGACGAGCCGGTCGAGCGCGTCGGCGAGCTCCTGCGGGTCGGTGTCCGCCGGTACGTACCTGCCGATGGCGACGGCCCAGATCTCGCACCGCTCCGGCTCGGCGAAGAGACAGTTCGGGTCGATGTGCCCGGCGTGCAGTCCGTCCTCGAAGTCGTGCACGGAGTAGGCGACGTCGTCGGCCCAGTCCATGACCTGGGCCTCGAAGCAGATCCGGTCGCGGGGGGCGTCCTGGCGGACCCACCGGAAGACCGGGAGGTCGTCCTCGTACACCCCGAACTTCGTGGAGCCCGGGTCGGTGGGGTGGCCACCGCGCGGCCAGGGGTACTTCGTGGCGGCGTCCAGGGCGGCGCGGGTCAGATTGAGCCCGACGCTGACGAGCTCCCCGCGGCTGGGATCGCGCACGAAGCGCTTGGGTTCGAGGCGGGTCAGCAGGCGCAGCGACTGGGCGTTGCCCTCGAATCCGCCGCAGTCCGACGCGAAGTCGTTGAGTGCCTGCTCCCCGTTGTGTCCGAACGGGGGGTGGCCCATGTCGTGGGAGAGGCACGCCGTCTCGACCAGGTCGGGGTCGCAGCCGAGCGCGGCCCCCAGCTCGCGGCCGACCTGGGCGCACTCCAGGGAGTGCGTGAGCCGGGTCCGGGGGCTGGCGTCCCAGGCGCGGCTCCGGGTGCCGGGGGTGACCACCTGGGTCTTCCCCGCGAGCCTGCGCAGGGCCGCCGAGTGCAGCACACGGGCGCGGTCGCGCTGGAACGCGGTGCGGCCGGGCCGTTTGTCGGGCTCGGTGTCCCAGCGCTCGGTGTCCCGGGGCCCGTATGCGGCCGGGTGCGTGTCGTGGCTGCCGTGCGTACCGTCCATGGTTCCGACAGTAATCGGCGGTGCTGACAAACCAGGGACGAACCGGGGTCAGGCGGACGCCAGAAGCCGTTCGTTCACCGGGGATCCGTAGCCGAGTGCGTGGTCGTACCGGTGCAGCAGCAGCCGCGCCATCGCCGGATGCGCACCGAGTGGTGCGGCCGCTGCCCCCGGTGCGGCGTCGGCTGCCGCGGTGGCGAAGCGGCCGGGTGCGGTGAAGTACGAGGCGATGGCGACCTGGTGGCGGCCCCGGGCTGCGAGGGCGCGCACGGCGGCCGGGACGGTGGGTGCGGCGGCGGAGGCGTAGGCGGGCACGACGGGTATGCCGCCGAGCCGGTCGCTGAGCATCCTGGCGGTACGGCGGGTGTCGGTGGCCGCGTCGGGGTCGCGCGAACCGGCGGCGGCGAGGACGACCCCGGCGCTGCGGCCCGTCCCGTCGCCCGGGTCCCAGCCGGTTTCGAGGAGCCGCCCGTGGAGCGCCTCGACGAGCAGGGGGTGCGGGCCGAGCGGTGCGGCGATCCGGCTCCGCAGGCCGGGTGCGGCGGCCGCCGCGGCGGGCAGGTCGTGCTTGACGTGGTGACCGCGGCTGAGCAGCAGGGGTACGAGGACGGCGTCGCCCTCGCCCACGGCGGCCAGGGTCGCGGGCAGCAGGGGCTGGTTCAGCTCGATGTGGCCGAGACGGACGTCGAGGCCGGGGCGGAGCTCCCTGACCCGTTCGAGGAGTTCCAGGACGGTGCGCAGGGCCCGGGGGTCCCGGCTGCCGTGCGCGACGGCGACCAGCGTGGGGGCGGGTGTGCCGCCGGCCACGGAGGCGGGTCGGGCGTACTGCCGGGTGCGGTGCATGGGCCTGCGGGTTCCGTTCAGGGAGACGAGGCTGAGCTGGGTACCGAGTTGATCGGTGATGCGGGTCAGGAGCTGCGCGGTGCTGTCGAGGGGCAGGGACTCACGGGGATGTTCCGATGCCGGCGCCGTCATGGACCGATGGTGCCGGTCGGACGTTGCCGTGCCGTTGCGTGAGGGTGACGGGTGTTTGCCGTGGGCTCACGGCAGATGTCGCGGAGAGGTGAGCGCGGGAGTGAACTGTTTCGGCCTGTCGTTCGTCCGGTCATAGGGGACGGCAGAACGTGGTGACGACGAACCGACAGGGGGGCCCGGGTGCCCGAGGGACGACTGAGACGGCCGGGTATGCCCGGATGGGCGCGACGGCCGGCGGCGCGGCGGCGGCTCCGGTGGCCGGACAGGCTCCGGTGGCAGGGCCGGCCGAGGCCGTCGCTGCCGCGGAGCCGCCGCGCGCAGCGGCTGGTCGTCCAGGGGCTCATGGTGGCCTGCGTGCTGGGTCTCGCCCCCGCGACCTGGATGCACGCCACGGCCGACGCCCGGGTACGCACGACGGCCGACGCACCCGCACAGCAGGTCGCGGTGGTCTTCGGCGCCGGACTGTGGCGGGGCAGGCCGTCGGCGTATCTCGCACACCGGCTCGACGCGGCCGCCGAGCTGTATCGGACGGGCAAGGTCAGGGTCGTGCTGGTCACGGGCGACAACAGCCGGGTGGAGTACGACGAGCCGGACGCGATGCGGACGTACCTCACCGGGCGCGGGGTGCCGGACGGGCGGATCGTCAGCGACTACGCGGGGTTCGACACCTGGGACTCCTGCGTACGCGCCAAGAGGATCTTCGGGGTCGACCGGGCGGTCCTGGTGAGCCAGGGCTTCCACATCCGGCGCGCGATCGCGCTGTGCCGCAGTGCGGGGATCGACGCGTACGGGGTGGGGGTCGACGCCGTACACGACACGACCTGGTACTACGGCGGTACACGGGAGCTGTTCGCCTCGGCGAAGGCGGGGCTGGACGTCGTGTTCCGGCCGGATCCGCAGTTCCTCGGCCCGCGCGAGCCGGGTGTCACGGAGGCGCTGGCGGCAAGGTGAGCCGTACGGGGGTGACGCCTGCCCGGCCGACCTCACCGCCGGGTCCCGGGCGGGCTGAGGTGGGTGTACCCGGTGCGTAACCGGAAGCTGTGGTGCTCGTAATACCCAGCTCGCACGCTGGGCGTATGGCCCGCACCGAGACTTCCACCCACTGCCCGTACTGCGCCCTGCAGTGCGGGATGAATCTGCGACCGGTCACCGATGGCGCGGTGGTCGAGGTCGTGGAGCGTACCGATTTTCCCGTCAACCGGGGAGCGCTGTGCGGCAAGGGCCGGACCGCGCCCGCCGTGCTCTCGTCGGCGGTGCGGCTCACCGGCCCGCTCGTTCGGAACACCGTGAGCGGCGAGCTGGAGCCGGCCGGCTGGGACGAGGCCCTGGAGCGGATCGCAGACGGGCTGCGCGGGACCCGGGCGGCGCACGGGCCCGACGCCGTCGGGGTGTTCGGCGGGGGCGGGCTGACCAACGAGAAGGCGTACACGCTCGGGAAGTTCGCCCGGGTCGTGCTCGGCACCTCCCAGATCGACTACAACGGCCGCTTCTGCATGTCGTCGGCCGCCGCCGCGCACCAGAGGGCCTTCGGCCTCGACCGCGGGCTGCCGTTCCCCCTGGAGGACATCCCCCGCACCGGGTGCGTGATCCTCGTCGGCTCCAACCTCGCCGAGACGATGCCTCCCGCGCTGCGCTACCTGACCGAGCTGCGGGAGAACGGCGGCAAGCTGATCGTCATCGATCCGCGCCGCACCAGGACGGCCGAGCAGGCGGACCTCCACCTGGCGCCCAGGCCCGGCACCGATCTGGCGCTCGCGCTCGGGATGCTGCACCTGGTGGTGGCCGACGGCCGGGTGGACGAGGAGTTCGTCGCCTCCCGCACGAACGGCTGGGACGAGGCCAGGACCGGGGTGATGTCGCACTGGCCGGAGCTGGTGGAGCGCATCACCGGGGTGCCCGTGCCGCAGCTGCGCGAGGCGGTGGAGATGTTCTGCGGCGCGGAGACCGGCATGGTGCTGACCGCCAGGGGCCCCGAGCAGCAGGCGAAGGGCACCGACACGGTCGGCGCCTGGATCAACCTCTGTCTGGCCACCGGCCGGGCCGGTCGTCCCCTGTCCGGTTACGGCTGTCTGACCGGCCAGGGCAATGGGCAGGGTGGTCGCGAGCACGGCCAGAAGGCCGACCAGCTGCCCGGTTACCGCAAGCTCACGGACCCCGCGGCCCGCCGTCACGTGGCCGGCGTGTGGGGTGTGGACCCGGACTCGCTGCCGGGGCCCGGCCGCAGTGCGTACGAGCTCCTGGACGCGCTGGGGTCGGAGGTGAAGTCGCTCCTGGTGATGGGCTCCAACCCGGTCGTCTCCGCGCCGCGCGCCGGCCACGTCGAGGAGCGGCTGCGGTCGCTGGACTTCCTGGCCGTCGCGGACGTGGTGCTGTCGGAGACGGCGGCGATCGCCGATGTGGTGCTGCCGGTGACGCAGTGGGCCGAGGAGAGCGGGACGACGACCAATCTGGAGGGCCGGGTCCTGCTGCGGCGCCAGGCGGTGACCGCGCCGGAGGGCGTACGCAGCGATCTTGAGGTGCTGAACGGGCTGGCCGGGCTCCTCGGGCACGGCAAGGGCTTCCCGACCGACCCGGAGGAGGTCTTCGACGAGCTGCGCAGGGCCTCGGCGGGCGGCCCAGCGGACTACGCGGGCATCACCTACGAGCGGATCGTGGCGGAGGACGGGGTGTTCTGGCCCTGCCCGGACGTGGAGCACGCCGGTACGCCGCGGCTTTTCCTCGACGGGTTCGCCACGGACGACGGCCGGGCCAGGTTCGTCGCGGTGACGCACCGGCTGTCGGCGGAGGAGACGGACGCGGAGTACCCGGTGGTGCTGACGACCGGGCGGGTCGTCTCCCAGTACCAGTCGGGGGCGCAGACCCGCCGGGTGCCGGAACTGAACGCGGCGGCGCCCGGCCCGTTCGTGGAGCTGCACCCGCGGCTCGCGGAGCGGATCGGGGTGGGGGAGGGCGACGCGGTCGCGGTCACCTCACGGCGGGGGCGGGCCGTGGCGCCGGCCCGGATCACGGTGGCGATCCGGCAGGACACCGTGTTCATGCCGTTCCACTGGGCGGGCGAGGGCCGGGCCAACACGCTGACGAACCCGGCCCTGGACCCGATCTCGCGGATGCCGGAGTTCAAGGTGTGCGCGGTGCGGGTGGAGCCCGCGGGGTGAGCCAGTTCCCGCCGGGGATCCGGGTGCCGCCCGTGCGCAGCGAGCGGGTGACGGCGGCGGCCGCGAAGTAGACCCAGGCGCTGGTCGTGGCCGCTTCCGTCCGGACGTCCCGGGCCACCCGCTCGTACAGGTTGCGCGGGTGGCCCGGGCCGGCGTACCGCTCCAGCCGGTCGAGCATTCCCAGCAGTTCCCCGTAAGCACCGGGCGACGGGACGACGAGGACGCCGTGGACCGTGCCGTGGCCCTCGACGGCGTACGGGTAGCCGGGTCCCTCGTAGAGGAGCGCCCCCGGCAGGAGGGCGGGTTCCTCCCGGGCCGTGCGGCCCAGGAGGAACAGGTCGTGGTTGCGCTGCCCCGGCAGCAGCGTGCCGTAGACGAAGAACGGCAGTTCCGCGGCCGGAGCGGCGGTCACAGGGCCACCACGGGTGCCGTCTGTGCCGTCACCCAGGCGAGGTAGCCGGCGCTGCCGCGCACGACGGGGACCGCGATGATCTCCGGGGTCTCGTAGTCGTGCACCGCCTCGATGTGCTCCTCCAGCTCCTCGTACCGCTCGGCTGTCGTCTTGAACAGCACCTGCCACTCCTCGGTGGACTCGATGGCGTTCTCCCACCGGTAGACGGAGGTGACGGGTGCGGAGATCTGGGCGCAGGCGGCCAGCCGGGCCTCCACCGTGCTCCGGGCGAGGGACCGGGCCTTCTCCTCGCTGTCCGTGGTGGTCAGTACGGTCAGCCATGCCGGCTCGGTCATGATCGGCTCCTCGGGAGTACGTACGGCGGTGGACTCATCGATTGTCGGCCGGGTCCCGGTCAGGCGCCGTACGGGCGGCGCTTCTTGGCGTCCCGCAGTGCGTGCCCCCACCAGACCAGCTGGTCGAGCATCGACTTGGCCGCCGCGTCGGGCACCGTGGGGTCCTTGTGGCGGCCCTCGTCGTCGAAGTGCGTGCCCGCGTTGTGGAAGGAGACGGTGTCGCGCATCGTGACGGCGTGCAGTTCGGCGAAGACCTGCCGGAGCTGCTCGACGGCCCGGAGACCACCGGAGATCCCTCCGTACGAGACGAAGGCGACGGGTTTGGCCTGCCATTCGGCGTGGTGCCAGTCGATGAGGTTCTTGAGCGGGGCGGGGAAGGAGTGGTTGTACTCGGGGGTGAGGACGACGAAGGCGTCGGCCGCCGCCAACCGCGTCGAGACGCGGGCGAGTCGGGCCTTCGCCGCGGGGTCGGGGCTGTAGGAGAGGGCGAACGGGAGGTCCAGTCCGGCGACGTCGAGCAGTTCGGTCTCGATACCGGGGTGGCCGGCCGCCCGGGAGAGGAACCAGTCGGCGACGACGGGGCCGAAGCGCCCTTCACGGTTACTGCCGAGGATGACCGCCACCTTCAGCGGAGCGGGAGTCGTAGTGGCGTGGGATACGGATGCGGATACGTTCGCGTCGAGGTCCATGCCCAGAGGCTCGTGCCTCAACCGCACTTGAGGTCAAGCGGCCCGTTCTCGCGATTTCCCGTCATACGGTGGACGGCATGACAACTCCCGCACAGGCGCCGTACGTAGAGGTCAACGGGCACCCGGCCACCGAGGACGACCTGCGCGTCGCCGCCTTCTTCCCGTACGGCCACTTCACCGCCATGCAGGTCAGGGACGGCGGGGTGCGCGGCCTGGATCTGCACCTCGCCCGGCTGGACGGAGCGAACAGGGAACTGTTCGGCCTGCCGCTGGACGGTGGGTCGGTGCGCGGGCTGGTCGGGCACGCCCTGGAGGGCGCCGGAGTGGTGGACGGCTCGGTGCGGGTGCACGGACTCCTGCCGCCGGGCGAGGGTGCGACGACGGTGATGGTGACGGTACGGCCGCCCGTGCGGACGGCCGGGGCCCCGCAGAGCCTGATGTCGGTCCCGTACGCCCGCGCGGTGCCGCACATCAAGCGCCCCGGCGAGTTCGGCCAGACCTACTACGGGCGGCTGGCGGAACGCGCCGGTTTCGACGGGGCCCTGCTGACCGCACCCGGCGGTGTGGTGACGGAGGGGGCGTTCACCAACATCGGCTTCTGGGACGGCACCTCGGTGGTCTGGCCGGACGCCCCCGCTCTGACCGGCACCACGATGGCGCTCCTCCAGCGGGGGCTCGGCCCCGCCGGCTCGGTGCGGCGGCCGGTGACGCTGGAGGATCTGGGGGCGTACCGGTCGGCGTTCGTCAGCAACTCCCAGGGCATCGCGGCGGTCCACCGGATCGACGACCGGCCCTTCGATGTCGACGAGGCGCTGATGGGACGGCTCGGGAAGGTGTACGAGGACGCGCCCTGGGACAGCGTCTGACGGGGTGCCGTCCGCGCCCGGCGCGCGTAACCGGCGAGCGTGTACCGGCGGCGCGAGGGCCGGTACCCGTGGATATACGGACCGGAGGTCTGGGCCCGGCGCAGGACGGCGAACATATCCTCGGCTCCATGCAGATCCACATCGAAGCCTCCGCGCTGCCGGGCCGCGCCTGCGGGCCGGACTCCGACTTTCCCGGCTACGAGAACATCCATGTCGGGGTGCAGCGCAAGGACCGCCCAGGTGAGCTGCTCGGGCTGTGCCCCGGCGACGCCCCCTCCGCGGACTGGACGCTGGACTGCGTCACGACACCTTCGGAGGAAGGCACGCAGGTGTCGGGGCCGTACGTGCAGAACCGGCTCGGCGGGCGCTTCGTCTACCTGTCCTGGGGAACGGTGGACGACTCGGGAGTGTTCTCCATGTTCCGCCGGGCCAAGCTGATGTTCAGCGACATCGACCCGGCGGTCCTCGACGCGGCCGTACGGACCGGGCATCTCACCGCGCGGCTCGCGCTGACCGACGCGAAGGGACAGCCGTTGTGCGGCCGGCTGCGCGCACCGGTCGTCGAATGGACCGCCACGGGCGGGGCCTGACCCGGCGGGGCGCGCGGAGAGACGACGTCGCCCCCACGGACCCGGGGGGGGGTGGGTCCGTGAGGGCGACTGCCGTGGGGCGACGGCGGGGGGATGCCGTGTCCCGTGGGGGGGTTGTCGTTCGTGTGCCCTGGACCGCCGCGGCCATGCGTGTGACCTGTGTCACACTTGCCCGGCGGCTCGTCACTCGATCGGCACGGGGTGCGCCGCGGCCGACCGAACAGCGCAGCCGCACCGCCCTGACCTGCGGCGACACCAGGGGGCAAGGGTGCCGCGCCGGGCCGTACGGGTGAAAGCTGACCGGGCGTCAGCAGGCGTGAGTGGCGGGGCGACCGTTACCTCGGAGACAGGACACCCATGTTCGTGCCGTCTGCCCGGAGGAATTCCCCATGCTCAGTCCTGCCCGCCTCGTGACCGGTACCGCCGCCTCGGCGCTCACCGTCGCCGCGCTCGGCCTCACTCTCGCCACCCCTTCCGCGTACGCGGGGGACCTCGGCAAGCTGGAGATCACCCCGGCGACCGCCACTCCCGGCGCCACGGTCACCGTGAGCACCACCGCGTGCGGACCCAACGGCTCGGGCATCGGCGACGCGAACTCCCTGGACGCCGGTGACTTCGAGGTGAGCGCCGGGACCCACAAGGAGGTCGTGGTCGGCCGGTTCACCGTGCCGCACGACACCAAGCCCGGAACGTACGGCATCGGCGTCGTGTGCGACAACGGCAAGGAGGCCGGCGGTGACCTCGAAGTGACCGCCGGCGGCGGCTCCCACACGCCCGACCCCTACAAGCCCGAGCACGACCGGCCCGCAGGGCACGTCAGGACCGGCGTCGGCGGCAGCGTGGGGCCGGACACCGCGCAGATCGCCGCGGGCGCCGGCGTGCTCGCCGCGGCGGCCGTCGGCGGGGCGCTGCTGATGCGCCGCCGGGCGAACGGCACGCACGGCAGCTGATGTCCCAGACGGCACAGAAGGCCAAGGGCTGGCTGGTCGGCATCGCCGTACTGTGCGGCCTCTGGCTGATCCAGAACGGGTCCGACACCCTGATCGTGCCGCCCCAGCCGACCGCCGCCGAGTCCTTCGCCGCCGGTCCCCAGCTCCAGCCGGGCTCCCCCGTCGCCGACCCGATGCGCCCGTCCGAACCGGTCCGCATCCGCATCCCCGGCATCGACGTGGACGCGCCGATGATGCGACTGGGGCTGGGGAAGGACGGCAGCCTCGACGTGCCGCCGGACGGGAACCGCAACGTCGCGGGGTGGTTCAAGAACGGCACCCCGCCCGGCGCCAAGGGCACCGCGATCGTCGCCGGCCACGTCGACAACGCCCAGGGGCCGTCCGTCTTCTACGCCCTGGGGGCGCTGAAGCGGGGCACCGCGGTCGAGATCGACCGCAAGGACGGGCGCACGGCCGTCTTCTCGATCGACGCGATCGAGGTGTACGACAACGAGGACTTCCCCGACCAGCGGGTCTACGGCGAGTCGCCGCACGCCTCGCTGCGGCTGATCACCTGCGGCGGCGGATTCTCGGAGAAGACCGGCTACCAGGGCAACGTCGTGGCGTACGCGCACCTCACCGAGGTGCGCTGAGCGACCGGGTCACGCCGTCCACTGGTCGAAGCCGAGCTTGGCGACCAGCGAGAACACCACGACCAGCAGTACGCCGCGCACGAACCCGCTGCCCTTCCTGAGCGCCATCCGCGCACCGAACATGGCGCCCGCCAGATTGAATACGGCCATCAGGGCGGCCAGCTGCCACAGCACCGTGCCCTGGTAGGCGAACATCGCCAGCGCCCCGGCGTTCGTACACACGTTGACGATCTTGGCGTTGGCGGAAGCGGTCACCAGGTCGAGGTGGAGTACGGCGGTCAGCGCGAGCACCAGGAAGGTGCCGGTGCCCGGCCCGAACAGCCCGTCGTAGAAGCCGATGCCGCCGCCGACCAGGACGATCGCCGTGACGGTACGCGCCCGGGAGACCTCGCGGCCCGTACCGTCCCCCGCGACCGCCGTGCCGAACGACGGCCGCAGCAGCACGAAGGCCGCGACTCCGAGCAGCACCACCATGATCACCGGACGCAGGACCTCGCTGCTGATCCCGGCGGCGAAGAACGCACCGGCCATCGAGCCGGTCAGCGCCATGAGCCCGATCCGTACGGCCGTGCCCACCCGCACCGGGGCCTTGCGCAGATACGTGACCGCGGCTCCCGAGGTGCCGACGATCGCCACCGCCTTGTTGGTGCCGAGGATGTGCGCGGCGGACACCTGGGGCAGACCCAGCAGCAACGCGGGCAGGAGCAGCAGCCCTCCCCCGCCCACCACCGCGTCGATCCAGCCGGCCGCCGCGGCGGCCAGGCAGAGGAGAACGAGGGTGGTCAGCGATATCTCGGGCATGATCCCGACCCTAAGCTCCCGGCCGGGCCGTCCGGCACGCGCCCTCACACACCCGGGCGGCCAGCCCGTCGGACCCCTCACACACCTCCCGGCACCGCGCTGAGCGCAAGGTTCCTCCCGGGAAACAGCGGGGATGCGGTCGGGTAACACCCGCCGCGCACTCTCGTCTCCATGAGGACACAGACGGAGAACGCGGCACGTGTGGTGGTGATCGGCGCCGGAATGGCGGGCGCACGGCTCGCCGCCCGGGTCCCCGGTGTCACCGTCATCGGCGAGGAGGAGCACGCCCCGTACAACCGGGTGCTGCTGGCCGAGGTGCTGGCCGGACGGTACGCACCGGACGTGATCGCCCTGCCGCCCGCCGATGTGCGGCGCGGGGTCCGGGTGGTGCGTATCGATCCGGCCGACCGGCTGGTGCACTGCGACGACGGCAGCGTCGTCAGGTACGGGCGCCTGGTGCTGGCCACCGGTTCCAACCCGGTGCTGCCGCCGCTGCGAGGGCTCGGGAACACACTGCCCGACGGGGTGCATCCGTTCCGCACCCTCGACGACTGCCTGGCCCTGCGCGCGGCGGTACGTCCCGGAACGCGCGCCGTCGTCATCGGCGGCGGCCTCCTCGGGGTCTCCGCCGCCCGTGCGCTCGCCGAGTGCGGCGCCCAGGTGGTGCTGGCCCAGCAGGGCGAGCACCTCATGGAACGGCAGCTGGACGCCGAGTCGGCCGGGCTGCTGCGGCGCCACCTCGAAGCCCTCGGGGTCGAGGTGCACACCGAGTGCCGCGTCCGCGGCCTGCGCTGCGCCGACTCCGCGGTACGCGCCGTGGAGCTCGCCGACGGCTACGAGCTGGAGGCCGAGATCACGGTGCTGGCCTGCGGGGTCCGCCCCCGTACGGGCCTGGCGCTCGCCGCCGGTCTCGACGTCCGCAAGGGCATCGTGGTGGACGACGAACTGCGCACGTCCGACCCGTACATCCACGCGGTCGGCGACTGCGCCGAGCACGACTCGACCGTCTACGGCCTGGCGGGCGCCGCACTGGAGCAGGCGGACGTACTGGCCGAGGTACTGGCCGGCCGGCCCGCCCGCTACACCGGCACCCGCGCCCTGACCCGGCTGACCCTGCGCTCCCCCGCCGCGTCCGCCGCACCAGCCCCGGCGCTCGCCGGTGCGCTCGCCGCCGGCACTGCCGCCACCGCCCCGGCGACCGGGGCGCTCGACCTGGCCGCGTTCGGGGATTCCCGGCCGCTGCCCGGCGACGACGTGATCCGGCTGGCCGACGCCACCAAGGGCGCGTACCGCTCGGTCGTCGTCCGCGGCGACCGGCTGGCCGGCGGGGTGCTGTTCGGCGACCTGGGCGCGGTCGGGACCCTCGCCCGCACCTGGCAGAACGACGAACCGCTGCCCGCCGACATGTCCCTGCTCCACCTGCTCACCAACGACGGAGGTCTCTGAGATGCCGGTGCCCACTTCCCCGAACGCTCCCGCCGCAGGAGTGCCGACGATCGTGGTCGTCGGGCACGGCATGGTCGGCCAGCGGTTCCTGGAGGCACTCGCCGACCGCGGTCTCACCGCGACGGCGGGCACCGCCCGGGTCGTCGTGCTCTGCGAGGAGCCCCGTCCTGCCTACGACCGGGTCCAGCTGACCTCGTACTTCTCCGGGAAGACCCCGGACGACCTGTCCCTCGTCGAGCCGGACTTCATGGCGCGGCACGGCATCGAGCTGCACCTCGGCGACCCGGCCGAAAGCGTCGACCGCGAGGCGCGCCGGGTGGTCTCCCGCTCCGGGCTGACGTTCACGTACGACACGCTGGTCCTGGCGACCGGCTCCTACCCCTTCGTGCCGCCGGTCCCCGGCAAGGACGCCGAGGGGTGCTTCGTCTACCGCACCATCGAGGACCTGCTCGCCATCGAGGAGTACGCGAAGACGGCGACGACGGGCGCGGTGGTCGGCGGAGGGCTGCTCGGCCTGGAGGCGGCCGGAGCGCTCAAGGGCCTCGGACTCGAGACGCACGTGGTGGAGTTCGCGCCCCGGCTGATGCCGGTCCAGGTCGACGCGGGCGGCGGCGCCGCGCTGCTGCGCACCATCGAGAACATGGGTCTCAGCGTTCACACGGGTGTCGGTACGCAGGAGGTCACCGCGGACGACAACGGCGCGGTGAACGGCATGTCCCTCTCCGACGGCTCCTCCCTCGCAACGGACCTCGTGGTCTTCTCGGCCGGCGTACGGCCCCGGGACCAGCTGGCCCGTGACTGCGGTCTGGCGGTCGGCCAGCGCGGCGGCATCATCGTCGACGAGGAGTGCCGTACGTCCGACAGTGACGTGTTCGCGATCGGCGAGTGCGCCCTGGCCTCGGACGGCCGGGTGTACGGGCTGGTGGCGCCGGGTTACGAGATGGCGCAGACGGTGGCCGGGGTGATCGCCGGCGAGACGGCCTCCTTCACCGGCGCCGACCTGTCGACCAAGCTGAAGCTGCTCGGGGTGGACGTGGCCTCGTTCGGTGACGCGCACGGCGCGGCCGAGGGCTGCCTCGACGTCGTCTACTCGGACTCCCGCTCGGGCGTCTACAAGAAGCTGGTCATAGGCCAGGACGGCACCCTGCTCGGCGGGGTGCTCGTCGGGGACGCCGACCAGTACGGCACGCTGCGGCCGATGACCGGCACGGTCCTGCCCGTGGCGCCCGAGCAGCTGGTGCTGCCGGCGGGCGCGGGCGGCCCGGTCACCCTCGGCCCGTCCTCGCTGCCGGACGACGCCGTGATCTGCTCCTGCCACAACGTGACCAAGGGCGCGATCTGCGAGCACACCACCCTGCCCGAGGTGAAGAAGTGCACCAAGGCCGGTACGGGCTGCGGGAGTTGCGTCAAGGTCATCGGCCAGCTGCTGCCGCAGAGCGCCGACAAGGGCCTGTGCGGCTGCTTCTCGTACACCCGCAGTGAGCTGTACGAGATCGTCAGGACCCTGGGGACCACCTCGTACGCGGCGCTGCTCGACTCACACGGCCGCCCGGCGGCGCGTGGCGGGGACGGCTGCGAGGTCTGCAAGCCGACGGTCGGTTCGATCATCGCCTCGCTGGCGCCCACGCTCGGAGCGAGCGGCTACGTGCTGGACGGCGAGCAGGCGGCCCTCCAGGACACCAACGACCACTTCCTGGCCAACCTCCAGCGCAACGGCTCGTACTCGATCGTCCCGCGCATCCCGGGCGGCGAGATCACCCCCGAGAAACTGATCGTGATCGGCGAGGTGGCCCGGGACTTCGGGCTCTACACGAAGATCACCGGCGGCCAGCGCATCGACATGTTCGGCGCCCGCGTCGACCAGCTGCCGCTGATCTGGACCCGGCTCGTGGACGCCGGCTTCGAGTCGGGGCACGCGTACGGGAAGTCGCTGCGGACGGTCAAGTCCTGCGTGGGGCAGACCTGGTGCCGCTACGGCGTGCAGGACTCGGTGAAGATGGCCATCGATCTGGAGCTGCGCTACCGGGGCCTTCGCTCCCCGCACAAGCTCAAGTCGGCGGTCTCCGGATGTGCCCGCGAGTGCGCCGAGGCGCGCGGCAAGGACTTCGGCATCATCGCCACCGCCAACGGCTGGAACCTGTACGTCGGCGGCAACGGAGGCGCCGAACCGCGCCACGCGGACCTGCTGGCCCAGGACCTGTCCGACGCCGAACTGGTGCGTCTCATCGACCGGTTCCTGATGTTCTACATCCGTACGGCCGAGCGGCTGGAACGCACCTCGACCTGGCTGGACCGGATCGAGGGCGGTCTCGACCACGTACGCGACGTGGTCGTCCACGACTCGCTGGGAATCTGCGCCGAACTGGAACGCCTGATGAGCGACCACGTCGCCGGCTACCGCGACGAGTGGGCGGAGACCATCAACGACCCCGAGCGGCTGCGCCGCTTCGTCACCTTCGTCAACGCCCCCGACGCACCCGACCCCTCGGTGAAGTTCGTCCCGGAGCGGGACCAGGTCAAGCCCGACCTGGACATCCTCGCGGGACCGGTGCTCGCCATCCGCACACTTGAAGGGACCGCCTCCTGATGTCAGTACAGACGGCAACGACCGAGACGGCACAGGACACCGAGGTGATCCAGCTCGC
This sequence comes from Streptomyces sp. NPDC048560, assembly GCF_040650955.1. Lineage (NCBI taxonomy): Bacteria > Bacillati > Actinomycetota > Actinomycetes > Kitasatosporales > Streptomycetaceae > Streptomyces > Streptomyces sp. NPDC048560. The sequence continues at coordinate 297,526 of NZ_JBEZIJ010000005.1, forward strand.
CCACGGGGACGACTGGTTCACGGTCTGCGACCGCTCACTGCTGACGCCGGGGCGGGGGGTCGCGGCCCTGCTCCCGGACGGCCGCCAGGTCGCGCTCTTCGTGGACCGGTCGGGCAAGGCGTACGCGATCGACAACCGCGACCCCTTCACCGGCGCGTACGTGCTCTCGCGGGGTCTGGTGGGCTCCGCGGGGGGCCGGCCGTTCGTCGCCTCGCCCCTGCTGAAGCAGCGCTTCGATCTGGCGACGGGCAGCTGCCTGGACGACGACGAGGTCTCGGTCCCGGTGTTCGTGGTCCGGGCGGACTGACCGCGTGCGCGGAGCGTTCACCCGTCGTTGCCGCTCCGTCAACTGCGCCGCTCTACTGTCCTGACGCGCGACCCGCCGCCCGACCGGGCGGCGGGCCCTCACGTCACCTGTGGAGTGATCGTGGAACGTCGGACATTTCTGCGCACAGCGGTGGTCGGAACCTCGGCGGCGGCCTTCGGCGGCACCCTGTGGCGGGGCGCCGCCTTCGCGGCCCCGGCCCAGCCGGCCCCCGGCCCCTACGGGGCGCTCCAGCCGGCCAACGCCAACGGCATCCTGCTGCCCAGCGGTTTCACCAGCAGGATCATCGCCCGCTCGGGCCAGACCGTCGCCGGAACCTCGTACACCTGGCACAGCGCACCCGACGGCGGCGCCACCTTCGCCGACGGCACCGGCTGGATCTACGTCTCCAACGCCGAGGTCTCCTCGGGCAGCGGCGGCGGCGCGAGTGCCGTGCGCTTCAACTCCGCGGGCACCGTCACCTCCGCCTCCCGCATCCTGTCCGGCACCAACAACAACTGCGCGGGCGGCCGTACGCCGTGGGACACCTGGCTGTCCTGCGAGGAGGTCAGCCGCGGCTTCGTGTACGAGACCGACCCGTGGGGGGTCGACGCGGCGGTGCAGCGTCCCGCGATGGGCCGCTTCAAGCACGAGGCGGCGGCGGCCGACCCCGACCACGGCTACGTGTACCTCACCGAGGACGAGACGGACGGCCGCTTCTACCGGTTCCGCCCCACCACCTGGGGCAACCTGTCGAGCGGCACCCTCCAGGTGCTGGTGGCGGGAACCGGCACCTCGGGCCCGGTGACCTGGGCAACGGTCCCCGATCCGGACGGCTCGCCCACCCTGACCCGCTACCAGGTCTCCGGCGCCAAGGTCTTCAACGGCGGCGAGGGATGCTTCTACGCGGCGGGCACCTGCTGGTTCACCACCAAGGGCGACAACCGGGTGTGGGCGTACGACGCCAACACCTCGTCCCTCTCCCTCGCCTACGACGACTCCCTCGTCACCAGCGGGACGGCCCCGCTGACGGGCGTCGACAACGTCACCCGCTCGGGCTCCGGTGACCTCTACGTCGCGGAGGACGGCGGGAACATGGAGATCTGCCTGATCACGCCCGCCGGCACGATCGCCCCGTTCCTGCGGATCAGCGGTCAGTCCGGCTCGGAGATCACCGGCCCGGCGTTCTCCCCCGACGGCAGCCGTCTCTACTTCTCCTCGCAGCGCGGCACGAGCGGGAGTTCGTCCGGCGGCATCACCTACGAGGTGACGGGGCCGTTCCGCGGCTAGTTGTTCCGTCCGGCGGCCGTGGCGGGTCAGCCCTGGCCTTCCACCGCCGCCGGGTCCATCCACATGACCTCCCAGACGTGGTGGTCGGGGTCCTGGAAGGAGCGGCCGTACATGGTGCCGTAGTCCATGGGGTCGTTGGCCGGGAAGCCACCGGCGGCGAGCGCGGCGTCGGCGAGCTCGTCGACCTTCTCCCGGCTGTCCGCGCTCAGACAGAGGATGACCTCGGTGGACTTCTCGGAGTCGGCGATCCGCTTCTTGGTGAACTCGCTGAACTTCGGCTCGGTGAGCAGCATCACGAAGATCGCGTCGCTGACGACCACGCACGCGGCCGTCTCGTCGCTGAACTGCGGGTTGATCCCGTAGCCGAGCTTCGCGAAGAAGTTCTTGGTCGTCTCCAGGTCCTTGACCGGCAGGTTCACGAAGATCATCTGAGGCATGACGTCCACTCTTTCCTTCGTCCGGGTGTTCTGCCCGGCGTTCTCTCCGGGCGCCTTCGTTGGTTAGACGAACGGGCTCCACGGAACTCATCGCTCCGCCGGCGGGAAGTTTTCCGCGGAGGCCCTACCGTCGGACCTATGAGCGGAACGAGGGACGGCGGGGCCACGGGCAGGCGCATCACCGAGAAGGTGTCGGCGGACGCCCTGCGCGGAGCGACGGGCCGGGACTGGGACGGCTGGTTCGCCGAGCTTGACGCCTGGGGCGCCACGCGGCGTACGCACACCGAGATCGCCACGCACCTGCGGGAGGAGCACGGGGTCGACGGCTGGTACGCCCAGAGCGTCTCCGTGGGGTACGAGCAGGAGCGCGGTATGCGCGAGGTCGGCCAGTCCTCGACCGGCGACTGGAACACCTCGGGCAGCCGGACCGTCGGCGCGCCGCCCGATCGCGTCCTGGACGCCTTCACCGACCCCGGGGTGCGTGAACGCTGGCTCCCGGGCGTCGTGCTCACCGAGCGCTCCCGGCAGCCCGCCCGATCGCTGAGCGCCGGCTTCCGCGACGCTTCCGGGGAAGCGGGGCGCCTCTCCGTGTGGCTCACCGCCCTGCCCGACGGCCGTACCCGGCTGGGCGTCGGCCACGAGAAGCTGGCGGACGCCGCAGCCGTGGCCGCGTACAAGGCGTTCTGGAAGGAGCGGCTGGCCGTGCTCAAGGCGCTCCTGGAGGAGTCCCCCTGACCGCCCGGGCCGTCAGGACACGGCCAGCGGGGCGCCGCCCCTGAGCAGTGACCCGCCCAGCGGGGTGAGCGTGTGCAGCACCGAGCTGCCGTTGCGCAAGGTGCGGACCAGTCCCGCCTCGCGCAGCACACAGGCGTGCTGGCTCGCCGAGGCGAGGGACACCCCGGCCCTGCGGGCGAGTTCGCTGGTCGTGCAGCCGTTGCCGATGGCCCCGAGGACGGACGAACGGGTGTGCCCCAGGAGCCGGCCGAGCCAGGGGCCCGGTTCGGCGAAGACCGGGGCGCCCGGGTGGGTGGCCGGGTAGACGAGGACGGGCACCAGCCGTGGGTCGCGGTAGACGACCGGGGTGCCGCGGCAGAAGAAGGAGGGCTGGAGCAGCAGCCCTCGCCCGTCGAGGTGCAGGTCGCGGTCCACGGGGTAGTCCGCCTCCAGCACGGGTGCCCGCCAGCGGATCATCGGCGGCAGGCCCGCAAGGAGCTCGTCGGCGCCTCCGTCGAGCAGGGCCCTGCCGCGTACGGCCCGGTCGGCCTCCACGCTCGCCTGGATGTGCGGCCAGTACGGTTCGACGGCGGCGCGGTGGTAGCCGCGCAACGCCGCGATGAGCCGGCCGAGGGGTTCGGCGCGTCCCTCGGAGAGCGCGTCGAGCAGCGCCTGCGGGGAGCGGCCGCCGGGTATCCCCCGCCCGGCCCCGAGGAGGGTCAGCTCGCTGTGCAGCCGGCCTGCCGGTGTGTCGCGCAGGGCTTCCATCCCGGCGTCCAGCGAGAAGGGCTCCGCGCCTTGCGCGGAAGGCGTCAGAAAGTCCGGGAAATAGCCCCGGGGCGGAACCACCGCCGCCAGCAGACGTGTTTCACCATTCAACCGGGTCCGGGATTCTGTACGCCATTTACCGAACACCGAGGAAGCACGCCGGTCCCTCAGTCGGTGAAAACTGAGAATGGTTTCCCATAATGCGTCCGGCCGTGTGGCCATCCGCACCTTGGAGAGGTCCATTCCGGACACATGGATACGCAGCACCGATCCCCCACCTTGTTGCAACCGCAATCGCCCCGATCGAAGGGTATGCATACCGTCACACGACGTCACCACGGGGTTTCGGCCACAGTTGAAACGTCTCGCTTGCATCCGCTTCACCCGAAAAGCTGTACGACGTCGGGCACGAAACCGGAGCCGCCGAAAGAACGAGTGAAGGCCGTGGGGGGCTTTGCCCGTTCGGCGGCGGTCGGCTCCGGTTACGGCTCCGTGTCCGGCGGGGGTAAGCCGGGTGCGGTCCATGGGTGGGGATCCATGGACCGCACCCCGGTCCCGCAGCGAACCTGAATTCGCGCAAGGAACGAGAAAAGAACCGCGCTCAACCATCCGGCTTTCAACGGAATCCACCGCTTGCGCACACCGCTTTACCAGGAGCACGCAGCGGCACGGGCGCGGGCACAGCGAAGCGGCGGCACCCCCGCACAGGGTGCCGCCGCTTCTTCGTAGCTCCGGGGCCGCCGCCGGTTCGCGGTGAGGGTCGGTACGGTCCGACGGCAGCCCAGGAGTCAGCCGGTCACCGCCGGGTCAGCGGCTGTCGCTCCCCTTGGACTCGGCCGCCGCCCGGCCCGCCTCCAGGCGGGCCACCGGGATGCGGAACGGCGAGCAGGACACGTAGTCCAGGCCCACCTCGTGGAAGAAGTGCACCGACTCCGGGTCGCCGCCGTGCTCGCCGCAGACCCCGAGCTTGAGGTCGGGACGGGTCGCCCGGCCGGCCTCGACGGCGCTGCGCACGAGCGCGCCGACACCGTCCCGGTCGATCGTCTCGAACGGCGACACCCCGAAGATGCCCTTCTCCAGGTACGCGGTAAAGAAGGATGCCTCCACGTCGTCACGGGAGAAGCCCCACACGGTCTGGGTGAGGTCGTTCGTGCCGAAGGAGAAGAACTGCGCGGCCTCGGCGATCTGGCCCGCGGTCAGCGCGGCACGCGGCAGCTCGATCATCGTGCCGATGGTCAGCTTCAGATCCACGCCGGTGGCGGCCTCGACCTCGGCGATGACCTGGTCGGCCTCGTCGCGGACGATCTCCAGCTCCTGGACCGTTCCGACGAGCGGAATCATGATCTCGGGACGCGGGTCGCCCTTGGCGTTCTTGCGCTGCGCCGCCGCTTCGGCGATGGCGCGGACCTGCATCTTGAACAGCCCCGGGATGACCAGGCCGAGGCGTACGCCGCGCAGACCCAGCATCGGGTTCTGCTCGTGCAGCTTGTGCACGGCCTGCAGGAGGCGCAGGTCGTTCTCGTTGGCGTCCTTACGGGACTCGGCGAGCGCGACCCGGACCGACAGCTCGGTGATGTCGGGCAGGAACTCGTGCAGCGGCGGGTCGAGCAGCCGCACGGTGACGGGCAGGCCGTCCATCGACTCGAACAGCTCGATGAAGTCGGCCTTCTGGAGCGGCAGCAGCTGCGCGAGGGCGGTCTCGCGCTCGTCGTCGGTGTCCGCGAGGATCAGCTTCTCGACCATCTCGCGGCGCTCACCGAGGAACATGTGCTCGGTGCGGCACAGGCCGATGCCCTGGGCCCCGAAACGGCGTGCCCGCAGGGCGTCCTCGGCGTTGTCCGCGTTGGCCCGTACGCGCAGCCGGCGTACTCGGTCCGCGTACGCCATGATCCGGTGCACGGCGGCGACGAGCTCGTCGGCGTCGTCGGCGCCCGCGTGCATCCGGCCCTCGAAGTACTCGACGACCGGCGACGGCACGACGGGGACCTCACCGAGGTAGACCTTGCCGGTGGAACCGTCGATCGAGACGGTGTCGCCCTCCTCGATCACCCGGCCGCCCACCGTCATCCGGCGGCGCTTGGTGTCGACCTCCAGGTCCTCGGCTCCACAGACACAGGTCTTGCCCATGCCGCGGGCCACGACGGCCGCGTGCGAGGTCTTGCCACCGCGCGAGGTCAGGATGCCCTCGGCGGCGATCATGCCGTCGAGGTCGTCGGGGTTGGTCTCGCGGCGGATGAGGATGACCTTCTCGCCGGACCGGGACCACTTGACCGCCGTGTACGAGTCGAAGACGGCCTTGCCGACCGCCGCACCCGGGGACGCGGCGATGCCTCGGCCCAGCAGCTCGGTCTTCGCCGCGTCGTCGAAGCGGGGGAACATCAGCTGCGCGAGCTGGGCCCCGTTGACGCGCTGGAGCGCCTCTGCCTCGTCGATCAGGCCCTGGTCGACCAGCTGGGTGGCGATACGGAAGGCGGCACCCGCGGTGCGCTTGCCGACCCGGGTCTGGAGCATCCAGAGCTGACCGCGCTCGATGGTGAACTCGATGTCGCAGAGATCCTTGTAGTGGGTCTCCAGCGTCTCCATGATCTTCATCAGCTGGTCGTACGACTTCTTGTCGATCGACTCGAGATCGGCGAGCGCAACGGTGTTGCGGATACCGGCGACGACGTCCTCGCCCTGCGCGTTCTCCAGGTAGTCGCCGTAGACGCCCTGGTGACCGCTGGCCGGGTCACGGGTGAAGGCCACGCCCGTACCGGAGCCGGCGCCGAGGTTGCCGAAGACCATCGAGCAGACGTTGACGGCCGTGCCGAGGTCGCCCGGGATGCGCTCCTGGCGGCGGTAGAGCTTGGCGCGGTCGGTGTTCCACGAGTCGAAGACCGCGTTTATGGCGAGGTCCATCTGCTCACGCGCGTCCTGCGGGAAGTCGCGGCCGGCCTCCTGCTTGACGATCTTCTTGAAGTGCTTGACCAGCTTCTTCAGATCGTCGGCGGCGAGGTCGGTGTCGACGGTGACCTTCTTGGCGTGCTTGGCGGCCTCCAGGGCCTCCTCGAACAGGTCGCCGTCGACGCCGAGGACGGTCTTCCCGAACATCTGGATGAGGCGGCGGTAGGAGTCCCACGCGAAGCGCTCCTCACCGGCCTGGCCGGCGAGCCCGACGACGGACTCGTCGGAGAGGCCGATGTTGAGGACCGTGTCCATCATCCCGGGCATCGAGAACTTGGCACCGGAGCGGACGGAGACCAGCAACGGGTCGTCGGCCTGCCCGAGCTTCTTGCCCATCTTCTGCTCAAGGGCGTCGAGGTGGGCGCTGACCTCCTCGCGCAGAGCGGCCGGCGCCTCGCCACTGTCGAGGTAGACCTTGCACGCCTCGGTCGTGATGGTGAAACCGGGAGGAACGGGGAGCCCGAGATTGGTCATCTCGGCGAGGTTGGCACCCTTGCCACCCAGGAGATCTTTCAGATCCTTGTTGCCCTCGGTGAAGTCGTAGACGAACTTCTGGGGATCTTTGTTTTCCGACACGGGTCTCGACTCCTCGAGGACGCGGTGGCTGCCCTGACGGCGAGGAACATACCCAGATCGAAGGTGTCTGGGTACGTCCACTTGCCCGTCATGCGGCCTCAACCACCCGTCCGCCAGCAGATCGAAAGTGGAAGGGCACTCGGACGAGGCCCGGGGCATTGCTTCATCTCTTGCACTCAAAGTGACAGTACGCAACAAGATTCCCCGGTTTGAGCACACCACGTAACAACTGCATCAAGTGATCAAGGTTAAGCCCCCTGGCACCCAGTGCCATCATTTGAGAAGTACAGCGTCCGCGCTATCGCTCATCTGAGCAACCCACCCCTCAGGGGTGGCGAGAATCACGCCCCCGAGCGCGCTCAGATGTCATCATCCGGACGCCATATGGGCACCACCTGGTCACCCAGCGGCGAGCTGGGCGGAGCAGAGCGTGAGGTCGGCGACGAAAGCCCGCCGGATCGACGCGCGGCGCTGCGTAACTCTCCGATTCGGCCGCTCTTATGAGCAATCAAGATCTGGGGCACTCGGTGCCCCTTCCACCGGAATGCGGAACGGGTCCCGCGCGAGCACCGAGGCACTCCCGCGGGACCCGTTCGATGGGCCGGTGACGTCAGCCGCCCGAGGTGTCGAGCTCCGCGTCCGCGCTCACTCCGGCGCAGTCGTAGGGGTCCTTCAGCCAGCCGTCCGGCAGCACCACCCGGTTGTTGCCCGAGGTGCGCCCGCGCGGCCCGTCCGCACCGTCCGGCCACGGCTGGTCCAGGTCCAGCTCGTGCAGCTGGCCGGCGAGCTCCTCCAGCGACGAGGTGACGGCGAGCTTCTTGCGCATCTCCGAGCCCACCGCGAAGCCCTTGAGGTACCAGGCCACGTGCTTACGGAAGTCGATCACGCCACGGGTCTCGTCGCCGATCCACTCCCCCAGCAGCGTCGCGTGCCGCACCATCACGCCTGCGACCTCCCGGAGGCCGGGCGCGCGTCGCGTCCCGGTGCCCTCGAAGGCGCTCACGAGGTCGCCGAAGAGCCAGGGGCGGCCCAGGCAGCCCCGGCCCACCACCACGCCGTCACAGCCGGTCTCACGCATCATCCGCAGGGCGTCGTCCGCGCACCAGATGTCGCCGTTGCCGAGGACGGGGATCTCCGGGACGTGCTCCTTGAGGCGGGCGATGGCGTCCCAGTCGGCCGTGCCGCCGTAGTGCTGGGCCGCGGTCCTGCCGTGCAGGGCGACGGCCGTCACGCCCTCCTCGACGGCGATCCGGCCCGCGTCCAGGAACGTGATGTGGTCGTCGTCGATGCCCTTGCGCATCTTGATGGTGACCGGGATGTCACCGGCGTTGGAGACCGCCTGGTTGAGGATCGCGCGCAGCAGGGGCCGCTTGTACGGGAGCGCTGAGCCGCCGCCCTTGCGGGTGACCTTGGGGACCGGGCAGCCGAAGTTGAGGTCGATGTGGTCGGCGAGGTTCTCGTCGACGATCATGCGGACCGCCTTGCCGACGGTGACCGGGTCCACTCCGTACAGCTGGATGGAGCGCGGGGTCTCGCTCGCGTCGAAGTGGACGAGCTGCATGGTCTTCTCGTTGCGCTCGACCAGCGCCCGCGTCGTGATCATCTCGCTGACGAACAGCCCCTTGCCCCCGGAGAACTCCCGGCACAGGGTGCGGAAGGGGGCGTTGGTGATGCCTGCCATGGGGGCGAGCACCACGGGCGGCTGCACGGTGTGCGGGCCGATCCGGAGCAGCGGGGGCGCGGGGGCGAGCGTGGTCATTCCCCCATTGTCGCGTACCGCGGGAGTGCCTCCGGGCGGTCGGGGGCGGGAGGCCGGGCCGCGCACACGGGTGTGGGCCCGGATCACGGTGCGATCCGGGCCCACGGCCGTACGGGTGAGGCGGAGGCGTCAGCTGCCGGCCGGCGCGTCCTGGTCCGCGGAGTCGTCCGAGGCGGCGGAGGACTGTGCGCGCTCACGCATCTTGCGCACCAGCTCCTGCTTCTTCTCCTCGGCGGTCTGACGGTCGGCGTTGCGCGAGGGGCCCGCGCCCTGCTGCTCGGCGCGGGACAGCTTCTTGCGCTGTCCGCCCACACCGAGGAGGTTGTTACGGCTCTTTGCCACGGGGTTCTCCCATTCGTGGTGAGAAGTGAGGTCTGAAGTGATCGGTGATCGATCCGATGGGCGGCGGGTGGTGGGTCCCGCCGCGCTCTCACTCGTAGATCTGGAAGAACGAATACATGCCGGAAACGGTACCCCGGCTCCGAAGACCCCGGCACCCGGTTTTCAGGCGGTCGGATCCACGGTCGCCTGGTGGGCCTCGGCGAGGTGTTCCTGGGCCTTGAGCCACGGCAGGAACTGCGCGCCCTTGCGCCAGCCGCAGGTTTCGCAGCTCAGCTGCCGCTGCATCCCCGACTTGCTGACCCGGACTATGTGTTCACGGCCGTGGCCGTCCCATCTGCTGACCTTGCTGGTGGTCATGGACGGCATCGTGGCCTCCTGTGGACGGGTGCGCCCAGTGTGCAACGAAGCCCCCGGTCCCGTAAGAGGAACCAGGGGCTTCGCCTGCTCATACATGCGCAATGCCGTACGAAATACCGTACGAAGGGTCAGCAGCCGAGCAGCCGCGCACCCAGGTACGCCTGGATCTGGTCCAGGGAGACGCGCTCCTGCTTCATGGTGTCGCGCTCGCGCACGGTCACCGCGTCGTCGTCGAGGGTGTCGAAGTCGACGGTGACGCAGAACGGCGTGCCGATCTCGTCCTGACGGCGGTAGCGGCGGCCGATGGCACCCGCGTCGTCGAACTCGATGTTCCAGTTCTGGCGCAGGTCGGCCGCGAGGCCCTTGGCCTTCGGCGACAGCTGCGGGTTGCGGGACAGCGGCAGCACCGCGACCTTGACCGGCGCCAGGCGCGGGTCGAGGCGCATCACGGTGCGCTTCTCCATGACGCCCTTGGCGTTCGGGGCCTCGTCCTCGATGTACGCGTCGAGCATGAAGGCGAGCATGGCGCGGTTGACGCCGGCCGCCGGCTCGATGACGTACGGAGTCCAGCGCTCGCCGGCCTCCTGGTCGAAGTACATGAGGTCCTGGCCCGAGGCCTTGGAGTGCGCCTTGAGGTCGAAGTCGGTGCGGTTGGCGACGCCTTCGAGCTCGGAGAACTCGTTGCCACCGAAGTTGAAGCGGTACTCGATGTCGGCGGTGCGCTTCGAGTAGTGCGACAGCTTGTCCTTGGGGTGGTCGAACCAGCGCATGTTCTCCTCGCGCAGGCCGAGACCCGTGTACCAGGCCCAGCGCTGGTCCATCCAGTACTGCTGCCACTCCTCGTCCTCGCCCGGCTTGACGAAGAACTCCATCTCCATCTGCTCGAACTCGCGGGTGCGGAAGATGAAGTTGCCCGGAGTGATCTCGTTCCGGAAGGACTTGCCGATCTGCGCGATGCCGAACGGCGGCTTCTTGCGCGAAGTCTGCAGCACCTGGGCGAAGTTGGTGAAGATGCCCTGGGCGGTCTCGGGGCGCAGGTACGCGGCCGAGCCGGCGTCCTGGGTCGGGCCGAGGTGCGTCTGCAACATGCCGGAGAACTGCTTGGGCTCGGTGAACTGGCCCTTGTTGCCGCAGTTCGGGCAGTTGATGTCGGCGAGACCGTTGGCGGGCGGGCGGCCGTGCTTGGCCTCGTAGCCCTCCTCCAGGTGGTCCGCGCGGTAGCGCTTGTGGCAGGAGGTGCACTCGGTCAGCGGGTCCGAGAAGGTCGCCAGGTGACCGGACGCCTCCCAGACCTCGGAGGCCAGGATCACCGACGAGTCGAGACCGACGATGTCCTCGCGCGCGGTGACCATGGAGCGCCACCACTGACGCTTGATGTTCTCCTTGAGTTCGACACCCAGCGGCCCGTAGTCCCAGGCGGCCTTGGAGCCGCCGTAGATCTCACTGCAGGGGTAGACGAAGCCACGGCGCTTGCTCAGGCTGACGATGGTGTCGATCTTGTCGGCGGCCACGGTGCTCTCTTCATTGCGACGGCGAAACTGGACAGGAGCGGCGCGAAGCGCCTCGGTGGGGGGTGGTGTCATGAGACGGGCGGGCTAATGACTCAGATTACCGGCGGCCGCACCCCCAGGATCAAATCGGTGGGGGGCCGAGCGGTCCCGGACCGGTGTAACGAGCATCTCAGCGGTCTTGTTGACAATCGTTTCCATAATTGTTGAAAATGACTGTCATGAACGTACGTCGCCTGATACCCACCGCCGCCGTCGCCGGAGCAGTCGTCCTCGGCCTCACCGGCCTCTCCGCCTGCTCCACGTCCGACGCCGCCGACCGCGAGAACGGCGACAAGCTGAACGTGGTCACGTCCTTCTACCCGATGCAGTTCCTGGCCGAGGAGATCGGCGGGGACCACGTCTCGGTCGAGAGCCTCACCGAGCCGGGTGTCGAGCCGCACGACCTGGAGCTCACCCCGCGGCAGATCGGCGGTCTCGGCGACGCGGACTACATCCTCTACCTCAAGGGCATCCAGCCCGCCGTCGACGACGCCGTCACCCAGGCCGGAGTGAAGAACACGGTCGACGCCGCGACGCTCACCACGCTGGAGAACCACGGCAGCGAGGTCGGTGGCGACGAGCACGGCCACGAGGAGGAGCACGGGCACGAGGGCGAGGAAGCCGGCGCCGACCCGCACATCTGGCTGGACCCCGCGAAGTACGCCGAGGTCGCCAAGGGTGTCGGCAAGTCCCTGGAGAAGGCCGACCCGGACAACGCGGCGGACTACGCCAAGAACACCGGCGCCCTGGTCGAGAAGCTGGACGCGCTGGACACGGCCTTCGAGACGGGCCTGAAGGACACCGCGACCAGGACGTTCATCACCACGCACTCCGCCTTCGGATACCTCGCCGAGCGCTACGGCCTGACCCAGGAGGGCATCGCCGGCCTCGACCCCGAGGCCGAGCCCAGCCCGGCCCGGATCAAGGAGATCCACACCGTCGCGAAGGAGAACGAGGCCACCACCGTATTCTTCGAGACGCTCGCCAGCGACAGGACCGCGAAGACGGTCGCCGAGGACACCGGCCTGAAGACCGACGTCCTGGACCCGCTGGAGGGAATCACGGAGCAGTCCAGGGGCGCTGACTACATCGAGGTCATGGAGTCCAACCTCGCCGCGCTCCAGAAGGCACTCGGCTCGAAGTGACCGACGTAACACCCGTTCCGTCCTCAGCAGCATCGGAGGCGTTCATGCCGCAGCCCGAGAGCACCACCCCCGACCCCGTGATCCGCCTGCGCGGCGCCACGGCCGCGCTCGGCGGCCGGCCCGTGCTGCGCGGGGTCGACGTCACCGTGCACCGCGGTGAGGTCGTGGCCCTCCTCGGCGCCAACGGTTCGGGCAAGTCCACGGCCGTGCGCTCCGTCATCGGGCAGGTCCCGCTGACGGGGGGCACCGTCGAGCTCTTCGGCACCGAACTGCGCCGCTTCCGCCAGTGGGCCCGCGTCGGTTACGTACCGCAGCGCACCACGGCGGCCGGCGGGGTCCCCGCCACGGTCCGCGAGGTCGTCGCCTCCGGGCGGCTGTCGCGTACGAAGCTGGGGCTGCCCCGCAAGGCGGACCGTGAGGCCGTCAACCGGGCCATCGAGCTCGTCGGCCTCACGGACAGGGCCAGGGACTCGGTGAGCGCCCTCTCCGGCGGGCAGCACCAGCGGGTGCTGATCGCCCGCGCGCTCGCCGCCGAACCCGAACTGCTGATCATGGACGAGCCGATGGCGGGCGTCGACCTGGCCAGCCAGGAGATCCTGGCCCGCACCCTGCGCGAACAGGTCGCGGTCGGTGCATCCGTCCTGCTCGTCCTGCACGAGCTCGGCCCGCTGGAACCGCTGATCGACCGCGCGATCGTGCTGCGCGACGGCTGCGTGATGCATGACGGCCCGCCCCCCGAGGCGCTGGGCCAGCACGCTCTGCCCGGCCACGACCACGTACACCCCCACGCGGCTTCCGAGCCCGTCCGGACCGGACTGCTGAGCTGATCACGATGGAATTCCTCGAACCCGCCTTCATGCAGCGCGCACTGCTCGCCGCCGTGCTCGTCGGCATCACCGCCCCGGCCATCGGCATCTTCCTGGTGCAGCGCCGCCAGGCCCTGATGGGCGACGGCATCGGGCACATCGCCATGACCGGTGTCGGCCTCGGCTTCCTGCTCTCCACGAACCCCGTGTGGATGGCCACCGCCGTCGCCGTCGCGGGCGCGGTCGTCATGGAACTCATCCGCTGGTACGGGCACACGCGCGGCGACATCGCGCTGGCCATGCTCTTCTACGGCGGTATGGCGGGCGGTGTCCTGCTGATCAACATCTCCGACACCGGATCCAACGCCAATCTGACCTCCTACCTCTTCGGCTCGCTCTCCACGGTCTCCGAGGAGGACGTCACCGCGATCTGCGTGCTGGCCGCCTTCGTGGTGCTGGTGACGCTCGGGCTGCGGCGCCAGTTGTTCGCGGTCAGCCAGGACGAGGAGTTCGCCCGCGTCACCGGGCTGCCGGTGCGCGTACTGAACCTCCTGGTCGCCGTGACGGCTGCCGTCACGGTCACCGTCGCGATGCGCGTCGTCGGGCTCCTGCTGGTCAGCGCGCTCATGGTGGTGCCGGTGGCCGCCGCGCAGCAGATCTCCAAGTCCTTCAAGGTGACCTTCGTCCTGTCCGTGGTCATCGGTACGGCGGTCACGCTGGCCGGCACGGTGACCTCGTACTACCGGGACGTTCCGCCCGGCGCGACGATCGTGCTGCTGGCCATCGCCGTGTTCGTCGCCCTCACCGCGCTCGCCGCGCCGCTGGCACGGCGGCGGGCCCGGGCGGCCGAGGCGGACCGGGTGTGCACCCTGGAAGGCAGGAGCCCCGTCCCGCCCGGCCCCAGGGAGTCGGACGACGTGCGGGTGTGACCGTGGACCCGGGGCGGGCTGGCACAATGGCCCGACACATGACGGGCGACACGAGGAGGCAGCTGTGACGGCGCCGATCAGTGGCACGAACGCAGCGCCGGTACGCGGCCGGTCGACCCGGCAGCGGGCGGCGGTGGCAGCGGCGCTCGACGAGGTGGACGAGTTCCGCAGCGCCCAGGAGCTGCACGACGTACTCAAGCACCGGGGTGACTCGGTCGGCCTGACCACGGTCTACCGCACCCTGCAGTCCCTCGCCGACGCGGGCGAGGTCGACGTCCTGCGCACCACGGAGGGCGAGGCGGTCTACCGCCGGTGCTCGACCGGCGACCACCACCACCACCTGGTGTGCCGGATGTGCGGCAAGGCCGTAGAGGTGGAGGGTCCCGCCGTGGAGCAGTGGGCGGAGACGATCGCCGCACAGCACGGCTATGTGAACGTGGCCCACACCGTGGAGATCTTCGGGACCTGCGCGGACTGCGCGTCCGCCGCCGCCAAGAGCTGACCCGCCCCGCCCCCGTTCACCGCACCACGTCCCCGCCCCACGTCCGTCATGGGGCGGGAGCACGGCGACGGCGTCAGACGGCCGGGCCCTCAGCGGTGCCCGCCTCCACCGCGCCGCCGAAGCGGCGGTCGCGCTGGGCGTACTCCAGGCAGGCCCGCCACAGGTCCCGGCGGTCGAAGTCGGGCCACAGGACGTCCTGGAAGACCATCTCCGCGTACGCGCTCTGCCAGATCAGGTAGTTCGACGTGCGCTGCTCGCCGCTGGGGCGTACGAAGAGGTCGACGTCCGGCATGTCCGGGTAGTAGATGTACTTCGCGAACGTCTTCTCATTGACCTTCGACGGGTCGAGCTTCCCGGCCGCGACGTCCTGCGCGATGCGCTGGGCGGCGTCGGCGATCTCGGCCCGGCCGCCGTAGTTGACGCAGAAGTACAGCGTCATCCTGTCGTTGTCCTTCGTCTGCTCCTGCGCGACCTGGAGCTCCTGCACGACGGACTTCCACAGCTTCGGCATCCGGCCCACCCAGCGGATGCGGATGCCCAGCTCGTCCATCTCGTCGCGGCGGCGGCGGATGACGTCCCGGTTGAAGTTCATCAGGAACTTCACCTCGTCCGGCGAGCGCTTCCAGTTCTCCGTGGAGAAGGCGTACAGCGAGAGGTTCTTCACGCCCATCTCGATGCAGCCCTTGAGGACGTCCATGACGACGCCCTCGCCGACCTTGTGGCCCTCGGTGCGCGGGAGTCCCCGCTCCTTGGCCCAGCGGCCGTTGCCGTCCATCACGACGGCCACGTGCTTGGGCACCAGCTCCCCGGGGATCTTCGGGGGCGTGGCGCCGGAGGGGTGCGGCTCGGGGGTCTTGAAGGTGCGCCGGTTACGGCCGCCGAGAATCCCGCGTACTGCCATGAGCTTCTTCGTCTCCCTGTGTCACTTCTCTACGTACCGCAGCGAGCGCAGTCCCCGCTCCAGATGCCAGTGCAGATAGGCGGACACCAGCCCGCTCCCCTCCCTGACATGACGCGCCTCGCACGCGTCCGCCGTCTCCCAGTCGCCGGTGAGCAGCGCGCTCAGCAGGGTGACGGCCTCAGCTGAGGGTACGACGCTCCCGGGCACCCGGCAGTCGCCGCATACGACGCCGCCCGCCGCGACGGAGAAGAACCGGTTCGGACCGGGCATTCCGCACTTCGCGCAGTCGTCGAAGCTGGGGGCGTAGCCGTTCACGGCGAGGGAGCGCAGCAGGAACGCGTCGAGGATGAGGTGGGGGGCGTGCTCCGCGCGAGAGAGGGTGCGCAGCCCGCCGACGAGCAGCAGGTACTGCTGGACGGCCGGTTCGCCCTCGTGGTCGGTGAACCGTTCGGCGGTCTCCAGCATCGCGGTGCCCGCGGTGTAGCGGGCGTAGTCGGAGACGATGCCGCCACCGTACGGAGCGATCGTCTCGCTCTGGGTGCACAGGGGAAGGCCGCGGCCGACCAGCTCACTGCCGCGGGCGAAGAACTGCACGTCCACGTGCGAGAAGGGTTCGAGCCTGGCGCCGAATTTGGATTTGGTGCGCCGGACGCCCCGCGCGACGGCACGCACCCGGCCGTGGCCGCGGGTCAGGATCGTGATGATCCGGTCGGCCTCGCCCAGTTTCTGCGTACGCAGCACGACGCCGTCGTCCCGGAACAAGCTCATGCGCCCATTGTCGCCCACCCGGGGGCCGTGCCGGTCGCGGTCATCGTTCTCCGCCGCCCCGGGGTCCGGCGGCCGGGACCACGAGCCCTGACTCGTACGCCACGATCACCAGCTGGGCACGGTCCCGGGCGCCCAGTTTGCCCATGATCCGGCTCACATGCGTCTTCGCCGTGAGCGGACTGACGCGCAGGATCTCCGCGATCTCGGTGTTGTTCAGGCCCCGGGCGACGAGTTCGAGCACCTGGCGTTCCCGGTCCGTGAGGCAGTCCGGTCCGGCCACGGCTCCCCGGGCGGGCACGCTGGGGACGCTCAGCACCCGGGCGATCAGCCGGGCCGTGGGGCCGGGCGAGAGGAGGGCCTCGCCGGCGGCCACCGTCGTGATGGCGGCGAGGAGTTCGGCCGGTCTGGTGTCCTTCACGAGAAAGCCCGAGGCGCCCGCGCGCAGCGCCTCCACGACGTGCTCGTCGGTGTCGTACGTCGTCAGGACCAGCACCTTCACTCCGGCGAGGTCCTCGTCGGCGGCGATACGGCGGGTGGCCTCGATGCCGTCGAGGTCGGGCATCCGGACGTCCATGACGACGAGGTCGGCCCGCGTGCTGCGGGCCAGCTCGACGGCCTCCAGGCCGTTGGCCGCCTGGCCGACGACCGTCATGCCGGGGTCGGAATCGATGAGCATCGCGAAGGCGGCGCGGACGAGCGTCTGGTCGTCGGCGAGCAGAACCCGGATCACGGTGCCGTCCCCCGTACCGCCATGTCACCGTCGGCCGGGGCCGTCGCGCCGCCCCCGTCGGCCCGGGCGGGCCCGGTCTCCTGGAACGGCAGCACCGCCGCGACCTCGAACCCGCCGCCGGGGCGCGGTCCGGCGCTCAGCGTGCCGCCGGTGCTGCGCGCCCGCTCGCGCATCCCCACGATGCCGAACCCGGGCCCCGCAGCGCCCTTCCGGGGGCCCGCGCCGTCGTCGGTGACCGTGACCCGCAGCGCCGGTCCGCCGGGCTCCGGTGCGACGGCCACCGTGATCCGCACGCCGGGCCCCGCGTGCCGTACGGCGTTGGTCAGGGACTCCTGCACGATCCGGTAGGCGGCGGCCCCGGTCGCCGGGGCGAGCCGGCCCGGCGGGGCCGTCACGGAGAGGTCGACCCGCGCCCCGGCCGTCTCGGCCGCCCGTACGAGACCCGGCAGTCCGGCCAGGTCGGGCAGCGGCCCGTCGCCGTCCGCGGAACCGGCGCGCAGGACCTGGAGGGTGGTGCGGAGTTCGGCGCGGGCCTCGCGGCAGGTCTCGGCGATGTCGTCGAGGGACCTGGCGACCGCCTCCCGGTCCAGCCGGTCGGGGTCGACGGTCAGGATGTGCGAGGCCACGGAGGTCTGCACGCCGATCACGGTGATGCTGTGGGCCAGCAGGTCGTGCAGGTCCCGGGCGATCCGCAGCCGCTCCTCGGCCACGCGGCGCGCGGCCTCCTCCTCACGGGTGCGTTCGGCCCGCTCGGCGCGCTCGACCATCGAGGCGACGTACTGACGGTAGAAGCGGACGTCGACGCCGAAGAACAGCACGGCGATGATCCAGCCGGAGATCCGCAGGAGTTCGAGCCCCTGGTGGGCGTCGATGCTGCTCACCACCGACACCATCGCGGCGAGCACGACGGCGCCGGACAGGATGGTGCGCAGCGGTCTGCCGGTCACCGCGACGGTGTAGAGCACGATGAAGGTCTGCGGCATCGGCCCCGAGTGCGCGTTGTCGAACCCGTGGTACGGCATGAGGATCAGGACCATCGCGAGCAGGACGAGGACCGGGTTCCTGCGCCGCCACACCAGCGGCACGACGCTGGCCACCAGCAGGACCCAGCCCAGCGCGTCGGGGACCCGCCCGTCGTCCGTGAGGAGGGCGAGCACGACGGAGAGCGCACCGGCGCCCCCGGCAACGAGGGCGTCGGTGCGCATCTTGTGCGGGGCGTCCATGGGGTCGCGGTTGACGACGGCCAGGACGCGCTCGCTGCGGCGCGTGCTTCGGGGAGCGGACACGCTGCCATCCTCCGGCATGGGTAGGGACACCGTCAGCGGGTCGAGGCGAGTTCCGGTTCGCTGGGCGCGTCCGATCCGGCGGCCGGGGGCTTCCGGCTGAGCGCACCGGGCCACCACACCGCGCGCCCCAGGGCCACACTCGCCGAGGTCACCAGGTACGTACGGACCAGGAAGGTGTCCAGCAGCACGCCGACCGCGATGACGAAGCCCAGTTCGGCCAGCGCCACCATCGGCATACTCAGCAGCACCCCGAAGGTCGCCGCCAGCACCAGCCCCGCCGAGGCGATCACCGCGCCCGTGGTCCGCAGCGCGGTGAGCGCGGCATCCGTCGGTCCGGCCCCGGACAGGGCTTCCTCCCTCATGCGGTGCATCAGGAAGATGCCGTAGTCGACGCCGAGGGCCACCAGGAAGACGAAGGAGAGCAGCGGCAGTCCGGGATCGGTGCCATCGAACCCGAGGAGCGGTTCGAAGACGAGCCCGGCGATACCGAGGGAGGCTCCCCAGACGGCGACGACGGCGGCGACGAGCATCAGCGGAGCGATCAGACTGCGCAGCAGCACGATGAGGACCAGCAGGACGGAGAGGACGACGAGCGGCACGACGATCTTCAGGTCGCGGGCGTTGGTCACCTCCAGGTCCATCTGCTGGGCACTGGGCCCGCCGACATGGCTGCCGTCCAGGGTGCCGCGCAGGGCCTCGATGGTGGCGCGCTCCCCCGCCGACTCGGGCCGGCTCCCGGAGACGACGGAAAGCTCGGTCCAGCCGCCGCCGCTGCGCCCGCGTTCGACGGAGACGACGCCCTCGGTCCCGCGCGCCTCCGCCAGGGCCGCGTCGGCCTCGCCGGTGGGCGCGATCACGGTGATCGGCTGGGTCCCGCTGTCGGGATAGGCGGTGCCGAGGGTCTCCATGGCCGAGATCGAGTCCGGCGTGGTGGTGAAGAAGTCCTGCTGCTTGAGGTCACCGGGCAGGGCGAAGGCGCCGAGGGACAGCGCGCCCAGCAGGACACCACCGGAGACGAGCACGGCGACGGGCCTGCGCCCGGCGGAGCCGCCCATCGCGGCGAACAGCGAACGGCGCTGCTTGGGCACGCTCCCGTACGCCGGGACGACCGGCCAGAAGACACGGCGGCCCAGCAGCACCAGGAGGGCCGGCAGCAGGGTCAGCATGGCGAACAGGGCGCACAGCACGCCGACGGCGGCGATGGGGCCCATGCCGCGGCTGCTGTTGAGGTCGGCGGCCATGAGACAGAGGAGCCCGGCCGCGACGGTCCCGGACGAGGCGACGACCGCGGGCCCGCAGCCCCGCAGGGCGGCGGCCATGGCGTCGTAGGGCCGGGTGAAGCGGCTCAGCTCCTCGCGGTAGCGGGCGACGATGAGGAGCGCGTAGTCGGTTCCCGCGCCGAAGACCAGGATGGTCATCACCCCGGAGCTCTGGCCGCTGATCGTGACGTCGAAGCCCCGGTTCAGTCCGTAGGCCACGGCCATCGACAGGTAGTCGGCCGTTCCCGCGACGACGAGGGGCACCAGCCAGAGGAACGGGCTGCGGTAGATCAGGATCAGCAGGATCGCGACGACGGCGACGGTCGTGTAGAGCAACGGCCCGCCGAGCGAACCGTAGACCTCCAGGGCGTCGACGTTCAGCGCACCGGGGCCGCCGACCTCCACGCTCAGCCCGTCGCCGCCCTTCGCGGTCTCGCGGATCTCGCCGACGAACTCGGCCCTGACGTCCTCGTCCTGTCCGGGCTCGGTCGAGGAGACCGCGTACATCAGGGTCGTACCGTCCTCGGACGGCACACCCCTGGGCACGGCGCTCAGCCGGTGCTCACCGGCGATGGCGGCGGTCTGCTCGCCCGCCGTGGCCCGGTCGGCGGGGGTCAGCCCGCTGTCGCGGTGGTAGACGAGGACGAGATCGGTGGACTCGCCCCCGGGCAGCGTGTCCTGGATCTTCGCGACCTGCGTGGAGTCGGCGTCGGCCGGCAGGTAGTCGACGGCACGGTCACGCTGCACGTCCCCGAGCTTGCCCGCGAACGGCCCGGCGACCGCGATCAGGGCCACCCAGAACGCGACGATCAGCCACGGCAGCGCACGCCGCACCCCCGGCCGCGTCCGCGCCCCACTCAATTCCGTATCGACCCCCATGTCGCGGGCCCTCCCCTTCTGGACGGTGACTGACTCACGTCCAGACTTCCGGTGGGAAGGCCGCGGCTCATCGCGCGGGGGACCGACTTCGCGACTACTGCCCAGGGCGTCACGGGCCCCTGACTACTCCCCGGGGAGTACGGCGGGCTCAGGAAGGCGTACGCGCCGCAGCCGCCAACAGCCGGGCCGTGTCCTCCGCGCACAGGGACAGCGCGCTGCCCACCGTGGCCAGCACCTCCCGCTCCGCCGGGCTGTACGGCCCGTCCGCCAGCGCGATCCGGGCCCCCTGGAGCAGCACCGACTCACGCCCCGCCGCCGCCAGGTGGGGGGCGAGGGGCTTCAGGACCTCGTGCAGCTCGATCGCCAGCGTCGCCCCGCACGCCTCCGCCGCCGGGTCGGAGCCCGGCCCGTGCACGGTGTCGGCGGCCAGCACCTCGACGATGATGGAGAGCTGCTCGTGCGTGCAGTCCTCGAGCCCGGCGTCCCGGACGATCGCGACCGCGGTGTCCAGGACCGTGCGGGAGCCCGTACCGCCCGCGGCGAGGACACCCAGGGTGACCGTGTGCACGGCGTCCCGGAGCATCGCGGAGAACCGCGTGGTCGTGGGGTGGTCGAGGGTGTCGGTCGGGAAGTGCTCCCGGCAGACCGCGCATTCGACGACGGGCCCGGCACCGCCGCGCCGCAGCAGCGGCACCCCGAGGACGGCGAAACGGCGGCGCCCGCTGAGACGCCGGTAGTTGCGGTCGCCCCCGCAGCCGGGGCAGAAGAACTCCCCGTCACCGACGGTGTCCCAGACAGTGCGGATGCCGCAGATACGCAGTCTTCTGGCGCGTCGTCCTTGGGCTGACCGCACGTCGCACACCTCCGTAACGCTCCGGCAACATTGCCGTGTTGGACGTGATGTTAGCCACACCCGTGATGTGACGTCAGCACCTCGGATGTCACAACCCTCGGAGATGGCCGAACCCCGCCCACCCTCAGCAGGTGAACGGGGTCCCGGGACCATGGCGTTACGCGCGTTATCGCACGTTCGTCCGCAGGGGCGCCGGACGACGCAGGGTCTTCACCGCGTCGCGCGGTTGACCGCGGAGACGACCGCCTTGAGCGAGGCGCGCGTGGTGTTGGCGTCGATACCGATGCCCCACAGCACCTTGCCGTCGATCGCGCACTCGATGTACGAGGCGGCCTGGGCGCTCGCGCCCTCACTCATCGTGTGCTCGGTGTAGTCCAGCAGACGGGCGTCGATACCGATGGCCTGCAGCGCTTCGAAGAAGGCGGAGATCGGGCCGTTCCCCGTGCCTGTCAGCACGGTGTCCGTGCCGTCCACGGTCGCCTCGACGGTGAGCGTGTCCCGGCCGTCGGTGTCGGTCGTGGTCTGACCGGAGCGGATCTGTACGCGCCCCCAGGCGTTCTCGGGGCTGGGCAGGTACTCGTCCCGGAACGTCGACCAGATCTGCTTCGGCGTGACCTCGCCACCCTCGGCATCGGTCTTGGCCTGAATGATCCGGGAGAACTCGATCTGCATCCGGCGCGGCAGCTCCAGCTTGTGGTCGTTCTTCAGGACGTACGCGATGCCGCCCTTGCCGGACTGCGAGTTGACCCGGATGACGGCCTCGTACGAGCGGCCGACGTCCTTCGGGTCGATCGGCAGGTACGGCACGGCCCACTCGATCTCGTCGACCGTCCTGCCCTGGGCGGCCGCGTCGGCCTCCATGGCGTCGAAGCCCTTCTTGATGGCGTCCTGGTGGGAGCCGGAGAAGGCGGTGTAGACGAGGTCGCCCGCGTACGGGTGGCGCGGGTGGATCTCCATCTGGTTGCAGTACTCGGACGTACGGCGGATCTCGTCGATCTGCGAGAAGTCGATCTGCGGGTCGACGCCCTGCGAGAACAGGTTCATGCCCAGCGTGACCAGGTCGACGTTGCCGGTGCGCTCGCCCTGCCCGAACAGGCAGCCCTCGATCCGGTCCGCGCCCGCCATGATCGCCAGTTCGGCGGCGGCGACGGCGGTGCCGCGGTCGTTGTGCGGGTGGACCGACAGGCAGACGTGCTCGCGGCGGGTCAGGTGGCGCGACATCCACTCGAAGCGGTCCGCGTGCGTGGACGGCGTCGAACGCTCCACGGTGGCGGGCAGGTTCAGGATGATCTCCCGGCCGGCCTCCGGCTGCCAGACGTCGCAGACGGCCTCGCAGACCTCCAGGGCGAAGTCCAGCTCGGTGTCGGTGAAGATCTCCGGGCTGTACTGGTAGCCGAAGGTCGTCTCCGGGCCGAGGATCTTCTCGGCGTACTCCATCACCAGGCGGGTGCCGTCGACGGCGATCTGCTTGATGTCGTCCTTGGAGCCGCGGAAGACGACCCGGCGGAAGGTCGGCGCGGTGGCGTTGTACAGGTGCACGGTGGCCCGGTGGGCGCCGCGCAGGGATTCCACGGTGCGCTCGATCAGGTCCTCGCGGGCCTGCGTCAGGACGGAGATCGTCACGTCCTCGGGGATCGCGCCCTCTTCGATGATGGAGCGCACGAAGTTGAAGTCGGTGTCACCCGATGACGGGAAGCCGACCTCGATCTCCTTGTAGCCCATGCGTACGAGCAGATCGAACATCTCGCGCTTGCGGGCCGGGGACATCGGGTCGATCAGCGCCTGGTTGCCGTCACGCAGATCGGTGGACAGCCAGCGGGGCGCCCGGGTGATGCGCTGCTCCGGCCACGTGCGGTCGGGGATGTCCACGGCGTCGTAGCGGCCGTACTTGTGGACGGGCATCCCGGAGGGCTTCTGGAGGTGCGTGGCGTTGGTGACGGGCGTGGGCCGGCCGACGGCGTTCTCGACGGGGTTTACGGCGGTCATGGCGTAGGGCTCCTCGGGGTCCGCATGGGAAGGCCGACTGTGTCGTTGCACCACCGAACTCCGCGGGGAGGGGGTCGGCCTACGACTACAGACCCTCGCCGCGGCAGCTAAGAAGGAGCAGCCCGAAACGCATGATGCGGCGAGACTACCCGAGGGACGCCCGGGACGCCGGTGCCGTATCAGTATGCGGGACCGGGCCATGGGTAACGGGTGAACAGTGACTCATCACTCCATTTCGTCAATCATCGTCGCAATCAGCGACAGCAGCGTCACGGAGTGCCACAGTTTTTGCCATGCAGCCTCACGTCAGCAACGCGCCCCGCCCCGTCTTCTGCACCATCGTGCCGCCCCAGATCCTCGACAAGCTGTCGCAGTCGGACGACCCCCTCCTCTCCGGTCCCGCCCGCCGGACCCTGGAGTCCGACACCGCGCAGCGCGCCCGCCGCCGGCTGACCGCCCTGGCCGGTGTCCCGGTCGTGCGGGCCACGGCCGGCACTCCCCCCACTACCCCGCACCGCACCCTGTACGACTGCCGTCACGGCACCGGTCTGCCGGGGCACAAGGTCCGCGACGAGGGCGAGGAGCCCACCCAGGACGCGAGCGTCAACCGCGCGTACGCGGGGCTCGGCGCCACGTTCGAACTGCTGCACAAGGAGTACGGCCGCAGCTCCATCGACGGGAACGGGCTGCCGCTCATCGGGTCCGTGCACTACGACGAGCAGTACAACAACGCGTTCTTCGACGGCGAGCAGATGGTGTTCGGGGACGGCGACGGCCAGATCTTCCTCG
Source organism: Streptomyces sp. NPDC048560 (assembly GCF_040650955.1). Classification (NCBI taxonomy): domain Bacteria; kingdom Bacillati; phylum Actinomycetota; class Actinomycetes; order Kitasatosporales; family Streptomycetaceae; genus Streptomyces; species Streptomyces sp. NPDC048560. The sequence continues at coordinate 321,399 of NZ_JBEZIJ010000005.1, forward strand.
ACTTCACGGTCGCCATCGACGTGATCGCCCACGAGCTGGCCCACGGCCTGACACAGCACACGGCCAACCTCGTCTACGAGGGCCAGCCAGGCGCGCTCAACGAGTCCGTCTCGGACGTGTTCGGCGCGCTGGTGAAGCAGTACTCACTTGGCCAGAGCGCACGGGAGGCCGACTGGCTGATCGGCGCGGGCCTGCTGGCGCCCCGGGTCAGCGGGGTCGCCCTGCGCTCGATGAAGGCTCCGGGCACGGCGTACGACGACGACGTACTCGGCAAGGACCCGCAGCCCGCGACGATGGACGACTACATCGAGACGGAGGAGGACAACGGCGGGGTCCACCTCAACTCGGGCATCCCCAACCGCGCGTTCCACCTGCTGGCCACGGCGCTCGGCGGCAACGCGTGGGAACGGGCGGGCCACATCTGGTTCGACGTCCTCACGGGCGGCGAACTGGCCCAGGACGCCGACTTCGCAGCGTTCGCCCGTCTGACCGTGACAGCGGCGAAGACCCGTTTCGGCACGGGCGACGAGGCGGAGGCGGTGACGAAGGCCTGGTCGGAGGTGGGCGTACCGACGAGGTAGGACCGCCACCCCGGGGGGAACCACAGGCCCTCCGGCCCTCCGGGGACTCGGCGGCACCCTTCGGGTCCGGCCTGCCATTTCGGGCCCGTCCGGCGATCGAGGGCATCTTTCGAGCCCGTCCGGCGTTTGATGACACGGCACAGACACACGCACGACCGCCCGTCCCCGTCCCGCACCACCGACCCAGGCAGGGAACCATGCGGATTCAGGTGAGCCGGACCGGCGGATTCGCCGGCATCGCACGCCACCGTGAGGTGGACACCTCGGCCCTGCCCGACGGCGCGGACTGGGAGGCCCTGGCCGAAAACGCACTCACCGCCGGCCAGGGCACACCCGGCGTCCCGGACGGCTTCCGCTACCGGATCACGGTCGACGGCCGGACCGTCCACTGCGCGGACCCCGGCCTGACCGAGGCCCAGCGCACGCTGATCTCACGCATCCTCAAGGAGGGTGCGTGAGATCAGCGTCCCGGTGTGAGACCTAGAAGCCCAGCTTCCGCAGCTGCTTCGGGTCCCGCTGCCAGTCCTTGGCGACCTTGACGTGCAGGTCCAGGAAGACCGGCGTACCGAGCAGCGCCTCGATGTGCTTGCGCGACTTCGTGCCGACTTCCTTCAGCCGCTTGCCCTGCGGGCCGATGATGATGCCCTTCTGGCTGGGACGCTCGATGTACACGTTCGCGTGGATGTCCAGCAGCGGCTTGTCCGCCGGCCGGTCCTCGCGCGGCAGCATCTCCTCGACGACCACCGCGATCGAGTGCGGCAGCTCGTCCCGTACGCCTTCCAGCGCGGCCTCGCGGATCAGTTCCGCGACCATGACCATCTCGGGCTCGTCGGTGAGGTCGCCCTCGGGGTAGAGCGGCGGGCTCTGCGGGAGCAGCGGAGCGATCAGGTCGGCCAGCAGCTCCACCTGGTCGCCCTTGACCGCGGAGACCGGAATGATCTCGGCCCACTCGAAGCCGAGCTCCTCGCCGAGGCGGGAGACGGCCAGCAGCTGTTCGGCGAGCGTGTTGGAGTCGACCAGGTCGGTCTTCGTGATGATCGCGATCTTCGGCGTCTTCTTGATGCCCGCGAGTTCCTTGATGATGAACTTGTCGCCGGGGCCCAGCTTCTGGTCGGCGGGCAGGCAGAAGCCGATGACGTCGACCTCGGCCCAGGTGGTCCGTACGACGTCGTTCAGCCGCTCTCCGAGCAGCGTGCGCGGCTTGTGGAGGCCGGGGGTGTCGACCAGGATCAGCTGCGCGTCCTCGCGGTGCACGATGCCGCGCACCGTGTGCCGGGTGGTCTGGGGGCGGTTCGAGGTGATCGCCACCTTCTGACCGACCAGAGCGTTCGTGAGGGTGGACTTGCCCGCGTTGGGGCGGCCCACGAAGCAGGCGAAGCCGGCCCGGTGGGGGGCGTTGTTCTCAAGGGTACGAGCGCTCATGGCGCCCATTCTCCCCGATCGCGGCGGCTGCGGTGTACAACGGGCCGTCCCGGACGTTGCCGCGGACGCCTCAGGAGCTGCGCGGGCGGCGCCGACGTGCCCGTATCCACAGGCCCGTACCCGTCGCGACGATCACCAGAAGTACCGCCGCGAAGGGCCAGGGCAGGGCCACGTACGAGACCGCCGCGCTCTCCCCGGTGTCCCGCGCTCCGGCGGTGAGCTCGATCCGGCCCCATTCCAGCTGGGGCGCGCCGGCCCAGGGTTCGGTGAGCCGGACCTTCTGGCGTGGCAGCAGTTCGGAGGGGATCTTCTTCAGGTCGCGGGCCAGGAGCGTCCGGCCGAAGAGACCCTCGGCCTTCAGCGCGACCCTGGGGCTGAGCGTGACGTTGCCGCGGTTGTGGAGGGTGTACGAGATGACGGCCCGGCTCGTCCCGGTGCCCGGGATCAGCGGACGGGTGTGCTCCACCGACAGGTCGTCGACGGTGAGCGCAGGCATGGTCGGGCCGTTGACCCGCAGATAGACCCGGGCCCCCACAGCCCGCTGCACGCCGACGGAGACCGCGCCCTTCCCGCCCGCGGTGACGCGCTCGTCGAGGGCGACGATCGCGCCGGGGTGGTCGCCGGGCTCGGCGGACTCGGGAACGGTGAGGGTGTAGGGGACGGTGACCGCGGAGCGTGCGGGGACGGTGACCCGGTCGCGGGCGGGTTTCGCCCAGGCGCCGACGCCTCGCCGGGGCTCGTCGCGGGTGCGGACGGCGAAGCCGCCGTCGCGGGCCGTGTTGAACGCGTCGGCCGCGTACAGCCGGAAGGTCATGGGGCGGGCGGTCTTGTTGGTCACGGTGACCCGGTCGGTGAGTGTGGTGCCGGGTCCGGTGTCGAGGTAGAAGTACGGGCGGCCCGGCCCGGAGGACGCGGGCTCGACGGACCACTCCCCGTTGTCGGCGGCCCCGGCGGTGCCCGGGGCGGCGTACAGGAGCGCGATGGCGGCCAGGAGCGCTGCGGACAGTCTGCGCACGGTGCGGGACCCCCGGTTCGGGGCGGGCCGGACGGGTGCGCGTCCGGCCTGCCGTGGGTGTCAGGAGAGGGTGAGGGTCAGGACACCGGAGTAGGCGCCGGGTGCCGTGAACTCGGGTACGTCCAGGGAGAGTCCGGCGTCGACGGTGAACTCACCGCCGGTGAGGGCGGCGTTCGGTGTGGAGGCCAGCGTCGCCCCGGCGCTGCCGACCGCGCCCTCGGAACCGGCGGCACACGTACTCGGGCTGCCGCTCTTCGTCGCGCAGGCCGGGGTCCAGCTCAGCTCCCCGGCGTCGACGGCCGCTCCGCCGGGACCGGTGAAGTCGGTGACTCTGCCGGTCAGGGACCAGCCCGCGGGCCCGCCGCGGAAGTCCTTGACCGTCACGGTGTTCAGGGCTCCGGTGGCGGCGCCCCCCGTGCCGAAGTCGACGGCCGTCAGCCGGACGGTGTCGCCGGCCTGGGTCATGGAGAGACTGCCGCCCTTCACCAGGGTGTCGATCCGCTGGCTGAGCGGGGGCACGTCGCCGACGAGGGAGTACGCGACAGGTCCCGCGCCCTTCGCCGGGTCCCAGCCCGCGCCCTCGAACGCGACGATGCCGACGGTCGCCGGATCGGTGATCTTCGGGCGGAAGGTGAAGCCGCCGCCGGCAGCCGCCGCGGAGGTGATCTTGTCGGCGGTCGGCGCGGAGCCGTTCCAGCCGGCGACGGTCACCTCGGCGCCCGGCGTGAACCCGGTGCCGGTGACGGTCACCCGCTCTCCGGGCTTCCCGGAGGCCGTGCCGAGGGTGATGGCCCGTTCGTTGACCGGACCGCCGCCGCCCGTCGCGGTGATCGTCTCGGACACGGGAGCGGGCGGGCTCTTCACGGTGCAGGGGGTGTCCAGCTCCATGAGGTAGCTGGTGTGGATGTTGTAGTCGCCTGGCGACAGCGTGATCTCGCCGGGCGCGGTGACCACGAAGGTGCCGGTCATCTCGAAGGGCGGGAACTCACCGAGGCCCGGCACCGGCGCGTTCTTCTTCGGCCCGGTGACGCCGACGGAGCCGGACTGCGCTCCGGCCAGGACGAGCTTCCCGGTGGGCGTCATGATGTCGGCGGGCAGCGGCAGGTCCACGGGGTTGCTGGCCGCGGGCTTGACGACCCGGTAGGTCACCGTGACCGTGTCGCCCACGGCGGGGGTGGTGTCGTCGACGGTGATCTGTGCGGTGGTCGTGCCCTCGATCGGCGGGAGACCCGCGATGGGTGGCGGTACGCAGCGGGTGGCGAAGTCCACCGACGCCTCGGCCGTCGCTCCGGCGGCGGGCGCCAGCAGCCCTCCCCCGGTGACCGCGAGCGCGGTCACCCCCACGACTGCGGCCCAGCGGCGCCTTCGCCCAGCGGATCTTCGGCTCGGCGGTCCCAGAGTTGCCATGGTTCGTTCCCCCTCCTGAGGGTGCGGGCGCAGCGGCTCGCGGTACTTCTGCGCCTACGGGCGGCCATTGACGACCGGCCGGCGGAAGAAGTCAAGGGACTGCGGACGTCATAACTGATGACCCATCAGATACTGTCAACTTGCCTGCGTCTGGGGCAGTATCGGCACTCACCGGATGACAGGAACACCGGTGGGCCGCTGCCGCCGATTGGTGCGGCGGCAGCGGCCGTCATGCCACCCGGACCCGTCAGTTGACGACGAAGGGCCCCGGAGTCTGCGAGGTGACCGCTTCGCAGGCGACCGTCGTACCGAAGATCTGGAGCGTGAGCGCCGTGCCCGCGAAGTAGGAATCGAGGGTGTCGCCGGCGGCGAACGCCGTGGCGCTGGTCAGTGGCCCGCTGCGGAACGCGCTGAACGCCGGGATGGACGGGTTGCTGCTGCCCGCGAAGGTGGCCGTCGCCGGACCGCCGTTACGGGTCAGCTTGAGCGTGGTGGTCGCGGCGCCCGCCCCGATGGGCAGCGGCGTGACGACCGAGGTGCTGACGGTGATGGTGATGCTGCTGCCCGACTGCACGGCCCGGAGGTTGGCGTCGCCACCTCCGAAGCTCCCGCAGTCGTAGTCCGCCTTGGCGTCCGTCGGCGTCACCGCCGCCGCGGCCGGCGCGAGCGCCAGTCCGCTCACGGCGAGGGCGCCGGCGGCCAGTGCCGCACCGATACCGATTCTGCTGCGTCTCATTCGGATCCCCTTCCCCTGTCAGGGAGTTGTCGTCTGCCGCACGAGGGCGCACGGATCCGCACAGTGGGTTCCCACCGGGCCCGAGGTCCGGTCTTCGGCATACGGGCACGGCGCTGCAGGGCTGCGTGGAGGGCGTGCGCGGACCGTCCGCGGGCGGGGAGGCGCGCCGCGCGGAGGGCTGGACGGCCGAAGGCGGTACGGGGCTGCGGCTCGCGCCCCGGACCCGGCCGTCGGCATATCTGACGGTCCGTCGGATGAACTGCTGTTCATTGATGCGCAGCGCGGCAGCGATTACAAGGGAAAGTCCCTTGTTTCTTCAGGGACTTGGGAAGGTTTCGCTACTGTCCCGCCGCCCGTCCGGCCGGCCGGACGGGCGGCGGGGCGTGGTTCAGCCGGCCTGCGTGGTCAGCCGCACGGCGCCGTCGGGGCCCGCCAGCAGGACCGGGGTCTGCGGGCCGCCCAGGTCGCGGACCGCCGCGCGGTCCTCGTCCGTCGCGGTCGCGGCCTCGGTGACCACCGCAGCCGCCTCCAGGGACTTCGCGCCGCTCGCCACGGCCATCGCGACCGCGGTCCGCACGGCGCTGAGCTTCAGCGAGCTGAGGTCGACGGTGCCCGCGACGTACGTACGCCCTGTCTCGTCACGGACGGCGGCGCCCTCGGGCACTCCGTTGCGCGCCCGTGTGGAGCGGGCCAGCGTGATGAGCTTGCGGTCCTCGGCGGAGGGGCCGGTGCTCTGGGGGTCGGTGCTCTCGGTCATGGCCCCGAGCATAAGCCAGGGCCATGACCACGGGCAGGCCGGTCAGGGGCGGTCGAGGCGGAGCCGTTCCGCCTTCGGCAGGCCCGCCACCACCAGGTCGTAGGAGTCCTCGATCAGCTCCCGGACCATCCGGTCGGGGAGACCGGAGACCGTCACGGTGTTCCAGTGGCGCTTGTTCATGTGCCAGCCCGGAGCGACCGCCTCGTACTCCTCACGGAGCCGGATCGCGTCGTCCGGGTCGCACTTCAGATTCACCGTCAGCGGGCGGGCGTCCAGGACACTGAGCGCGAACATCTTGCCGAGCACCTTGAAGACCGACGCCTCGGGCCCGAACGGGAACTCCTCCACACTCGCGTTGAACGCGAGGCAGAACGCCCTCAGCTCCTGCGGCGTCATGCCGGCTCCGCCTCCTGCGGTTCCGCCAGCACCGTGACGATCTTGTTCCGGCGGCCCGCCGGGGACTCGGCGGTCAGCCGGAGCCTGCGCCCGTCGGGAAGATCCACCACGGACGAGGCACCCGCGATGGGGACCCGGCCGAGCGCCTTGGCCAGGAGGCCGCCGACCGTCTCGACGTCCTCGTCGTCGTACTCGTCGAGGCCGAACAGCTCCCCGAGGTCGCCGATGTCGAGCCTGGCCGTGACCCGGAACCTGCCGTTCTCCAGCTCCTGGACCGGCGGCAGCTCACGGTCGTACTCGTCGGTGATCTCGCCGACGATCTCCTCGAGGATGTCCTCGATGGTGACGATGCCGGCCGTGCCGCCGTACTCGTCGATGACGACCGCCACGTGACTGCGGTCCTGCTGCATCTCGCGCAGCAGGTCACCGGCGTTCTTCGTGTCCGGCACGAACGCGGCGGGGCGCATGGCGGTGGAGACCAGGTCGGCCTCCGACTCCCGGTTGATGTGCGTCTTGCGGACCAGGTCCTTCAGGTACACGATGCCGACGATGTCGTCCTCGTTCTCCCCGGTCACCGGGATGCGCGAGAACCCGGAGCGCAGCGCCAGCGTCAGTGCCTGGCGGATCGTCTTGTACCGCTCGATGCAGACCAGGTCCGTGCGCGGCACCATCACCTCGCGTACGAGGGTGTCGCCGAGCTCGAAGACCGAGTGCACCATGCGGCGCTCGTCGTCCTCGATCAGCGACTCCTGCTCCGCCAGGTCGACCATGGCGCGCAGCTCGGCCTCGCTGGCGAACGGCCCCTTGCGAAAGCCCTTGCCGGGCGTCAGCGCGTTACCCAGGAGGATGAGCAGCTGCGGGATCGGGCCCATGATCCTGGCCAGCGGCAGCAGGACGTACGCCGCCGCCGTCGCCGTGTTCAGCGGGTGCTGGCGGCCGATGGTGCGCGGGGAGACCCCGATGGCGACGTACGAGACGAGGACCATGACACCCATCGCCACGGCCAGCGCCTCCCAGGTCTCCGGGAACTCCTGCAGGCAGGCGTACGTGACGAGCACCCCGGCCGACATCTCGCAGGCGACCCGCACCAGCAGGGCGACGTTGAGATAGCGGGTCGGGTCGGCCGCGACCTGTTCCAGCTTCGCGCTGCCACGCCGACCCGAACGGACCGCCTCGGCGGCCCGGAAGCTCGACGTACGGGCGATGCCCGCCTCGGCGCAGGCCGCGAGCCAGCCGACGACGACCAGCAGGACGGCGCCGGAGATGAGGGGCACGGTCACGAGACGGTGGGGGCCGGGGACGGGCCCGTCAGCCCGCGCTCGCCGCGCCAGCCGTCGACGATCGCCGCCTGGAGGCCGAACATCTCGGCCTTCTCGTTCGGCTCCTCGTGGTCGTAACCCAGGAGGTGGAGCACGCCGTGGACGGTGAGGAGCTGGAGCTCCTCGTCCATGGAGTGCCCCGTCTCCGCCTCCTCGCCCTGCCGCTTAGCGACCTCCGGGCAGAGCACGATGTCACCGAGGAGCCCTTGCGGGGGCTCCTCGTCGTCCTTGACCGGCGGACGCAGCTCGTCCATCGGGAAGGACATGACATCGGTCGGGCCGGGAAGGTCCATCCACTGGATGTGGAGCTGCTCCATGGCGTCGCTGTCCACCACGATCACCGAGAGCTCGGAGAGGGCGTGGATGCGCATCCGTGCCAGTGCGTAGCGGGCGATGTCGAGGATCGCCTGCTCGTCGACCTCGGTTCCGGACTCGTTGTTGACGTCGATCGACATGGTGCGCTGTGACTACTTCCCGTTGGGGCTTTCTCGGCTGTCGTACTTCTCGTACGCGTCGACGATACGGCCGACCAGCTTGTGCCGGACGACATCCTGGGAGGTGAGCCGGGAGAAGTGGACGTCCCGGACGCCCTCCAGGATGTCCTGGACCTGCCGCAGACCGCTCTTCGTGCCGCTCGGCAGGTCGACCTGGGTGACGTCACCGGTGACGACGATCTTCGAGTCGAAGCCGAGCCGGGTGAGGAACATCTTCATCTGCTCGGCGCTGGTGTTCTGCGCCTCGTCGAGAATGATGAACGCGTCGTTGAGAGTGTTGTGGGTCAGCAGGTAGTCCTGGGTGACGTACAGCGAGTCCTCCGCCGCCACCTGGATGCACACGGCCTCCTCACGGCCGGCGGGCTCGATGCTGTCGATGAAGCGCATGGGTCGGCCACCGCCCCCTGCCGCGTGGTACTTGTCGCGCTTGCGGGTGAGACGGAACGGGTCGATACCGTCGGGGAGACGGATCTCGACGGTGTGCGCGTCGTAGCGGTGGTGCACTTCACGGCCCTTCGCAAGGCCCGGCGTGCGGCCCTCGGCTGCCCGACGGCGGGTGTACGCGACCCCGCCCAGCGACTGGACCAGCGCGATCACGTCGTCCCGCAGGACGATCGACGTGGTCGTGTACTGGATGCGGCACGTGCGGTCGGACTGCGTGACCGGGCCACCGTCCGCGTCGAGAAGCCCCTGGAGCACTGCCAGGCGCACCTCGGCGGAGTTGTACAGGTACGCGTCCGGAATGAACTTCGAGTGCGATCGGGTGCCCACGAGGTCCAGTTCACGCAGGGAACGCGTGACCGGGTTCTCCAGAGTGATCACGTCACCCGGGGACTTCACCCGGTTGAGTACGTAGTCGGGGCCACTCTTGTGCCGCACCGAGACACCCGGAAGCGACGCTTGCAGAGCGTTGACCAGCTCGGCGTCCTGCGTCGAGAAGGAAGGCGTGGTCGAGCCGGTCAGGCAGCCGTCGCCCAGGAGCAGGCCCAGCGCGTACGGGTCCATGGGAACCTCGCGCTCGGGATGGCACACCGGCGCCGTGAGCAGAGGCAGCTCGTATCGGCGGGCATGTGCCGCACGGAGGTTGCCGATCATCTCCTTGGTTTCGAGAACCCGCCACGGCTTGTCGCGTCGACGGTCGGCCGCCGTACGGACCGTCCACAGATGTTCGTCGCAGCACAGGGTCCAGGAACCGTCCTGGGCCGTGACACGGTAGATGTCCTTCTCACCCTGCGGGTAGACGCCCAGGACCGGGGTCGGCGCACCGTCGGAGCCGATCACCAGATCGCCCACCTGGAGGTCGCCGATGGAGCGCCATCCGTCGGGGGTGAGTACCTGGGTGAAGACAGGCTGCGCCCGGCCCCGCATATAAGCCAGCGGCGCCACCTCGATCGTGCCCGCCGCCATCAGCCGCGGGATCGAGTCGGGGTCGAGCATGTCGTGCAGTGCGTCGTAGAGCGGGCGCAGATACGGGTCGATCTTGTCGAAGAGCGTGCCCGGCAGGAAGCCGAGCCGCTCTCCCGCCTCGACGGCGGGCCGGGTCAGGATGATCCGGCTGACCTGCTTGGACTGGAGCGCCTGGACCGCCTTCGCCATGGCGAGATAGGTCTTGCCGGTGCCCGCGGGGCCGATTCCGAAGACGATCGTGTGCTTGTCGATCGCGTCGACGTACCGCTTCTGGTTCAGGGTCTTGGGGCGGATCGTGCGGCCGCGACTGGACAGGATGTTCTGGGTGAGTACGTCGGCGGGGGTCTCGGGACCGTCCCCGTCGCCGTTCTCGCTCGCCCTGAGCATGGCGATCGAGCGTTCCACTGCGTCCTCCGTCATCGGCAGCCCGGTGCGGAGCACCAGCACCATCTCGTCGAACAGTCGCTGGATGAGGATGACGTCAGGCGCATCCCCGACAGCGCTGATTTCGTTTCCCCGGACGTGGATGTCGACTGCCGGGAACGCCGTTTCGATCACGCGCAGCAGGGAGTCGCCCGATCCCAGGAGCATCACCATGGGGTGTGCGGCCGGAATCCGGATCTGGGCACGCGCCTGCGGCTGTGTGGGTGTCTGAGTCATGGGCCGGCCCTCGGGCCTGCACATACCTCCCGTTGCAGGGCTGTCGCCGCTCGACAACCTCTGGATCACCAGCCTACGACTTGGCACCGACAACGCCGAGGGATTTTCAGGGCCCGTACCGAGGCGCGCACCGCCGCACGTCCTGCGGCCCGTGCTACTGGCGGAAACCGATCGTCGGTACGGCGCGGCGCAGCGGCCACGCGCGGGTCGCGGCCGGCAGGAGGTCCTCCAGGAAGGCGTAACGCTCCAGGGCCGCGGGGTCCTGGTCCGCGTGGGTGCGTACCTGCTGCCACCATGCGGCGATCTCGGCCCAGCCGGGGGCGGACAGCGAGCCTCCGAACTCCTGCACGGAGAGCGCGGCGGTCAGCCCTGCGAAGGCCAGGCGGTCGGCGAGCGGCCAGTCCGCGAGGGTGCCGGTGACGAAGCCCGCGACGAAGACGTCGCCCGCCCCGGTCGGGTCGAGGGCCTCGACCTCGATGGCGGGCACCTCGGCGGTGGTGCCGGTCGTCCGGTCGACCGCGTAGGCGCCTTCCGCGCCGAGGGTGACCACGGCGATCGGCACCCGCTCGGCCAGGGCGTGGGCCGCCGCGCGCGGGCAGTCGGTGCGGGTGTAGCGCATCGCTTCCTCGGCGTTGGGGAGGAACGCCGCGCAGTGTGCGAGGTCGGGAAGCGCGTCCAGGTCCCAGCGGCCGGTCTCGTCCCAGCCGACGTCGGCGAAGATCAGGGCTCCGTTGTGTGCCGCGGTGGCGACCCAGGGCTCGCTGCGGCCGGGGGCGAGGGAGGCGACGGCGGCGCGTGCGCGGGGCGGACAGTGCGGGAACGTCCGGCCGGGGACCGTGTCCGTCGCGGGGGCGGGTGCCTCGTGGCCGTGCGAGACCATGGTCCGTTCGCCCTCGTACGCCATGGAGACGGTGACGGGCGAGTGCCAGCCGGGGACGGTGTACGACATCGACAGGTCGATGCCCTCGCCCTGTTCGAGGGCGTCCCGGCAGTACTCCCCGTAGTGGTCGTCCCCGAAGGCCGCGGCCATCGAGGTGTGCAGTCCGAGCCGGGCGAGTGCGGTGGCCATGTTGGCGACGCCGCCCGGGCTCGATCCCATGCCGCGGGCCCAGGACTCCGTACCGCGCACGGGGGCGCTGTCCAGGCCGGTGAAGATGATGTCGAGGAAGACCGTGCCCGTGAGGAAGACGTCGCATGCCGGGTCCTGGGGGACCCGCAGTCCCACGAGCGGGTCGATGCCTGTGCTGCCTGTGCTCACCGTGCGCTCCCGGTCGTACGAGATCCTGGACAGTGCGAGATCCGGCCAGTCTGCCTGATCCGCCGGCTCATCCGGGGAGCGCACGCCGTGAGGACCGACCCTGACCTGCGAAAACATGAGCTGTTACCCGATTCCCCCCACCGTAAACTCATATGTGATCCAGATCACACCTTTGCGACTTTCGGTGGGGTCTGCGCGCTTGATACAAATTGGCCCGCGAGCACCGTTGGGGACAGTTACTGACGAGTGCGCCGACTTCCCCCCTTTTTTTCCCCGCCTTACCCTCCCCTGCCTTCTTCTGCCTCCTCAGGCATGTCTTCAGGAACGCCCATGTCCCCGCGCCCGCGCGCCGCGTGGCCCCTGGTTGCCGTGTTCACCGCCGGTTACCTCGCCGCATATCTGCTCCCCACCATCGTCGGCCGGCTCAGCACCTACCTGGGCCTCGGTTCGTCCCAGGCCGGTCTGGTCGGCAGCGCCCTCCTGCTGAGCTCGGCCTCCGCCGGCTTCACGCTGGCCGGCCGCGTCGAGCGGTACGGGGCGAGGAGACCGGCGCGCGTCGGACTGGTCCTTGCCTTCGTGGGGTACGGATGCGCCGCGTCGGCCGGATCCGTACCCCTGGTCGTCCTGGGCGTGGTCATCGGCGGTTTCGGCTCAGGTACGGCGACCGCCGTCGCCGCTTCGGGTATCGCCGCGCAGAGCGATCCGCACCGGACCTCCTCACTGGGCCTGCTCAGCGTGTCCGCGACCGCGGGCGCCCTCTACCTGACGATCCCGCACCTCGGAGGCGGCCACCGGCTGCCGTTCGCCGCGATCGCTCTCGTCGCACTGCTCGTCTGGCCCGCCACCTCCCGCCTCGGAGTTGCCGGTCCCGCCGAGTCCGCCGTCGCCGCATCGGGGCGGCTTCCGCACCGCCGTTCCGGTCTGGTGCTGGCGGGCGGGATGCTCGTCTGGTCCATGGCGCAGAACGCCCTGTGGGGTGTGAGCAGCCGGATCGGTGCCGTGCAGGTGGGGCTCTCCGAGGTCACCATCGGCGCGGTGTTCGCCGCCGCGCTCGGGGCGGGCCTGCTCGGTGTGATGGGCGCCGGGCTGCTCGGGGCGCGGCTGGGCCGTGCCGTACCGATCGGCCTGGGCACGATGATCATCGCCGGAAGCATCGTGCTCAGTTCCTCGGCCGGGAGCCTCGGTGCGTTCGCGACCGGGGAGATCGTGTGGAACGCCTTCTACCCGGTGGTCCTGTCGTACCTGATCGGCCTGGCGGCGTCCCTCGACGTGCGGGGCCGCTGGGCGGTCCTGGCGGGCTCCGCCTCCTCCGTCGGGGTGGCCTGCGGACCGGTGCTGGGCAGCGTGCTGTCCGAGGCGGCCGGTTACGCCGTGATGGGGCTGATCCTGGGGACCGTCACGCTCCTGGTCGCGGCGCCCGTGACCGCCGTCGCGCTGCACACCGGTGGCCGTCCGCTGGTGTCCGGCTCGGTCCGCCGCAGGGGTGGCGCGCCGGCCGCCCTGCTCGCCGCCACCACCGGTTCCCTCCAGGGTGCGGTGCCCAAGCTGGGATCCCCGGAGCAGACCGTCACGGAACTGGCCGTTCCCGCGCTGCGCCGCAGGCGGCTCGGCAGGAACGCGTTCCGGACGGCCGGTCCGGCGGGCGGGCCCGGTCAGTCGAACGCGTACGCCTCGACCTCGGAGAGGTAGCGGGCCCTGCGCTCCTCGTCGTGGTCGAGGAAGGCCGCCTCGAAGGAGTTGCGGGCCAGGGTGCGCAGCTGTTCGTTGTCCAGCCCGAGTGCCTCGTGGACGGCCTGGAAGGTGTCTCCGACGTATCCGCCGAAGTAGGCGGGGTCGTCGGAGTTCACCGTGCAGAGCAGTCCGGCGTCCATCATGGCGGGCAGCGGGTGGTCCTCCAGGATGTCGATGGCGCGCAGCCGCACGTTGGACAGCGGGCAGAGTGTGAGCGGTACGCGGTCCGCGACCAGCCTCTTCACCAGGTCCGGGTCCTCCATGCAGCGCAGCCCGTGGTCGATGCGCTCCACGCCGAGGACGTCGAGGGCTTCCTCGATGTACGCGGGCGGGCCCTCCTCTCCCGCGTGGGCGACCTTGCGCAGTCCGAGGGCGCCGGCCGCCTCGTACACCTCACGGAACTTCGACGGCGGGTGGCCGACTTCGGCGGAGTCGAGGCCGACGGCGCTGATCCGGTGCAGGTACGGCTTCGCCGCCTCCAGGGTCTCCAGCGCCGATTCGGCCGACCGGTCGCGCAGGAAGCACATGATCAGCTGGGTGGAGATGCCGTGCGTCTCCTCGCTGCGGTCCAGTGCCCGGCCCAGTCCTTCGACGACGGTGCCGATCGGGACGCCCCGCGCGGTGTGTGCCTGCGGGTCGAAGAAGATCTCCGCGTGCCGGACGCCCTGGGCCGCGGCGCGGGTGAGGTAGGCGTTCGCGAGGTCCTCGAAGTCCTGCTCGGTGCGCAGGACGGCCATCAGCGCGTAGTAGAGGTCGAGGAAGGTCTGGAGGTCGTCGAAGAGGTAGGCGGTGCGCAGCTCTTCGGTGTCGGCGAACGGCAGCGTCACCCCGTTGCGTCCGGCGAGGGTGAAGGCCAGCTCGGGTTCGAGGGTGCCTTCGATGTGGAGGTGGAGTTCTGCCTTGGGGAGGTGCACGTTGTCTCGCTCACGAATGGTGGTGCTGGTGTGATTCAGAGGTGCCTGGTGGGCACGGGGATGCGCATCAGGTCCTGGGCGACGGTCAGTTCGCCGGTGAACCCGGCGGCTCTGGCCTGGGCCTCGAAGAGGCCGGGGTCGTCGTACCGCTGGGAGAAGTGGGTCAGCACGAGGTGCCGTACGCCCGCTTCCGCCGCCACCCGGGCGGCCTGCCCGGCGGTCAGGTGGCCGTGGTCGGTGGCGAGCCGCTCGTCCTCGTCGAGGAAGGTCGACTCGATGACGAGCAGGTCGCAGCCCTCGGCGAGCGCGTACGCGCCGTCGCAGAGTCTGGTGTCCATGACGAACGCGAACCGCTGCCCCCGTCTGCGCTCGGACACGGCGTCGAGCGTGACTCCGCCCAGCGAGCCCTCGCGCTGGATGCGGCCGACGTCGGGTCCCCTGATCCCGTACTCGGCGAGCTTCGCGGGAATCATGCGCCGGCCGTCGGGCTCGGTCAGCCGGTAGCCGTAGGACTCGACGGGGTGGGAGAGCCGGTGGGTGTCCAGGGTGTAGGCGTCCGTGGTGGCGATCGGCCCGTCGGCGGCGACGGGTGCCTCGGTGAGCCGCACGGATTCGCGGTAGGCGGTGGCGTACCGCAGCCGTTCGAAGAAGTGCTGCCCGCTCGCCGGGTAGTGCGCGGTGACGGGGTGCGGGACCTGGTCGAGGTTGATGCGCTGGATCACTCCGGCCAGCCCCAGCGAGTGGTCTCCGTGGAAGTGCGTGACGCAGATGCGGTTGATGTCGTGCGCGGCGGCTCCGGCCCTCAGCATCTGGCGCTGGGTGCCCTCGCCGGGATCGAAGAGGATGCCCTCGCCGTCCCACCGCAGCAGATAGCCGTTGTGGTTACGGTGCCGGGTGGGGACCTGGCTGGCGGTGCCGAGGACGACCAGTTCGCGTACGGACATCGGTTCCGCCTGCTATCCGGGGGGCCACTGGAGGCCGCGTCCGCCCAGGACGTGGGCGTGGGCGTGGAACACGGTCTGCCCGGCGCCGGAACCGGTGTTGAGGACGATGCGGTATCCGGTGTCCGTCACCTTCTCGTCGGCGGCGACGAGACCGGCCTCGCGCAGGAGGTCGGCGGCGATGCCCGGCTCCGCAGCGGCGAGGGTGGCCGCGTCCCGGTAGTGGGCCTTCGGGATGACCAGCACGTGCGTCGGCGCCTGCGGGTTGATGTCGCGGAAGGCGACGGTGGTGTCGCTCTCGCGGACGATGGTCGCCGGGATGTCTCCCGTGACGATCTTGCAGAACAGGCAGTCGGGCTGCGGCTCTCCCGCCATGGCACGGCCTCCTCAGTCGCTGGTGATCGGTATGTGGGCATGTTATCCGCCGGGACGTGCCGCTTCGCGGTCAGCGGGTACGGATCCCGTCGAGCCCGGTAGCGGCACGATGGGCACGGGCCGGGCCCGCACTCACCCATGCGCACCGGCGGCACCGGTCCGGCAGCGTGGTCCCGGGTGACGGGGCCTCAGCCCCAGCGCCCCGTACGGCCCATCAGCAGCGCCGCGGCGGCCGTCCCCGCCGTCGAGGTGCGCAGCACGCTGGGGCCGAGCCGGTACGCGGGCGCCCCCGCCTCCGCGAACGCGGCGAGCTCCTGCGGGGAGACGCCTCCCTCCGGACCCACGACCAGCACGATCGAGCCCCGGTCGGGGAGTTCGGCGGTGGCGAGCGCCTGACTGCCGTGCTCCCGGTCCTCGTGCAGCACACCGGCGAAGTCCGCGGCGGCCAGGAGCGCGGCCACCTGCTTGGTCGACATCGCCTCGGTCACCTCGGGGAACCGCACCCGGCGGGACTGCTTCCCCGCCTCACGGGCCGTACTCCGCCACTTGGCCAGCGACTTGAGACCACGGTCGCCCTTCCACTGGGTGATGCAGCGGGCGGCCTGCCACGGCACGATCGCGTCGATGCCGGTCTCCGTCATGGTCTCGACGGCGACCTCGCCCCGGTCGCCCTTGGGCAGCGCCTGGACCACGGTGATACGGGGGCTGGGCACCGGTTCCTCGTGCACCGGTTCCAGGTCCGTGATCAGCAGCCGGTCCTTCCCCTCGGCGGAGCGGACGACACCCTCCGCCCAGCGGCCCCGCCCGTCGGTGAGGACGACGTCCTCCCCCGCGTTCAGCCGTTTCACGGAGACGGCGTGCCGTCCCTCGGGCCCGTCCAGGACGTAGTCGGCCCCGCCGGGGAGCTGCTCGACGACGAAGACCGGTGCCGTCACTCGGCACTCCTCACACTCAGGGCCGCACGCGCGGCTTCCAGTTCGGCGGCGAGCAGATCGATCAGTTCCCCGGCCGGCAGCTCGCGTGCCATCCGGTGCCCCTGGCCCGCCCACAGCGCCATGCCCTGGGCGTCCCCCGCCTTGGCGGCGGCCTTTCGCAGACCGCTCGTCATCTGGTGCACCTGTGGATAGGCGGCCGGGGCGTAGGGGCCGTGCTCCGTCACGAAACGGTTGACGAGACCGCGCGCGGGACGGCCGGAGAACGCCCGGGTCATCGCGGTCCGCACGAACAAGGGGTTGGTCAGTGCCTGCTTGTGCAGCAGGTGCGCCCCGGACTCGGGGGTGGCGAGGAAGGCCGTGCCGAGCTGCGCCGCGTCGGCGCCCGCCGCGAGCACGGCGGCGATCTGGGAGCCGCGCATCAGCCCGCCCGTCGCGATGAGCGGCAGCTGCACGCTCTCGCGCACCTGGGCGAGGAGGGACAGCAGCCCGATGCCGGGCTGGCCGGCCTGCGGGTCGTCACGGTACGTGGACTGGTGGCCGCCGGCCTCCACTCCCTGCACGCAGACGGCGTCGGCGCCCGCCCACTGCGCGGCCTGCGCCTCCTCGGTGGAGGTGACGGTCACGACGGTGTACGTGCCCGCCTGCGCGAACGCGTCGAGGATCTCCCGGGAGGGGCAGCCGAACGTGAAGGAGACGACGGGAACCGGGTCTTCCAGGAGGATCGCGGTCTTGGCCTCGTAGCCGTCGTCGCCGCCGCCGTCGACCTCGCCGAGCGGCGTGTCGTACCAGACGGCCTCGCCCGCGAGCTGGTGCCGGTAGACCTCGACGGCGCTCGGGTCGGCGTGGCCCGTCTGCGGCATGAAGAGGTTGACGCCGAAGGGCTGGCCGGTCAGTACGCGCACCCGCTTGATCTCGTTGTACATGCCGTCCGCCGTCTTGTACCCGGCGGCGAGGAAACCGAGCCCACCGGCTTCGGAGACGGCGCCGACGAGCTGCGGGCCGGACACTCCGCCCGCCATGGGGGCCTGCACGATCGGATACCGGCAGAGATCGGTCAACGCGGAGGACATGACGGCATCGTGCCACGTCCGATGCACCGCACCGAATCAGCCAGGGGACGGCGCGGACGGTATACCACCGCAGGTCGCGCCACACGCCGCACCGCCCGCCGGTACTGGACCGAGGGGCGGTGCGGGGTATGGCTTCCGGTGGTGCCGAACCGGCGGTCAGCGACCGTTGAACGCGTCCTTCAGCCGGGAGAAGAGCCCCTGCTGGCCTGGCTGGAACTGCCCGGTGGGCCGCTCCTCGCCACGCAGCTGCGCGAGCTCGCGCAGGACCCGCTCCTGTTCCGCGTCGAGCTTCGACGGGGTCATGACCTCGACGTGCACGATCAGGTCGCCTCGCCCGCCGCCCCGCAGATGCGTGATGCCGCGGCCGTGCAGCGGAACCGACTGACCGGACTGCGTGCCCGGCCTGATGTCGATCTCCTCCATGCCGTCCAGCGTCTCCAGCGGCACCTGGGTGCCGAGGGCCGCCGCCGTCATGGGGATGGTGACCGTGCAGTGCAGGTCGTCACCGCGCCGCTGGAACACCGAGTGCGCCAGTTCGTGGATCTCGACGTAGAGGTCGCCGGCCGGGCCGCCGCCGGGGCCGACCTCGCCCTCGCCCGCGAGCTGGATGCGGGTGCCGTTGTCGACACCTGCCGGGATCTTCACCGTGAGGGTGCGCCGCGAACGGATACGGCCGTCTCCGGCGCACTCCGGGCAGGGCGTCGGCACGACCGTACCGAAGCCCTGGCACTGCGGGCAGGGCCGTGAGGTCATGACCTGGCCGAGGAAGGACCGGGTGACCTGCGAGACCTCGCCACGGCCGCGGCACATGTCGCAGGTCTGCGCGGAGGTGCCGGGTGCGGCGCCCTCACCACTGCAGGTCGTACAGACGACCGCCGTGTCGACCTGGATGTCCTTGGTCGTGCCGAAGGCGGCCTCGGAGAGGTCGATCTCCAGCCGGATCATGGCGTCCTGGCCGCGCCTGGTCCGCGAACGGGGCCCGCGCTGGGACGCCGTACCGAAGAACGCGTCCATGATGTCGGAGAAGTTGCCGAAGCCGCCCTGTCCGAACCCGCCCGCGCCACCGCCGCCCGAGGCGGACAGCGGGTCGCCGCCGAGGTCGTAGACCTGCTTCTTCTGGGCGTCCGACAACACCTCGTAAGCGGCGTTGATCTCCTTGAACCGCTCCTGGGTCTTCGGATCCGGGTTGACATCCGGGTGCAGCTCGCGGGCGAGCCTGCGGAATGCCTTCTTGATCTCGTCCTGAGATGCGTCGCGGCGCACGCCGAGTACGGCGTAGTAGTCCGTGGCCACTTACGACTCCGCCAGGATCTGTCCGACGTAACGTGCCACTGCGCGTACCGCTCCCATCGTTCCGGGGTAGTCCATGCGGGTCGGTCCGACCACGCCGAGTTTGGCGACTGCCTCGTCGCCCGAACCGTAGCCGACCGCGACCACGGACGTGGAGTTGAGGCCCTCGTGGGCGTTCTCGTGACCGATACGTACGGTCATGCCCGAGTCCTTGGCCTCGCCGAGCAGCTTCAGCAGCACGACCTGCTCCTCCAACGCCTCCAGCACCGGCCGGATCATCACAGGGAAGTCGTGCCCGAAGCGGGTGAGGTTGGAGGTGCCGCCGATCATCAGCCGCTCCTCCGTCTCCTCCACCAGAGTTTCGAGAAGGATCGAGAGGACCGTGGAAACGGTTCCTCTGTCCTCGCCCTCGAAGGACTCCGGCAAGTCCTGCACCAGCTGGGGGACATCCGCGAAACGGCGTCCCACGACGCGGCTGTTGAGCCGCGCCCGGAGGTCCGCCAGCGATGTCTCCCCGAAGGGCACAGGGCAGTCGATCATACGCTGTTCGACCCGGCCGGTATCCGTGATCAGTACGAGCATCAGCCGGGCGGGCGCGAGCAGGAGCAGTTCCACGTGCCGCACCGTCGAACGGGTCAGCGAGGGGTACTGCACGACGGCGACCTGCCGGGTCAGCTGCGCGAGCAGCCGCACCGTCCGGCCCACGACGTCGTCGAGGTCGACCGCGCCGTCGAGGAAGTTCTGAATGGCCCTGCGCTCCGGCGACGACAGGGGCTTGACGCCCGCGAGCCGGTCGACAAAGAGCCGGTAGCCCTTGTCCGTGGGAATGCGCCCCGCGCTGGTGTGGGGCTGGGCGATGAAGCCCTCGTCCTCCAGCACCGCCATGTCGTTGCGGATCGTGGCCGGGGAGACCCCGAGCTTGTGCCGCTCGGTCAGTGCCTTGGAGCCGACGGGCTCCTCGGTTCCGACGTAGTCCTGGACGATGGCGCGCAGCACTTCGAGTCTGCGTTCGCTGAGCATCGCGCACACCTCCAGCTGTGGTTCTCCGTTACGGCCTGGCACTCTGTGCGTTCGAGTGCCAGCAATCCCCCCGGTCAGTGTACGGGGGCGGGGTGCCCCCCGGGCAAGGGCGACCGGCCACGCCGTCGCGAGACTGCGCAGGTCGTTGCGGATAGCGTCGTTGTATGGACGTCTCTTGGGAAGAGCTGGGCTGGGAGCGGTTGGGCAACGGTGTGGGACGGCGGCGCCTTCCCGTCTGGGACGCGACGGCCGCGCTGGTGGCGGGAGCGGACCGTGTCCTGCTCTTCGACACGGGTTCCTCACTGCGCGAGGGTGCGGAGCTGCGCTCCCAGGCGCAGCGGCTGCTCGGGCGGAGGGTGACGCATATCGCACTGAGCCACCCCCATTTCGATCATGTCCTGGGCACCGCCGTGTTCGCCGGCGCCGAGGTGTTCGGGGCGGTCGGCGTCGCCGATCTGCTCCGGAACGGGGCGGACGAGCTGCGCAGCTCGGCGGTGCACCACGGGGTGCCGGAGCGCGACGCGGCGGAAGCGGTGGACGTGCTGGTCGCCCCGCACCACGAGGTGTGCGGGGAGTGGACGCTCGATCTGGGCGGCGGGCTCCAGGTGCTCCTGGCCGATGTGGGGCCGGGGCACAGCGGCTACGACCTGGCCGTACTGGTGCCTGGTTCGCCCGCCGTGGTGTTCTGCGGCGACCTGGTCGAGCAGTCCGGTGAGCCGCAGGCGGGCAGCGACGCGGTCCCCTCCCGCTGGCCGGCGGCCCTGGACCGGCTGCTGGCCCTGGGCGGCGAGGACGCGGTGTACGTACCGGGGCACGGGGCGGTGGTGAACGCCGCTTTCGTACGGATGCAGCGTGATCAACTGGCCGCTCGGTTCGGCGTGTCGTGACCGCCCGCCGCCGTATCGTCGTCCGATGCGCAGCTACCAGCCGGACCTGACCCCGCCGTGGAAGAAGTCCGTACCGGCCCCCGAGGTCCCCGCCGAGCCCGATCTGGTCGTCGAGGAGGCCGCCACCGGCTTCTGCGGGGCGGTGATCCGCTGCGAGAAGACGGCCCAGGGCCCGACGGTGACCCTGGAGGACCGCTTCGGCAAGCACCGGGTGTTCCCGATGGAGCCCCGTGGCTTCCTGCTGGAGGGCCGGGTGGTCACTCTGGTACGCCCCACCTCCACGGCCCCCGCCCGCCCCGCCCGTACGGCCTCCGGCTCGCTTGCGGTCCCGGGGGCGCGCGCACGCGTGGCGCGGGCGGGCCGGATCTATGTGGAGGGCCGCCACGACGCGGAACTGGTGGAGCGGGTCTGGGGCGACGACCTGCGGATCGAGGGCGTGGTCGTCGAGTACCTGGAGGGCATCGACGACCTCCCCGCGATCGTCCGCGGCTTCTCCCCGGGCCCGGACGCCCGGCTGGGCGTACTGGTCGACCACTTGGTCCCGGGCTCGAAGGAGTCCCGCATCGCCGCCCAGGTCTCGGGCGGCGACGTCCTGGTGGTGGGCCACCCGTACATCGACGTCTGGGAGGCGGTGAAGCCGTCCTCGGTGGGCATCCCCGCCTGGCCGAGGGTCCCGCACGGCCAGGACTGGAAGACGGGCGTGTGCCGGGCCCTGTCGTGGCCGGAGAACACGGGCGCGGCGTGGCAGCGCATCCTGTCGACGGTGCGCTCGTACCGCGACCTGGAGCCGGAACTGCTGGGCAGGGTGGAAGAACTGATCGACTTCGTCACGGCCCCGGAGTAGCGACGCGAACACCAACGGGGCACAACTCAGCCCAGCCACCCCGGCCCGCCCCGGCGATTGAGTACACCTTTCAGCCTGCCCGTGAAGAGCACGACTCACCCCAGCCACCCCCGGCCCGCCCGGCGATTGAGGGCATCCTTCAGCGCGTCCGGCGATCGAGGACCGGGGCCCGGGGCCGGGCCAGCGCGCCGTAGCCCCCGCAGGCTTCAGTCCACCAGGTCCCGGACCACCGCGTCGGCCAGCAACCGCCCCCGCAGCGTCAGCACGGCCCGCCCCGCCGCGAACGCCTCGCCCTCAAGCAGCCCGTCCCCCACCGCACGCCCCGCCGCCGCCAGCCCCGCCGGAGCCAGCAACGACAACGGGCAGCCGTCCACCAGCCGCAGCTCCAGCAGAATCCGCTCCACCCGCCGGTCCTCCGCGGAGAGGACCTCGCGTCCCGCCCCCGGCGACCGGCCTTCGGCCAGGGCCTGCGCGTACGCGCCCGGGTGCTTCACGTTCCACCAGCGCACGCCGCCCACATGGCTGTGGGCGCCGGGCCCGGCGCCCCACCAGTCGGCCCCGCGCCAGTACAGCTCGTTGTGCAGGCACCGCCCCTCCGGCGTCCGGGACCAGTTCGACACCTCGTACCAGGAGAAGCCCGCCGCGGCCATCGCCTCGTCCGCGATCAGATAACGGTCCGCGTGCGCGTCGTCGTCGGTCATCGGGATCTCGCCGCGCCGGATGCGCCGCGCCAGCTGCGTACCCTCCTCGACGATCAGCGCGTACGCCGACACATGGTCGGGCCCGGCGCCGATGGCCGCGTCCAGCGTGGCCCGCCAGTCGTCGTCCGACTCCCCGGGCGTGCCGTAGATCAGGTCGAGGTTGACGTGCTCGAAGCCCGCGTCCCGCGCCTCGGCGACGCACGCCTCGGGCCGGCCCGGCGTATGCGTACGGTCGAGGATCTTCAGCACGTGCTGCTTCGCGCTCTGCATCCCGAAGGAGACCCGGTTGAAGCCGCCTTCGCGCAACGCCGCCAGGTACGCCGGATCGACGGACTCCGGATTGGCCTCCGTCGTCACCTCCGCGTCGTCCGCCAGCCCGAACTCGTCACGGATCGCCCCGAGCATCCGTACGAGGTCGGCGGCGGGCAGCAGCGTCGGCGTCCCGCCCCCGACGAAGACCGTGCGGACCGGACGCGGGTCGTCGCCCAGCACCTTGCGGGCCTGACGGACCTCCTCGATCAGGTGCGCCGCGTAGTTGTCCCGGGAGGCCAGCGCACCGCCGGAGCCGCGCAGCTCGGTGGCCGTGTAGGTGTTGAAGTCGCAGTACCCGCAGCGCGTCGCGCAGTACGGGACGTGCAGGTAGAAGCCGAGCGGTCGGTCGGCGGCGCCGTCCAGGGCGTGGCTGGGCAGCGCCCCGTCGTCGGGCACGGGCTCACCATCGGGCAGTACGGAAGGCATACCGTCCATTGTCACTCGCCGCCGGACCTGCCCCGCACACCCCGCGTCTCAGTCGACCTGGAGCACCAGGAGGGCGAGATCATCGTCCGGCGGCTGCTCGGCGAAGTCGTGGACGGCCCGTTTGATGCGGTTCGCGATCCCCTCGGCAGGCAGCCCCGCGCAGCCCGCCAGGGCGCGCGCCAGCCCGTCCCCGTCATCGAACATGGCCGGTCCTGACCGGCGCTCCGTCACCCCGTCGGTGACACAGAGCAGACTCTCGCCCGGCGCCAGGTCGAAGCTCTGGCTCTCGTACGCGACGTCCTCGACGACGCCGAGCAGCACCTGCGGCTCCGCGGCGGGCCGCACGGAACCGCCCGGGCTCAGCAGCAGGGGCAGCGGATGCCCGGCACTGGCCACGGTGCAGCGCACACCGCCGCCGGGGAGCGGCACCACCTCCCCGTACAGGAGGGAGAGGAACCGGGACTGCGAGCTGTCCAGGATCTGCTGGCCGCCCGCCGCCGCGACCATCAGCGCGGCGGCCTCGGCCGCTTCCATGGCGTCGTCGAGGAGCAGCCGGTTGAGCCGGTCCAGGACCTTGCCGACGCCGAAGCCCTCGCGGGACAGGAGCCGCAGCCAGGGCCGGGCGAGGCCGGTGACGACGGCTGCCTCGGGGCCGCTGCCCTGGACGTCGCCGAGGACGAAGCACCAGCGGTCGCCCGGACAGGGGAAGATGTCGTAGAAGTCACCGCCCACCACACCGTCGTCGCCCGGTTCGTATACCAGGGCGCTGGTGACGCCGGGGATCTCGGCGACCTTGCTGGGGAGCAGTCCCCGCTGGAGGATGCGGCTGATCGTGGCCTGCCGGGTGTAGGCGCGGGCGGCTCCGACGGCGAGTCCGACACGGCGTACGAAGTCCTCGATGAGTGAGGCCACGTCGTCGGGGACCCGGGCGACGCCCTCCCGGCCGACGAGCACGGTGCCGAGCGTGCGTCCCCCCGCGGTGATGCGGTAGGCGAGCGCGGCCCCGTCACGTCCTCTGGGGAGCGGCTCCGTGCCGTCGTCCCGCGTCCGCGCCCCCGGGTCCCCGGCTCGGCTCCCGAAGTCCTCCAGGGCCTCCCCGGTGCCGTCCCCGGGCCACGGCACGGGCACCGGGCCCGTACCGGCGCTGCCGGGCAGTCTGAGCGGTTCCTTCTCCAGCACCGTACGCAGCTGTTCGGTCCCGTTCTCGTCGCTGTGCCAGACGCGGGCCAGCCGGGGGTCCGCCGCGGGCCCGGCTCCCTCGCTCTCCAGCCAGATCGCGCACCAGTCCGCGAGCCTCGGTACGAGCAGCTGGCCCGCTATGGCCGCCACCAGGTCCTCGTCGAGCTGGCCGGCCAGCAGATCGGACGCCTCGGCGAGGAAGGAGAGCGCCGCCCTGCTGTCCCAGTCCGCGTCGTCGCGCTCGATGCGCCGGGACGCGGGGGCGAGTATCTCCGCCGCGCGCAGTCCGTGCTGCACCGACACCTCCTCCGACGGACCGGCCGCCCCGCTCCAGTCGTCGACGCGGAGGCGGGCCCAGACGGTCTTGAGGCCGGTGCGGTAGGTGATGCCCCAGGACTCGGCGAGCGTGGCGACGAGGTGTAACCCCCGGCCGTACTCCGCGGGGTCGGGAGAGGCCGCGCGCCCGGTCCCGGACGCGGTCCCCTCGCCGCGCACGGCGCGCGCGGGGTGGTGGTCGGTGACTTCCATCACCAGGGCCGCCGTCTCACTCCCGGACGCCTCTTCGAGGCGCAGGAGCAGCTCGACCGTCGTACCGGCGTGCACGACCGCGTTGGTGACGAGCTCGTTGGCCACGCTCACCGCGTCGTCGGCGAGCCGGTCGCTGAATCCCACGGCGGCGGGCACGCCGAGCCCCGTCCAGTCCGCGAGAGCGGCGCGGACGAACCCGCGCGCCGCGGAGGGTGTCAGGGCGATTCCGGGCAGGCTCGTGCGAACCACCGGGCGCGGATCGTCGCGGTGACCCGCGGTGGCGGTGACGGGACGGTGAACGATGTCCCGCTGCAAGGGGATTGGCCCCACGGTGCGGCTCCTACCGGGTCTCACGAGATGCGGCCGACGACACACGACAGAGTGACAGACCGATCGCGCGCATAAGCACCGAGTTACCGAAGTGGGAAAAGAAGTGGCGGCGGACGAACAGGAGATGAGCTCCGGGAAACGCGAAGGGGCCGGTGGGTGATCGGCCCCACCGGCCCCGTTCCCGCGTACGTGTCCCTCACACGCGGTCCCTCACACGTGTCACGCCTCGCGTGATCCTTCGTACATGTCCTCGATGAGCTGCTTGTACTCGCGCTCGACCACCGGCCGCTTCAGCTTCAGGCTCGGGGTCAGCTCACCGTGCTCGATGTCGAGGTCACGCGGCAGGAGGCGGAACTTCTTGATGGTCTGCCAGCGCTGGAGGCCCTCGTTGAGGCTCTTCACATAGCCCTCGACGAGCTCCACCGTCTGCGGCGCCGCCACGACCTCCGCGTACGACTTGCCGCCCAGGCCGTTCTCGGCGGCCCAGCCCAGCAGGGTCGGCTCGTCGAGGGCGATGAGGGCGGTGCAGAAGTTACGGTCCGCGCCGTGCACCAGGATGTTGGAGACGAACGGGCACACCGCCTTGAACTGGCCCTCGACCTCCGCCGGCGCGATGTACTTGCCGCCGGACGTCTTGATCAGGTCCTTCTTGCGGTCGGTGATCCGCAGATAGCCGTCCACGGAGAGCTCGCCGATGTCGCCCGTGTGGAACCAGCCGTCGGACTCCAGCACCTCGGCGGTCTTCTCGGGCAGCCGGTGGTAGCCCTCCATCAGGCCGGGGCCGCGCAGCAGGATCTCGCCGTCCTCCGCGATGCGGATCTCGGTGCCGGGGAGCGGCTTGCCGACCGTGCCGGTGCGGTAGGCCTCGCCCGGGTTCACGAAGGAGGCGGCGCTCGTCTCGGTGAGCCCGTAGCCCTCCAGGATGTGGATGCCGGCGCCCGCGAAGAAGAACCCGATGTCGGGGGCGAGCGCCGCGGAGCCGGAGACACAGGCTCGGAGCCGGCCGCCGAAGGCGTCACGGATCTTGGCGAAGACCAGCGTGTCGGCGACCTTGTGCTTGGCGCCGAGCGCGAAGGGCACGGAGGCCTTGCCGGTACGGCGGAAGTTGTCCTGCGACACCTTCGCGTACTCCCGGGCGACCCCGGCGGCCCACTGGAAGATCTTGTACTTGGCACCGCCACCGGCCCGGGCCTTGGCGGCGACCCCGTTGTAGACCTTCTCGAAGATCCGGGGGACGGCGGCCATGTACGTCGGCTGGACGACCGGGAGGTTCTCGATGATCTTGTCGACACGGCCGTCGACCGCGGTGACGTGGCCGACCTCGATCTGGCCGGAGGTGAGGACCTTGCCGAAGACGTGCGCGAGCGGCAGCCACAGGTACTGGACGTCGTCCGTGGAGAGGTCGACGGCGGTGACCGTGGCCTTGGCCATGTACGACCAGTTGTCGTGCGGCAGCCGTACGCCCTTGGGGCGGCCGGTGGTCCCCGAGGTGTAGATCAGGGTCGCGAGCTGGTCGGCGGTGATCGCCGAGACCCGGTCCGTGACCGCGTCGGGGTTCTTCTCCAGGTACTCGGCGCCCTTGGCCTCCAGGTCCGCGAGGGTGAGGAGCCAGCCCTCGGGGTCGTCGGCGGAGGGCTCCACGCCTGCGGAGTCGATCACGACGACGTGGGCCAGGTCCGACAGCTCGGAGCGGCGCTCCCGGGCCTTCGCCAGCTGGGCGGCGTCCTCGGCGATCAGGAAGCGGCTCTCGGAGTCCGTCAGGATGAAGGCGGACTCCTCGGCGTTCGTCGAGGGGTAGATCGTGGTGGTGGCGGCACCCGCGCACATCACGCCGAGGTCGGCGAGGATCCACTCGACGCGGGTGGAGGAGGCGAGCGCGACCCGCTCCTCCGGCTGCGCGCCCAGCGCGATCAGGCCGGCCGCGATGGCGTAGACCCGTTCGGCGGCCTGCGCCCAGCTGAGCGACTTCCAGTCGTCGGGGCCCTGGCCGGACGCGGCGGGCACCGGGTAGCGGTACGCCTCTCCGTCCGGCGTTGCGGCCACGCGCTCGATGAAGAGATTCGCCACGGAGGGCGGTCGGTTATCGATCAGGGTCTTTGTGTCGCTCACGACGTCCTCCGGGCCTGCGGCATAGCTACGACCGGTTAAGTAATGGTGCTTCAGGTGCCTGTTTGTGTCCTGCTCTGTACCTGCTGTGTACGCGCTGCGCGTTCCCGCTCGATCACGCTTGTTTAACTGGCGAGTAACCACCGAGCCGTGATCAGGGTAGAGCGCACACGTCCGCCGCGTAAGGGGCAACAGGCCGCAGCTTTGATAACGAACAGGCCCCCGTGCCGCAGGGTGCTGCGGCACGGGGGCCCGGAGAACTACTCATCGGTACGGCGGGGGCTACTTCTTCGCCTTGCCCTCGCCGGCCGACTCGTCCGTCGACAGCACGGAGATGAAGGCGTCCTGGGGAACCTCCACGTTGCCGACCATCTTCATGCGCTTCTTGCCTTCCTTCTGCTTCTCCAGCAGCTTCCGCTTACGGGAGATGTCACCGCCGTAGCACTTGGCGAGGACGTCCTTGCGGATGGCGCGGACGGTCTCACGGGCGATGACCCGGGAGCCGATGGCGGCCTGGATCGGCACCTCGAAGTTCTGCCGCGGAATGAGCTTCTGCAGCTTGGCGACGAGCCGGACGCCGTACGCGTACGCCTTGTCCTTGTGCGTGACCGCGGAGAACGCGTCGACCTTGTCGCCGTGCAGCAGGATGTCGACCTTGACGAGCTGGGCGGACTGCTCGCCCGTGGGCTCGTAGTCGAGCGAGGCGTAACCGCGGGTCTTGGACTTCAGCTGGTCGAAGAAGTCGAAGACGATCTCGGCGAGCGGAAGGGTGTAGCGGATCTCCACCCGGTCCTCGGAGAGGTAGTCCATGCCGAGCAGGGTCCCGCGACGCTGCTGGCAGAGCTCCATGATCGCGCCGATGAACTCGCTGGGAGCCAGGACCGTGGCGCGCACGACGGGCTCGTGCACCGCGTCGATCTTGCCCTCGGGGAACTCACTCGGGTTGGTGACGATGTGCTCGGTGCCGTCCTCCATCTCGACGCGGTAGACCACGTTCGGGGCGGTGGCGATGAGCTCGAGACCGAACTCGCGCTCCAGGCGCTCACGGACCACGTCGAGGTGGAGCAGTCCGAGGAAGCCGACACGGAAGCCGAAGCCGAGTGCCGCGGAGGTCTCCGGCTCGTACACCAGGGCGGCGTCGTTGAGCTGGAGCTTGTCGAGTGCCTCGCGCAGGTCCGGGTAGTCCGAGCCGTCCAGCGGATACAGGCCGGAGAACACCATCGGCTTGGGGTCCTTGTAGCCGCCCAGCGCCTCGGTCGCCCCGTTGTGCAGGGAGGTGATGGTGTCACCGACCTTGGACTGCCGGACGTCCTTCACACCGGTGATGATGTAGCCCACCTCACCCACGCCGATGCCGTCGGCCGGGGTCATCTCCGGGGAGGAGACACCGATCTCCAGCAGCTCGTGGGTGGCGCCCGTGGACATCATCCTGATGCGCTCGCGCTTGTTGAGCTGACCGTCGATGACACGGACGTAGGTGACGACACCGCGGTAGGGGTCGTAGACCGAGTCGAAGATCATCGCGCGGGCGGCTTCGTCGGCCTTGCCGACGGGGGCCGGGACGTCCCGCACCACCCGGTTCAGCAGGGCGTCCACGCCGACGCCGGTCTTCGCGGAGACCCTGAGGACGTCCTCGGGCTGGCAGCCGATGAGGTTGGCCAGCTCCTCGGAGAACTTCTCGGGCTGCGCGGCCGGCAGGTCGATCTTGTTGAGCACCGGGACGATGGTGAGGTCGTTCTCCATCGCGAGGTAGAGGTTGGCGAGCGTCTGGGCCTCGATGCCCTGCGCCGCGTCCACCAGCAGGACCGTGCCCTCGCAGGCGGCGAGCGAACGGGAGACCTCGTACGTGAAGTCCACGTGGCCCGGGGTGTCGATCATGTTGAGGATGTGGGTGGAGCCCTGGTCCTCACCCACAGTGGGCGCCCACGGCAGACGGACCGCCTGGGACTTGATGGTGATGCCGCGCTCGCGCTCGATGTCCATCCGGTCGAGGTACTGAGCACGCATCTGCCGCACGTCGACCACGCCGGTCAGCTGAAGCATCCGGTCGGCAAGCGTCGACTTGCCGTGGTCGATGTGGGCGATGATGCAGAAGTTGCGGATCAGCGCCGGGTCGGTACGGCTCGGCTCGGGCACGTTGGTAGGAGTCGCGGGCACGCAGGGTCCTGATTCTTGAGACGCCGAACGCCGTGTCTCGGGTCGATGTCGGGTCGGTCGGATCGATACGTAAGCTCTATCGTCCCACGCCTGCGGGGCAGCGACCGGTTTGGGCCGGTCGGACGGCGGCTGGTACCGTGGGCAGCTGTGCCTCGTGGCCCTCAGAAGCGGCGTGGCGCACATAGAAGATCCAACGAACCTGAAAAGGCTCTATCTCGTGGCGAACATCAAGTCCCAGATCAAGCGGAACAAGACGAACGAGAAGGCGCGCCTGCGCAACAAGGCCGTCAAGTCCGCTCTCAAGACCTCGATCCGCAAGGCCCGTGAGGCTGCCGCTTCCGGCGACGTCGAGAAGGCCACTGTGGCCGTCCGTGAGGCGTCGCGTCAGCTGGACAAGGCTGTCTCGAAGAACGTCATCCACAAGAACGCTGCCGCCAACAAGAAGTCGGCGCTCGCGCTCAAGGTTGCCGCCCTTCAGGGCTGAGCTACTGATGTGATCGCCGGAACGGACACAGCGGGCCCTCTCTCCCGCTCCTGACCGGCACCCCGCGCCGCACACCGAACCTGCGTTCGCCACGCGGGTGCGGCGCACCAAGTCTTGAAACCGAAGCCCCGGAACCGCCCTCCCCAGGACGGACCGGGGCTTTTGGTATGCGCCGCCTCGCTCGCGGCACTTTCCCGAGGCGCTGGTCGGCGCTTGAGGACACCCTTTAGCCCGTCCGGCGCCCAGGTACGCCGCTTGAGGCCCGTCCGGCCCGTACTGCCCGTCCGGCCCTGTCCGGCCCGTCCGGCGCTTGAGGACAACGCGTGGAGCGGCCGCCCCGCTACCGGCCGCCCAGGTACCCCGGTACCGCTACCGACCCGCCCGCGCGGCTCGCGCGACAGCGACCACGGCCTTCTCCAGGGCGTACTCCGGGTCGTCCCCGCCGCCCTTGACCCCCGCGTCCGCCGCCGCGACCGCGCGCAACGCGTCCGAGACCCCGTCCGGCGTCCAGCCCCGCATCTGCTGTCGCACCCGGTCGATCTTCCACGGCGGCATACCGAGCTCACGGGCCAGATCCGCAGGCCGCCCGCCCCGCGCCGAGGAGAGCTTCCCGATCGCGCGGACCCCCTGGGCGAGGGCGCTGGTGATCAGGACCGGGGCGACGCCGGTCGACAGCGACCAGCGCAGGGCCTCCAGGGCCTCCGCCGCCCGGCCCTCGACCGCGCGGTCCGCGACGGCGAAGGAGGACGCTTCGGCGCGCCCCGTGTAGTAGCGCCCGACGACCGCCTCGTCGATGGTGCCCTCGACGTCTGCCACCAGCTGGGAGGCCGCGCTCGCCAGCTCCCGCAGGTCGCTGCCGATGGAGTCCACCAGCGCCTGGCACGCCTCGGGTGTCGCGGAACGGCCCAGCGCGCGGAACTCCGACCGTACGAAGGAGAGCCGCTCGGCCGGCTTCGTGGTCTTGGGGCAGGCGACCTCGCGCGCACCGGCCTTCCGGATCGCGTCCAGCAGCCCCTTGCCCTTGGCCCCGCCCGCGTGCAGCAGCACGAGGGTGATCTCCTCGGCCGGCGCGCTCGCGTACGCCTTGACGTCCTTGACCGTGTCGGCGGAGAGATCGTGGGCGTTGCGCACGATCACCACCTTGCGCTCCGCGAAGAGCGAGGGGCTGGTCAGCTCGGCGAGAGTGCCCGGTTGCAGCTGGTCGGAGCTGAGGTCGCGGACGTCCGTGTCGGCGTCGGAAGCACGGGCCGCCGCCACCACCTGCTGCACGGCACGGTCGAGGAGGAGATCCTCCTGGCCCACCGCGAGGGTGATGGGGGCGAGCAGGTCGTCGGTGGAATTCCTTCTGGTGGCCATCGCGCTCCAGCATCCCACGGCCCACTGACACCCGGCCCTGCGGTCAGGCGCCCTCGCGCGTACCCGAGAATGGGCGGGTGAGCGATGTGAGACATGTACTGGTGCTGCCTGACCGCGATACGGCCGAGGAGGTGACCGGCGAGCTTTCGGACCGCTTCGGCGTCACCGAGGAGCCCCAGCTCGTACGGGACGCCCTGGCCGGTGAGGACGACGCCGAGGACGCCCAGTGGCTGGTGGTCGTGGAGGACGCCTCCGGCCGGCTCGACCCGGCGGCGCTCGACGCGTTCGCTGCGGAGTACGAGGGGTGGCTGGAGCGCCCTTAGAGCGCGCCCGTCAGCCCTTGGGGGCGGTCCGCTGCCCGGCCGGCGGCCGAACAGGCTGCGTACCCCCATTGGGCATGTCTGACATACCCACTCGATCACTGATGTGACGTCCGAGGCAGGCAGTGCCGCCCGGAAGGGCTGCGCAGAGGTGTTACCGAGAGTCCGAATCGAACACCTGCTTCCGCACCTCAGGGAGTTGTCCGAGCGCCAGCCCGAAGTGGTCCCGGTAGGCGGCGAGTACCTCGGCGTCGGTGGCCAGGGGGGTCTCGTGCCGCACACCCCGCACCGTCGTGACGAGCTTCCGGCCGCTGAGCGTGACCCGTCCGCCGTCGGTGACCCGGGAGCAGACGACGGACCGGAGGAAGTGGGAGTCGGGCGAGGTGCGGTGGTACCAGGCACCCACCCGGAAGTCGGCCAGCGCCCTCGGCCGCAGATCGAGACGGAACTCGCGTGAACCGTCGTGCAGCAGATCCACGTCGCCCTGCGGCGCCTCCCTGAACCGGAACGCACCGCGCGGGTCCTCCTGCTCGGTCCGGTCGTCCAGCGCGAGCGGCCACTGGGCATGGTCGCCGAACCCGACGTCGGCCAGCCAAGGCCCCGTACCGTCGTCCGTCTCGACGCGCAGCGCCATGTGGTCGTACGGGATGCCGAGCCGGCCACCGTCGCCGAACACCCGGGCCTGGAGCAGCGTGACGCGGAAGCCGAGGGCGCGCAGCAGGTACGCGAAGGCGCCGTTCAGCTCGTAACAGAAGCCGCCGCGCCGGGCCCCCACGATCTTGTCGAGGAGGGCGCCGTCCTCCAGGACGATGTCCTCGCCGAGGTGGACCGAGATGTTCTCGAAGGGGACCGCGGTCAGATGACGCAGCTGGAGCTCGCGCAGGGCGCCCGCGTCGGCGCGCTTCGGGCGTTCGGCGCCGATGCGCTCCAGATAGGCGCCGACCCGGGCTTCCGTGGACGTGCCGGCGGGCTCGGGGCCAGTGTGCAACTGAGGTGCGTCCGGATTCATGACGCGAGTCTGTCCCGGGCACCCACCTCCGCGCCACCGTTCTCGACCAGGCATTCCGCCCGCCCCGGCGTGCCGCGCGCTCATGAACTACCCACCGCGGTCAGTGCCGCGCCCGCCCCGGTGATGGCGATGGCACCGTCCCTGTCGGTACGCAGCACCTTCGCTCCCCCTCCGGTGAGCGCCCCGACCGTACGGGCCGACGGGTGCCCGTACGGGTTGTCCTCACCGCAGGAGATGAGGGCGAACCTGGGCCGCGCGCCACGCAGCAACGCCGGGTCCTGGTAGGCGGATCCGTGGTGCGCCACCTTCAGGACGTCCACCCGGGGCAGCGCCGGGTGGCTCCGCAACAGCCCCCGCTGGGACGGGGGTTCGAGATCGCCGAGGAGCAGGAGCGTCAGTTTCCCCGAACGGACGAGGAGGGTGACGCTGGAGTCGTTGGGCTCCTCCGTCACGAAGCCGGGCCCGGCGCCCGGCCCTCCGTCCCCCGGCCAGAGGATCCGCCAGTCGAGCGGGCCGATCCTGCGGCGTTCCCCCGGGACCGCCCGCACCACCGCGACCCCGGCCTCCGACGCCGTCCTCCGTACGAACTCCGCCTGCTCCGGCGGCTCGTCGAGGCTCGTCGTCTGGATCGCCCCCACGGCCCGCCCGCGCAGCACCCCGGGAAGGCCCCTGACGTGGTCGGCGTGAAAATGGGTGAGGAGCAGCAGTGGCACCCGGGTGACTCCCAGGTCGCGCAGGCACCGGTCGACGAGCCGGGGCTCGGGACCCGTGTCGACGACCACGCCCGTACCGTCGCCCGCCGCGAGGACCATGGCATCGCCCTGCCCCACGTCACAGAGCGCGAAGGCCCAGTGGGGCGGTGGCCATCCCGTCATGATCCGGGTGAGCGGCACCGGCCGGAGCACCGCGAGGAGCAGGAGCAGCGCGGCGGCCGAACACACCCAGGGGTGCCGGGCCAGCCGTCGGGCCATGAGCACGAGCACCAGGGTGAGGGCGGCGAGCAGGGCCGCACCTCGCCAGCCGCCGGGCCAGTCGGCCTCCGCCCCGGGAAGCGCCGCCCCGGTACGCGCCACGTAGGCGATCCACTCGACCGGATATCCCGCGAGCCGCGCCAGCAGACCGGCCACGGGCAGGGCGAGCGGGGCGACGGCGAGCGCCGCGAACCCGAGCACCGTGGCGGGCGCCACGGCGAACTCCGCGAGCAGGTTGCAGGGAACCGCCACGAGACTCACCCGCGAGGCCAGGACGACCACCACGGGCGCGCACACCGCCTGCGCGGCGGCTGCCGCGGCGATGACTTCGGCGAACCGGGGCGGAACCCCGCGGCTGCGCAGCGCGGCACTCCACCGGGGCGCGAGGGTGAGCAGTGCCCCGGTGGCCAGGACGGAGAGCAGGAATCCGTAACTGCGGGCCAGCCACGGGTCGTAGAGCACCAGCAGCAGTACGGCGGCGGCCAGGGCGGGAATCAGGGATCGGCGACGGCCCGTCCCGATGGCGAGCAGGGTGATCAGCCCGCAGGCCGCAGCCCGCAGAACACTCGGCTCGGGTCGGCAGACCACGATGAACGCGAGCGTGAGCCCGCCGCCGATGAGCGCGGTCATCCGCAGAGAGATACCCAACCGGGGCGCCAGACCCCGGCGTTCGGTGCGCAGGGCAGTGCCGGGTGGCCCGATGAGCAGAAAGAGCAGGATCGACAGGTTCGCGCCGGATACGGACAACAGATGGGTGAGGTCGGTGGCCTTGAAGGCGTCCTGGAGTTCTGGGGTGACCCGTGAGGTGTCGCCGACGACGAGTCCCGGCAGCAACGCCCGAGCGTCCGCGTCCAGCCCGTCGCTCGCTTCGCGCAGACCTGAGCGCAGGTCGCCCGCCGTGCGCTGGAGGAGGGTCGGCCGGCCGGTGATCCGGGGCGAATCGTCGGCGTCGGTGCGCAGGACGGCCGCGATGCGTTCCCCGTCCCGCTGCGGAGGTGCGAGGCCGCCGGTCACGCGGATGCGGGTGGAGGGCAGGAGTCGTTGCCAGCTCGCCACCTCGTCTCCCGGCGAGATCATGACGAGCACCGGCGTACGGATACGGGTCACGGCCCCGTCCGTGGTCGTCAGTCGATCCACCTCCGCGTCCAGCAGCAGCGTGACCGGCGTGCTGCGGTCACCCCACACGCGCGGCCGGGTCTGCCGCGGGTCGGAGGTGACCGTGGCCTCCACCGTGACCCAGCGCTGGGCGGCCGCGAGAGCGGGAAGCGGGCCCTGCCTGACGTCCGCGCCGTACAGTCCGGCGGCCGACGCCCCGGCCGCCGCGGACAGCAGCACCGCGGCGACCGCCGTGGCCCGCGCCCGGCGGCCTCGGGGGACGGACGCCTCCGCCGACCCGGCCTGCACATCCTGCGCCTGCACCGCCGACCCCGCTTGCACCGCCTGAACCGCCCGCACTGCCGACCCCGCCTGCACCGCCGACCCCGCCTGCGCCGCCGACCCTGCCTGCGCCGCCGACCCTGCCTGCGCCGCCGACCCCGCCTGCGCCGCCCGCACGCGCGTCGCCCGGATCAGGAAGCCCGCAGCCGCGCAGACACACGCCACCACCCCTGCGGCCACCCACAGCCCCGGTGCCCCGAGCGCGACAGCCGCGGCGGCCCAGACGGCCAGTGCGGGCGGTACCAAACGCAGATCCGCAGGCCCCTCCTGTCGTGGGTCGGACGCGCCGAGCCTCCCGCCCGATGCCGTGTGGACGTCGGGGGTGCTCATGGCCGGACCAGCGGCTGGAGGTCCTCGAACCGGCGGTCGCCGATCCCGTCGACTTCGCGGAGCTCGTCGACGGACCGGTATCCACCGTGCTCGGTGCGGTAGTCGACGATGTGCTGGGCGAGTACCGGCCCCACACCGGGCAGGGTTTCGAGCTGTTCGACGGTCGCCGTGCTGAGGCTGACGGGTGCAGCGGGCCCTGTTGCCCCCACGGCCCCCACGCCCGCTCCGCCGCCTACCGCGCCCCCGGTGGACCAGGAACCGGCGGGGGCACCCACCACCACCTGTTCTCCGTCCGTCAGGACCCTCGCCCTGTTCAGGCCGGTGACGTCCGTACCGTCCCGTACCCCTCCCGCGGCCCTCAGCGCGTCCGCCACCCTCGACCCGGGCGGCAGGTTCTGGATACCCGGCCGGCGCACCTTGCCGCTCACATCCACGACGATCTGTCCGCTCACCCCGGCGGTGGGCGAGGGCTCCACCGACGGCCGCACCACGGGCACGGCGGCGGTGGCACGGTCCTTCACCGGTTCGGGAGCGCTGACGCTCTGTGGCCGGCCCGACCAGAAGTGCATCCCCGCAAGGATCGCCGCCGCGACCATCACCGCGCCGAGCGCCGCCAGCGTCCTCGGCTCCAGGCCGCAACGTAACTGCAGCCACAGCGGCAGCCGCTCACGGATGGCGGGAACTGCCCGGTCCCGCCACCCCTGCGGCCGGACAGCATCGGTCTCCACCTCGCCCGCCGTCGGGTCCGAGCGGGCCGGATCAGCATCGTCCACCGCCGACATCAGGTCGTCCGCCCTGCGGCGGGAGGCTGCCGCGACAGCCGCCGCTCGCGCCCGCGCCGAGCGCCGCCGCCCAAGGCGAGCACCGTGGCGCGCACCGGGCCCCACGCCCGCCCCGGCGGCACCGCGTCCGGGCCCGCGACCCGCTCCACCCGCCGGCCGGCGCCCCGCACGCGAACCGGGGCGCACGTCCGAAGGCGCGGCAGCGGACCGGGAGATGTCCGGAGACGAGTCCGGTGATGGTGGCGGAGACGGGGAGGGGGAGGGGGAGACGGATCGGGCTGCGCGGAGTGATCGGAGGGCCATGCCTCATGACGTTAGGCATATCTGCCCGAACCTGCTGAGCACCCTCAATTCCGGTGGAAAACAATACAGTTGTGGATAACTTCCTCACCCGCCGGAGTGAGTGCGGCACCGCGGGACCGGCACCACTGACCGGCATCAAGAGATCACCCCCGCGAACTCAGCGCCCCTGGAGCGAAGCCCCAAGTTCGCAGCCGCGAGATCGAACCGTCAACGCGGTGAGATCACCGCTCCGAGCAGACCCGGCCCGGTGTGCGCCCCGATCACCGCACCCACCTCGCTGACATGCAGGTCCACCAGGCCCGGCACCCGCTCACGCAGCCGCTCGGCCAGTCGTTCCGCCCGGTCCGGGGCCGTCAGATGGTGCACGGCGATGTCCACGGCTCCGGCGCCGGCGCGCTCCACGACGAGGTCCTCCAGCCGGGCGATCGCCTTCGAGGCCGTCCGTACCTTCTCCAGCAGCTCGATCCGGCCGCCATCCAGCTGAAGCAGCGGCTTCACGGCGAGCGCGGATCCCAGCAGCGCCTGCGCGGCTCCGATGCGGCCGCCCCGGCGCAGATAGTCCAGCGTGTCGACATAGAAATAGGCGGATGTGGCCGCCGCCCGCTTCTCCGCCGCCACGACCGCCTCGTCGAGGCTCCCGCCCGCCTCGGCGGTCTCCGCCGCCGACAACGCACAGAACCCCAGGGCCATGGCGACCATGCCGGTGTCCACCACGCGTACGGGCACGGGCGCGTCCTTGGACGCGAGCAGGGCGGAGTCGTACGTCCCCGAGATCTCGGCCGACAGGTGCAGGGACACGATGGCCGTCGCCCCGGCATCGGCCGCCGCACGGTAAGCGGCGGCGAACACTTCGGGACTGGGCCGGGACGTCGTCACGGAGCGGCGCTTCTGCAGCGCGGCGGCCAGTGAGCGGGCCGAGATCTCCGTGCCCTCCTCCAGAGCCTGATCACCGAGGACGACGGTCAGCGGCACCGCGGTGATGCCGTGCCGTTCCATCGTTTCGGGCGGCAGGTAGGCCGTTGAATCGGTGACGATCGCGACATGGCGGGACATGAGCCGGAGATTACCTCTCGAAGCGGGGGTGCAGCAGACCGGCCCCACGTCTTGGCACCGTCCGGAAGCCGCCCACGGCGCGGCCGGGCGTGCCCGGCCTGCGCGATGAGTCGATCAGTTGGTCGTTTCCGGCCGTGCCGACTTCTGCCACGGGTAGCCGGTGGTGAGCCTCGGGTCGGCGGCCGTGATCGCCTGCGGTGCGCCGGCCCCGTCCGTGCCGGTCGCTCCAGGCGCTCCGGCGGTTCCCGCCGCCCCGGGATGAGTCCCCTTGGCGCTCCGCTCACCCGTCGACGACGCGGGCTCCTCCACCGTCCAGTGCCGCAGCGCGCCCGCCTCGACATCGATCTGCGCGTTCAGCGCGTCCAGGTCGTCGTCCGCGAACTGCCGTGCCCGGTCGCGAGCCGCCCACCGCAGCGACTCCGCCGAGTGTGTGATCCGCTCGGTGCGTTCCTTCAGGCCCGGCAACAGCGAAGCCACCGTCGCCCGGTCCGGTTCGCGCTCCAGCCGCTTCATCTCGTCGTCGAGCTCACGGCCGTGCACACTCAGCCGCTCGAACAGCCCCAGCGACTCCGAGAGGGACGCGTCCTCCGCGACCCCGGCGTGCAGCGCGTCCTGCGTGGCCCGCATCGACGTACGCAGGGCGAGCCGCAGTTGCGCCAGCTCCCCCGGTACGCCCGTCTGACCGAAGCTCTTCGCCCGCAGCGTCGTCTCCTCCACGGTGCGGCGCGCCTGCGTGATCGTGCGGTCCACACCCCGTCGCGCGGCGCCGACCGCCTTGACGCCCGCGTACACGCCCAACGCCACGAACGCGACGAAGAGCAGCGCCAGAATCGTGATCACGACTTCCATGAGCGCCCCTCGATGTCCGATTCGGATACCGGTGTGCCGGTCTCCGCTTCTACCGTAAACGGAACAGGCAGGCCAGGGGTTCCAATGGGACCCCCAACCTGCCCGTAAGGGAAAGCCCTGACCGTCAGGCAGGGACGATGTTGACCAGCTTCGGTGCGCGCACGATCACCTTGCGGATACCGGCCCCGCCCAGCGCCGCGACGACGCCTTCGTCGGCCAGCGCCAGCGCTTCCAGCTCCTCGTCCGTGATCGACGGCGAGATCTCCAGGCGCGCCTTGACCTTGCCCTTGATCTGCACGACGCAGGTCACGGTCTCGTCCACGACGTACGCCGGGTCGGCGACCGGGAAGTCCTGGTGGACGACCGAGTCGGTGTGGCCCAGCTTGCGCCACAGCTCCTCGGCGATGTGCGGCGCCAGCGGCGCGACCAGCAGCACCAGCCGCTCGGCGACCGGGCGGGACAGCGGGCCACCCGCCTTGGTCAGGTGGTTGTTCAGCTCGGTGACCTTGGCGATCGCCGTGTTGAAGCGCATCCCGGCCATGTCCTGGCCGACGCCGTCGATCGCCTTGTGCAGGGCACGCAGGGTGTCCTCGTCGGGCTCGGTGTCGACGACGGTGGCCTCTCCGGTCGTCTCGTCGACGATGTTGCGCCACAGCCGCTGCAGCAGCCGGTACTGACCGACGACAGCGCGCGTGTCCCACGGCCGCGAGACGTCCAGGGGGCCCATCGCCATCTCGTACAGCCGCAGCGTGTCGGCTCCGTACTCGGCGGACATCTGGTCCGGCGTGACGGCGTTCTTCAGGGACTTGCCCATCTTGCCGTACTCGCGCCTGACCGCCTCCCCGTTGTGGAAGAACGAGCCGTCGCGCTCCTCGACCTCGGCCGCGGGCACGTACACGCCACGCGAGTCCGTGTACGCGAAGGCCTGGATCATGCCCTGGTTGTACAGCTTGTGGAACGGCTCGGCCGAGGAGACGTGGCCCAGGTCGAACAGCACCTTGGACCAGAAGCGCGCGTACAGCAGGTGCAGCACGGCGTGCTCGGCACCACCGACGTACAGGTCGACACCACCGTGCGGCTGCCCCTCGCGGGGGCCCATCCAGTACTGCTCGATGGCCGGGTCGACCAGCTTCTCGCTGTTGTGCGGGTCCAGGTAGCGCAGCTCGTACCAGCAGGAACCGGCCCAGTTGGGCATGGTGTTGGTCTCGCGCCGGTACTTCTTGACGCCGTCGCCCAGGTCCAGCTCGACATTGACCCAGTCCTGGTTGCGGGACAGGGGCGTCTCGGGCGAGGTGTTCGCGTCGTTCGCGTCGAAGGTGCGCGGCGAGTAGTCGTCGACCTCCGGCAGCTCCAGCGGCAGCATCGACGCGGGCAGCGAGTGTGCGACCCCGTCCTCGTCGTAGACGATCGGGAAGGGCTCGCCCCAGTACCGCTGCCGGCTGAACAGCCAGTCACGCAGCCGGAAGTTGACCGTGCCCTCGCCGATGCCCCGCCCGGCCAGCCATTCGGTGATCTTGGCCTTGGCCTCGACCACGCCCAGGCCGTCCAGCGAGATCTCGTCGCCCGAGGAGTTCACGATCTTCGCGTCGTACGAGGCGAAGGCGTCGTCCCACGTCGCGGCGTCGGTGCCACGGTCGTCCGAGGGCTCGACGACGCAGCGCATCGGCAGCTCGAAGGCACGCGCGAAGGC
Organism: Streptomyces sp. NPDC048560; assembly: GCF_040650955.1. Lineage (NCBI taxonomy): Bacteria > Bacillati > Actinomycetota > Actinomycetes > Kitasatosporales > Streptomycetaceae > Streptomyces > Streptomyces sp. NPDC048560. The sequence goes on from NZ_JBEZIJ010000005.1 coordinate 361,181, forward strand.
GAAGTCGCGGACGTCGTGCGCCGGAACGGCCATGATCGCGCCGGTGCCGTAGCCCATCAGCACGTAGTCGGCGATGAAGACGGGAACCTTGTCGCCACTGACGGGGTTGATGGCGTACGCGCCCGTGAAGACGCCGGTCTTGTCCTTGGCCTCGGCCTGGCGCTCCACGTCCGACTTGGACGCGGCCTGCTTGCGGTACGCCGCTACGGCGTCACCCGGCGTGGCGTGGCCGCCGGTCCACACGGCGTGCGTGCCTTCGGGCCACGCGGCCGGGACGATCTTCTCGACCAGGTCGTGCTCCGGCGCCAGCACCATGTACGTCGCGCCGAACAGGGTGTCCTGCCGCGTGGTGAAGACGGTGATCTGCTCGTCGCCCACGGGGAAGGCGATGCGCGCGCCCTCGCTGCGTCCGATCCAGTTCCGCTGCTGCAGCTTGATGGCGTCCGGCCAGTCCAGCGCGTCCAGGTCGTCCAGCAGCCGGTCCGCGTAGGCGGTGATGCGCATGTTCCACTGGCGCAGCTTCGCCTTGAAGACCGGGAAGTTGCCGCGCTCGGACCGGCCGTCCGATGTGACCTCTTCGTTGGCCAGGACGGTACCCAGTCCCGGGCACCAGTTGACGGGTGCGTCCGACGCGTACGCCAGGCGGTACTCGCTCAGCAGCTCCGCACGCTCGGCGGCGCTCAGGGCGCTCCAGGAGCGCCCGTCAGCGATCGCCCGCTCCCCGCTCTCGAACTGTGCCACCAGCTCGGCGACGGGCCGCGCCCGCTTCGCCTCGGTGTCGTACCAGGAGTTGAAGATCTGGACGAAGATCCACTGGGTCCACTTGTAGTACTCGGGGTCGATCGTCGCGAACGACCGGCGCCTGTCGTGGCCCAGCCCCAGCTTGCGCAGCTGGGTCTTCATGTTCTCCATGTTGGCCTCGGTGGAGATCCGAGGGTGTGTACCGGTCTGCACGGCGAACTGCTCGGCAGGCAGGCCGAAGGCGTCGAAGCCCAGGGTGTGCAGGACGTTGTGACCGGTCATGCGCTGGTGGCGGGCGTAGACGTCGGTGGCGATGTAGCCCAGCGGGTGGCCGACGTGCAGACCCGAACCCGAGGGGTACGGGAACATGTCCATGATGAACTTCTTCGGCTTGGCGACCAGTTCCGGATCGCCCGCCAGGTCCCCGGTCGGGTTCGGCGCCTCGTACGTCCCCTCGGCGTCCCAGAAGTCCTGCCAGCGTGCCTCGATGTCGGCGGCCAGCGCCGCCGTGTAGCGGTGCGGCGCAGCCGTCTCGGCTGCGGTGTTCGTCTCGCTCATGATCCTCAAAGCTCCATCGATCGTCATCTGCCGGCGCCCACGTCTACGGACACACGTCTACGGAAACGAAAAATCCCCTCGCACAGGAGGGGACGCCGCGCCGAGTCCGACCAGGCATTCTCACCGGTCGGTAGTGATCAGCGCGGCTCGCTAAGCAGAAGGCGTACGGCACGCATGGCGTCAGGGTACCGCACGCGCCCCGGCCCCGGCCGGGCGCTTCCGGCCCTCGGACGGGGGATGGACGGAAGGTCCGGGAAGCAGGGGTTACTCCGCGTACCTGCCTCTATCGGGGCAACCGCCCAATCCTAGTACCGGCCGGTATGGCTCGTCTTAACATTCGGCAACGGGACCGCATTGCCGAACCATTCGGAGTCGCCCCAATGAACCCTCATCGCAAGATCCGCTCATCCTCCACCCCGACCCCGGGGATGAGCCGCCCCCTGCAGGGCGGGCTGACCGTCGCCCTGCTGGTGCTCATTCCGCTGCTCGCCGTCGCAGGGAGCGACGACTTGCGCGCCGCGCTCGACTTCACCACCGGCGTTCTCACCCTGGTGTCGCTCACCGCGACCGTCGCCTGGGGCCTGCTCGCCACCGACCGCTTGTTCCTCTCCACTCGTCATCGGCTGCTCGCACAGGGCATCCACCGCGCCACGGCCGTGTCCTCACTCGGCTTCCTCCTGCTGCATGCCACCGTGAAGGTCGCGCTCGGCCATGTGACGCTCATCGGCGCCCTCATACCCTTCGGCATGGGCGTACGGGGCACAGCCGGCCTCATCGGCTTCGGCTCGCTCGCCGGCCTCCTGATGATCGTCGCCGCGGCGACCGGCGCTCTGCGCAGCGCCTTCGCGCACCCTTCCCCCTCCACCACCGCGCTGGGCAGCTCGCTGCGCTCCCCCCTCAGCGGCGGCCGGTTCGCGGGACGCTGGCGCGCCCTGCACGGGCTGGCGTACCCGGCCTGGTGCGCGGCGCTGATCCATGGCCTGTACGCCGGCCGGTCGGCCGCGACCTGGGTCGTCGTGATGTACAGCCTGTGCCTGGTCGCGGTGGCGGCGGCGCTGTGCCTCCGGCTGCTGCCGCCCCCGGCGAAGCGCCGGATCGCGGTACGGATCACCGCGTTGCTCAGCCCTGGCACACTCCCGTCCGAGGCGGACGGGGAACTGCGCACGGCCGCGTTGCCGGGCACCGGCAACGTTCCGCCCCCCGACGCTCCCGATCGGTTCGGGAGCGAGCGCGAGGTATGGGGCACGCCGGTCCGCCCCCGGACGTTCCCTGCCCCGTCACCGCCCCTGTACGAGGCCCCGCCGCGCAGCTCCGAACGGCTCGGCGGGAACCCCGCCATCGCGGAGACACCGCCGCAGGGACGCGGAATAGCGGCCGCCTACCGGGCCGTCTCCCTCTCCGCCGACCCGCCACCGGAAGCACCGGACAGCCGCTGGCCGACGCCCTCCCCCGCACCACCCGCACAAGCGGCCCGGCCGGCGCAGGACCCGGGCCACGCCTACGCCCCCGCGCAGGAAGGCCCGTACGACGCCTTGCAGCACACCGCACCGCCGTACGGCGCGTCCCCGCCGAGCCCCACCCCGTACGACGCGCCTGACAGCGCGTCCATGTACGGCTCCACCCCGTACAACTCCCCTGACAGCGCGTCCCCGTACGGCCCCGCCACGCCCGGCTCCGCCCCGTACAGCACGTCCCCGTACACCCCGTCCCCGTACAGCTCCACCGCCGACACGGCCCGCCTCGGCGAGCCGTTGCCCGGCCCGCTCTACCCGCCACCAGCCGGTGAACCCTGGCACGCACCCGCAGGAGAACGACCGTGAACGTCCCCCTCCCCGACGTACCCGAGGTACGTGTCGTCGGGCTGCCCCAGCTCACCAGCGGTTTCGACCTGGTGGAGCGGCTCGACCTGGCCATGCATCTGAAGGTGCACGGACCGCTCGAACCGATGACAGGCGAGCGCCTCGCGGAGCTGGCCGAGGCCATCTCCCTGTGCGGTCGCGGCGGCGCCGGCTTCCCGTTCGGGAGGAAGCTCCGCGCGGTCGCGAAGGCCTCCATCCGGCGCGGGGTCCGGCCGGTCGTCGTCATCAACGGCAGCGAGGGCGAACCCGCCTGCCGCAAGGACACCGTGCTGCTCAACCGCGCGCCGCACCTCATCCTGGACGGCGCGCTGCTGGCCGCCGAGGCCCTCGGCGCACGCACCCTGATCGTCGCGGTCACCCGTAACTCCACGGAGATATCCGTCCGGGCGGCCCTGGCCGAGCGAGGTCTGTCCGACAGGCGCGGACAGCAACTGCGGGCCCGGGTGGTGCGCACCCCGGAGCGGATGGTGTCCGGTGAGGCCTCGTCGGTCATCCGGGCGGCGAGCGGTGGCCCCGCTCTGCCTCCGGGCCGCCGGGAGCGCGCCGCGGAGTCGGGCGTCGGCGGCGCCCCGACGCTGCTGTCGAACGCGGAGACATACGCACAGCTGGCCGTCGCCGCCCGGATAGGCCCCCGCCGCTACGGGCACACCGGGCTGCCCGACGAGCCCGGCACGGTCCTGCTCACGGTCTCCGGCTCCGTCTCACGTCCCATGGTCATCGAGGTGCCGACCGGCGTGCCGCTGCGGTACGTCCTCCAGCTCGCCGGTGCGCCTCCCATGCCCCAGGGCGTGCTGACCGGCGGCTATCACGGCAACTGGATCGACGCGGAGGCCGTGCACGACGCCGTCGTGTCCGTCAGGTCCCTCGCCGCGGTGGGCGGCGCGCTCGGGGCCGGCGCCATCCTGCCGATCGCCCAGGGGACCTGTCCGCTCGGCGAGTCGCTCCGGATCGCCAACTGGCTGGCCGCCGAGACCGCGGGCCAGTGCGGGCCGTGCAAGCTCGGGCTGCCCGCCGCCGCCGGCGGCCTCTCCGACGTACTGAACGGAGGCGGCCCCGCTGCGCTCGCCGCCTTGCGCGAGGTGACCCAGGCGGTGAAGGGCCGGGGCGCGTGCAAGCACCCGGACGGCTCGGCCCGCTTCCTCTCCTCGACGCTGTCCGCGTTCACCGACGACCTCGCCGCGCACGTCCTGGACGGTGGCTGCGGCCGGGAGACCCTCGGGGTGCTGCCCCTGCCCGCGCCGGGCTACCAGGACCAGGAGGAGTCCATTCCGAGCGGCGGGAAGCTGGCGGTCGACTGGACGCTCTGTCAGGGCCACGGCCTGTGCGCCGACATCGTCCCCGAGCTGATCCGGCTGGGCCCCGACGGGTTCCCCGCGCTGGCGGACGCCTCCGTTCCGATGCACCTGCGCGGACGCGCCCAGCGGGCCGTACGGCGCTGCCCGGCCCTGGCACTCCGTATCGAGCAGGCACCGGCGGAGCGCCCGGCACTGCCCAGCGCCGACCGCAAGGCCCTCGGCAGCGGACGCGGCTGACCGGAAATGACAGAAGAGCGGGTCATCCGATCCGGATGACCCGTTCTTCCACTGTGGAGCTAAGGAGAATTGAACTCCTGACCTCCTGCATGCCATGCAGGCGCTCTACCAACTGAGCTATAGCCCCTCGCTGCTTGCCGCCCGGTTTCCCTTGGCGACATCGAGAACATTACACGGTCCCCCCGGTCCTCCACCAAATCGTTTCCCGTCTGGGGTGATTTGCCCGATTCCGGGTCACGCGGTGGCGAAGGAGTAGAACCGCTTGAGGGTGCAGTGCTCCTCCAGGAGCCGCCCGTAGATCGGCTCCCCCTCCAGCTCCCGGTACGTCTCGATGGGGTCGCCTTTTATGATCAGCGCCTGGGCGCACTCCTCGCACCAGTACTGGTAGTCCGCATTGACCGGATCCATGTCCCGGACGATGGGCGTACCACTGCCGCACCAGTCGCACTTACGCCTGTGTGCACCCATCAGTCAGCTCCAACTGTGGCCGCAGGCCGTGCACACGTAGGAAACCCCGCCGCCGTCACCCAGGACCTGGGCCACATGGGACGAACCGCAGGACGGACAGCCAAGGAGATCTCGGTCTCGGGAGGTTCGGGAGGTACGAGGGAGTCGGGGTGCGACGGCCGCAGAGGTGGTGAGCGGCGGGGCGGGAGGAGCCGTGGAGGTGAACCGGGAGCCGGTGGCGGGTGGGACGGGCAGGTCCGGGACCTGTTCGCGACTCGCAGGCATCGCGCTCCCTCCCGATCGGTCCTCGCCCCCTCCGGCGCTCCGATTCTGCCATGGCACCGCAAGAGGGTCAGCCCGCCGAGGAGGCCGGCTTGTGAGCAACGAAAAGATCCCGCCCCCAACCGGGGACGGGATCTTGATTGTGGAGCTAAGGAGAATTGAACTCCTGACCTCCTGCATGCCATGCAGGCGCTCTACCAACTGAGCTATAGCCCCGCTGTCCGCTTTGTTTCCCGCGTTTCCGCGCTGCGAACAAGAAGAACTTTAGCCTGCGACCAGCCAGAAAGTGAAATCCGGCCGACATGGCCCGGAGGTGGCCTCCGGGCAGCCGTCACACGTCGTCGCCCAGCACCGGTTCCGGGAGGGTGCCGGCGTTGTGTTCCAGCAGGCGCCAGCCGCGCGCGCCCTCGCCGAGCACGGACCAGCAGCAGTTCGAGAGTCCGCCGAGTCCTTCCCAGTGGTGCGCCTCGAGACCGAGCAGACGACCGATGGTCGTCCGGATCGTGCCTCCGTGGCTGGCCACGACGAGCGTGCCGCCGTCGGGCAGCTTGTCGGCGTGTCCGAGCACCACGGGGGCGGCCCGGTCCGCGACCTCGGTCTCCAGCTCACCGCCACCCCGGCGCACGGGTTCGCCGCGCTTCCAGGCGGCGTACTGGTCGCCGTAACGCTCGATGATCTCCTCGTGCGTGAGCCCCTGCCAGGCGCCCGCGTACGTCTCGCGCAGTGCCGCGTCGTGAGCGACGGCGAGACCGGTGACCGCGGCGAGCTCAGCCGCTGTGGCCGACGCTCTCCGCAGGTCCGAGGCGACGATGGCGTCCGGCTTCAGCGAAGCGAGCAGCCGGGCGGCCCGACGGGCCTGCCCGACGCCGGCTTCGGTGAGGTCGATGTCCGTGGAGCCCTGGAAACGGCGCTCCAGATTCCACGCCGTCTGACCGTGACGCCAGAGGACGATCCTGCGGCCCCTGCCGCTGCTGCTGCCGTTCAGTGCTGCTCACCTTCCGGGACACCGTTGAGCTGGGCGTGCTCGGCGGCCTTGCCGCGGGTCTTGAGCGCGTCCTCGGGGAGACCGATCTCGGGGCAGTCCTTCCACAGGCGCTCGAGCGCGTAGAACACACGCTCCTCGCTGTGCTGGACGTGGATGACGATGTCGACGTAGTCGAGGAGGATCCAGCGGGCGTCGCGGTCTCCCTCGCGGCGCACCGGCTTGACGCCCAGTTCCTTCTGCAGCCGCTCCTCGATCTCGTCGACGATCGACTTGACCTGGCGGTCATTGGGGGCCGAGGCCAGCAGGAAGGCGTCAGTGATCGACAGCACGTCGCTGACGTCGTAGGCGATGATGTCGTGCGCGAGCCGGTCGGCGGCCGCCTGAGCGGCGGCGTTGATGAGCTCGATGGAGCGGTCCGTGGCGGTCACATGCAGGCTTTCGTCGGCGGTCAGATCAACCTCTAGGGTCTCACGGACCGCCGACGGCCCCTACGACGATCGTTCCATCGCGTCGTTTCGCTGTTCGTTCGCTATTTGACCGTGTAGTTCTGGCCCAGTACGACGGACACGTCGGCGTTCGCCGCGGGCTCGCCCTTGCGCACCGAGCTCGTCGGCAGCCCCAGTGTCTTGGCCACCTCGGTCGCCTTCGCCTTGTCCTCGGCCGTCCGGTAGAGGACCGCCGACGAGGCCGCCGGATCGCTCTTCCCTCCGTCGACGACGGCGTAGCCACCGTTGATCAGCTGCACTCTGGCCGCCCCGGCGGCGTCCGTGTTCCCGGTGGCGTTCTTGATGCCCACCCGGACGGCCGCGTCCTTGTCCGGCGCCTTGACCGCTCCGCCGAGCACGTCCTTGACCACGCTGTTCGTGGCCTTCTCGGTGAGCGTCCCGTCGGGCTGTACCGGCAGCAGCGCGGTCTTGTAGTCGCCGACCTTGGCGTGTCCCGCGAGCTTCGCCAGGGAGGCTCCCAGGTCACCCTCGGGCAGCGACGGGTCGAGGATCTGGCCCAGGGTCTGCACCGTGACCGTCGCGGCCTTGGGGTCCTCCGACAGCTTCCGCAGAACGCTCCGCATGACCTGGCCGAACCGCAGAAGCTGCTTCGCCTCGGCCTCGTCCGGACCGCGGTAGGTGGCGTACGCGACGGCCATCTGGCCGCTCAGCGTCTGCGCCTCGCCCTTGTTCACCAGGGGCGAAGCACCCTTCTGCGTGTCGGGGACGTCGGTGTCGGTGTCGATCTCGATGTTGCCGACCAGCTCGACGAGATTCTCCAGGTACGGAGTGTCCAGCCGCCACGTGCCGCTGATGCTGGTGCCCAGCAGGGCGTCGATCGACTCGCTCGTCGCGGTGGATCCGTCCTCGTCGACGGACCTTCCGAGCGTGGTCGTCGAACCGTCGTCGGTGGCGACGGCGAGCGAGTTGGGCAGCAGGACGGTGGTGCCCTGCTTCGTGGTGACGTTGTCGACGAGCAGCGCCGTGGAGGTGCCGCCCTTCTTCGTGTTGTGGAGGTGCACCACGATGACGTCCCGCTGCTGCGCACCCGCCTCGGTGGCCTTCGGCTCGTCCGTTCCGGAGAGTCCGGGGATGCGGTCGGTCGCCCAGAGGTATCCCGTACCGCCGATCACCACGAGCACCGCGACGACGATCAGGGCCACGATCCGGTTGCGGCCGCGGCGCCGTGCCTCCTCGCGCCGTTCGCTGCGGCTCTCGGTGAACTTCAGCCAGTCGATCACGTCTTCGGAGTCCTCGTCGGGCTCCTCGATGAACGAGAACTGTTCGGTGCGGTAGTCCGGGGCGGCTCCGCGCTGTCCGGGGACGACCGGTTCCGCTTCGGATTCGAACGGCCGCTCGGGCTCCGGCGGGGCCGTCGCGGGAGCGGCGGCCTGCTGCGGCATGTTCCACTGCTGGGTGCTGTCGGCCGCGACGGGCTGCTGCCGGCCGGTGTCGTAGCCGTAGTCTCCGTACCCGCTGTCGTAGCCCTGCCCCTGGGACTGCGCGGGCTGCCCCGGCTGCGGCTGGTGGTGCTGCGGCGCGGCCTGCGGCTGCTGGGCGGCGTAGGGGTCGTACTGCTGGGGCTGCTGCGGCAGCTGGGCGTACGGGTCGTACCCGTAGCCCTGATCGCCGCCCTGCCCCGCCTGACCGCCCTGGCCGTGCTGGGGCTGGTGGGTCTGCTCCGCGTACGGGTCGTACGTCTGCCCGCCCTGCTGCTGCCCGTGCTGTCCCGGCTGCTGGTACACCGGCTGCCCGTACTCGTCGTAGCCGACGATCTGCGGCTGCTGGTAGTACGGGTCGTACGGATTCTGTCGGTCGTTCACCGGTGCCCCTCTCCGTGGCTCATTCGCCGCGGTACAGCTGGCGTTTGTCGATGTACCGGACCACTCCGTCCGGCACCAGATACCAGACCGGATCCCCCTGCCCGACTCTCTCGCGGCAGTCCGTGGACGAGATGGCCAGGGCCGGAACCTCCACGAGGGAGACCCCGCCCTCGGGCAGCCCGTCGTCCGTGAGCACATGCCCCGGGCGGGTCACGCCGATGAAATGGGAGAGCGAGAACAGCTCCTCCGCGTCCCGCCAGGTGAGGATCTGGGAGAGCGCGTCGGCGCCGGTGATGAAGAAGAGGTCCGCGTCACCGTGGAGCGCGCGCAGGTCCCGCAGCGTGTCGATGGTGTACGTCGGACCGCCGCGGTCGATCTCCAGGCGGCTCACGGAGAACTGCGGGTTCGACGCCGTGGCGATGACCGTCATCAGATAGCGGTCCTCGGCCGGCGAGACCTGCTTGTGGCTCTTCTGCCAGGGCTGCCCGGTCGGGACGAAGATGACCTCGTCGAGGTGGAACTGGGCGGCCACTTCGCTGGCCGCCACCAGGTGTCCATGATGGATCGGGTCAAACGTCCCGCCCATCACGCCGAGTCGGCGCTTGGCGCGGCCGGTAGGCACTTCCTGCTCTCCCATGCGTGCAGACCCTACTGGTACGGCCGTTCGCCTCTGCCTCAGCGGTCGCGGTTGAAGGAGGTGGTGATCCACAGCAGCAGCAGGAGCGCGAGGAACGCACCGCCGCCGGTGAGGTACGGGTTGAGGCTTTCGTGGTTACCACCGGACTCGCCGCCTTCGGAGGCGAGAGTGACCAGCTGGTGCGCGGTGCTCGTGAGGCTCATCTTCGGCGGGACCTTTTCGTCGGGAGTCGTAAGGAAGACGTCGTCGACATCGTATGCGGGAGCCTCGGGCACGCTCACGCCGACTCAGACGTTGTTGTCCTCGTTGCCGTGACCCCGCGGCAGGAACCAGGCCGGCGGTACGGCGCCGACGATCGGTACGAGCAGCCCGATCCGAAGCGTGCCGGCCGGTCCCTGTTGCCCGGAGGCGGCGGCGAGCAGTGCGACGGTGTACGGCATTTCGGGCGTCCTGACAGTTGTCCACAGCCTCCCGCACACCGTTGCGCCAGCACATACGCTGGGATTTGCCAGGGGGACGAGCCACAACTCGTACGAACAGGGGGCCTTCCATGACCGAAAGCAGCCAGGAGAACGTGCCGAGCAGGCAGCGCAGGCGATTCCCGGGAATCTCCTCCCGGGCGTACGAACATCCGGCGGACCGTTCGGCGCTGGTGGCCCTGCGCAGGCTGACGGGGTTCGACACCGTCTTCAAGGCACTCAGCGGGCTGCTCCCCGAGCGCAGTCTGCGGTTGCTCTTCCTCTCCGACTCCGTCCGGGTGAGCGACGCCCAGTTCTCCCACCTCAACGCGATGCTGCGGGACGCCTGTTACATCCTGGACCTGGAGAAGGTCCCTCCGATGTACGTCACTCAGGACCCCCGGCCGAACGCGATGTGCATCGGGCTTGACGAGCCGATCATCGTCGTGACGACGGGCCTGGTCGAGCTGCTGGACGAGGAGGAGATGCGGGCCGTCGTGGGCCACGAGGTGGGCCACGCGCTGTCCGGCCATTCGGTGTACCGGACGATACTGCTCTTCCTCACCAGCCTGGCCCTCAAGATCGCCTGGATCCCCCTCGGCAACGTCGCGATCATGACGATCGTGACGGCGCTGCGCGAGTGGTTCCGCAAGTCCGAGCTGTCGGCGGACCGGGCGGGGCTGCTGGTCGGCCAGGATCTGCAGGCTTCCATGCGGGGCCTGATGAAGATCGCCGGTGGCAACCATCTGCACGAGATGAACGTGGACGCGTTCCTCGCCCAGGCCGACGAGTACGAGAAGGGCGGCGACCTGCGCGACTCCGTGCTCAAGATCCTCAACGTGCTGCCCCGCTCGCACCCGTTCACCACGGTGCGGGCAGCGGAGCTGAAGAAGTGGTCGGAGACCCGCGACCACCAGCGGATCATGGACGGCCACTACCCCCGGCGCGACGAGGACAAGGACACCTCGGTCACGGACTCCTTCCGGGAGTCCGCCTCGCACTACGCGGACACGGTGCGCACCAGCAAGGACCCGCTGATGAAGCTGGTCGGTGACATCGCGGGCGGTGCGGGGGACCTGGGCGGCAAGCTCCGGGACAAGTTCACGGGCGCGGGCGGCGGCGGGGCTACGGGCGGGCAGACGGGGAAGCGTCCGCCGCAGGACCCTGAGCAGAGTTCCGGGCCGGAGCGGAGCTGACCACCAGCGTTCCGCACAGCGCCGTCGGGCGCGGACCCGTGGCGTACGGGTCCGTGCCCGCCGGTCCCCGGTCGTCCGCCCGCTGCCCCGCCAGCAGCGGTACCAGCGAGTCGGCCGTGTCCGCCGAGCAGGACTGGGGTCCGGCCTGTACCTGGGCCGTCCTGACCTCCAGGCGGTGCAGCCGCAGGTCCTCACGGTCGAGCTGGAAACGCAGCTCCCGCCGCACGGTGAACAGCGAGGCGTCGCCCTCGCTCCGCGGGCCGGAACCGACCGGGCGCAGCGCGTACGTGAACGTGTGGTCCGAGACGACCTCCAGGGTGTCCGCTCCCACCTCCGCGTATGCCAGCGTGCCCTTGACCCTCACGTTCGGGTCGGCGAGCTCGACGGTTGCGGGATCGAAGCGCACGAGCCAGCCGGTGGCGGAGTGCCGGCCGTCGTCGGCGGGTGAGTTCACGCTCCGGTCGAACTGGGCCGTCTGGCCGGGGTCCAGCAGACGCTCGACGGGCCGCGTGGACGCCCCGCTCAGCACGTCGGGGTCCAGCGAGGATCCCACCAGGTAATCCTTGGCCGTCGTCAGGGCGGCGGTGATCTGACTGACGGAGAAGCTGTGCGTGCGCCGGATCCCGGGGAAGGTGATCCCTTCCCCGCCGGACCGGAACGCCGCCGCCGGGCTCGCCTCGTAGAGGGCGGCGGGGGTGCCGCCCGGCACGGCGCCCCGGGGGGCCAGGGGCACCACGGTCGCCTTCAGCGGCTCCGCACGCCTGACGGTGGGCGGTGGGTAGGGGTTGCTGCGGAAGCCGATGTACACGGCCGTCGTGAAGGCGAGGGCGATGAGCAGGACCAGGGCGATGGCGGCCTTGGAGCCGTGGCGGGCGGCGCGGCCGGGCAGTGAGCGGACGGCGAGGGCGTGGTCGCCCATGCGTTCCTGTGCGGAGAACTCCTGGAGCCGGGCAGCGCGGATGAACGATTCGTCGAAGACGAGCGAGCGGTACTCGTCCTCGCCGCCCGCGGGCTCGTCAGGCGGGTTTTCCGGCGGTTCTCCGCGGCCAGTCATGACTTCTCCCGATCGCCGACACGTACGCGGGCGCACAACCGGACAAGTGAGAAGCCCCCTCCGGAAGAGGGGTCGCATCTTCAGAGTAGGTCGATCCGGCGGAAGGTAAACGCGGGAGCCGCCATCAGTGGGAAAGGGGCCGCGGGCGGTCGGCCGTCAGGGGGTGCGGGGCACCGCGGAGACGGTCGGGCGGGAGTGGCCGGCGGGGACCGGGCGGTCGCTGCCGCCCGGCTTGTCGACACCGCTCGTCACCGGCTGCGGGATCTGGTCCTGGCGGTTGGCGGCGGCTCCCCGGTACACGGCGGAGAAGGCCAGTGCGACCATGCCGATCCCCATCAGCAGGGCGAGCAGCCAGGCCACCGGCCGGTGCCAGCGCGCGGAGCCGCGGTAGGGGCGCAGCGCGCCGCCGTGGCGCCCGTACGGGCCGCTGTAGTCGTCCTCGTCCCCGTCGGGGTCCGCGGAGGCCCCGAAGGGCCGCCTGCGGCCGTACACGCCGTCCGGGCCGTAGTCCTCGTCGTAGAGGTCGTCGTCCATGGGGCCGCCGCCGGCGCGCGCCCGGGCCGCCTCGGCCTCGGCCCGCGCCTGCGCCGCGGAGAGCAGCCGCTCCACCGCGGTGGGTTCATGGACCTGCGCGGCCCGTACGAAGGCCTCGTCGAACACCACGGAGGCGAAGTCCTCGTCCGCGCCCCCGCGGTCGTCGTCGGGCTCCCAGCCGTCCTGGAACGGCCTGCCTCCCACGTCGTCCGGCACGGCTTCAGCGTAGCCGCGCCGGGGCGATTTGGGCAGAGAGCACACAAACTCGGCCCGTTCGCGGCTACCGGATGTGGCCGTCGCCGGTGACGATGTACTTCGTGGACGTCAGCTCCGGAAGCCCCATGGGCCCCCTGGCGTGCAGCTTCTGCGTGGAGATGCCGATCTCGGCGCCGAACCCGAACTGGCCGCCGTCGGTGAAGCGCGTGGAGGCGTTCACGGTGACGGTCGTGGAATCGACCAGCTGGGTGAAGCGGCGGGCCGCCGCCTGCGACGTGGTCACGATCGCCTCGGTGTGGCCGGAGGACCAGAGCCGGATGTGCGCGACCGCGGCGTCCAGCGACTCCACGACGGCCGCCGCGATGTCGTACGAGAGGTACTCGGTCTCCCAGTCCTCCGGTGTCGCCTCCACCAGGGTGGCCTTCGAGCTCGCGGCGTACTCCATGACGCGCTCGTCGCCGTGGACCGTCACCCCGGCCTCCGCCAGGGCGTCCAGGGCCAGGGGGAGGAACTCGGCGGCGACGTCCTTGTGGACGAGCAGGGTCTCGGCGGCGTTGCACACGCTCGGGCGCTGCGCCTTGGAGTTGATCAGGATGTCGACGGCCATGGAGAGGTCGGTCTGCGCGTCCACGTAGACGTGGCAGTTGCCGGTGCCGGTCTCGATCACGGGCACCGTGGACTCCTCCACGACCGTGCGGATCAGGGAGGCGCCACCGCGCGGGATCAGCACGTCGACGAGGCCGCGGGCGCGCATCAGCTCGCGTACCGAGTCGCGGTTCTCCCCCGGCACGAGCTGGACCGCGTCGGCGGGGAGACCGGAGCCTCCGACCGCGTCGCGTACCACCCGGACCAGGGCGACGTTGGAGGCGTAGGCGGAGGAGGAGCCCCGCAGGAGTACGGCGTTGCCCGACTTGAGGCAGAGGGCCGCGGCGTCCACCGTCACGTTGGGACGGGCCTCGTAGATGATCCCGACCACGCCGAGCGGCACGCGGATCTGACGGAGGTCGATGCCGTTGGGGAGGGTCGAGCCGCGCACCACCTCGCCGACGGGATCGGGCAGGGCGGCCACGTCGCGGACGTCGGCGGCGATGGCGCGGATGCGCTCGGGGGTGAGCGTGAGCCGGTCGACGATCGACTCGCTGGTCCCGGCCTCGCGGGCACGGGCGACGTCCTCGGCGTTCGCCGCGACGATCTCGCCGGTGCGTACTTCGAGCGCGTCCGCGATGGCCAGCAGCGCGTCGTCCTTCGCCGAGCGCGGGAGCGGCGCGATGTCCGCGGCGGCGGCGCGTGCCCGGTAGGCGGCCTGGGCGACCGGGGACATGTTGTCGTACGGCGAAAGCGTGGTCATGCCCGCAGGGTAATGCGCACGCTGCGGGCATCTGTCACGTATCCCGTGATGCGAGACGGCCGTTTCGAAGATCGGCGGTCCGGTCAGTACGGGTGCACCCCGACCGGAGCCGCGGGCGGTGGCCCGTACCCCTCGGCGATGCGCAGGTGGTACGTCTCCCGGTCGATGACCTCCAGGCCGACGATCTCCCAGGGCGGGAGCTTGGCGCTGGAGCGGTGCTCGCCCCACAGGCGCAGGGCGACGGCCGCCGCGTCGTGGAGGTCGCGGGCCTCTTCCCAGTAGCGGATCTCCGCGTGGTCGTTGGCGTACCGGCTGGTCAGCAGGAACGGGTGGTCGTGGGCGAGCTGTTCGAGGCCGCGCCTGACCTCCTTCAGCGGGATCTCCGAACCCGAGACGCTGAGGGTGATGTGCCAGAGCTTCGACTGGGTCCGTTCCTCCCGCGCCGCCACCGGTTCCTGCTCGGCGCGGTCCCTGATGCTGTCCGCGGGCAGCCCGGCACCGAAGTCGGAGCCCGCCCCGACGCTGGTCAGGGCGCGGCTTCCCGTCCCTCGGGGCGGCGCCCCCGGGCGCGCTCGTCTCACCGGCGGCCTCCTGTGAATGCGTTGCTGTGCCGTACGCCTTGTGTGCCCGCTACAAAGTTGACCAGTCCGAGGCCGGGCGTGGGGCGCTTTTGGTGAAGGTCTCTGCCGAATGTCCGGACTTTCAGCCGATTCGGGGGGTGAGGCCGGGCGCGAGGATGACCAGATCGTCCCTGTGTACGACCTCGCGTTCGTAGGCGGGGCCCAGTTCCCGTGCCAGCTCCCGGGTGGACCGGCCGAGCAACTGGGGGATCTCCTTGGCGTCGAAGTTGACGAGGCCGCGGGCGACGGCCCGGCCGGAGAGGTCGCGCAGTTCCACCGGGTCGCCCGCGGTGAACTCGCCCTCGACAGCGGAGATTCCGGCCGGCAGCAGCGAGGTGCGGCGGTCCACCACGGCCCGTACGGCGCCGTCGTCGAGGGTCAGGGCGCCCTGCGGGGTCGACGCGTGGGCGAGCCAGAGCAGCCGGTCGGCGGAGCGGCGGCCGGTCGGGTGGAAGTACGTGCCGGTGTCACGGCCGGCGAGGGCGTCGGCGGCGTGAATGGCGGATGTCAGGACGACGGGGATTCCGGCGGCGCTGGCGATACGGGCGGCCTCGACCTTGGTCACCATCCCGCCGGTGCCGACGCCCGCCTTCCCGGCGCTGCCGATCGTGACACCCTCCAGGTCGTCCGGCCCGTGGATCTCCGCGACCCGTGTGGCGCCCGGGGTCCGGGGGTCGCCGTCGTACAGACCGTCCACGTCGGAGAGGAGGACCAGGAGGTCGGCGTGGACGAGGTGGGCGACGAGGGCGGCGAGCCGGTCGTTGTCACCGAACCGGATCTCGTCCGTGGCCACCGTGTCGTTCTCGTTGACGACGGGCAGCGCGCCCATGTCCAGGAGCTGGTCGAGGGTGCGGTACGCGTTGCGGTAGTGGGCGCGCCTGCTGGTGTCGTCGGCGGTGAGGAGCACCTGCCCGACGCGTACGCCGTAGCGCGCGAACGAGGCGGTGTAGCGGGCGACCAGGAGACCCTGGCCGACGCTGGCGGCGGCCTGCTGACGGGCCAGGTCCTTGGGTCTGCGGACCAGTCCGAGCGGGGCGAGTCCGGCGGCGATCGCGCCGCTGGAGACGAGGACGATCTCCTTCTCCCCGCCGCTCCTGACGTTGGCCAGCACGTCGACGAGGGCGTCGACACGGTCGGCGTCGAGGCCGCCTGCGGCCGTGGTGAGAGAGGAGGATCCGACCTTGACCACGATCCTGCGGGCACCGGTCACGCCCGGCCTGGCAGCTGACACGTACTTCCTCACTCTGGCTGGCCCGGCGCTCGGCTGAGGGGCCGTCGAGGCCCCCGTGGCCCGGGCTTCCGGGGGCCGTCCCCGAGCAGCACAGTACGCGAGCGGCCGCGCCCGGCGCCTTCCCGTTCCGTCCGATGGACACGCGACGGACAGTGGTGGGAGGCGCCGGGCGCGGCCGGCCCGAACGGCTTCAGTCGTTGCCGGTACGGCTTCAGTCGTCGTTGACCGTCAGCATCCGGTCGACGACCCGCGCCGCGGCGAGACCGTCGGAGGGCTCGCAGAAGTCCACCCTGAACTGGGCGTACTTCTCCTTGTACTCCTCGGTGACCGCCTCGATGTTGCGGATCGCGTCGACGAGCTCGGCGGACGTCTTGATCAGCGGTCCCGGGGCGCGCGACGTGAAGTCGAAGTAGAAGCCGCGCAGGGTGTCCCGGTAGTGCTCCAGGTCGTACGTGAAGAACAGCATCGGCCGGCCGGAGTGCGCGAAGTCGAAGAGCACGGAGGAGTAGTCCGTGATCAGCACGTCCGCGATCAGGTAGAGGTCCGCGATGTCCGGGTAGTACGTGACGTCCCAGACGAAGCCCTGGCCCGCGCCGGGGATGCTGTCGAGGACCTTGTGGTGCTTGCGGTAGAGCAGCACGTGGTCGTCGCCGAGCTGTTCCTGGGCGGCGGTGACGTCGATCTGGTTGTCGAGCTTGAAGCGCCGGCCGCCGTAGCGCTGGTCGTCGCGCCAGGTCGGCGCGTACAGGACGACCTTCTTGCCCGCGGGGATGCCGAGCTTCTCCCGTACGGCCGCCGCGCGCTTGACCCGGTCCGGGGCGTGGAAGACGTCGTTGCGCGGGTAACCCGCCTCCAGGACCTCGCACTGGAGGCGGAAGGAGTTGGTCATGATCGGCGTCGTGAAGGCGTTCGGCGTGATGAAGAGGCTGTACTGGCGCGAACGCTGCGGCAGGCTGGAGATGTAGGCGAGGTTGGCCTGCGGGGTGCCGAGCAGGTCGGCGCCGATGCGCTTGAGGGGCGTGCCGTGCCAGGTCTGCACGACGACCTGGCCCTCACGGCGGACGAACCACTCGCGGATGCCGCCGTTGGTGACGATGTAGCGGCTGCGGGCCAGTGCCTCGTACCACTCCTTGCTGCCCCACAGCACTCCGCGGACACCCGGCGGCAGTACGACCTGCTCGTCGTGGACCATCGCGATGTGCTCGACCTGCGTGCCGCGGCGTACGAGCTCCTCGTAGACCGCGCGCGGCGAGTCGGAGAACTGCTTGCCGCCGAAGCTGTTGTAGAGCACGGCCTCGCGCAGCGGCAGCTTGCGCTGTTCGGGGGTGTACACGTCGCGCATGAGCCGCTGGCGGTAAGCGCCGCGGAGCTCGGGCTCCAGGACGGGACCCGACTCCAGGAAGATCCGGTCGTAGTCGAGCCGCTCCAGGGTGTACGTCCGGCGGGCGCCGGCGTGGGGCGACGGCAGGAGGGAGACCAGGTCGGGGCGGATCGTCACGGGGATGTCGTGCCGGTGGTTCCACTCGTCACGGGCGCGCAGGAACGGGAGCCAGCGGCCCGCCCGGAGCGGGAGCGTCCCGTCGTACGCGGGCATGGCGTCGGGTGTGAGGCGGGCGGTGAAGCGCCCGTTCTCGAACTCGGCGGGCAGCGGCTTGTCCTCGTTGCGGCCGCTGTGGCGCAGGACGAACTTCATCTTCTCGGCCGGGCCCGTGTACGTACCGGACAGCGTCAGCTCGCCGTTCGCGGACCATTCGGCCTTGTCGACGACGGGCTGGGCGGAGCGGAGCTGCGGGGTGAAGTTGCCGGCGCCGTCCGTGAGCACGGCGAACTCGAGGGTGCGGGGCAGCTGCCGCACGCCGGTGCGCAGGGACTGTCCGATGGTGGCGCGGCGCAGCGTGCCGTCCGCGAAGACGATCCGTGCGCGGTACTTGCGGGACTTGCCGGGAACGACGCCCGCGACGGGCAGGTCGCCGAAGGGCAGGCGCGCGGTGTACCGGTGCCAGCCGTCGGTGCCGACGGCGCCGGCCTCCAGGGGGAGGTCGGCCGAGAACTCGGTGCCCTCGTGGTCGATGCGCAGGGCGGTCGGGGTCTTCCCCGCGGCGGCGGCCGTGCCGCGCGCGCGGATCGTCACCGTGAGGCCGTTGTCGTCCATCTCCTGGGACTCGACCTCGGCGGGCACGACGTCCACGGAGAGCTTGAGGCGGTTGCGGTCGTACCCGGCGACGAGGCGTACGCCGTCGTCCAGCACGTGCACCTGGCTGTGTCCCGCTGCTCCGCTGTTGCTCTTGAGGATGCTGCCGACGGACATGCCGCCGGGGCGCGGGATGCCGATGCCCAGGCGCCAGGTGCCGGACTGCCACTGGCCGCGGGTCCGCAGACGCGACGGGTCGATGGCGAGCTCGAAGCCCGACCAGTCGTAGCAGTGCAGGGCGCCCTTGGCCTCCGCCGTCGCCCTGGGCTCCAGGACGGTGCGCAGCCGCAGCGGGATGGTGCTCCTGCTGCCCTGGCGGCGCAGCACGGCGACGCGCAGAGAGCGCTTGCCGGTCGCCGAGGGGACGTTGGGGATGTACGCGTAGCCGCGGACGACCAGGCGCCCGTCCTGCCAGGCGAGGTCGGTCAGCTTGCCGCGTACGGGGAGCTCGCTGCGGGTGAAGTTGCGCACCGTGGGGGGCAGCGAGGAGCTCTCGACTCCGGGCAGCTCGATGCGGGCACGCCGCAGGCCCTTGACGGCGAAGACGCCGGGGTTCTCACGCTCGTAGTGCAGGACGTCGACGAGCTCGTCCCCGCGTCCGCTGGCCGCGAGGTGCCACTTGACGCGGGCCATCGGGGAGAACTGCCTGACCAGCTTGGGCGCCGCCTGGGCCAGGAAGTCCTTCGCGGCTGCGTGGAAGGCGGTGCGCTCCTCGACCGGTGTCTCGGGAAAGTACTTCATGAGACGGCTGAGCTCTTCGGGAATGGTTTCGACAGGTCGGGACGCCACGGCGAGAGGGCCTTTCCGGGGGGACTTACAGACGTGAACCCCAGGAAGACGGGGCGTGAATGAGACTCTCACCAAGGTCTCATGGTTGCCCAATGGGGCGGAGTGACGCCCGTCACAATTCCCTTTGCGCGGGAGGACTTTCGCCACACTCAGGCCCTGGTGCGCGTACCTCTCCGCATCCGGCGCGGGCGGGACGCGCGCAGTGCCCGCAGCGCCGTCCTGCGGATCTTGCGCACCGCGCGGCGGGCGAGGGAGACGTAGGGCCTCGGCTCCGGCGCCTCGATCCGACGCCCGCCGATCCACTCCGTGACGTTCACCTCGTACGCCGAGTCGGGCAGACCGGAACCGTCCCTGAAGTGCGGATACGCAAGGTACAGCCGGGCCGGGCGGTCTTCGCGGACCAGTGCGGGCTCGCTCTTGGCCTTCATGAACCGCAGGACGTCGAGGAGCAGATCGAGCCTGCCCCTCGCGATGCAGGTGAGCCTGAGCCGTTCGTTCGCCTTCAGTCCGCGCGCCAGTCCGGGGGTCCAGTACGCCGAGAGGAGGGGCGCCGCCAGCGCCATCTTCCTCGCCCGGACAGCCTTCGACTGCTTCAGCAGATTGGGTCCGAATTGTGGCAGCAATGTAATGACGAAAGGACGGACCATCAGGGAGTCCCGGCGGGGTCCCGGCGGTACGTGGGTGGCGATGAGTCCCATCAGCGCCCGCGCCGAATCGAACCTCAGTACGTAGTCGCCACTCTTGGTCACATGCTTGCCGTCGTCCCGGCCCACGAGGTAGTAGCAGGTGTAGTCGGCCACGACGGAGACGCCGCGCCCGCGCAGGTACGCCTCCATCGTGAAGAGCGCGTCCTCGCCGGTCCTGAGCCGCTCGTCGAAGTTCATCCCGAGCCGGTGGAGGAGCTCGCGCCGGAAGAGCTTCTGGGCGCTCAGGGTGAACTTGACGTTCGAGTGGTACAGGTCGGCGCGCTCGACCGTCTCCTTCCACATCGACTTGGCCGCGCCACGGTTGACGCCGACCACCTTGCCGAGGACCACATCGGTACCGGCCCGGTCGCCCATCGCGACCATCCGCTCCAGGGCCTCGGGGCCGAAGTAGTCGTCGGCGTCGAGGAAGAAGACGTACCGCCCGCGGGCCAGGCCGAGACCGACGTTGCGCGGCCCGCTGGGTCCGCCGGAGTTGGCCTGGTGGACGACCCGCGTGGGAATGGCGGTACAGGCCGCGAAGGCGTCCAGGTACTCCCCCGTGCCGTCGGTGGAACCGTCGTCGACCGCGACGATCTCCATGCGTCCGGCAGGCAGCGTCTGCTCCTCGACGGACTCCAGGCAGCGGATCAGGTAGGGCATCGCCTCATAGGCCCCGATGACGATGCTGACGTCGGGTTCGACGGCTCCGGGTTCCACGGCTCCGGGGCCGCGGGCTTCGGACTCGCTGGTATCCATGGCCACCTCGGCAGTACCCATCTCGTTGATTCTCATCACAAATGAGACAGAATGCCGATCCGATCCATCGTGCGCGCACCAACACGCGGATCGGCCCGTACATCCCTCTCCTGGAGAGATGTACGGGCCGATCGATGGGTTGCCCGGCCGTCGCGACGGCCTGGTCACCCGGTGACGATCAGTGGACCGCCGAGGGTCCGGTGCCGACCTCCGCGTCCGCGTCGGCCGCCGCCACGGCGTCCGCGAGGATCTGCTCCTCGCCGTCACCGGCGCCGCTGGACTCGTCCTCGCGGTCCGGCGCCGCCACGCTCTGCTCCCCGATGCGCTGCCTGACCCCGGCGTTGCGTGCCTCGGCCTTGGCGGCGAGCGCGCGCACCGCGGCGTTGAACTGCTCCAGGGAGGTCGGCTCGTCGGGGCCTAGCAGATAGCTCTTCAGCTCGGCCCTGGCGTGGGCCAGCGGGTCCGCCGCACTGTCGGCGACCGCGTCCAGCAGCTCGCCGATCTCCTCGGCGCTGTTGGACAGGATGACCGCGGCGCGCACAGCGGTGTTCTGCCGCTTGAACTCCTCGGCACCCAGCTCCGCCGAGTCGGTGACCGCGTACGGCTTGCCGCTCGCGATGAAGTCGGACACGACACTGGAGATGTCCGAGACCATGGCGTCGGACTCGTTGAAGCAGTCGTACAGCTTGGGCTGCGAGCCGGTCACCGTCTTGTGCTCCCACCAGCCGAAGGAACGCCAGTAGGCGTCGTTCCACTCGGCGCGCAGGGCCTCGACGCGCTCCTGGCGCGACGGGTCGGCGAGCGAGACCCGCGACTCCTCGGCGTCGTCCCCACCGGACCTGCCGGGCTTGACCAGAGCGGCGAGCGCCGCCTCGATCCTCGCCAGCTCGGCCTTCGCGGCGTTGCGGCCGGTGGCGCCGGCTGCGGCCGCCTCGGCCCAGCGGGACTCGGCGGCGCGCTTCGCGTTGGCCTTGGTCAGCAGGTTCCGGATCCGCGCGTCGACGGCCTTGGCCTTGGGGCTGCGGATTCCGGTGAAGGGGTGGGGCTTGTAGATGACCCGCACCGGCTTCTCGGCGTTCACCAGACGGCGCACGATGTTCTCGCCCGCCAGCAGCAGCGAGGTGTTGCCCGGGTTGTCGTCCCAGCCCTCCCAGGTGGGGGCGTACAGCACGGTCGGGACGGGGTTCTTCGCGGTGCCGGTCCAGGTCGTGATCGGTGCGAGCTGCGGCCGTCCGACCTCGACGATGTCCTCGTCACGGATGCCCACGTCGGCCAGGGCGTAGCGGTCGCGGCCCGCACGGCCGGCCGTCCACACCTCGTCGTACACCTTGGAGTACGGGTTGACGCTGGCGAGCTTGTCGCTGTCGCCGTGCCCGATGAACACGTGCTTCATGGTGGGGACGCGCAGCATGTGGATGTTCTTGCCGACGTTGGCCGGGTAGAGGCAGACCCGGACGCTGGAGAAGTCCAGGTTCATGAGGTGCGTACCGGCCGGGACGCAGAGCACGGGCACCGAGGTCTCGGCGAGCTGGGGCACGAGACCGCGCTCACGCATGACGATCAGCGGCCGGCCGTCCACCTTCGCCATCGTGTCGAGCCACATGTTGCCCTGGTACGCCGACTCGTTGGAGCCGGAGAAGTAGAGGATGACGGTCGGCTGGTACTCGCGCAGCCAGGAGTCAACGGCCTTGAGCACTGCGTTCGCCTGGGGCACAAGCCGGCCGCGGCGCAGGTACCGGACGAGCGTCGCGTTGAAGGCGAGCGCCAGCACCAGGGTGAGCGCGGCGCCCGCGTAACCGATGGCGTTCACGCCGGTTCCGGCGGCGATCAGGATGCCGGCCATCGCGGGGATGTCGAGGTGGAGCATCTTCTCGGCCGAGCGGTGCAGCAGGGCGCGCGGCGGCGCGTCGGGGATGCGCACGGCATGCAGATCCACGTTGCGCGTGACGACCGGCATGGTGCGGCGCATCCGGAGCAGCGTCGTCATCGCTCCGTGCGGGGCCTGGAGCCCGTAGAAGAGCAGGAAGCAGGCGATGGTCGTGTAAAAGACCGGCTCCGCGGCGAGGCCCAGCCGGGCCAGCAGGAGGATGACCATCAGCTGGCGGAGCAGGAAGCGGATGGAGAGGCCAGCCCGCACCTTGCCGAGCCGGTTGATGAGATAGCTGCCGCGATGGTGGAGATACCAGTCCGCGATATACGTGACAGCCGTGGCCGCCGCGAAGAACCAGATATTGGGCAGCAGTGCGGCGCACATGATGAGGGGATATCCCAGCATCATCAGGACGGCCGCGGCCAGTTCTGACCGGCTGCCGACACGGGCCAGGCGAATGGCTGTCGAAATCACGAAGAACCTGCTCCAGGGGGGTGCCGGTTTGATTCACGTATTGATGGAAATGTGAAGGCAGGGCTTCACGCATTCGGGCCTCTGTGTTCGCGGAATGCGATCACAGAGGCCCGAAAGAGATCATTTGTCGAGAATTATTACACATCTTCCTGACGGTCGAGCACCGAGGCGAGAGCCTGCTCGAAGCCGGAGGATTCGGAGACGTCACTGGTCGGGTCCTGCTGCCGGACGTCGATGACGTGACCGGTCATCGCGGAGAGCAGCACGTCCAGCGACGTACGGGCCACGGCCTCCGAGGAGAGCAGCGAGCCCTCGGGCTCCTGGCCGAACGCCTTGGTACGCATCGGGGTGGCCGTGCGCTCCGGGTTGACGCAGTTGACCCGGATGCCTTCGCCCGCCCACTCGTCGGCGAGCGCCTGGGTGAGGTTCACCATCGCGGCCTTGGTGGAGGAGTAGAGGCTGTACTCGGCGCGGCCGCGCGTGTAGCTGCTGGAGGTGTAGAGCAGCAGCTGGCCCTTGGTCTCCGCCAGGTACTTGTACGAGGCGCGGGCGATCTGGACCGGCGCCAGGTAGTTGACGTTCAGCGCTTCCTGGATGGTCGCGGTGTCCGTCTCCGCCAGCTTGCCGATGCGCAGCACGCCCGCGGTGTTGATGACGTAGTCGATGCGCCCGGTCTCCGCGTACGCCTTGGACAGCGCGTCGTCGACGTGCTCAGGGTTCTCGACGTGCGTACCGGTGGTGGAGCGGCCCAGCGCGTAGACGCTCGCGCCGTACTGCTCGGCCAGCGTCGCGATGTCGGCGCCGATGCCGTACGAACCGCCGAAGACCACCAGCGTCTTGCCCGAGAGCAGCTCCCGGTAGGCGGCCTCGTCGGCCTGGCGGGGGGCCGCGGTGGAGGCCAGCTGGAAGAGCTTGTCGGTGATGAAGACGTCGACCGGCTGCGTCACCTTCATGTTGTACTCGTCGCCCGCGACCACGTAGATCGGCACGTCGGGGAGGTACTTCAGGACCACGGAACAGTCGTCCGTGGCCTGGAAGTTGGGGTCACCCGCGGCAATCCTGTACGCCTTGCGGATCGTCGACAGCTTGAACGCCTGCGGGGTCTGGCCGCGGCGCAGCCGGGACCGGTCCGGGACGTCGGTGATGAACTCGCCGTCCTCACCGTGCGTACGGGTCACGATGATCGTGTCCGCCGACGGGATGGCGACGTCGACGGCCTGGTAGCGGTCGAGGGCGTCGACACAGTCCTTGATGACACGCTGTGACAGCAGGGGACGGACCGCGTCATGGAAGAGGACGTTGCGGTCCTCACCCTCGGCGAGGCCCTCACCGAGGGCCGCGATGGCGCGCTCGGTGGTCTCGTTACGGGTGCTGCCACCCTCGATGACCTTGATGACCTTGGTCAGTCCGGCCTTGGCGACGATCTTCTCGACGTCGGGCACGAATCCCGGCGCCATCAGCACGATCACATCGTCGATGCCCTCGGCGTTCTGGAAGATGGTCAGCGTGTGCTCGATGACTGCCTTGCCGGCGATCTTCAGCAGCTGCTTGGGGATCGACAGTCCGACGCGCTGACCGGTACCACCGGCGAGTACGACAGCAGTGGTCCGGGGCTTGGCGTGGTGCGGCACAGACACAGACGACCTACCTTGCGATGACGAGGGAACAGTGTGATGGTCGCACTCTCCGTGACCGTCTCGCAAGGCGGACGTCGAACGGCGCATACCTCTGGGAAACCCCTGGTTCACCGCCTGGCCAGGGAGGTTGACCTCCGCAGGGGTGCACGGGCCGTGACCGACTCCACAGACGTGTTACCCAATCCGCACGCCCGGAGCGCCCAACAGGGCCCGCCATCAGGCAATTGTGGCGAGCGTGACGCTGAGTGTCCGTACCGACACGGCGAATTGGGCATCGCCCGGCGCGCGTGAGGCCCGCCGCGCACCGTTTCGAACGGCGCCGCGACGGGCCTCACGCACGCAGAGGTCCTTCTGCTCGGAGGACTCCTGGAGCCCTTGGAGGGCCTCTTTAGAAGGGGTCGAACTCGTCGTACTCGCGCTGCGGGTCGTCGCGCTCGCCCTCACGGTCCCGGCGACGCTGCGCGGCGGGCCGCGGCGCCTCCAGCCGGTGGTCCTCGCCACGACGGCCCAGCATCTCGGCGCCGGCGCTCATGGTCGGCTCCCAGTCGAAGACGACCGCGTTCTCCGCGGAGCCGATGGCCACCGCGTCGCCGGCGTTGGCACCCGCCTTCCGCAGCGCGTCCTCGACACCGAGGCGGTTGAGCCGGTCGGCGAGGTAGCCGACGGCCTCGTCGTTGTTGAAGTCGGTCTGCTGGATCCAGCGCTCGGGCTTCTCGCCGCGCACGCGGTAGATGCCCTCGTCGTCGAGCTTGACGGTGAAGCCGGCATCGTCGACGGCCTTCGGACGGATGACCACCCGGGTCGACTCCTCGGCCGGCTTGGTGGCGCGCGCCTCGGCGATGATCCCGGCGAGGGCGTACGAGAGCTCGTTCAGGCCCTTGTGCGCGATGGCCGAGACCTCGAAGACGCGGTATCCGCGGGCTTCCAGGTCCGGGCGGATGATGTCGGCGAGGTCCTGGCCGTCCGGGATGTCGACCTTGTTGAGGGCGACGATGCGCGGACGGTCCTCCAGACCGCCGTACAGCCGGAGCTCCTCCTCGATCATGTCGAGGTCGGAGAGCGGGTCGCGGTCGGATTCGAGCGTCGCCGTGTCCAGGACGTGCACGAGCACCGAGCAGCGCTCGACGTGGCGCAGGAACTCGAGCCCGAGCCCCTTGCCCTGGCTGGCGCCGGGAATGAGCCCAGGCACGTCGGCGATCGTGTAGACGGTGGATCCGGCGGTGACGACACCCAGGTTCGGCACGAGGGTCGTGAACGGGTAGTCCGCGATCTTCGGCTTGGCCGCCGAGAGCACCGAGATCAGCGAGGACTTGCCGGCACTCGGGTAACCCACGAGCGCGACGTCCGCGACGGTCTTGAGCTCCAGGACGATGTCCCGGCTCACGCCCGCCTCGCCCAGCAGCGCGAAGCCGGGGGCCTTGCGGCGGGCGGAGGCCAGCGCCGCGTTGCCGAGGCCGCCACGCCCGCCCTGGCCGGCGACGAAGGTGGTCCCCTGGCCGATCAGGTCGGCCAGCACGTTGCCCTCCGTGTCGAGGACGACAGTGCCGTCGGGCACCGGCAGCACGAGGTCCTGACCGTCCTTGCCGGAACGGTTGTCACCCGCACCGGGCTGGCCGTTGGTGGCCTTGCGGTGAGGGCTGTGGTGATAGTCCAGCAGCGTGGTGACGGCCTGCTCGACGACCAGGATCACGTCGCCGCCACGGCCGCCGTTGCCCCCGTCGGGGCCTCCCAGCGGCTTGAACTTCTCACGGTGGACGGAGGCGCAGCCGTGGCCCCCGTTACCCGCGGCGGCATGCAGCTCGACGCGGTCCACGAAGGTGGTCATGGTTGGTGCCTCCAGGTAAATACGGGAATGTCTCTGTACGTAACACGCCGAGGGCGGACCCGCTTCCCCGATTACCGGGAAAGCTGAGATCCGCCCTCGGAAGGTGCTGTGTGTCGTTCTGCGCGTGCCTGAAATCAGACGGCGAGCGGAACGATGTTCACGACCTTGCGGCCACGGTGCGTACCGAACTCCACCGCACCGGCGGTCAGCGCGAACAGCGTGTCGTCGCCGCCACGGCCGACGCCCGTGCCCGGGTGGAAGTGGGTACCGCGCTGGCGGACCAGGATCTCACCGGCGTTGACGGCCTGACCGCCGAAGCGCTTCACGCCGAGCCGCTGAGCATTGGAATCGCGCCCGTTCCGAGTGGACGATGCGCCCTTCTTATGTGCCATGTCTCCTCAGTCCCTTACTTCGCAGCCGCGGGGATACCGGTGACCTTGATCGCCGTGTACTGCTGGCGGTGACCCTGGCGACGGCGGTAGCCGGTCTTGTTCTTGTAGCGAAGGATGTCGATCTTCGCGCCCTTGTGGTGGTCCACGATCTCGGCCTGAACCTTGATCCCGGCCAGCACCCACGGGTCGCTGGTGACGGCGTCGCCGTCGACCACGAGCAGCGTAGAGAGCTCTACGGTGTCGCCGACCTTGGCGGTGGGAATCTTGTCAACCTCAACGATGTCGCCGACAGCTACCTTGTGCTGGCGACCACCGCTGCGCACGATGGCGTACACGCGGATCTCTCTTTCGCTCGGAACGGATCCCCTGATGCCAGCCGCTCGCACAGGCCGAAGCCCGCGACGATCCGGAAGGATGAGCGGCCTCTCCGTGACGTACGGCGCGAACGCCGTGGCCGGGAGGGATGTGCTCAGGGGTAGGCGCACGTAAACACGCCGAGGGTCAAGGCTACGGGGCGGGATGCGGGGGGTCAAACCGGGTGGGGCGGGGCGGGTAGGGGGACCCGGGACGCCTTGCGTCCGGGCTGCGGCCGGCACAACTCCGGTGATCCGGTGGACGGCAGCCGGAGGACGGCCATTCGAGGCGCGCGGCTCCGAATTCCGTCAGACGTCTTCCTGGACCCGTTCCACGAAGTCCGCTGTCGTCCTCGTCGTCCTTCTCGTAGTCCTTGTAGTCCTCTTCGATCAGTCCGTGCTTCGCCGGCTGCCGCGGGTCCGCACGGATTCCATTCCCATGCGTGCACCTCGCTTTGCCATTTGGAGATTTCGGCGCGGGCGCACATGCAGATGCCCGGCGGCCCCGCCGGCGGCCCCGGATCGTAAGCTCTCCGGGCAAGTCCGCTCTTCGGAAGGCGCACCACGTGAATTACAGAGTCCAGCCCACCGCCCAGGTCGACGAGAGCGCCGAGATCGGCGACGGCAGCAGTGTCTGGGAGCTCGCGCAGATCCGGGAAGGTGCACGGCTCGGCGAGGGCTGCGTGGTCGGCCGCGGCGCCTACGTCGGCACCGGCGTGCGGATCGGCAACAACGTCAAGATCCAGAACTACGCCCTGGTGTACGAGCCGGCCGAGCTCGCCGACGGTGTCTTCGTCGGCCCGGCCGTGGTGCTCACCAATGACCACAACCCGCGCTCGGTGGATCCCGAAGGACACCAGAAGCGCGGCGGCGACTGGGAGGCCGTCGGCGTCAGGATCGCCGAGGGAGCATCCATCGGAGCCCGCGCGGTATGCGTGGCCCCGCTCACGATCGGCCGCTGGGCGATGGTCGCGGCCGGCTCGGTGGTCACCAAGAACGTCCCGGACTTCGCCCTGGTCATGGGCGTACCAGCGCGCCAGGCGGGCTGGGTGGGCCGCTCGGGCGTCCGTCTGACAGAGCGCGTGGGCGAGGAGGGTGCGTGGGAGTGCCCACGGACAGGCGAGGTGTACGACGAGAAGGACTGCGTACTCACGAAGCGCGACTGACGGGGCACGCTGCTGCGGCCCGGGACCGGATCGCGGTGGACGATGCTCCCCGGACCTACCGGTACATGCAGGCCGCAGCGGGAACGGCCTGCCGTTCCCGCTCACCGCCCGGCCATCGGAGCCTCCGGCGCGCTGACCGCCGTGCCTCGCCTCGCAGACTCCACCCGCGCCGGTATCAGCACGCTTTCGTCCTCAGGAGCGTTGGCCGTATCCTCATCTGCGACCCTGAGCCCGGAAGGCGGCATGGTGAACAACCGGATATTGGGGAGTTCGACGGTTCCCTCGGCTTCTCCGAGCCGCGACCGACTTCCTTCCCCGAGCCGCGACCGGCTTCCTTCCCTGACCGGGTTGCGCTTTTGGGCCGCCCTTGTCGTGGTGCTCTACCACCTCTCCCGCGGGGTCGGCGAGATACCCGGGATCAGTCAGACCGTGTGGTACGGGCGCTCCGGCGTGACCTTCTTCTTCGTGCTCTCCGGATTCGTCCTCGCGTGGACCTACGACGGGAACCGCGTACCCGTCCGGGTCTTCCTCTGGCGCCGATTCGCCCGTATCTGGCCGCTGTTCGCGCTGACGACCGCGCTGTCCGTCGCTGTCTGGATCGTGTTCGACAATCCGGTGTCGAAGAAGGCCGTCGCCGTGTCGTTCACACTCCTGCATGCCTGGGTGCTCGACCCGGTCATCGCCAAGGGCGGCAACCCCGCGGGCTGGTCGCTGAGCGACGAGGCGTTCTTCTACGTGTGCTTCCCGCTCCTGCTCGCCATGCTCGCAGGCCGCACGCAGCGCACCTGGCTCGCTGTCGCGTGCGGTGTGTTCGCGGCGACGCTGGCGGTGTGGGTCCTCGCGTCGCAGATCGCCGATCCCACGACGCGCAGCCTGGCCCTGGACTACCTTCCGGCAACCCGGATCCTGCAGTTCGTCCTCGGTATCGTCGCCGGTCTCGCGGTCAAGAGGGGGTGGCGTCCGCCCCTGTCGCTGCCGGTCGCCGCACTACTGGTGCTCGGCTGGCACCTTGCGCTGATCCCTTGGTCCCACTCGGTGCCCGACCGCGAGTGGTACGGCGCCTACAGCGCGTCCCAGCTGCTGGCCGGGCCCGTCTTCGCCCTCCTCGTGGCCGCGGCGGCCCACGCCGACGTGCACAACCTGCGCACAACACTGAGCGGCCCCTGGATGGTCCGGTTGGGGCACTGGTCGTTCGCCTGGTACCTGGTGCACGAGATCGTGATCCGGATCGTGCTGGGCGCGGCGGGACGCCCGGATCCGGAATCCCTTCCCGCGATCGCCGGTACGTGGCTGGTCATCCTCGTCACCAGCCAGGTGCTCGCCTGCGTCCTCTACGTGTATGTCGAGCACCCGGCGGAACGTGCAATCCGTCGACTGGGTCCAGACGGGAGCGGTACGCGCGGACTGCGGCAGCGCCAGCAGAGCAAGCCGGGCGACTCGTCCCTGATCGGCAGCTGAGCCGACCGGTCAGCCGGCTCCCTCAGGACGGGCATGCCAGCGGCCTGTACTTGGCAAACCGGACCTATTCGTATGACGCACCGGGCCAGTGGTCCGGTGCCCCCGCCCTGCCACTCGATCTCCCGATGATCGAGGCGGCGCCCTGAGGAACAGCCGGAGGAACAGTCCATGTCTCGTGTGTCCCGCCGTACCGCGATAGGCGCCCTCGGCCTGGGGACCGCAGCCGCCGCAGGCTACGGCCTGCGTGACAAGCTGATCCCGGCCCAGGCGTCCGCCGTCCCGCGCGACGCCATCTCAGGAGACAACCCCGTCGTCCGCGAGAACGGCCTTGCCGGTTCGCGCAGCTGGGAGCTGGGTCGTCAGCACACGCGCAAGGCGACGGATCTCGACCCGCGGGTCCAGGGCTATGCCTCGCTCAGCTCGGTGAGTCCGGGCGAGTCGGTGGACTTCCATGTGTCGGTACGGCCGGCACAGGACTTCACCGTCGCCGTCTACCGGCTCGGCCACTATGGGGGCAAGGGCGCCAGGCGTCTTGCGACGAGCCCCCGGCTGAGCGGCACCCCGCAGCCTGTCCCCGCGTCGGACTCCCGCACCGGGATGATCAGTTGCGGCTGGCCCGTCTCGTGGACGCTTGAGATACCCGGGAGCTGGATATCCGGTGCGTATCTCGCCGTCTTCACCACCGTCGACGGATACCGCAGCTATACACCGTTCGTGGTCCGCGAGCCCAAGCGCCGGTCGGACATCCTGGTCGTGCTGCCCTTCACGACCTACCAGGCCTACAACTTGTGGCCGGAGGACGGGCGGACCGGCAAGAACCTCTACCGCGGCTTTCTGCCGAACGGCGAGGTCGGCGGATTCACCGAGCGCGCCGTGAACGTGTCGTTCGACCGCCCCTACGCCCAGTTCGGCCTCCCCCGCTGGTTCGCACTCGACACCGCCTTCATCCACTGGGCGGAGGCGGAGGGATACGACGTGACCTACGCCGCAAGCACGGACCTGCACGACGGGCAGATCGATCCCGCCCGGCACCGCGCCATCGTCTTTCCGGGCCACGACGAGTACTGGTCGCAGGCCATGCGCGACACGGCCTCGAAGGCCGTCGCGCACGGCACCCATCTCGCCTTCCTCGCCGCGAACAACGTCTACTTCCGCATCCGTCTGGAGGACTCCGCCGACGGGCGGGCCCATCGCGTCGTCGCCTGCTACAAGCAGGACTCCGAAGCGTATGTGGAGAGGGCGGAGCGGGAGGAGCGGGATGCGGAGAGGGAGGAGCGGACCGACAAGTGGCGGATGCTGACGGCCGACGGCAGCCGCGCCGAGCAGGGCCTGCTCGGCGTGCAGTTCAGCGGCATCCTCGCGCCGCCCGTCCCCCTCGTGGTCGAGAACGCCGACCACTGGCTGTGGGAGGGGACAGATCTGCGCGACGGAGATGCGATCCCGGGCATGGTGTCCATCGAGGCCGACGGCTACCAGGCCGACTATCCCCTCCCCGCGGGTGTCGAGCAGACGCTCCTGTCGGCCTCGCCTTACCAGGACCGATTGGGCCGCGGACAGCGGATGCAGAACACGAGCGTGTGCGTGGACGGCCGCGGCACGATGGTCTTCGTCGCCGGCACCTTCCAGTGGCCGCTTGCCCTCCATGACAAGGGCAAGGTCGACGAGCGGATCCGGACAGCGACGAAGAACCTGCTGGACCGCATGGTCCGCTGACGCCCGTCAGCCGCCGATGCCCCGGCAGCCAGTTGGACTGCCGGGGCGCAGAGTTCGCACTTCCGTACGATCAAGAACCTGTCGGGTGCTCGTGGGGGATCGGGAGGACGCCGAAGCCGGCCCGGCCCCGCGCCCGGTCAGCCGCCGATGACAACGCGGCGGACACCCGCCCAGTTGGCCGGGTCCGTCGTACGACGTCCGTCGACCAGCACACGGACGTCCGGAAGATCGGCTGCGGAAAGGTCACGGTACTCGGCGTGATCCGCCTGGAGAATGGCCGCGGTGACGGCCTGGCCCTCGTGCGGGACGAGACCGTGTGCGGTCAGTTCCTCGGGGGTGTACATCGGGTCCGAGACGAACGGCATGGCGCCGCGCGCCTTCAGTGCCTCGACGACACCGAAGACGCCGGAGAAGGCCGTCTCCTTGACACCGCCGCGGTAGGCGGCACCGAGCACCAGCACGCCGGCGCCGTCCAGGTCGCCGTAGGCGGCGGCCAGCAGGTCCACGGCGTACTCGGGCATCGCGGCGTTGGCCTCGCGGGCCGAGCGCACGACGGTCGCCTCCGGGTCGTTCCACAGGTACATCCGCGGGTAGATCGGGATGCAGTGGCCGCCGACGGCGATGCCGGGCTGGTGGATGTGGCTGTACGGCTGGCTGTTGCAGGCCTCGATGACCTTCTTGACGTCGATGCCGGACTTGTCGGCGAACCGGGCGAACTGGTTGGCCAGACCGATGTTGACGTCGCGGTAGGTGGTCTCGGCGAGCTTCGCGAGCTCGGACGCCTCGGCCGTACCCAGGTCCCAGACGCCGTTCGGGCGGGGCAGGTCCTCGCGGTCGTCGAAGTCGAGGACGGCCTCGTAGAACTCGACACCCCGCTGCGCCGACGACTCGTCGATACCGCCGACGAGCTTCGGGTAGCGGCGCAGGTCGGCGAAGACGCGGCCCGTGAGCACGCGCTCCGGGGAGAAGACCAGGTGGAAGTCCTCGCCCGGGGTGAGGCCGGAGCCCTCGGCGAGCATCGGCGCCCAGCGGGTGCGGGTGGTACCGACCGGCAGCGTGGTCTCGTACGAGACGAGGGTGCCGGGCTTCAGGCCCGCGGCGATGGCCTTCGTCGCCGAGTCCATCCAGCCGAAGTCCGGGGTGCCCTCGGCGTCCACGAAGAGCGGTACGACGACCACGACGGCGTCGGACGCGGCGACCGCGGCCGTCGTGTCCGTGGTCGCGGACAGCAGGCCCGCGCCCACCGTCTCCTTGAGCTTGACGTCCAGGTCGTACTCACCGGGGAACGGCTCGGTGGCCGCGTTGACCAGCTCGACGACCTTCTCGTTGACGTCCGCGCCGATGACCTTGTGGCCCTTGGCGGCGAACTGCACGGCGAGCGGAAGACCGATCTTGCCGAGCGCGACTACACAGATGTTCATCGGGGTTACTTCCTCTTCAGCCTGGACAGCACGCGGCGCAGCCGCGGGCCCTCGCCGGACTTGTTCTCCCAGAGGGGAGCCGTGGTGATCACGAGCCGGCCCTTGTTGTTCGGGCTTGCCGAGACACGGTGCGGGTTCGTCTGCCCCCACCGGCGTGCCAGCGGCATGGGCAGCCCGTCCGTCCGCACGGGAATCTCGTACGTCGAGCCTGCCACGTCGGCGTAGACGCGGACACCTCGCTTCGACTTGGCGGCCTGGACCGGGATCCGGCCACGCAGCAGGGTCGCCTGCCCGTCCGCGGTGACCTGGCGGGTGAACTCGCCCTCGACCGCGGGGAGTACGTGCGCCCGCGGCATTCGGCGTGCCCCTGGCTTGTCCGCACTCTTGGGCATCGCACCCGTCGCGAGGCGCACGGCGAGGGAGTCGGTGTCACCTGTGACACCGATCCGCACCGTCAGGTCCAGTCCCAGGTCGTCGCCGGTTTGGTCCCACTCCGCGCTGACCAGCTGCGTGCCCTTCGCCAGCCGTCCGGGCACGGCCTCGCCGACCAGCTCGTAGCAGCGGTCGGAGAGACCCAGCGCCTCATCACGGAAGCCCGGGTAGCGCGCAAAGGCCCGGCCGTCCTCCAGGTGGAACGGCGGCGCACCGTGCTCCGCCTCCTCCGTGATCGCCTGGATCAGTTCGTCGACAGCACCCGCCTGCGCCAGGCAGATCCTTACCCGTCGCTTGACGTCCAGGGCGTCCCGCAGGGCGTCACCGAGGTATTCGTCGGCGAGCGCCGCGATACCGGCACAGACTTCGCGGCGGACAGCCGGCTCCAGGGCCGGGAAGTCGCCCTGGACGAGCTTGGCGATCTCCCAGGTGAAGTGCCGCTTGAACAGGGCGTCCCGCTGCGGACCGGCCTCGATGAGGGACGCGACGTGCTTCATGATCGAGGTGGTGCAGCGGAGTCGGGCGAGGTGATTCGCCCGGTAGGTGATGTTGCTGGCGTCGCCGCGCTTCACCGCGTAGTAGAAGGTGTAGTCGGAGAGGACGGAGATCTTCCTCGCTCTGACACACGCCTCGATGGTGAAGGGCTGGTCGCTGCCGACCGGCAGGTCCTCCGGGAAGCGCAGGTGGTGCTTCTCG
Source organism: Streptomyces sp. NPDC048560 (assembly GCF_040650955.1). NCBI lineage: Bacteria > Bacillati > Actinomycetota > Actinomycetes > Kitasatosporales > Streptomycetaceae > Streptomyces > Streptomyces sp. NPDC048560. The sequence continues at coordinate 395,046 of NZ_JBEZIJ010000005.1, forward strand.
ACCAGCTCGCGGCGGAAAAGCTTGGTGTTCGCCAGCGTGAAGGGCAGATTCGAGTCGTACAGGCTGATGTCGGGATCGTTCTTCGCGTACAGCTTCTGATGGACGTAACGGCCGTTGGTACCGACCATTTTGCCGATCACCACGTCCGAGCCGTGCTCGTCCGCGTAGGACACCATCCGCTCCAGGGCCTCTGCGCCCAGGTAGTCGTCAGAGCCTATGAAGTACACGAAGCGGCCCGTGGCCACGTCAAGAGCCCGGTTGCTGGGGGCCGCGGGCCCTCCCGAGTTGGCCTGGTGAATGACCTTGACCGTGCCCGGGTATTTCGCGGCGAACCGGTCCAGTTCGGCGCTGCTCTCGTCCGTCGAACCGTCGTCGACCGCGACGACCTCAAGACGATCCAGGCCGATGCTCTGCCCGACCAAGGAGTTCAGGCACTCCGTCAGGTAAGGCATCGTGTTGTAGACGGCGACGACAACGGTGACGTCAGGTCTGACGGTCATGCCACCACCTGCGGAACCGACGTGGTGGTCTTGCTGCGCGAGCCACCGAGCAGGCGGGTGTACACCCCGTCGAGCACCTCGGCCTGAGCCTCCCAGGTCCACACGTCGAGCAGGCCCGCGGAGTCGTAGACGTCGCGGTACTTCGCGGGGTCTGCCAGCACCGACTTGACGGCTCTGACGTAGTCCGAGACGTCCTCGGCCGTGAACACCTCGCCCTGCCCCGTGCGGGCGGTCATTTCGCCCATCGTCTTGACGTCACTGACGACGAGCGGCAGCCGGGCGTGCGAGTACTCGAAGAACTTCGTGATCAGGGCGATCTCGTGGTTCGGCCAGTGGTGGATCGGGATGACTCCCACGTCCGCCGAGGCCAGGAACGGGACGACCTGGTAATGCGGGACGTACGGCAGGATGTGCAACCGGTCAGCGACGCCCAGGTCCGCCGCACGCGTCATCAGCCTGTTCATGTACTCGGACGTGGTACGCAGCACCACGAACGCGACGTGCAGGTCAGGCAGCTGGGGCAGCGACTCGACCATGACGTCGAGGCCACGCTGCGGGGCCGCGGCACCGCTGTACACGGCGAGCGGTACGTCGGGGCCGATGCCGCACAGTTCACGCAGGTCCGGTACGGGCTCGGACGCCTGCTCGGGCGAGATCTCCGCGTCGGGCGCGTTCAGCACCACTTCGGGCCTGGTCTTGAGACCGTGCCGCTCGGCCAGCATGTCAGCGAGCGTCTCGGAGACCGTCGTGACGGCATCGGGGTACCGGGAGAACTCCCGCTCATAGCCACACTGCGCGATGTGCCATCGGGGATGGGAGTTCCACGGCTTGATGCCCGGCAGGAACTCATGGGCGTCCCAGACCAGCTTGACGGGACGGCCCTTGGCCTCCGACCGCAGTTTGGCGCGGGCGCCCACGCCGAGCATGCGGAAGTCGTTGGCGTGGATCAGGTCGGGCTTGAGGGAGTCGATGACCTTGCCGTAGGCCAGCTCCATGTCCCACAGCGCCGGGTCGAGCCGACGCCAGGACCTGTCGCCCATCGTGCGCAGCCAGAAGGCCGTGGTGAAGCGGTCCAGCGGGGACTTCATGTCCTTGCGGCGCTGCTCCAGGGCCTCCGTCCGCTTCACACGCAGCTTCACCCACTTGTTCATCGACTTGGCGAGGACCCGCGGAGGCAGCAGCTTCAGCTTGCGGAGCGCCGAGCCCTCGCGGCCTGCCTGGATGAGCTGGATGTTCAGCTCGGCCCGCCACGCCTTCATCCGCTGCTTGCGGTAGGCGGCGAGCGGTCCCGGCCGGTACGCGAGCGGTGAGCGCAGCACGGCCCGCCGGTACTCGTGCCGCCTGCGGTGCAGAGGAGTCGGCACGTGCAGAAGCCGCACTTCGGCGTCACCGAGCTGCCAGCTCTGTTCCTTCTTCGTCGGCGACTTCCCCAGCAGGACCACGTCCCAGCCGGCCGCGGCCATGGAACGTGCTTCCTTCTGCACGCGGGAATCGCCATTCACGCCATTGTCGACGAGCATGACAATCTTGCCTCGGGAGCCGCTCTGCAGCTCCACCAAACTCTCAACCGCCATGGTTAGCGGGCTCTCCTGTCTCAATGACCAGCGTCCGGCCGCTCCTGGCCGACTCCAGCACCAAAGCTGCCACCTCGACCGTACGGAGCCCCTGCCGCAGGGTGCAGATGTCGGCCGGCTCTCCCAGCACAGCGTCCCGGAAGAGCTCGTGCTCGACGAGCAGCGGCTCGCGCTTCGGGATCGCGTAACGAATCATGTCGCCCTCGGAGACACCGCGGAACGCGCGGAGCGCCTCCCACTCGGTGGTCACCGCGGCGTTGGAGTGGAACGTCAGGTCGGCCGTGAGGGTGTCGGCGATGTAGCAGCCGCGCTCGCCGGTGACCGAGGTGAAGCGCTCCTTGAGCGGGCTCAGCCAGTTGACCAGGTGGTTCACCATCGTGCCCCCGGAGAGCTTGCCCACGGCGGAGACCATGTCCTCGTGCGGGCGGCCCGACTTCGACACGGTGTGCGCGGCGATCGAGGTGTACGTCTGGCCGGTCACCCAGCCCGTGAGGTCGATGTCGTGCGTGGCCAGGTCCTTCACCACGCCGACGTCGGCGATGCGGTGCGGGAAGGGGCCCTGGCGGCGGGTGACGACCTGGTAGACGTCGCCGAGCTCACCGGCCTCCAGGCGGGCGCGCAGGGAGAGCAGGGCCGGGTTGCAGCGCTCGATGTGGCCGACACCGGCCACCAGGCCGCGCGACTCGAACGCGTCCACGAGGCGGCGGGCGCCCTCGACGGTGTCCGCGAGCGGCTTCTCGATCAGGGCGCAGACACCGGCGTCGGCCAGCTGCAGCCCGACTTCCTCGTGCAGTCCGGTGGGACACGCCACGACGGCGTAGTCGATTCCGAGGGCGATGAGCTCCTCGACGGTGGACAGGACGGGAGCACCCTGAGCCCAGCCGTTCTTGTCCCCCATCGGGTCGACGACGCCGACCAGGGTCACGCCGTCGAGCCCGGCGAGCACACGGGCGTGGTGGCGCCCCATGGAGCCGAGACCGATCAGGCCGGCCTTGAGTGCGGCGGTCACAGCTTCGCTCCCAGGGTGTTCACGGCGTCGGCGATGCGCTCCAGGTCACGCTCGGAGAGCGAGGGGTGGACGGGCAGCGAGACGACCTCCGCCGCGGCGCGCTCGGTCTCCGGCAGGTCCCAGGTGCGGCCCGCCTTCTGGTCCGGCTCCCAGTAGGGCCGCAGCCGGTGGATCGGCGTCGGGTAGTAGACGGCGTTGCCGACGCCCGCCTCGGTGAGCGCGGCCATCGCGGCGTCGCGGTCGCCCTGGATCCGGATCGTGTACTGGTGGTAGATGTGGCGCGCGCCCTCGGCGACCGGCGGGGTGGTCACGGCCGGGGTGGTGATGTGCGCGTCGAGGTAGGCGGCGTTGGCGCGGCGCTGCTCGGTCCAGCCGTGGAGCTTCGCCAGCTGTACGCGGCCGACGGCCGCGGACACGTCCGTCATACGCATGTTGGCGCCGACGATCTCGTTGGCGTACCGCTGCTCCATGCCCTGGTTGCGCAGGAGGCGCAGCGTGCGGGCGAGCTCGGCGTCGGCCGTCGTGACCATGCCGCCCTCGAGGGAGTGCATGTTCTTCGTCGGGTAGAAGCTGAACGTTCCGCCGGCTCCGAAGGCACCCACGGGCGTCCCGTCGAGAGCGGCGGCGTGCGCCTGGCAGGCGTCCTCGACGACGGCCAGCTTGTGCTTCTCCGCAATGGGCATGAGCTTGTCCATCGCCGCCGGGTGACCGTAGAGGTGCACCGGCATGATCGCGGCGGTACGCGGCTTGATCGCGGCCTCGACGGCTGCCGGGTCCAGGCCGAAGCTGCCGGGCTCGATGTCGGCGAAGACGACGTCGGCGCCGACGAGGCGGACGGCGTTGGCGGACGCGGCGAAGGAGAACGAGGGGACGATCACCTCGTCGCCCGGGCCGATGCCCAGGGCGAGGAGCAGAAGGTGCAGCGCGGAGGTGCCGGAGTTGACGGCGACGCAGTGACGGCCGTCGACCACCTCCGAGAAGCCCTCCTCGAACGCCGCCACCTCCGGCCCCTGTACGACGCGTCCGCTGCGCAGCACGCGTACGGCGGCCTCGATCTCTTCTTCACCGATGACCGGGCGGGCAGCAGGAATCGGCTGCTCGTTGATGCTCGTCATGGACGTCCTCCTTGAACACCGCAAGAGCTCTTTACTGGCAGAGATCTGGGGTGCGGGACGTCTTACGAGGCCGCGCTTAACCCCACCGGCGGAATGCCGACGCCCTGCCGAGGAATCCGGGGCCGGCCTGTCCTTCGCCGGGCACCCGGTCACCGTGTGTAGTTTCCATGAAGAGGATTCTCACAGCACAGCAACCGCCGTCACATTATCAGGGATTTCTGGTGCCATTTCTGGCCCGTTAACCGGCCGGCGCATCGGTTCGGAAACAAAGCACGTGCCCCGCCCCAGGAGTCCTGTGGCGGGGCACGTGTTGTCGCACGACCGGTGAGGCGTGCGCAGTTGACCTACTCGGAGTCGACCGAGGAGACCGGGGCCGAAGCCGTCACGGAGGGCGACGACTGCTCGGCGGCCACCGTCTTCTTCGAGGCGGCCTTCTTCGTCGTCGTCTTCTTCGCGGCGGTCTTCTTGGCGACCGTCTTCTTGGCTGCCGCCTTCTTGGCCGGAGCCTTCTTGGCGGCGGCCTTGCGGGCCGTCTTCTTGGCCGGCGCCTCCGCTTCCGTCTCCGTCTCCGGGGCGTCGGACACGGCTTCGGCAGCGGATGCGGGCTCGGCCGTCACCACGACGACCTCCGCCTGCTCGGCGCCCGCGGGCGAGCCCGCGGGGGCGGTCGCCTTACGGGTGGCACGACGCCGCGCACGCGGCGCCGCGACCGGAGCGGGAGCCTCTGCCTCCGGCGCCTCGACGACCGGTGCCTCGGCGACCGGGACCGAGACGACGGGCGACCCGACGACGGGGTCCTCCTCGGCGACCGGCTCCACCGTCTCGGCCGGCTTCGGCGAACCCGCGGGCGCGGTCGCCTTGCGGGTCGCACGGCGACGCGTACGGCCCTGGACCGGCGCCTCGGCCTCGGCGGCCGGAGCGGCGACCGGGGTCTCGACGACGGGCTCGGGCTCCACGACGGGCTCGGGCTCGACGGCCGGAGCGGGCTCCGCCACCGGCTCGGGTGCCGTCACCCGCTCGGCCGTACCCCTCGGGGCACCGGCCGGAGCCGACACCTTGCGGGTCGCACGACGGCGGCCACGCCGCCCGGCAGCCGCCTCGGCCTCGGCCGGGCTGCTGTAGAGCTCCTCGTCGGGGACGAACTCCGGCTCGGGCAGCGCCACCGGGGCGGCGACCTCCGCCGCCACCTCGGCCTCGCTCTCGGTCTCGTGCTCGTCGGCCTGCTCGTGGTCGTGCTCGTGCACCTGGTCCACGCCGCCACGGCGCTTCTTGGCGCGCTTGCCGCCACCGCCGCCGACCGAGGTCGGCTGCTCCATGTGGACGATGACCCCGCGCCCGTTGCAGTGGACACAGGTCTCGGAGAAGGACTCCAGCAGACCCTGGCCGACCCGCTTGCGGGTCATCTGGACAAGGCCCAGCGACGTGACCTCGGCGACCTGGTGCTTCGTACGGTCGCGGCCCAGGCACTCCAGCAGACGCCGCAGCACGAGGTCCCGGTTGGACTCCAGCACCATGTCGATGAAGTCGACGACGACGATGCCACCGAGGTCGCGCAGCCGCAGCTGACGCACGATCTCCTCGGCCGCCTCCAGGTTGTTCTTGGTGACGGTCTCCTCGAGGTTTCCGCCCTGCCCGGTGAACTTCCCGGTGTTGACGTCGACGACGACCATCGCCTCGGTCTTGTCGATCACCAGCGAACCGCCGCTCGGCAGGTAGACCTTGCGGTCCAGCGCCTTCATCAGCTGCTCGTCGATCCGGTACGTCGCGAAGACGTCCACCTCGGAGGTCCAGCGCGACAGCCGGTCCGTCAGGTCCGGTGCCACCTGCGAGACATAGCCGTGGATCGTGTCCCACGCCTCGTCACCGCTGACGATGACCTTCGAGAAGTCCTCGTTGAAGATGTCGCGGACCACGCGGACCGTCATGTCCGGCTCGCCGTAGAGCAGCGTCGGCGCGTTGGAGCTGCCGCTGTTCTTCGACTTCCGCTGGATGTCCTCCCACTGCTCCTGCAGCCGCTCGACGTCACGGCGCAGCTCGTCCTCGCTCGCGCCCTCGGCCGCGGTGCGCACGATGACGCCCGCGTCCTCGGGAACGATCTTCTTGAGGATGGTCTTCAGCCGGGAGCGCTCGGTGTCGGGCAGCTTGCGGCTGATTCCGGTCATCGAGCCCTCGGGCACGTAGACCAGGTAGCGGCCGGGCAGCGAGACCTGGCTGGTCAGGCGGGCGCCCTTGTGGCCGATCGGGTCCTTCGTCACCTGGACGAGGACCGACTGGCCGGACTTCAGAGCGGTCTCGATGCGGCGCGGCCCGTGGGCCATGCCGAGCGCCTCGAAGTTCACCTCACCGGCGTACAGGACGGCGTTGCGTCCCTTGCCGATGTCGACGAACGCGGCCTCCATGGACGGCAGTACGTTCTGCACCTTGCCCAGGTAGACGTTGCCGACATAGCTGGTGGCCTGCTCCTTGTTGACGTAGTGCTCGACGAGCACGTTGTCCTCGAGAACGCCGATCTGGGTGCGCTCGCCGCTCTGACGGACGACCATCACCCGCTCGACGGCCTCGCGGCGCGCCAGGAACTCCGCCTCGGTGATGATCGGCACCCGGCGGCGGCCCTGCTCGCGGCCTTCGCGGCGGCGCTGCTTCTTGGCCTCCATACGGGTCGAGCCCTTGATGGACTGGACCTCGTCGAAGCCGGTGCCGGGCTCGCGCTCGGCTGCTTCCTTCGCACGCCGTTCACGCGGCTCGCGAACCTTGACGACCGTACGCTCCGGGTCGTCCGTGCCGTTGTCGGCCTCGGCGGCGGACTCACCGCTGCGACGGCGACGGCGACGGCGACGACGGCTGCTGCTGGAGCCGGACGCCGAGTCGTTGTCCTCGTCGTCATCCTCGTGGTCGTCGTGCGCCTGGGTGCGCTCGGCCTCGTCCTCGGTACGGTCCGCGGGGGCCTCGTCGCCGTGCTCGGCGTCGTCCAGGTCGTTGCTCTCACCGCGACGGCGGCGACGGCCACCACGACGGCGACGGCGCGAAGGACGGTCCCCGTACTCGTCCGTCTCCTCGCCCTCGTGCTCGGCGTCCGTCTCGGCCTCGGGCTCCTGCTCGTCCTCCACGGTCTCCTCGACCGGAAGGCCGATGGGACCGGTGGTGGCGGCCGGCTCGGCCTCGGCGGCCTCCCCACGGCGGCGGCGACGGCGGCGCGAACCGCCCTGCGGCGCGGCCTCGGGCTCCGGCTGCGGCTCCACCGCCTCGGCTGCGGGCTCGGCCGCGGGGGCCTGCTCGGCCTCCTCGACCTCGTCCTGCTCCGAAGCGGGAACGGCTGCGGCAGCGGCGGCTGCGGCGGTCTCCGGGGTCTGGAACATCGGCTCGGCGAAGACGGGGGCCTGGAAGACGGCCACGGCCGGGCGCGTCGCGCGCCGGCTCTTGCGAGCGGGCTCCTCGACCTTGCCGGTGAACTCCGGCCGGCCGGCCGCAGCGGTGGCCCGGCGGCGCTGGCGGCCGCGCGGGGCGGCCTCCTCGATCTGCTCGGGCTCGGCGGCGAGCTCCTCGGCCACGGCCTCGGGAGGCGTCTCGCCGGTCTCGACGACGTCCTCCTCGACCGCGGGGGTCCCGGCGGGCTGGGGGGCGGCCGCCGGAGCGGTCGCCTTGCGGACGGCACGGCGGCGGGTACGCGCCGGGGGCGCGGCCTCGGCCGGAGCCGCCTCGGCGGCCTCGGCCGTACCGGTGGCCTCCGCGGCCGGCTCCACGACCACCTCGGGCTCGGCGGGCGCCTCGGCCTGCGGTGCGCCGGCCGGGGCCGACGCACGGCGCCGGGTGCGGCCACGCGGGGCCTCGACGACCGGTGCGGCCGCCGGCTCCTCGGCGGGAGCGGCGGCGACTACGGGCTCCTCCACGACGGCGGCGGTCTCGGCGGACTGCGGGGCGCCCGCCGGAGCGGTCGCCTTGCGCACGGCACGACGACGGCCGCGCGGGGCCGCGGGGGCCTCGGTTGCCTCTGTTGCTTCGGTGACGTCCCCTGCGGGCTCGGCGGCCGGCTCGGCCACGGGCTCGGTCACGGATTCGGCGGCGGTCTGAGGCGCACCGGCCGGGGCCGTGGCCTTACGGACCGCACGGCGGCGCGCACGCGGCGGGGCGGCGGACGCCTCGGCCTCGGCGGGCTCGGCTGCCTCGGCCGTCACAGGGGCCTCGGCCTCTACGGCCGCGGTAGCCGCAGGAGTCTCTGCAGGCTGGGGGGTCGCGTCAGGCGCACCCGCCGGAGCGGTCGCCTTGCGGACCGCACGGCGACGGGCACGCGGGGGTGCGGCGTCGGCCGTGCCGGTGGTCTCGGGCTGCGCGGCGTCATCGGCCGGTATGGCCGGCGCGACGTCATCGGCGGCCGCTCCCGGCGCGCCAGTCGGCGGGCCCGCGGGACGTGAGGCGGCGCGGCGCCTGCGGCGCGGCGGCAGCTTGTCCCCGGGGCTGTTGCTGTCTTCGGTGTTCCCGTTGGTTCCGGGTTCGGTCGGCTCAAGCATTGCGGGCGGTTCTCCCGTCACGCTCCCGGGCGCCGCGCCTGATTCCGGTCCGGCACGGTTCGCGTGTTGTGCGCGATACCGCCGTCCGGGGCGCGGGCGCCGCACGGGAGCTGATGTCTGGCTCGCCGGTTCCGTACGCGGTATGCGGACGGCCTGGCGAAAGTCTTCTGGTCAGTTCGCGGCCCGACCCAGGTGGTTCCCGGGTCGCAGGGCCGCGCTACAACGACCGCCTTACGCGGAACCTGCACCTTCCGGCGCCGTCGCGACGGCGGCCGGGGCGACCGCTGACGTAGCGGTCGGGGCTGCCTCGCGGTCGGGCGCGAGCGGGTCGGTCACCGTGCCGGACTCCTCGTCGAAGAGCCCCTGCGCCAGCCTGGTCACCGCTGCGGGGACCGGCGGCGCGAGGTCGGCCACAACGCGGAGACCGGACAGGACGTCGTCGGGTCGCACGGCAGGTGTCACGTGCCGAACAACCAGCCGCAGTATCGCACAGGGCTTGTCCCCGGGCCTATCAGCCGGTGGATCAAGAGCCTGCAGGTCGGCGACGGCCGCGCGGGCGTCGAAGGTACGCATCCCGTTCTTCGCACGGCGCTGGACCTCTACGGCCTCGGCCGCCATGAAGGCGGAAACGGCCTTCGCCGTGTCCTCGACACTCACGCCGTCGAGGCGCATCTCCCATACGGAGGCGGTCAGCCGGTCGGCGAGACCGGAGGTACGGGCCTCCACCGCGTCGGTGACGTCCAGGCCGTCGGGAAGCGACTCGTTGAGCAGTTCCCGCAGGGTGTCCGGGTCACGCGCCTCGGTGAGCGCGATCTCCAGGAACTCGGCCTCGCTGCCCGTGCCGGTGGGTGCGGCATTGGCGTACGAGACCTTCGGGTGGGGGGTGAAGCCCGCCGAGTAGGCCATGGGCACCTCGGAGCGGCGCAGCGCCCGCTCGAAGGCACGCTGGAAGTCTCGGTGGCTGGTGAACCGGAGGCGGCCCCGCTTGGTGTAGCGCAGTCGGATGCGCTGCACCGCCGGTGCGGGCGGCGGGCCTTCGGGCTGTCGCTTGCCCAGTGGTTCTTCTCCTCGGTGCGGGGCGGACGCGGTGGCGTACCGCCCACGAAGTATGGGGGCCCCGGGGTGTCCGCTCCGGCTCACCCCCGCTTGACGGCTTCAGCCGTCAGCGGGGAGATCTCGGGTGCGGGCGCCGCGCTGGGGTCAGTCGTTGCATGGTGCTCACTACCCAGCCTACGCGCAGCGGACCCATCGAGTTCCCGGGGCTCGGCGGCCCGTCGCTCTCCCACCAGCGCTCTCCACGCGTCACGGCGGGCCTGTCGCACGGTTTCGCGTGCCGCGGCCAGCGTCCCCCGCGCCGCGCGTCCGGCCTCCAGGGCCATCCGCCGGGCGGGTGCCAGGAACCGGTCCCGTACGAAATGACCGACCGGAGTACACACCGTGCGATAGGCCCAGGTCACCGGCGCGCCGACGAGATTCCAGGCCAGCCAGGCCAGCGCACGGCCGATGGCGCGCGAGATGAACCCGGCGATCCGCCAGGCCATGGCGAGCGCGGCGAGGAGTTCGCGGCCGACCGGGGCGAGGATTCGCCGGTACACCCAGACGACGGGGACGACGAGCAGGACGGTGAGCAGCCACACGATGCCGTGGCCGAGCGGTGTGAGCAGCTGCCGGTAGGCCCGGACAAGTGGCAGGGCGACCAGGTTCCGCGCCGTCCACGCGAGCGCGTGGCCGAGCGGGGTGAGGACGTACGTCCACACGCCCACCACCGGCCACACGAACAGCGCCGTCAGCACCCACTTCAGCGCGAGGACGACCGCCCGTCCCCCGGGCGCGAGCAGCGTGCGGCCGATCCATCCGAGGCCGTGGCCCACCGGAGTGAGGATCGCCGCGTAGAACCAGCCGAGCGGGACGAGGATGCCGTACCGGACCACGGGGACGACGACGTAACGCCACAGTCCGATCCACGGCCATACGAGGACGGCGGTCGCGAGCCACAGCAGGGTGTGGCCCAGCGGGGTGAGGACGGCGCGGTACAGCCACCCGGCCGGAACGGCGACGAGTACGTGAAAGAGCCGGCCCAGTCCCCTGCCGAGCGGGCGCAGCAGCACACGGTCCACTCCCCGGCCGCCTGCGACGAGGACGTCCCACACCATGCGTACGGGCAGGACGAGCACCAGCACCACGATCCGTACCGGGATCCTGATCAGGGTGGTCAGGCAGCCGTCGCCGGGTTCGTACCGCGCGGGCGCCTGGTGCTTTCCGTACGGGGTGGGCTGCGCTTCCTGGTCCATGCCGGGGATGACGCGAAGGCCCGGTCCGTGGTTTACGGAACCGGGCCTTCGTCACCGAGTTGTCACTCGGACGCGGTGTGCGACTACTTCACGACCGTGAGCGGCAGCAGCTTCTTGCCGGTCGGGCCGATCTGGATGCTCGTGTCCATCTGGGGGCACACGCCGCAGTCGAAGCACGGCGTCCAGCGGCAGTCCTCGACCTCGGTCTCGTCGAGCGAGTCCTGCCAGTCCTCCCAGAGCCAGTCCTTGTCGAGACCGGAGTCCAGGTGGTCCCAGGGCAGGACCTCCTCGTACGTCCGCTCACGGGTGGTGTACCAGTCGACGTCCACGCCGAAGGCGGGCAGCGTCTTCTCGGCGCTCCTCATCCACAGGTCGTAGCTGAAGTGCTCGCGCCAGCCGTCGAACCGGCCGCCGGCCTCGTAGACCGCGCGGATCACGGAGCCGATGCGGCGGTCGCCGCGGGAGAGCAGGCCCTCGACGATGCCCGGCTTGCCGTCGTGGTAGCGGAAGCCGATCGAGCGGCCGTACTTCTTGTCGTCGCGGATCCTGTCCCGGAGCTTCTTCAGCCGGGCGTCGGTCTCCTCGGCGCTGAGCTGCGGGGCCCACTGGAACGGGGTGTGCGGCTTGGGGACGAAGCCGCCGATGGAGACGGTGCAGCGGATGTCGTTCTGCCCGGACACCTCGCGGCCCTTGGCGATCACCTTGACCGCCATGTCGGCGATCTGGAGGACGTCCTCGTCGGTCTCGGTGGGCAGGCCGCACATGAAGTACAGCTTCACCTGGCGCCAGCCGTTGCCGTACGCGGTGGAGACCGTACGGATCAGGTCCTCCTCCGAGACCATCTTGTTGATGACCTTGCGCAGCCGCTCGGAGCCGCCCTCGGGGGCGAACGTGAGGCCGGAGCGGCGCCCGTTGCGGGTCAGCTCGTTGGCCAGGTCCACGTTGAAGGCGTCCACGCGGGTCGAGGGCAGCGAGAGACCGATCTTGTCCTCGGTGTACCGGTCGGCGAGGCCCTTGGCGATCTCGCCGATCTCGGAGTGGTCGGCGGAGGACAGCGAGAGCAGGCCGACCTCCTCGAAGCCGGTCGCCTTGAGGCCCTTCTCGACCATTTCGCCGATGCCGGTGATGCTTCGCTCCCGCACGGGGCGCGTGATCATGCCGGCCTGGCAGAAACGGCAGCCGCGGGTGCAGCCGCGGAAGATCTCGACGGACATCCGCTCGTGGACGGTCTCGGCGAGGGGGACGAGGGGCTGCTTCGGGTACGGCCATTCGTCGAGGTCCATGACGGTGTGCTTGGACACCCGCCACGGCACGCCCGACTTGTTGGGTACGACACGGCCGATGCGGCCGTCGGGGAGGTATTCGACGTCGTAGAAGCGCGGGACGTAGACGCCACCGGTCTTCGCGAGGCGGAACAGCACCTCCTCGCGTCCGCCGGGGCGTCCCTCGGCCTTCCAGGCGCGGACGATCTCGGTGATCTCCAGGACCGCCTGCTCGCCGTCGCCGATGACCGCGCAGTCGATGAACTCCGCGATCGGCTCGGGGTTGAAGGCGGCGTGGCCGCCCGCGAGCACGATCGGGTCGTCGACGGTGCGGTCCTTGGACTCCAGCGGGATGCCCGCGAGGTCCAGGGCGGTGAGCATGTTGGTGTAGCCGAGCTCGGTGGAGAAGCTCAGCCCGAAGACGTCGAACGCGCCGACGGGCCGGTGGCTGTCCACGGTGAACTGCGGCACCTTGTGCTCACGCATGAGCGCTTCGAGGTCCGGCCAGACGCTGTACGTGCGCTCGGCGAGGACGCCCTGGCGCTCGTTCAGTACCTCGTACAGGATCATGACGCCCTGGTTGGGCAGCCCGACCTCGTACGCGTCCGGGTACATCAGGGCCCAGCGGACGTCGCATTCGTCCCACGGCTTGACGGTGGAGTTGAGCTCACCGCCGACGTACTGGATGGGCTTCTGCACATGCGGGAGCAGAGCTTCGAGCTGTGGGAAGACCGACTCGGCAGACATCTGGGGACCTTCGTGAGCTGGCAGGGGTGACCATCCAGCGTACCCCGGTGCTCAGCTCTTCAACGCCGAGCGCACTCCTGGCTCGGCGGCCCGGGCCCAGATGTCCGGCAGTTCCCGCTCCCTGTCCGTCGCGGCCGCCTGCTCCTGTCCGTACAGCAGTCCCCAGGTGAAGGCGGTCTCCCCCGCGGCGTGGGACTGGATCGCCAGGTCCCGCAGGGCGTCACGGGCGAGCACGCTGTCCTGGTGGTCACCGAGGACCTTCTGCACGGCCTTCATCCGTTTGGTGAACCTCTTGGCGGGTTTGCCGAGCGCGGGCCGCGCCGCCTCACCCGCGTACCGCGCGCGCTTCGCCGCCTTGCGCGCCTCGTGCATGGCCACGTCCCGGTTCTCGCCGGGCAGCTGTGCCAGCGCGTGGCCGACGCGGGTGGCGAGGCGTTCGTATTCCTTGAGCACGGCACGGGGCAGCGCGTCCCCGGGCTCACGGGCGGCGGCGGGGAGCAGGGGCGGATCGGCGAGCAGTGCGTCGAGGGAGTTCAGGAGGGCCAGGTACCGCTCCCCGTCGAGTACGGCCACGATGCGGTGCCTGGAGCTGGTGCGCCGTGCCACCGACCAGAGGCGCAGGCGGCTGCGCACGGGGCCCAGGAGCAGGGTGCGGGGAAGGTCCGCGACGCGGGCGTGGAGGCGTTCGGCCAGGACTTCGTGGTCGCGGTCGACCCCGAGTTCGGAGGCCAGCCACTTCAGCTCGTCGCCGACGGGGTCGGTGACGGTGCGGTCGAGGATCTTGCGGTACGTCTTGAAGGCGCTGCGCAGCCGGCGCGTGGCCACGCGCATCTGGTGCACGGAGTCGGGCAGGTCGCGGCGCACTGCGGGGTCGTAGGCGATCACGGCCTCGGCCTGGGCGCGGACGTAGGCGAGGACGTGGTCGCCCGCGGTCGGGGACGGTTGTGTCCTCTCCCGCTTCGTCCGCTTCTTCTCCGGCTTCGCCCGCTCACCTTCCGGCTTCGCCCGCTTCTTCTCCGGTGTGCGGCGCCTCTGCGCGGGGTCCGTGTCCGTGAGGGCCCTGGCCAGCTTGGAGGCGGACGCGGAGGGCCGCACGCCGGCCTTGCGCAGCCGCTTCTCGACGGCGTCGAGGAAGGCGGGGTCGCCGTCGTCCGCGAGCTCCACCTCGATCTCCGTCCACGCGGCGGTGGTCCCGCGGCCGTGCTCGGTGAGCCGTTCGGCGAGGACCTCGTCGACGCTCAGCTCGGCCAGGAAGGCGCCGTCCTCGTCGAGGAGGTGGTGGACGTCCCGGGCGGAAAGCAGGCGCACCACGGGGAGCACGTCGGCGCCCCGGACCCTGGAACGGAGCAGTCCGGCGAGGCTGTGCGGCAGGGCGTCGGCGAGCGGGGCCCGGATCTCGTCGCGGACGCCTGGGGCGACCGGGAGTTTGAGGTGCCACCCCTCGTCGGCTCCGCCGGTCCTGCGCCGCAGGGTGAGGGAGTCCGCCGCGAGCCGGAGGTCCGCGGTGTCGTAGTAGACGGCGTCGAGTTCGGTGACGCCGTGGTGGGTGACGGCCGAGACCCCGGCCACCCCGGTGAGGTCGGGCAGCCGGGTTTCGGCAGTGGCTTCGTACTTCCGCTCGATCTCGCGCTTCGTGTCCGCCATATACCGAATCTAGACGTCTTGCGCCCGGACTGGCAGGGGGCGGCGGCGGCCCGTCCGTGGATCAGGCGGTTATCGGCCGCTGGACCCGGATCGACTGGAGCAGTCCGACCGCCACCCAGACGGCGAACATCGACGACCCTCCGTAGGAGACGAACGGCAGCGGGAGTCCGGCGACCGGCATGATGCCGAGCGTCATGCCGATGTTCTCGAAGGACTGGAAGGCGAACCAGGCGATGATCCCGGCGGCGACGATCGTGCCGTACAGCTCGGTCGTCTCGCGGGCGATCCGGCAGGCGCGCCACAGGACGACGCCGAGCAGGACGATGATGAGCCCGGCACCGAGGAAGCCCAGTTCCTCACCCGCGACGGTGAAGACGAAGTCCGTCTGCTGCTCGGGGACGAACTGGCCGGTGGTCTGGGAGCCCTTGAAGAGCCCGGTGCCGGAGAGGCCGCCGGAACCGATCGCGATGCGGGCCTGGTTGGTGTTGTAGCCGACGCCGGCCGGGTCGAGCGCCGGATTGGCGAAGGCCGCGAACCGGGCGATCTGGTAGTCGTCCAGGAGCCCGAGCTGCCAGATCGAGACGGCTCCCGCGGTGCCCGCGCCCAGCAGTCCGAAGACCCAGCGGTTGGACGCGCCGGAGGCGAGGAGCACGCCGAGGACGATGACGGCCATGACCATGACGGAGCCGAGGTCGGGCATCAGCATGACGACCGCTATCGGGATGACCGCCAGGCCGAGGGACTTGGCGACGGTCCGGTGGTCGGGATACAGCTGGTCGCCCGCGTCGACGCGGGCGGCGAGCAGCATCGCCATGCCGAGGATGATCGTGATCTTGGTGAACTCGGAGGGCTGGAGGGAGAAGCCGCCGCCGATGATGATCCAGGCGTGGGCGCCGTTGACGGTGGCGCCGAGCGGGGTGAGTACCGCCAGGACCAGGACCACCGAGAGGCCGTACAGGACCGGTACCGCGCCGCGCAGGGTGCGGTGGCCGAGCCAGATCGTGCCGATCATCAGGGCGATGCCGATGCCGGTGTTGAGGGCGTGCCGGAAGAGGAAGTAGTACGGATCGCCCTTGGTGAGCGAGTCGCGGTTGCGGGTCGCCGACCAGACCAGCAGCGCTCCCATGAGGGAGAGCGCGACGGCCGAGCCGAGCAGCGGCCAGTCGAGCCGTCGTACGAGGGAGTCGCGGGCGGTGAGCCTGGCCCAGGAGGACTGCTCGGGGGCGTACCGGGAGACGGAGAAGCCGGCCATCAGTCGCGCCTTCCCGGTGCTCCGGCGAGTGCCTGCTGCCCCTCTTCGACGGGCTTCAGCGGGACGTAGGGCTTGATCTTCGGTGCGTCGATCGATCCGTCGGGCTGGATCTTGGGCAGGTTCTTCTGCGGCTTGAGCAGGAGGGCCTTCTTCGGGTCCTGCTTGCCCGCGGCGTCGAGTCCGTAGAGCGCGTTGTAGATGTTGCGCACGGCGGGCCCGGACGCGCCGGAACCCGTACCGCCCTGGGAGATCGTCATGACGATCGAGTAGTCCTCGGTGTACGTGGCGAACCAGGAGGTCGTCTGCTTGCCGTAGACCTCGGCCGTGCCCGTCTTGGCGTGCATCGGGATCTTGTCCTGGGGCCAGCCGCCGAACCGCCAGGCGGCGCTGCCCCGGGTCGCGACACCCGCGAGGGCTTCGTCTATTTTGTCGCGCGTCTCTCCCGTGAAGGGGAGCCTGCCGTGCGACTTCGGTGCGATCTCGCGGACGGTCCTGCCGTCACCGCTGACGATGGCCTTGCCGACGGTCGGGTTGTAGAGCGTGCCGCCGTTGGAGATGGCCGCGTAGATGGTCGCCATCTGGATCGGGGTGACGAGGGTGTCGCCCTGCCCGATCGAGTAGTTGACGGAGTCACCGGCGCGCATCTTGTCGCCTTCGAGGCAGTTCTCGTACGCGATCATCTCGACGTACGTGCCGTTCTTCTTGCCCTGCTTGCACCAGCCTTCCTTGTTCAGCCGGAAGAAGTTCTCCTTCCACTGGCGGTCGGGGACGCGGCCGGTGACCTCGTTGGGGAGGTCGATGCCGGTCTCCTTGCCCAGACCGAACTGATGGGCCGTCCTGTAGAACCAGTCGTTGGCCTTCTTCTTCGGCTGGGTGCCGCCGTCCCGCTGCCACTCCTTGTGCGCGAGTCCGTAGTAGACGGTGTCGCAGGAGACCTCCAGTGCGCGGCCGAGGCTGATGCTGCCGTAGCCCTGGGACTCGAAGTTCTTGAAGACCTGTCCGCCGATGGAGTACGAGCTGGGGCAGGGGTAGTTGCCGTCGAAGGGGTAGCCGGCGTTGACCGCGGCGGTCGAGGAGACGACCTTGAAGATGGATCCGGGGGCGGCCTGCCCCTGGATGGCCCGGTTCAGCAGCGGGAAGTTGGACTTCTTGCCGGTGAGCTTCGCGTAGTCCTTGCCGGAGATGCCGCCGACCCAGGCGTTGGGGTCGTAGGTGGGCAGGGAGGCCATCGAGACGATGCGGCCGGTCTTGGACTCCATCACGACGACGGCACCCGAGTCGGCCTTGTAGAGCTCGTTGGTGTTGCGGTCCATCTCCTTGCGGGCCGTTTCCATCGCCTTGTTCAGCTCGTACTCGGCGACGGCCTGGACCCGCGCGTCGATGGAGGTGACGACGCTCGCACCGGGCTCGGCCTTGTCGTTCTCGGCCTGCCCGATGACCCGGCCGAGGTTGTCGACCTCGTAGCGGGTGACGCCGGCCTTGCCTCGCAGTTCCTTGTCGTACGTGCGCTCCAGGCCGGAGCGGCCGACCTGGTCGGAGCGGAGGTACGGGGAGTCGCTGTCCTGGGCCTTGGTGAGCTCTTCGTCGGTGACCGGCGAGAGGTAGCCGAGGACCTGGGCGGTGTTGGCCTTGCCGGGTGCGGCGTAGCGGCGTACGGCGGTGGGTTCGGCGGTGATGCCGGGGAAGTCCTCGGCGCGCTCACGGATCTGGAGGGCCTGCTGCGTGGTGGCCTCGTCCGTCACCGGGATGGGCTGGTAGGGCGAGCCGTTCCAGCAGGGCTGCGGCGTCTTGGAGTCGCAGAGGCGGACCTTGTCGAGGACGTCCTTGGGCTTCATGTCCAGGACTTCGGCCAGCCGGGTGAGGACGCCTTCGCCGTCGTCCTTCATCTTCATCAGTTCGGTGCGGCTGGCGGAGACGACGAGCCGGGTCTCGTTGTCGGCGAGGGGCACGCCGCGCGCGTCGAGGATGGCGCCGCGGACGGCGGGCTGGACGACCTGCTGTACGTGGTTGTTCTTCGCCTCGTCGGTGTACTCCTGGCCGTTGCGGATCTGGAGGTACCAGAGACGGCCGCCGAGTGTCAGCAGCAGGGAGAAGACGAGGACCTGGATGACGATGAGGCGGATCTGGACCCGCTGGGTCCGTCCGGTCTCGGGAATGTTGCTCACGCGGCGCCCCCGGTGGTGGTCCGGCCGGGGGTTCGGGGGTTGCCCCCCGGGAAGCGTGGACTCATGCGGCGCCCCCGGTGGTGGTCAGGTACTGGTCCGGCCTCACAGTCGTTTGACCCCCTTGATCCTGCCGGCGCGTGCGGCGCGGTTGCGGGCGGCCTTGACGCGCAGTCCGCCGCGCTGGCTGCCGATACGAAGTCCTGTGCCCGAGGAGAGCCAGCCCGCGGCGACGTCGCCGCCGCCGCCCGAACTCTCGGCGAGCGGGTCGTTGTCGGCGCGTCTGGCGATCGCCATGATGAGCGGCACCGTGAACGGCGCGAGGAGCAGGTCGTAGACCGCGGCGGTGAACAGCAGACTGCCCAGGCCCACATGGCGGGCGGCCGTGTCTCCGACGAGGGCGCCGACGCCCGCGTACAGCAGGGTCGATCCGATGGCCGCGGCGACGACGACGGCCATGGGGACGAACGCCGACTTGAGCTGCTGCCCGTTCTCCGGCTTGGCCAGGCCCACGAGGTAGCCGATGAGGCAGAGCACCAGGGCGTAGCGCCCCGCCGCGTGGTCGGCGGGGGGTGCCAGGTCGGCGAGGAGGCCCGCGCCGAAGCCGATGAGGGCGCCGCTGACGTGCCCGTAGACGAGGGCCAGTGCGACGACGACGAGCAGCAGCAGGTCGGGGACGGCTCCGGGAAGCTGGAGCCGGGCGAGTACGGACACCTGGACGACGAGGGCGACCACGACCAGGGAGACGGAGAGCAGAGTCCGGTTGAGGCGCATGGGGATCAGCTCTACTCCTGGTCGGTTGCGGTGTCGCCGGCGGGATCGGCCGTGCCGGCGTTGCCTGCCGGGTCGGCGGGATCGGCGCTCCCCTGGGGGTCGGCGGCGTCGTTCCCCACGGGTTCGTCGGTCTCGTTGACGTTCCCGACGACCTTTCCGCTGCCGTCGACGAGGTCGCCGTTGGGCTGGAGGGTGACCGTGACCGTCGGCGTGGGCTTGGGCTTCTCGGGCTTCTTCGGCTGCTTGGGCAGGACCATGTCGCGGGGGTCCTCGCGCGGTGCCTGGACGACGATGCCGACGATGTCGAGCTTGGTGAAGCCGACGTACGGCTTCACGTAGACCGTTCGGGTCAGGGCGCCGCCGGACGGGTCGACCCGGACGACTTCGCCGACGGGGACTCCGGGGACGAACGGCTTGTCCTTGCTGGAGCCGAAGGTGACGAGGCGGTCGCCGCTCTTCACCTTGGCCTTGCCGTTGAGGAACTGGACCGAGAGCGGCCTGGACCCCTGGCCGGTGGCGAAGCCGAGCTCGTCGGTCTTCTCCATCCGGGTTCCGACGGTGAAGTCGGGGTCGTTGGCCAGCAGCACGGTCGCGGTGTCGGGGCCGACGGTGGTGACCCGGCCGACCAGGCCCTCGCCGTTGAGCACGGTCATGTCGCGCTTGAGGCCGTCGTTGGCACCGGCGTCGATGGTGATCGTCCAGGAGAAGCCCTGGGCCGCTCCTATGGCGATGACCTCGGCGGCCTTGATGCCGTACTGCCCGGCGCCCGCGTTCTTCATCATCGCGTCGAGCTGGCGGACCCTGCTGCGGTTGCGGTCGTCGCTGCCGAGCCTGGCCTTCAGCGCCGCGTTCTCGTGTTCGAGGGCCGCGATCCGGTCGTGCCGGTCACCGGAGTCCCGTACGGCACCTATGGCGTTGCCCACCGGGTCCACCGCTGCCGCGACGCCGTTCTCGACCGGTCCGAAGACCGTTGCGGCGGCCTGCCGGGCGCCGTCGACCGGTGACTCCTCGCCACCACGGATATCCACCGTGATCAGCGCGAACGCGGTGGCGATCAGCAGCACCAGGAGCAGCCGGCTCTCTCGTGTGTCCCTCACGTGCGGCGGCCGTGCCTTCCTCGTCGGAATGTTCGTGCCTGTATATCAACGTTGTGCCGAACCGGGCGGCGGCGTCCGCCCGGCCCCCGCACCCGTGGGGGTGCGGGGGCCGGCCGAGGGATCCGTCACCTGCGCGGCTGGGCGTCCAGCACCTGCTGGAGTGCCTCGAACTCCTCGACACACTTGCCGGCTCCGAGCGCCACGGAGTCGAGCGGGTCCTCGGCGATGTGGATCGGCATTCCGGTCTCCCGGCGGAGCCGCTCGTCGAGGCCGCGCAGCAGCGCGCCGCCGCCGGTGAGGACGATGCCCCGGTCCATGACGTCGCCGGAGAGCTCCGGCGGGCACTTGTCGAGCGTCGTCTTCACCGCGTCGACGATCGCGTTGACCGGCTCCTCGATGGCCTTGCGGACCTCGGTGGCCGAGATGACGACCGTCTTGGGGAGCCCCGAGACGAGGTCGCGGCCCCGGATCTCGGTGTGCTCGTCCTTCTCCAGCTCGTACGCGGAACCGATCGTGATCTTGATCTGTTCGGCGGTCCGCTCACCGAGGAGGAGCGAGTACTCCTTCTTGATGTGCTGGATGATCGCGTTGTCCAGCTCGTCACCGGCGACCCGGATCGACTGGGCAGTGACGATTCCGCCGAGCGAGATCACAGCGACCTCGGTGGTGCCGCCACCGATGTCGACGACCATGTTCCCGGTGGCCTCGTGGACCGGCAGTCCCGAGCCGATGGCCGCCGCCATGGGCTCCTCGATGATGTGCACCTGACGCGCGCCGGCCTGCGTCGATGCTTCGATGACGGCGCGTCGCTCGACCCCTGTGATGCCGGAGGGCACACAGACGACGACCCGCGGGCGGGCCAGATAGCGGCGCTTGTGGATCTTGAGGATGAAGTAGCGGAGCATCCGCTCCGTGATCTCGAAGTCGGCGATCACGCCGTCCTTCAGCGGCCGCACGGCAACGATGTTGCCCGGTGTGCGGCCGATCATCTTCTTGGCCTCGGAACCGACCGCGAGAATGCCGCCCGTGTTGGTGTTGATGGCCACGACGGACGGCTCGTTGAGGACGATGCCGCGCCCCCTGACGTACACCAGCGTGTTGGCAGTCCCGAGGTCGATAGCCATGTCACGGCCGATGAACGACATTGAGTTCCCCTTGTTCCCCATGAGGATGCGTCGGGCCTTCCCAATTGAAGCGATTGGCTTGTTTTTGGTAGGCGAGGTTGGCGCTGTGGGCGTGGAAGCTTCCATCGTAGTGCCGTAAGCACGGACACAGCGCGACGGTCCTTCGCCAATGCGGGTGGAACGGGTGCCCGCTCCACTCATGGTGACGATACGTCGGAAGGATGCGTTCCCGCGATCGCTGACCCTATGCCGAGGGGCGACCGAATTACTTCGGTCGCCCCAGGTCATGAGCGCTGTTTGGCTGATCCGAAGTCAGGAAAGTCCGGGAAAGAACAGCTTCAGTTCTCGCTCTGCGGACTCCTCGGAGTCCGAGGCGTGGATGAGGTTCTCCCGGGTGATCGTGCCGAAGTCACCGCGGATCGAGCCGGGCGCGGCGGCGATCGGGTCGGTCGGACCGGCGAGGGCGCGGACGCCCTCGATGACCCGCTCGCCTTCGGCCACAAGAGCGACGACGGGGCCGGACGCCATGAACTCGACGAGCGGCTCGTAGAACGGACGGCCCTTGTGCTCGCCGTAGTGCTGCTCCAGCGTCTCCTGGTCGAGCGTGCGCAGCTCCAGCGCGGTGATCTGCCAGCCGGCCTTGCGCTCGATACGGCCGACGATCTCGCCGATCAGCCCACGCCGGACGGCGTCGGGCTTGAGAAGGACGAGGGTGCGCTGAGTCATGTACGGCTCCTTGCAGGCATACGGGTGCGGTGAGGCGAGATTACAGGGGTACGCGGACGGGCCGACGGCCGGGTTTACGCGCCGCCGCCGACAGGCGACGACGCGATGGACATCAGCCCGCGGCCGGGGTCTGTGCGGCCTCCTGCGCCGCCCACCTGGCCTTCGCCTCGTCGATCTTGCGCCCGTAGTGCACGGAGGCCCACCACAGGGCGCCGAAGGCCAGACCGAGGATGAACATCGCCGGGACGAAGAAGCCGCTCAGCACCAGAGCGATCTGGAACGCCCAGCCCAGCTGTACGCCGCCCGGGCGGGTGATGAGGCCGCAGAGGAGCACGGAGAGCACCATGCCGATCCCGCAGACCGTCCACACCGTGGCCGTCGACAGGCCGTCCGACTTCATGGCCACCAGTCCGGCGAAACCGATGACGAAGAACTCGCCGATCAGCGTCGACGCGCAGAGCATACGCACAGGTCAGCCCCTTCCCAGAAGCAGCCGGGCCTCGCCGACCGTGATCACGGAGCCCGTCACGAGGACGCCCGCTCCCGCGTATTCGTCCTCTTCCTCGGCCAGGGTGATCGCCGCCTCCAGCGCGTCGTCGAGGCGCGGCTCGACCTGCACCCGGTCGTTGCCGAAGACCTCGACGGCGATCCCGGCCAGCTCGTCCACGTCCATCGCACGGCCGCTGGAGTTCTGCGTGATGACGACCTCGGCGAAGATCGGCTCGAAGGCCTCCAGGAGCCCCCGCACATCCTTGTCGCCGCTCGTGCCGACCACGCCGATGAGCCGGGAGAAGCTGAACGCCTCCGACAGTCCCTCGGCGGCGGCTCGCGCACCCGCCGGGTTGTGGGCGGCGTCCAGGACGACGGTCGGGCTGCTGCGGACGACTTCGAGGCGGCCGGGCGAGGCGACCGAGGCGAACGCCTTGCGGACCGCCTCGATGTCCAGCGAGCCGCTCTGCTCGGCGCCGATGCCGAAGAACGCCTCCACGGCGGAGAGCGCGACCGCCGCGTTGTGCGCCTGGTGGGCGCCGTACAGCGGGAGGAAGATGCCGTCGTACTCGCCACCGAGGCCGCGCAGGGTCAGGAACTGGCCGCCGACCGCGACCTCCCGGGAGACGATGCCGAACTCCATGCCCTCGCGGGCGACGGTGGCGTCCACCTCGACGGCCTTCTTCAGCATCACCTGAGCGGCGTCCACGGGCTGCTGCGCCAGGATGACCGTGGCGCCCTGCTTGATGACGCCGGCCTTCTCCCCCGCGATCTCCGCGGGCGTGTTGCCGAGGCGGTCCGTGTGGTCCAGTGAGATGGGCGTGACGACCGCGACACCGGCGTCGATGACGTTGGTCGCGTCCCACGTGCCGCCCATGCCGACCTCGACGACCGCGACGTCGACCGGCGCGTCGGCGAAGGCCGCGTACGCCATGCCCGTCAGCACCTCGAAGAACGACAGCCGGATGTCCTGCTGGGCGTCGACCATCTCGACGTACGCCTTAATGTCGTCGTACGTCTCGACGAAGCGCTCGGCCTCGATCGGGGCGCCGTCCACGCTGATCCGCTCGGTGATCGACTGGACGTGCGGCGAGGTGTAGCGGCCGGTGCGCAGTTCGAAGGCGTTCAGCAGGGCCTCGATCATGCGGGCCGTGCTCGTCTTGCCGTTGGTTCCGGTGATGTGGATGGAGGGGTACGCGCGCTGCGGCTCACCGAGCACGTCCATCAGTGCCGCGATGCGCGTCACCGAAGGTTCGAGCTTGGTCTCGCCCCAGCGGCCCGCGAGCTCCTGCTCCACGGCGCGCAGTGCCTTGTCGATCTCCGGGTCGGTGGGGCGGGAGGGAACCTCGGCGCCCTGCGGCGGTCCCGCATGGGTGCGCAGTGTGCGGCTCCCGGCCTCGATCACCGCCAGGTCGGGGTCGCGCTGGGTCTCGGCGTCGACGATCTCGTCGAAGCTGTTGTCGCTGGGGTCGGGCTGCTCGGTCACGGGACCAGTCTACGGAGGACCACCGACACGGCCCGCTACCCGCCCTCCCCCGCCGTCCCCCGGCTCCTGCCCGGGGACGGCGCAAGGCCCCGGACACCGAGGTCCGGGGCCTT
The DNA here is from genome assembly GCF_040650955.1 of Streptomyces sp. NPDC048560. Lineage (NCBI taxonomy): Bacteria > Bacillati > Actinomycetota > Actinomycetes > Kitasatosporales > Streptomycetaceae > Streptomyces > Streptomyces sp. NPDC048560. Next base: position 418,916 of record NZ_JBEZIJ010000005.1, read on the forward strand.
GCGAGGGGTCGTGGGTCAGGCGGCGGGCAGACCGTCCAGCTGTCCCTGGATCCGGGCGATGTCCGCCTCGGCCTTGGTCAGACGGCCACGGATCTTCTCGACGACGTGGTCCGGGGCCTTCGCCACGAACGCCTCGTTGCCGAGCTTGCCGTTGGCCTGTGCGACCTCGGACCGGGCGGCGTCCAGGTCCTTGGTCAGGCGCTTGCGCTCCGCCGCGACGTCGATCGTCCCGGAGAGGTCGAGCGCCACCGTGGCGCCCGCGACCGGCAGCGTCGCCGTGGCCTGGAAGCCCTCCTCGGCGGGCTGGAGGCGCAGCAGCTGGCGGATGGCGGCCTCGTGCGGGGCGAGCGCCGTCCCGGTCAGGGTGAGGCGGGCCGGAACCTTCTGACCCGGCTGGAGCCCCTGGTCGGAACGGAACCTGCGGACCTCGGTGACGACCTGCTGGACCAGCTCGATCTCCTGCTCGGCCGCGGTGTCGCGGAAGCCGGAGTCGGTGGGCCAGTCGGCGATGACGACGGACTCACGGCCGGTGAGCGCCGTCCACAGCGTCTCCGTGACGAACGGCACGACCGGGTGCAGCAGCCGCAGCATCACGTCGAGGACCTCACCGAGGACCCGGCCCGAGACCTCGGCCGGCTTGCCGCCCGCGAAGAACGTGGTCTTGGACAGCTCGACGTACCAGTCGAAGACCTCGTCCCAGGCGAAGTGCCGGAGCGACTCGCTGAGCTTGGAGAACTGGTAGTCCTCGTAGTACGCGTCGACTTCGGCGACCGTCTTGTTGAGCCGGGAGAGGATCCACCGGTCGGTGACCGACATCTCGTCGGCGGACGGGAGTTCGCCCTCGATCGTGGCGCCGTTCATCAGCGCGAAGCGCGTGGCGTTCCAGATCTTGTTGGCGAACTTCGCGGAACCCTGGACCCACTCCTCACCGATCGGGACGTCGGTGCCCGGGTTGGCGCCGCGCGCGAGGGTGAAGCGCAGCGCGTCGGAGCCGTACTTGTCCATCCAGTCCAGCGGGTTGACCACGTTGCCGAAGGACTTCGACATCTTCTTGCCGTGCTCGTCGCGGACCATGCCGTGCAGGACGATGGTCCCGAACGGCGGGACGCCGTCGTTGACGTAGAGGCCGAACATCATCATCCGGGCGACCCAGAAGAAGAGGATGTCGTAGCCGGTGACCAGGACGGAGTTCGGATAGAACTTCGCGAGGCTGTCGGTCTGTTCGGGCCAGCCCAGCGTGGAGAACGGCCACAGGCCGGAGGAGAACCAGGTGTCCAGGACATCGCTGTCCTGTGTCCAGCCCTCGCCGGTGGGAACCTCGTCGTCAGGTCCGACGCAGACGACCTCGCCGTTCGGGCCGTACCAGACGGGGATGCGGTGACCCCACCAGAGCTGGCGCGAGATCGTCCAGTCGTGGAGGTTGTCGACCCAGTCGAAGTACCGCTTCTCCATCTCCTGCGGGTGGATCTTGACGCTGCCGTCGCGGACGGCGTCACCGGCCGCCTTCGCGAGCGGGGCGACCTTGACCCACCACTGGAGGGAGAGGCGCGGCTCGATCGTGGTCTTGCAGCGCGAGCAGTGGCCGACCGAGTGGACGTACGGACGCTTCTCGGCGACGATCCGGCCCTCGGCGCGCAGTGCGGCGACGATGGCGGAACGGGCCTCAAGGCGGTCGAGACCCTCGAAGGGGCCGGGGACCGTGATGACGGCCCGCTCGTCCATGACCGTCAGGAACGGCAGGTCGTGGCGCTTGCCGATCTCGAAGTCGTTCGGGTCGTGAGCCGGTGTCACCTTGACCGCGCCGGTGCCGAACTCGGGGTCGACGTGGTGGTCGGCGACGACCGGGATGGAGCGTTCGGTGAGCGGCAGCCTGATCTGCTTGCCGATGAGGTGCTTGTAGCGCTCGTCGTCCGGGTGGACGGCGACGGCGGTGTCACCGAGCATCGTCTCGGCGCGCGTGGTGGCGACGACGATGGTCTCGTCGCCCTCGCCGTACGTCATGGAGACGAGCTCGCCGTCGTCCTCCTGGTACTCGACCTCGATGTCCGAGATGGCGGTGAGGCAGCGGGGACACCAGTTGATGATGCGCTCGGCGCGGTAGATCAGCCCGTCGTCGAACATCCGCTTGAAGACGGTCTGGACGGCCTTGGACAGGCCCTCGTCCATGGTGAAGCGCTCACGGGACCAGTCGACGCCCTCGCCGAGACGGCGCATCTGTCCGGCGATCTGGCCGCCGGACTCGTTCTTCCACTGCCAGACGCGCTCGACGAACGCCTCGCGGCCCAGGTCGTGGCGGGACTTGCCCTCCTTGCCGAGCTCTCGCTCGACGACGTTCTGGGTGGCGATGCCGGCGTGGTCCATGCCCGGCTGGTAGAGCGCCTCGAAGCCCTGCATCCGCTTGCGGCGGACGAGTGCGTCGATCAGCGTGTGCTCGAAGGCGTGCCCCAGGTGGAGGCTTCCGGTGACGTTCGGCGGGGGGATGACGATGCTGTACGGGGGCTTGTCGCTGTGCTCGTCGGCTTCGAAATACCCGCGTTCCACCCAGCGCTCGTACAGCTTCCCCTCTACCTCGGCCGGCGCGTACTGGGTCGGCAGTTCGGGGTTGCTGGCTGTCTGCTGCTGAGTGTTCTCGGTCACGAGGGACAGTTTAGGGCCGTCACGGTCCTGCACTGAAACCGGTTAGTTCAGTAACGGTGTGCCGTCCGGTGCTCCACCTCAGGGCCGCGTCAGCCAGGATGTTGGGAACGCGTAAGCATTCTGGAGGGGACAGCAGCATGAGCTACAACCAGCCGGGCCCGTACGGTGGCCAGCCGCCGCAGGGCCAGCCCGGACCGTACGGACAGCAGCCGGGCCCGTACGGTGGCCAGCCGCCGCAGGGTCCGCCGCAGGGCCAGCCCGGTTACGGGTACCCGCAGCAGGCCCCCCAGGGTGTTCCGCCGCAGCAGCCCCCGCAGGGTTACGGATACCCGCAGGGCCAGCAGCCGGGCCCGTACGGCCAGCAGCCGCCCACGCCTCCGTACGGCGGCCAGGCCCCCTACGGCGGGCAGGCCCCCTACGGCGGGCAGATGCCGCCCGCCGCGCCCAAGAAGAAGACCGGCCTGATCGTGACGGGCGCCGTCGTGGCGCTGGCCGTGATCGCCGGTGGCGCGTACTTCCTTACGTCGGGGGGCGCGAGCAACAGTGACGTCGCGGACTCCACGAAGGGCTACAAGCTGACGCCTGCGAAGTCCGTCGACGACTACAAGCAGGACACCACCAGCAAGCAGCCGCCCGCCGGTCCCGCCACGGGCGAGGAGAAGACCAAGGCCGAGGCGATGGGGATCAAGAACCCCCACAACGCGGGCGCCCAGTACATGAGCGGCACCGAGGCGAACCCGCTCCTGGCCAAGTTGCTCATCCTGAAGGGCGTCTGGGGCGAGGTCGAGGACCCCGCGAAGGTCATCGACAGCTCCTTCACGAGCGCGCAGCAGGAGGCGGAGAAGGACGGGGACGCGAAGGGCTCGCTGGTCGGCAGCCCCAAGAACGTCACGCCCGAAGGCTTCAAGGGGGCACTGATGAAGTGCCAGGACATGAAGATGAAGAACGAGGGGGGCGACGGCTCCGCGAAGAACGGGCCGAGCGAGTTCGTCATGCCGGTCTGCATCTGGGCCGACTACAGCACCGTCGGCATCGTGATCGGCCTGGACATCGGCGGCGCCGTGACCAACAAGCCCATGCCCCAGTCCGAGGTGGCCGACCTCGCGGCCAAGCTCTACAACACCTCCCGCACCAAGGTCTGATCCGGATACGCCGAAGGGGCGCCCAGCCGTTCGATCCGGCCGGGCGCCCCTTCGGCGTATCCGCAGTGCGTGCCGCTAGGCGGACTTCTCGTGGCGTCCGCCGTCGTTCTTGCCGATCGTGCGCGGCTCGCGCGGGACCGGTGGCCGGCCTCCGGGATCAGAGCTTCACTGACACATTTCCGACCGTCGCCAGTATCGTCAGCTCTCCGCCGATGGCTTGGAGGTAGGCCGACATCGTCGACGTATCGAGCCGGACGCCTCCACGCTCGATCTGGCTGATCCGGCCTTGCGTCACTCCCATCGCCTTCGCCACCTGAACCTGGGTCATCCCCTGCGCCTTGCGGAGAGACGCGAGTTCATGGCCTCTCTCCGCATCGACCATCTCGTTCTTGATGGCGTCGATGCGTGCACGCTTCTCCGGCGTGATGTCAGCCGTGAGGTCGGCCATGCTGCCGAGCTTCATCAGTCGTCCTCCTCCTTCAGAGCTTCAAGGTAAGCGATGTACCTTGCGTCAGCCTGCTTGATCGCCTTGGGGTACCAGGCCGCCCACTGCCGACCGCTCGCCTTGTTCCCCGCGACGAGAAAGACAGCCCGCCGCACTGGATCGAAGGCGAAAAGCATCCTGATACTGACCGAGCTCCCGTTTCGGGGGCGAAGTTCCCGCATGTTCCGGAACTGGCTGTCCTCAACGGCCCCCACAGTCGGGCGCCGTAAGGCGGGACCGCACTCCTGGAGTCGCTCCAGAGCAGCGATGACGTGGTCGTGACTGTCTGGATCCCCCTTGGCGAGCTCTTGGATCCACTCCAGGACATCTGCGAAGAATCTGAGTTCGTACGGACCGTCCACAGCAACTATATTAGCTCTAACTAATGTCGCCTGGCAAGAAAAAGGCGCCCAGCCGTTCGATCCGGCCGGGCGCCCCTTCGGCGTATCCGCAGTGCGTGCCGCTAGGCGGACTTCTCGTGGCGTCCGCCGTCGTTCTTGCCGATCGTGCGCGGCTCGCGCGGGACCAGGGTCGGGTTGACGTTGTTGCGGACGACGTCCGGGGTGATGACGACGCGGGCGACGTCCTTGCGGGACGGCACCTCGTACATCACGGACTGGAGGACTTCCTCCATGATGGCGCGCAGGCCTCGCGCGCCCGTCTGGCGCAGGATCGCCTGGTCGGCGATCGCTTCCAGCGCCTCGCGCTCGAACTCCAGCTCCACGCCGTCGAGTTCGAACAGCTTCTGGTACTGCTTCACCAGCGCGTTGCGCGGTTCGACCAGAATCTGGAGCAGTGCCTCGCGGTCCAGGTTGTGGACCGAGGTCAGCACGGGGAGGCGGCCGATGAACTCGGGGATCATCCCGAACTTCACCAGGTCCTCCGGCATGACCTCCTGGAACTGGTCGCTCGCCTGGATCTCCAGCTTGGAGCGGATCGTCGCGCCGAAGCCGATGCCCTTGGCGCCGGCCCTCGACTCGATGATCTTCTCCAGACCGGAGAAGGCACCGCCCACGATGAACAGCACGTTCGTCGTGTCGATCTGGATGAACTCCTGGTGCGGGTGCTTGCGGCCGCCCTGCGGCGGTACGGAGGCGGTGGTGCCCTCCAGGATCTTCAGCAGGGCCTGCTGGACGCCCTCGCCGGAGACATCGCGGGTGATCGACGGGTTCTCACTCTTGCGGGCGACCTTGTCGATCTCGTCGATGTAGATGATCCCCGTCTCGGCCTTCTTGACGTCGTAGTCAGCGGCCTGGATCAGCTTCAGCAGGATGTTCTCGACGTCCTCGCCGACGTAGCCGGCCTCCGTCAGCGCCGTCGCGTCTGCGATGGCGAACGGGACGTTCAGCATCCGGGCCAGCGTCTGGGCGAGGAGCGTCTTGCCCGAGCCCGTGGGGCCCAGCAGCAGGATGTTGGACTTGGCGAGTTCGATCGCGTCGTCGCGGTTGGACCCGCTGCTGTTCTCGCCGGCCTGGACCCGCTTGTAGTGGTTGTACACCGCGACCGAGAGGGCCTTCTTCGCGGGTTCCTGCCCTACGACGTACCCCTCGAGGAACTCGTAGATCTCGCGCGGTTTGGGAAGCTCTTCCCACCGCACCTCGGAGGTCTCGGCGAGCTCCTCCTCGATGATCTCGTTGCAGAGATCGATGCACTCATCGCAGATGTACACACCGGGTCCCGCGATGAGCTTCTTCACCTGCTTCTGGCTCTTTCCGCAGAACGAGCACTTGAGCAAGTCGCCGCCATCACCGATGCGTGCCACGAGGTGCTTCCCCTTCGCCTGGGAGACGCCTGGTTCAGCGGCTCCTGGTGCCTCTATCCGACGGTACCTTGCCTGACCCCCCGTACGGGCCCCCCTTGGCACGGTTCACACGGCCGAGACCGTGCGAACGGAATGTGCCAAGGGGAAAGACCGGCTCAGACGGAAGCGCCTGCGGTGGTCTTACGGGTGGAGACGATCTGGTCCACCAGACCGTACGCGAGGGCGTCCTCCGCGGTAAGGATCTTGTCGCGCTCGATGTCCTCGCTGATCTTCTCCAGCGGGGTGGTGGAGTGCTTGGCCAGCATCTCCTCCAGCTGGGTCCGCATCCGGAGGATCTCGTTGGCCGCGATCTCCAGGTCGGAGAGCTGCTCACGGCCGGTCTGGGAGGACGGCTGGTGGATGAGCACACGGGCGTGCGGGAGCGCCATGCGCTTGCCCGGCGTGCCCGCCGCCAGCAGGACGGCGGCGGCGGAGGCCGCCTGGCCCATGCAGACCGTCTGGATGTCCGGCTTCACGAACTGCATCGTGTCGTAGATCGCGGTGAGCGCGGTGAACGAGCCGCCGGGGCTGTTGATGTAGATCGAGATGTCGCGGTCCGGGTCCATCGACTCCAGGCACAGGAGCTGCGCCATGACGTCGTTGGCTGAGGCGTCGTCGATCTGGACGCCGAGGAAGATCACGCGCTCCTCGAAGAGCTTCGCGTACGGGTCGTACTCGCGCACACCCTGCGAGGTGCGCTCCACGAAGCGCGGGATGACGTAGCGGTTGTCCACCTGCGGGCCGGTGTAGAGGCCGCTCGCGGAGGCGCCGGGGAAGTTGTTCATGTGGGTCTTCACCATCCTGGTGGCGTGCTGTGGGCTGGGTTCTCGGCGTACGGGAGGTGCGGAAGGTGGTGCCGGTCCGGTGGAAGCCGGATCAGGCGCCGGTGCCGCCGCCGCCCGGGATGCCCGACGCGGCCGAGATGATCTCGTCGATGAGGCCGTAGTCCTTGGCCTCCTCCGCGGTGTACCAGCGGTCACGGTCGCCGTCGCGGATGATCGTTTCCACGGTCTGACCGGAGTGGCGGGCGGTGATCTCCGCCATACGCGTCTTCGTCCGGAGCAGGTACTGAGCCTGGATCTTGATGTCCGAGGCGGTACCGCCGATGCCGGCCGAACCCTGGTGCATGAGGATGTCGGTGTTCGGGAGCGCGAAGCGCTTGCCCGCCGCACCACCGGTCAGCAGGAACTGGCCCATCGAGGCCGCCATGCCCATACCGATGGTGACGACGTCGTTCGGGATGTACTGCATGGTGTCGTAGACCGCCATGCCTGCGGTCACCGAGCCACCGGGGCTGTTGATGTAGAGGTAGATGTCCTTGTCCGGCTCGGCGGCAAGGAGCAGCAGCTGTGCGGTGATCTTGTTGGCGATGTCATCGTCGACCTGCTGACCGAGGAAGATGATGCGCTCGCCGAGCAGTCGGCTGTAGACCTGGTCGCCGAGGCCACCACCGAGGGACGGCTCTCCGGCGGCGTAGGGCATCAGATTCGTCACGTATCCACCTGCTCGTCTCTGACGGCTCCGGCCGTCTCAGCGTCTTCGTACCGGGTGGGCGGGGACTCCCCCACCCTTCCTTCATGGACCCTAACGCGCAGGTAGGACAACGCCATCCCGCTTCCCCAACTGTTCGCTGGGAGCGCAAGGTAAGCAGTCCGCACAAGGGTTCCGGCGATCGCACGCCGATACGACGACGGGCCCCGGACGCACAGCGTCCGGAGCCCGTCGAACGGATCGGTACGAGGCTCAGCCCTGGGGCTTGTCCTCGGCGGTCCCGGTGTCGCTGTCGGCCGACTCGGAGTCGCCCTCGGCGGCCTCGACGGCCTCCGTGGTCTCTTCCTCGTCGTCCTCGAGGTCGACGACCTCACCGTTGGTGTCGACGACCTTGGCGGCCTCGACGACGACGGCGAGCGCCTTGCCCCGGGCGACCTCGCCGACGAGCATCGGCACCTGGCCACCCTCGACGACGGCCTGGGCGAACTGGTCGGGGCTCATGCCGGAGGAAGCAGCGCGCCGCATGAGGTGCTCGGTGAGCTCTTCCTGGTTGACGTTCAGCTTCTCCTTGTTGACGAGCTCGTCAAGGATGAACTGGGTCTTGATGCCCTTGATCGCCTGCTCGGCGGTCTCGGCCTCGAACTCCTCGAGCGTCTTGCCCTGGATCTCCAGGTACTTCTCGAGGTCGATGCCCATCTGGCCGAGCTGGTGGTGCTCGAGGTTGTGCTTGCGGGTCTGGACCTCGTCCGCGAGCAGCTTCTCGGGGATCGGGACCTCGGCCAGCTTCAGCAGCTCGTCGAGGACGCGCTCCTGGGCCTGGGTGGCCTGGTCGTACTGCTTGGTGTTCTCGAGGCGCTTGCGGCTGTCCGTCTTCAGCTCGTCGAGCGTGTCGAACTCGCTCGCCATCTGGGCGAACTCGTCGTCCAGCTCGGGAAGCTCACGGGCGGCGACGGCGGTGACCTTGACGGTGACCTCCGCGTCCTTGCCCTCGGCGGAGCCGCCCTTCAGCTGAGAGGTGAAGGTGGCCTCGCCACCGGCCTCCAGGCCGGTCACGGCCTCGTCGATGCCTTCGAGGAGCTCGCCGGAGCCGATGGTGTACGAGACACCGGCGGCCACGCCGTCCTCAAGGACCTCTCCTTCGACCTTGGCCTCCAGGTCGATCGTGACGACGTCGCCTTCGGCGGCGGCACGCTCGACCGGGTTGGTGGAGGCGAAGCGCTCACGGAGCTGCTCCACGGCCTTCTCGACGTCCTCGTCGGTGACCTCGAGGGCGTCCACGGTGACCTCGATGCCGGAGTAGTCCGGAATCTCGATCGTCGGGCGTACGTCAACCTCGGCCGTGAAGGACAGCAGCTCGCCGTCCTTCAGCTCGGTGATGTCGACCTCGGGCTGGCCCAGAACGTTGAGCTCACCCTCGTTGACAGCCTCGGTGTAGAACTTCGGGAGGGCGTCGTTGACGGCCTCCTCCAGCACTGCGCCACGGCCGAACCGCTGGTCGATGACCCGGTTGGGGATCTTGCCCTTACGGAAGCCCTTCACCGTGACCTGCTGGTTGATCTTCTTGTACGCCGCGTCGAGGCTGTCCTTGAGCTCCTCGAAGGGCACCTCAATGCTGAGCCGAACCCGGGTCGGGTTCAGGGTCTCCACGGCGCTCTTCACGGTTCGGTCTCCTTGGGGGCTGACTTCTTGGGGTTCTGCTGGACCGCCGGGGGCGGCTTCGCGGATCGGGCCCGGTTCATCGGACACACGGGCACGCAATTTGCATAGTAACGGCAAGGGGGAGGACTCCCCCAATGCGATCTTGCCTGTGGTCGGGGTGGCCGGATTCGAACCGACGACCTTCCGCTCCCAAAGCGGACGCGCTACCAAGCTGCGCCACACCCCGTCGGTGCGACACGTAGGGTACATGCCGCCGGGCGGTGCATCGCACGCTTTGCACCGGGCGCCTCACAGGGGGTGTCGGCAGGGTGTGTCCGGCAGCTCGGCCGGCCCGTCCCGTAACGGGTGTGCGGAGCACGCCGCGGACCCGCTACGATGCTGTTCGTGCCGAGGTCCACGGACCTGCGGTGCGGCGTATGCGGGCGTAGCTCAATGGTAGAGCCCTAGTCTTCCAAACTAGCTACGCGGGTTCGATTCCCGTCGCCCGCTCCATACAGAAGGCCCGGTCCGGCAGTCACTGCCGGACCGGGCCTTCCGCGTTCGCCCGTACACCGCGGACGCACGGATCCGCCGGATCAGAAACTGATCTGGTTGATGGTGTCCGCGAGCGAGTTCATGAACCTGTTGATCGACGGCGCCATGCCGGTCGATGCCAGGAAGAAGCCGAAGAGCACTGCGACGATCGCGGGCCCGGCCTTGATGGATCCACCACGGATCAGCACCACCAGGATGATCGCCAACAGAAGCACCACAGACAGTGAAATGGCCACGACTGATCACACCCTTGGTCGGTCCGCCTTGCCGGCCCGGCTGCGCGCCTTCCGGCACGCCCCGTCGCGTCCATCGTGCCACCAACTCCCCTGTGGTTGCTGCCAGGTGACGAATCGACCTGCCCGGATCGCGCCATATTCACGCCCGCGCACACACCGGGGCGGACGGCTGCACCCAGGCGCCCCCGGGGCCCAGGCCGTGCGGCACACGGGCCGCGGACCCTCCTGTGAGGCGGCTGTGAGGTAACTGTGGACCGCTGAAGAGAATTTAAATGAGTGTGACCGTTTCCATATCGCCACACTTCATTCACAGCCCATTCCCAGGGATGAGCGAGGCGAAATTCACACACCTCAACTACCCTCCCCTATGCACCATTTAAGGGGGATTAAATGGTGCATAGGGGGCAGATCTCGGTGGTTTCACTTCCGAATGAGCGGGAACACGCAATATCTCTTGAGGGTTTTACGAATTGCGATGGACGGGTCTAGGGTGCTTTAGATGTTCCAAGCTCCGAGCGTATTTCAGAGGGCCCCACTCCCCCCTGCGACCCGGGAGTCGGAGCCCAGACACGAGCAGGTCCTGACGGCGCCCGGTCCTCCCCACACCACCGGGCCGACCCGTCCCGCCGCCGCCGCACCGGCCAAAAAGCGTGATGCCTACTTCGACAACGTGAAATTCCTCGCGATCGTGCTCGTCGCGGTCGCACACGCCTGGGAGCCGGTGATGGACGGCAGCCGGGCCGCCCGGGCGATGTACATGGTCGTGTACGCGTTCCACATGCCCGCGTTCATCCTCATCTCGGGCTACTTCTCCCGCTCGTTCGAGATGACGCCGGGCAAGGTGAAGCGTCTGATCACCGGCGTCGCCGTGCCCTACGTGCTGTTCGAGACCGCGTACTCGCTGTTCAAGCGGTACGCCGGCGGGGCGCCCGAGCACGAGGTCAGCCTGCTCGACCCGTGGTACCTCACCTGGTTCCTGATCGCCCTGTTCGTGTGGCGGGTCACCACGCCGGTGTGGAAGTCCCTGCGCCACCCCTTGCCCGTGGCGCTCGGGATCGCGGTGCTCGCCTCGGTGACCCCCGCGATCGGCGACGACCTCGATCTCCAGCGCGTGCTGCAGTTCCTGCCCTTCTTCGTGCTCGGCCTGGTCCTCAGGCCCGAGCACTTCCAGCTGGTGCGGCGCCGCGAAGTCAGGCTGCTGAGCCTGCCGTTGCTCGCCGGGGCCCTGCTGTTCGCCTACTGGGCCGCGCCGCGGATGCAGCTCGGCTGGTTCTACCGCAGCAACAGTGCGCAGGAGATGGGCGCACCCTGGTGGTCCGGGGCCGTGATGTCGCTGGCGATGTTCGGCTGCGCGCTGGTCCTGACCGCCGCGTTCCTGGCCTGGGTGCCGCGTCGGCACATGTGGTTCACGGTGCTGGGCGCCGGGACGATCTGCGGCTATCTCCTGCACGGCTTCCTGATCAAGGGCGCCGGGTTCGCCGGGGTGTTCGACCGGTTCGAGTGGCTGGGTTCGCCCGGCGGGATCGTGTTCGTCTCGCTCGTCGCGGCTGCCGCGGTGACCCTGTTCTGCACTCCGCCGGTCCGTCGCGTCCTTCGGTTCGCCACGGAGCCGGACATGAGCTGGGCGTTCCGGCGGGACGCCGCCAAGCTCTGAACAGCTCGCCGACGGGTTGGCCTGAATCCGTCGGTCGGAGGGCTATTCGCCCTCTGCGAGCCCCAACAGCCTTCGTACCTGGGCATATTTCGCGGTCAGACGGGTACGCGTGGCCGGTTCCAGCACCGCGAGCCGGGCCGGGTCGGCGTTGTGGGCGAGATCCGACTCCTTGACGAGCAGGGCTCCGGGGGTCGCGAGAATCCGCGCGGTGTACGAGGAGAGGTCCTCGCCGTCCTGTTTGGTGACGGCGAGGACCATGTCCTTCACGGGCTGCGGCAGAGCCGCCCCGTCCAGCCACCGCCTGCTCAGCGCGTCGTCCTCCACGGCGTCGTGCAGCCAGGCCGCGGCGATCTGCTCATCGCTCCCGCCCCGCTTCCGTACGCCGTCGGCGACCGCCGCCAGGTGCTCGGTGTAGGGGCGCCCCGCCTTGTCGGTCTGGTTCGCGTGGGCCTGACGGGCGATCGCCTCGACTTCGGCCAGGGTCAGTTGGGGAGAAGTGGTCACGGTGCCGACTCTATGGGGCGCCGGCTCGCCGGGGATCCGGCTCCATTGGCGTGCGACGAGAAGGGGACCGCGGCGCCCGGAGCCGGTCCGAAGAGTTGCAGTGTCAATCGTTCGGTAAACTAATTACTGACGATTCCTTGACGCCCTCTTGACCTACCGACCGAAGGATCAGGCTCATCGGACACGCAGACACCCTCATAGCCATGGGCGGCGCCTTCCTCGCCGCCGCAGTCCTCGCCCGCGTCGGCGGCCGGATCGGGCTGCCGACCATCCCCCTGTTCATCCTGGCCGGGATCCTCCTCGGCCCGCACACCCCAGGCATCGTCCTGGTCGCCGACCCTCACGACCTGGAGATGCTCTCCGCGCTCGGCCTCGTGCTGCTGCTGTTCTATCTGGGGCTCGAGTTCCACCTCGACGACCTCAAGGAGGGCGGGCGCAAGATGGCGCTCGCCGGAGGCGCGTATCTCGCGCTGAACGTCGGGGCGGGGCTCGGTTTCGGCTTCGCGCTCGGCTGGGGGACCTCGGAGGCGCTGGTGCTCGCCGGTGTCCTCGGCATCTCGTCGTCGGCCATCGTCACCAAGGTCCTGGTCGACCTCGGGCGCATCGGCAATCCGGAGACGAAGCCGATCCTCGGCATCATCGTCGTCGAGGACGTCTTCCTCGCCCTGTACCTCGCCGCACTCCAGCCGATCCTGTCCGGTGCGGACAGCCTCGCCGCGGCGGTCCTGGACGGGGGCAAGGCGTTCGGGTTCCTGCTGCTGCTCGCGCTGGTCGCCCGCTTCGGTACCAAGGTCGTGTCCCGGCTGATCGACACCAAGGACGACGAACTCCTCGTCATCTCCTTCCTCGGCGCCGCCGTGTTCGTGGCCGGCGTCTCGGAGTGGTTCGGCGTCGCCGACGCCATCGGCGCCTTCATGGTCGGTCTGATGCTGGGGAGCACCACATCGGGTGCACGCATCCTCAAGCTGGTCCACCCGCTGCGGGACGCCTTCGGCGCGATCTTCTTCTTCGCCTTCGGCCTCTCGATCAACCCGGGTGACCTGCCGAGCGTGGTGTGGCCGGTGCTGGCGGCGGTCGCGGTGACCGTGGCGATGAACGTGTGCGCGGGGCTGGCCGCCGCCAAGGTGTACGCCTTCGGGGCGCAGGCCACGGCGAACATCTCCACCACCCTGCTGGCACGCGGCGAGTTCGCCCTGATCCTGGCGACGATGGCCGCGGGCGCGGGGCTGGACGAGCGGCTTTCCCCGTTCATCGCCGGATATGTACTCGTCCTCGCGGTTCTCGCGCCGCTGGCCGCCGGGCGTTCGCACGTCCTGGCCCGGATCCTGCCCGGCGGGCGCGACAAGGAGTACGCGGCGCCGGCGAGTTGACGGGTGCGGTGTTTCACCCGCTTCCGTACGGTTCGGCCTTGGACGGTCGCGGATCGGGGCGCGGTGCGGGTGCGGTTCAGGCGTGACGGCACAGCAGGAGCAGCGCGCGGTCGTCGTTGACGTCCTTCGCGCAGGCTTCGATCAAGTGCCAGGCGGCGCCCTCGAAGCCGGTGGTGACGTAGCGGTCGGCCTCGCCCGTCAGCCGGTCGATGCCTTCGGCGATGTCCCGGTCCGAGGTCTCGACAAGGCCGTCGGTGAAGAGCATCAGGACGTCGCCGGGTGCGAGGTGGCCCTTGACCGCGTCGAACTGCGCCCCGTCGTAGACGCCGAGCAGGGGCCCCTCGGCCGCCATCTCCTCCCACGCGCCGCTGCCCGAGTGCAGTTGGAGGGCGGGCGGGTGCCCGGCGGAGAGGAGTTCGTAGTCGCCCGACTCCAGGTCCAGGACGAGGTGGATCGACGTGGCGAAGCCCTCGTCCCAGTCCTGGCGCAGCAGATAGCCGTTGGCGGCGGGCAGGAAGCCGTGCGGGGGCAGCGAGCCGAGGAGGCCGCCGAAGGCGCCGGACAGGAGCAGCGCGCGGGAGCCGGCGTCCATGCCCTTGCCGGAGACATCGGTGAGGACGGCTTCCAGGGTGCGGCCGCCGTTGGTTCGGGCCGCGACGACGAAGTCACCGGAGAAGGACTGGCCGCCCGCGGGGCGCAGAGCCATCTCGCGGTGCCAGCCCTGGGGCAGCCTCGGCAGGGCGCTCTGGACACGGATGCGCTCGCGCAGGTCGAAGAGCATCGTGCCGCCGCGGCGCCACGGGACCCCGACTCTCGCCCTGAACTGGGCGAGGACCAGGCCGAAGAAGCCGCAGGCCGCGACCACGAGCACGGTCCCGGGAGTGACGCGGGCCGGCTCCGCGCCGTACGGGCCGAGCGCGATGGACTCGACGATCAGGGCGGCGGCGGCGGTCGCGTACAGGCCGAGCAGGCTGGCCGGTCGCAGCACCAGACCGCCCGCGATGATCGGGAGGACGAGGGCCGCGGGGGCGGACCAGAGCGGGTTGAGCAGAGTGGTGACCGTGATGGCCGGAATGGTGAGCAGCAGACCGACGAGGGCGATCCAGTCGGAGCCGTCGCCACGGAAGTAGTCCACTCCCGATTTGCGCAGGGCGATGCGGGCCCGGTGTGCCGATCTTCGCCACCGGGCCGCGTACGAGTCTGGTCCTCCGCGACGTGCCATTGCGGGGACCCTATCCACCCGAGCGGCTCCGGTGCAGGGGGACCCCGGTGACAATGCGTTCGAAATCGGGTCGCTCGTCCGGCGTACAGCACCGCGTCGTGGGACCGAGGGGCACCGAACCGGCCGATGAGCCGGGCCCGTCAGGGGGTTGAGGTCACCGGACGGGCCGTGCGCGCGTAGGGATCAGCGGTGCTGGCAGCGCGGGCACCAGAAGAGGTTGCGGGCCGCCAGGTCCGCCGTGCGGATCTCCGTCGCGCAGATGTGGCACGGCTGGTGGGTACGCCGGTAGACGTAGACCTCGCCCCCGTGGTCGTCCACACGCGGCGCGCGGCCCATGGCCTCGGGCAGGTGCTCGGGGCGGACCGTGTCGATGCGGTTGTTGCGGACGCCTTCACGCATCAGCTCCGCGAGGTCGGACCAGATGGCGTCCCACTCGGCGCGCGTGAGGCTCCTGCCCTGGCGGTACGGGTCGATGCCGTGCCGGAACAGGACTTCGGCCCGGTAGACGTTCCCGACGCCCGCGACGACCTTCTGGTCCATCAGGAGCGCCGCGACCGTCACGCGGCTGCCGGAGATCCGGCGCCAGGCGCGCTCGCCGTCCTCGTCCGTCCGCAGCGGGTCGGGGCCGAGGCGGTCGTGTATCGCCTGCTTCTCGGCCGGGGTGATCAGGGCGCAGGTGGTGGGGCCGCGCAGATCCGCGTGGTGCTCGGCGTTGACCAGGCGCAGCCGGACCGTGTCCGTGGGCGGCGGTGCCGGGGCCGTACCGAATCCGAGCTTGCCGAAGAGGCCGAGGTGGATGTGGACCCAGCCCACTTCCCCGAAGCCGAGGAAGAGGTGCTTGCCGTGGGCGTCCACGCCGGTGAAGGTGTGGCCGTCGAGCAGCGCGGCGCTTCCGGAGAACTTCCCCTGAGGGCTGCTGACCCGCACCGGGGCGCCCGCGAACCGCTCGCGGTGGTCCGCGGCGAGGCGGTGGATCGTGTGGCCCTCGGGCACGACGGCTCCCGTACAGGTGTGGGACGGCGGTGACATGAGCGTGCCGCCGGGGTGGAGGCCGGCGGCACGGTCAGGGCGGGTGGCGGGCCTGTTCAGCCCTGCTGCGGGTGGTGGGCCGGGATCGGGGGGAGCTCACCGGTCGTCTCGTACGCGGCGAGCATCTCGATGCGCCGGGTGTGACGCTCCTCGCCCGAGTACGGGGTGCCGAGGAAGATCTCGACGAACTTGGTGGACTCCTCCACCGAGTGCATCCGGCCACCGATGGCGATCACGTTGGCGTCGTTGTGCTCGCGGCCCAGCGCGGCGGTCTGCTCGCTCCAGGCGAGCGCGGCGCGGACGCCCTTGACCTTGTTCGCGGCGATCTGCTCGCCGTTGCCGGAACCGCCGATGACGATGCCCAGGCTGTCCGGGTCCGCTGCCGTCTTCTCGGCGGCGCGGAGGCAGAACGGCGGGTAGTCGTCCTGGGCGTCATAGATGTGGGGACCACAGTCGACGGCCTCGTGGCCATGGGCCGTGAGCCACTCGACGAGGTGGTTCTTGAGTTCGTAGCCGGCATGGTCGGAGCCGAGGTACACGCGCATGTCCAGAGTGTGGCACGAACATCACGGGGTATCCGTCAGCGGGGTCGGGGCACCTGGGGACGGTTCCCAGGTCACGAGGGTGCGGTGTGCGCAACGCCACAGCGGCAACGATCCGGTGAACGAAACGGAAGAGGGGGTTCCCATTCCGGAACCCCCGGGCTTGAATGCGTGGCTGGCCGCCACACCACACCACCCCACACCCCCACGGTGGCGACGCCCACAAGGCGCGATCAACACGTAAGGACTCGATCCATGACGTCGCAGACGACTCTGGCGGGGCCGGGCGAACAGCCCGGTACGCCGGACAGCCCCGGTTCGTCCGACGGCCTCCAGGCCGGACTCAAGAACCGTCATCTCTCGATGATCGCGATCGGCGGTGTCATCGGGGCCGGACTCTTCGTGGGTTCGAGCGCCGGTATCGCCGCCGCGGGGCCCGCCATCCTCCTGTCCTACGCGCTGGTCGGCCTCATGGTCGTCTTCGTCATGCGGATGCTGGGCGAGATGGCCGTCGCCCGCCCGAGTTCCGGCTCGTTCTCCGCCTACGCCGACCAGGCCCTGGGACGCTGGGCCGGGTTCTCGATCGGCTGGCTGTACTGGTTCTTCTGGGTCGTGGTGCTCGCCGTCGAGGCGACCGCCGGCGCGAAGATCCTTGAAGGCTGGATCCCCGGCGTACCGCAGTGGGCCTGGGCGCTCATCGTGATGGTGGTGCTGACGGCGACGAACCTGGTCTCGGTCGGCTCGTACGGCGAGTTCGAGTTCTGGTTCGCCGGCATCAAGGTCGTGGCGATCGGCGCCTTCGTCGTCGTCGGCTTCCTCGCCGTCTTCGGCTTCCTGCCGGGTTCGGACAACCCCGGGTCGGGAATCGCCCATCTCACGGACAGCGGCGGGTTCTTCCCCGAAGGTCCGGGGGCCATCCTCACCGGTGTGCTGATGGTCGTCTTCTCCTTCATGGGCAGCGAGATCGTCACCCTGGCGGCCGGCGAGTCCGAGGACCCGCAGCGCGCCGTCTCCAAGGCCACCAACAGCGTGATCTGGCGCATCGCCATCTTCTACCTCGGCTCGATCTTCGTCGTCCTGACGCTGCTGCCGTGGAACGACCCGTCGATCGTCAAGGACGGCTCGTACGTCGCCGCGCTCAACTCCATCGGCATCCCGCACGCCGGCCAGGTCATGGACTTCATCGTGCTGACCGCGGTGCTCTCCTGCCTCAACTCCGGCCTCTACACGGCCTCGCGGATGGGGTTCTCGCTCGGACAGCGCGGTGACGCTCCGAAGGCGTTCGCCAAGGTGAACAAGCGGGGCGTGCCGACGGCGGCCATCCTGTCCTCGGTGGTCTTCGGCTTCGTCGCCGTGTTCTTCAACTACAAGTGGCCCGACACCGTCTTCGCGTTCCTGCTGAACTCCTCCGGTGCGGTCGCCCTGTTCGTCTGGCTCGTCATCTGCTTCACCCAGCTGCGGATGCGCGGCATCATCCTGCGCGAGTCGCCGGAGAAGCTGGTCGTACGGATGTGGCTCTTCCCGTACCTGACCTGGGCGACGATCGCCATGATCTCGTTCGTCCTGGTCTACATGCTGACCGACGACACCGGGCGCGAGCAGGTCATCCTCTCGCTGCTGGTCGCGGCGCTGGTGGTGGCGATCTCGCTCGTACGTGAGTTCCGCGGCCGGAAGCCGGACGCCGTGGACGGCGCGCAGCCGACGCCGTCCGTGGACTCCGCCAAGAAGTAGTCGACGCCTGACGGACGACGTCAGGCGTTCCCGGAAGGCTCTCCTTCGCAAGTCCCCAGCGAGCGAAGGAGAGCTTTTCCATGTCGTCCCTCGCCTGCGTGGGTCGCGCGCCTGCGTGGACCGCGCGCGGGACCGACCGCCTGCATGCTGCGGCGGACTCCCGCCGGGCCTGCCGGGTCGCGCGCGGGGGGACCGACCGCGGCGTAGGTGGCCACCGCCTCGCGCCGCTCCGGCGGTGCGAGAAACGGGAGAGCCCGGGGCCCGTGCACGGGGTGCGGTGCTCGGGAGAGCCCGCCGGTACCGGGGGCTCACCGGCCCCGGACATGCGAGAGGCCCGCCGGTCTGTCGTTCTCACGACCCGGCGAGCCTCTTCGGTGGGGCGTACGGCGTCAGCCGCGGCGCCCGACGAGCTTCCAGGTGACGGGCAGCGCGCCCATGGCCAGGGCCGCCTTGAGGGCGTCGCCGATCAGGAAGGGCGTCAGGCCCAGCGCGACGGCCGAGCTCATCGACATGCCGGTGGAGAGGGCCAGGTACGGCACGCCGACCGCGTAGATGATGACGGAGCCGACGACCATCGTGCCCGCGGTGCGCAGCACGGAACGGTCACCGCCGCGGCGGGCCAGGCCGCCGACCACGGTGGCGGCGAGCAGCATTCCCAGCACGTAGCCGAACGAGGCGCCGCCCGCACCGGAGGTGCCGCCGGCGAACCACGGCATACCGGCCATGCCGATCAGCGCGTACAGCCCGAGGGAGAGGAAACCGCGGCGTGCACCGAGCGCCGTGCCGACGAGGAGCGCCGCGAAGGTCTGGCCGGTGACGGGGACCGGGGAGCCGGGGACCGGGACGGCGATCTGGGCCGCAACGCCGGTGAGGGCGGCGCCGCCCATGACGAGGGCCGTGTCGACGGCGTAGCGGATCCGGGCCGCGGGCAGCAGGTCGGCGAGGACCGCTCCGGAGCGGACGTGGGTGGCGGCGAGACTCATCGGGACTCCGCGGGTGAGGGCAGCAGGACAGGGGACTCCGGCCGACGTTAGCCCACCGGTTAACGCTCGATCACCATCAGCCGTCCACAAAGCGGAGGTTGGGGAATTGGTCGGGTTCAAACAAAGCGGGGAACGCAATCTCACCTGGGCGTGATGCTCGTCACTGAGGTGGGGGCGGGGTGGGCCCGTTCTCCAGGCCGGATCTAAGGGCGTGAGACTGTAGGTTCCCCATAAATGATCCGAGAGTGACCCGCACCTCATGCACGACTCGCCCCCTCCCGCCCCCCTCCCGTCCCCCACGCGGCCCGAGCCCCTGTCCCACGGTCTGAAGCAGCGCCATCTGACGATGCTCGGGCTGGGCGGGGTGATCGGTGCCGGGCTGTTCGTCGGTTCCGGCGCCGGTATCGCGGTCGCCGGTCCGGCCATCGTCCTCTCGTACCTGATCGCGGGCGCGCTCGCGATGCTGGTGATGCGGATGCTCGGCGAGATGTCATCGGCGATGCCGGCCTCGGGCTCGTTCTCCGTCCACGCGGAGCGGGCGCTGGGCCGGTGGGCCGGTTTCAGTGCGGGCTGGCTCTACTGGTTCCTGCTCGTGGTGGTGCTCGCCGTGGAGGCGACGGCCGCCGCGCAGATCGCCCACGGCTGGGTGCCGGCCGTGGAGCCGTGGGCCTGGGTGCTGGTCTTCATGGTCGTGTTCACCGCGGCGAACCTGACGGCGGTGAAGAACTTCGGCGAGTTCGAGTTCTGGTTCGCCGCGTTGAAGGTCACCGCGATCGTGGTCTTCCTTGTGCTCGGGCTGCTGGCCATCTTCGGAGTGCTCCCCGACACCGATCCGGTCGGGCTGACGAACCTCACCGGGCAGGGCGGTTTCCTGCCGAACGGCTGGGACGGGGTGGTCTCCGGCGTGCTGACGGTGGTGTTCGCCTTCGGCGGTCTGGAGGTCGTCACCATCGCCGCGGCCGAGACCGACGACCCGGCACGGGCCGTGGGGCGGGCGGTGCGCAGCGCGGTGGTGCGCATCCTCTTCTTCTACGTCGGGTCGATGCTGGTGATCGTGACCGTGCTGCCGTGGACCGCGCAGCAGGCGGGGCTCAGCCCGTACGTGAAGGTCCTGGACGCGGTCGGGGTGCCGTCGGCGGGGCAGATCATGAACATCGTGGTCTTCGTGGCGCTGCTCTCCGCGCTCAACGCCAATCTGTACGGCTCGTCCCGGATGATCTTCTCGCTGGCCGAGCGCGGTGAGGCACCGCGCGCGCTGCTGAAGGTGTCGGGCGGCGTGGCGAGGGACGGGAGCGCTGCGGACGGGGGCGTGCCCCGGCGGGCGGTGCTCGCCTCGGTGGCCTTCGGCTTCGTGTCCGTCCTCCTCAATCTGAGGTGGCCCGAGTCGGTCTTCCTCTACATGCTCAACTCGGTCGGCGCGGTCCTGCTGTTCGTGTGGGCCCTGATCGCGGCGTCCCAGCTGCGGCTGCGCGGCCGGATCGAACGTGAGGCGCCCGAGGCGCTGACCCTGAAGATGTGGTGCTTCCCGTATCTGACATGGCTGACGCTGGCCGGACTGCTCGGCGTGCTGGTGCTGATGCTGACCGATGACACGGCGCGCCCCCAGGTTCTGTGGTCGGCCGGGGCGACGGGGCTGGTGCTTCTGGTCGCGCTGGGGCGGGAGTTCAGGGACCGCAGGGGTATCGGCGCATAAGTAGCCGGGTGCGCACCTTGTGTGAGCCTCGTGACCGTATAGCGGACACCCGTTCCCTGTGGGCGGCGTGCGTGCACAGACTGTGGACTTCCCCTGTCCCGGCTACCGAACAGAGCGTGTCCATGTCCCGGACCTCCGCGTCGCCCCCCACCGCCGGACCCGAGTCCCCCGGCACCGGCACGGTCGACTCCGCACTCACGCACGGCCTCAAGCAGCGCCATCTGTCGATGATCGCCCTCGGCGGCGTCATCGGCGCGGGGCTGTTCGTCGGCTCAGGCGCCGGTATCGCGGCCGCCGGTCCGTCGATCGTCATCGCCTACGGCATCTCCGGACTGCTCGTCATGTTCGTGATGCGGATGCTCGGCGAGATGTCGGCGGCCAACCCGGCGTCCGGTTCCTTCTCCGTACACGCCGAGCGCGCGATCGGCCCCTGGGCGGGGTTCACCGCCGGGTGGGCGTTCTGGGTGCTGCTCTGTGTCGCGGTGGGCCTTGAGGGCATCGGCGCGGCGAAGATCGTCACCGGCTGGCTGCCGGGGACTCCCGAGTGGGCCTGGGTCGCGCTGTTCATGGTGGTGTTCCTCGGGACGAACCTGGCCGCCGTGAAGAACTTCGGCGAGTTCGAGTTCTGGTTCGCCTCGCTCAAGGTCGTCGCCATCACGCTCTTCCTGGTGCTCGGGCTGCTGGCGATCCTCGGTGTCCTGCCGGGCACGGACGCACCGGGCACGTCCAACCTCACCGGGGACGGGGGCTTCCTGCCAAACGGCTCCGAGGGATTCATCATCGGACTCCTGGCCTCCGTGTTCGCGTACGGCGGTCTGGAGACCGTCACCATCGCGGCGGCCGAGTCGGAGAACCCGGTGCAGGGTGTGGCGAAGGCCGTACGGACGGCCATGTGGCGGATCGCGCTGTTCTACGTCGGCTCGATGGCGGTCATCGTGACCCTCGTCCCGTGGGACGACCCGAAGGTCGCCACCGTCGGCCCGTTCTACGCGGCCCTGGACCACCTCGGCATCACCGGCGCGGCGGAGATCATGAACGTGGTCATCCTGATCGCGCTGCTCTCCGCGATGAACGCCAACATCTACGGCGCTTCGCGCATGGCCTGCTCCCTGGTGTCGCGCGGTCAGGGCCCGGCGCGGCTGGGCAAGGTCACGTCCGGCGTGCCGCGTACGGCGGTCCTCGTCTCCTCCGTGTTCGGATTCCTGTGCGTGCTGCTCAGCTACTGGCGGCCGGACGACGTCTTCCCGTGGCTGCTCAACATGATCGGCGCGGTGATCCTGGTGGTGTGGATCTTCATCGCGGTCTCGCAGCTGCTCCTGCGCGGGCGGATGGAGCGGGAGGCCCCGGAGAAGCTCGTCGTACGGATGTGGCTGTTCCCGGTGGGGACGATCGTGGCGCTTGCCGCCATGGCCGGGATCTTCCTGCTGATGCTGCGGCAGCCGGACACCCGGGATCAGTTGCTGGCGACGGGTCTGCTGACGCTGGTACTGGCCGGGATCGGGCTGGTGCGGCAGCGCAAGGGTGCCGGGGCGGTCCGCTAGCCGGTCGTCTCCTCGGACGCCGGATCAGGTCGCGGGGGACGGGGCGGATGTGTGCCGGGTCGGTCCCCCGCACGTACATACGCCCGCAGGGCGCCGTC
The DNA here is from genome assembly GCF_040650955.1 of Streptomyces sp. NPDC048560. Taxonomy (NCBI): domain Bacteria; kingdom Bacillati; phylum Actinomycetota; class Actinomycetes; order Kitasatosporales; family Streptomycetaceae; genus Streptomyces; species Streptomyces sp. NPDC048560. The sequence continues at coordinate 441,267 of NZ_JBEZIJ010000005.1, forward strand.
CCCCGTGCCGTAACCCCTCGTCGCTTATGTGGTTCCTCCGTCCCACGCGAGGAGTTCCGCATGAACCACGCCCCGAGACGACGTTCGGTCCTGCTGGCCACGGCCGCGGTGACGGCCGCGGCGGCGAGTCCCGCCGTCGCGTCGGACGCTTCCGACCGGAACGGCCGCCGGCCGGCGGGCCCCCTGGTCATCGGTCACCGCGGTGCGGCCGGGTGGCGTCCCGAACACACCGCCGCCGCCTACGCCTTCGGGGTACGGGCCGGGGCCGACTGGATCGAGCCCGACCTCGTCCCGACGAAGGACCACGTCCTGGTCGTCCGCCACGAGAACGAGATATCGGGCACCACCGATGTCGCAGCCCACCCGGAGTTCGCCGGCCGGCGCACGACGAGGACCGTCGACGGCAGGGCGGTCACCGGCTGGTTCACGGAGGACTTCACGCTCGCCGAGCTCAGGACACTGCGGGCCGTGGAGCGGCTGCCGCTGGTCCGCAACCGCAACACGGTCTTCGACGGCCGCGAGCAGGTCATGACGTTCCAGGAGGTCATCGATCTGGCCCGCGCCCTGTCCCGGGAGCACGGCCGCCGGATCGCGGTCTTCCCGGAGACCAAGCACCCCACGTACTTCCGGTCGATCGGGCTGCCGCTGGAGCCGGAACTGATCCGTGTCATCCGCCGCAACCGCCTCGGCGCCCGCGATTGCGTCGTCCAGTCCTTCGAACCCTCCAGCCTGCACCGGGTGGCGGAGGCAGAGCTCGGGCTGCCGCTCTGGCAGGCGCTCGGTACGAGCGGTGGTCCGTACGGCCACACGGTCACGTACAAGGAGATGATGACGCCCGCCGGGCTGCGCGAGATCGCCCGTTACGCGGACTGGATCGGCCCCGACAAGTCCTCGCTCGTCCCGCCGCTCACCCTGCTGGCGGACGCCCACGCGGCGGGTCTGAAGGTCGGCGCGTACACCTTCCGTGCGGAGAACCAGTACCTTCCGGCGTCGTACCGCCGGGGCGCCGTGCCGACCGAGTTCGGTGACGCGTTCGCCGAGTACGCCTTCCACTTCGCGCAGGGCGTGGACGCCGTCGTGACGGACTTCCCCGACATCGCGGCGAGCGCGCGGGACGACCCGCGGGCCTGAGCGGAGGCGGGGCGGCCGCGCGGAAACGGGCGTGCGGCCGCCCGGAGACGGCTGCCATCATGAGGGCCCCCGCCCGCAGTCGTACCGTCGGAAGCAGCACGCATGAGCCTCGTCCCCGCCGATCCCACGGTGCTGCACCCCATGCCGGGGCAGCCGCGCGTGGTGCAGCTGAAGCCACTCGTGACCTCGCCGCTGATCGAGGCCGGGGACTTCTCGTACTACGACGACCCGGACGACGCGACCGCGTTCGAGACGCGCAACGTGCTGTACCACTACGGGCCGGAGAAGCTCGTCATCGGGAAGTTCTGCGCGATCGGCACGGGGGTGCGGTTCATCATGAACGGCGCCAACCACCGTATGGACGGCCCTTCCACGTTCCCCTTCCCCACGATGGGCGGCTCGTGGGCCGACCACTTCGACCTGCTGACCGGTCTGCCGTGCAGGGGCGACACCGTCGTCGGCAACGACGTGTGGTTCGGCTACCGCACGACGGTGATGCCCGGCGTACGCATCGGGCACGGCGCGATCATCGGTTCCGGCTCGGTGGTCGTCTCCGACGTACCGGACTACGGGATCGTCGGCGGCAACCCCGCCAAGCTGATCCGCACCCGGTACGCCGACGAGGACATCGCCCGCCTGCTCGCCGTCGCGTGGTGGGACTGGCCCGCCGAGCACATCACGGAGCACGTGCGCACGATCATGTCCGGCAGCATCGACGAGCTGGAGGCGGCAGCGCCCGGCGGGCGGAGCGGCAGCTGAGTCTCGACGTGGACCGACACCTCGGGGCACGGTGGAGGAGACGGTCGAGGCGGTTGCCGGCGACCGGCCTGGAGCAGTTCCCGCGGGATCAGGCCACGGCGTAGTCGCCGAGGGCCGGTTCGAGCAGGCCGAAGGCGCGCGTGGTCTCGTCCGCGAGCACGGCCGCGATCTCGGGGTCGGTGCGGCCTGCTGCGCCGGGGCATCGAGATCCTGCCGGCCGGGCAGCGCGAGCAGCACGCCTCCGGCCTGATCCTCGCCTTCACCGTCACCGGCCTCGACGACGAGGAGAAGCGGCTGCGGGCCGAGGGCGTGGCGATCACCATGCCCGTGCGGGAGGAGCCCTGGGGTGAACGCCTCTTCCAGATCACCGACCCGAACGGCGTGATCGTCCAGTTCGTCGAGTGGGTCACCCCGGCCGACGCCTGACATGAAGAGGGGGGCGGGCTCCGGACCGTGTCCGGAGCCCGCCCCCCTCTCCCGCCGTCAGTCGAAGATCGGGCCCTGGGTGCGGGTCCGCTTGATCTCGTAGAAGCCGGGTATCGACGCCACCAGCAGCGTGCCGTCCCACAGCTTCGCCGCGTCCTCACCCTTCGGGGCGGGGGTCACGACCGGACCGAAGAAGGCGACCTGCTCGCCGTCGTCACCCGGAACGGCTATGACGGGTGTGCCGACCTCCTGGCCGACCTTGTCGATGCCCTCCTTGTGGGAGGCGCGGAGCTCCGTGTCGTACGCGTCGGAGTCCGCGTATTCGGCGAGCTCGGCCGGGAGGCCGACATCCGTCAGCGCGGCGGCGATCGCCTCGGGCGTGGCGCCCTCCCCCTTGTTGTGGAAGCGGGTGCCGAGCGCCGTGTACAGCGGGCCCACAACCTCGTCGCCGTGCTTCTGCTGTGCCGCGATGACGACCCGGACGGGGCCCCAGCCCGTCTCCAGGAGTTCGCGGTACCGCTCGGGCAGCTCGTCGAGCTTGTCCTCGTTGAGTACGGACAGGCTCATCACGTGCCAGCGGACCTCGACGTCACGGAGCTTCTCCACCTCCAGCATCCAGCGGGAAGTCATCCACGCCCAGGGGCAGAGCGGGTCGAACCAGAAATCGACCGGAGTCCGGCCGTTCGCCGTGCTGTTGTCAGACATGTCTCTCCTCAGAAGGGCCCGTCCACTGAGCGACAGAACACCACCCGGCCGCCTCCCCATTCCCGGATACCGGCACCAGAAGCGACATGCGAGGATCAAAGCCGTTCGAACGAGACACGAAGGAGTGCCCGTGCCCGGTGAAAATCTGTCCCGCGACGAGGCCCGCAAGCGGGCCGAGCTGCTGACCGTCGACGGTTACGAGGTCGCTCTCGACCTGCGTTCCGCCGTCGGTGAGCCCGGCGGGGACGAAGGGGAGGCCGGCCCGCGTACCTTCCGCTCGCAGACCACCATCCGCTTCCGCGCCGCGCACGCCGGAGTCCCGACCTTCGCCGATCTGCTGGCGCCGAGCGTGAACGCGGTGACGCTGAACGGGAAGCCGCTGGATCCGGCGGTCGTCTTCGACGGGAGCCGGGTCGCGCTCGACGACCTCGCCGAAGGCGACAACGTCCTCGTGGTCGACGCGCAGTGCGCGTACAGCCGCACCGGCGAAGGTATGCACCGCTTCGTCGACCCGGAGGACGGCGAGGTCTACCTCTACACGCAGTACGAACCGGCCGACGCCCGGCGCGTCTTCGCGAACTTCGAACAGCCCGACCTCAAGGCGCCGTTCCGATTCGAGGTGACGGCCCCCGAGGGCTGGACCGTCTGGAGCAACGGCGCCGAGGAGTCCCGCGACGGGGAGGTGCGGCGCTTCGCCGAGACGAAGCCGATCTCGACGTACATCACGGCGGTCGTCGCCGGTCCGTACCACTACGAGAGCGACCTCTACACCCGGGTGTCCGACGACGGCACGACGCTGGAGATCCCGCTCGGCGCGATGTGCCGCAAGGGGCTCGCCCGTCACTTCGACGCGGACGACATCTTCCTCGTCACCAAGCAGGGCCTGGACTTCTTCCACGACAACTTCGACTACCCGTACCCCTTCGGGAAGTACGACCAGGCGTTCGTGCCCGAGTACAACATCGGTGCGATGGAGAACCCGGGCTGTGTCACGTTCCGCGAGGAGTACATCTACCGCGGCAAGGTGACGTCGGCGTCGTACGAGCGCCGGGCCAACGTCATCCTGCACGAGATGGCGCACATGTGGTTCGGCGACCTGGTCACCATGCAGTGGTGGGACGACCTGTGGCTCAAGGAGTCCTTCGCGGACTTCATGGGCACGTTCTCGCAGGTGGAGGCGACCCGCTTCACCAACGGCTGGGTCACCTTCGCCAACAACCGCAAGGCGTGGGCCTACCGGGCCGACCAGCTGCCGTCCACCCACCCCGTCACGGCCGACATCCGTGACCTGGAGGACGCCAAGCTCAACTTCGACGGCATCACCTACGCCAAGGGCGCCTCGGTGCTGAAGCAGCTGGTGGCGTACGTCGGACGGGACGCGTTCCTCGAAGGCGCACGGCGCTACTTCAAGCGCCACGCTTACGGCAACACCCAGCTCGGCGACCTGCTCTCCGCGCTCGCCGAGACCTCGGGGCGCGACATGACGGCCTGGTCCCGGGCGTGGCTGCAGACCGCGGGCGTGAACGTGCTCACGCCGGACGTGACGTACGACGTGGCCGGCCGGATCACGGAACTGGCCGTCCTCCAGGACGCCGCCGAGTCCCACCCGGAGCTGCGCCCGCACCGGATCGCGGTCGGCCTCTACCGGCACGGCCCCGAGGGCGCCCTGGTCCGTTACGCCCGCGCCGAGGTCGACGTCGCCGGACCGCGCACGGTGGTCGACGAGCTGACCGGCGCGGAGCAGCCCGCGCTGATCCTCGTCAACGACGACGACCTCACGTACTGCAAGGTCCGCTTCGACGCGGGCTCCCTCGCCACCCTCGGCGCGCACCTCGGAGACATCACGGATCCCCTGGCACGGGCGGTCTGCTGGTCGGCGCTGTGGAACCTGACGCGGGACGCGCTGCTGCCGGCCCGCGACTTCATCGGGCTGGTCCTCGCCTTCTCCGGCCGCGAGTCGGACATCGGTGTGCTCCAGATGCTCCACAACTGGACGCACTCGGCGCTCGTGCACTACGTCGCGGCCGACCGGCGTGCGGAGGGCGGCCGACTGCTGGCCGAGGGTGCGCTGCGTGAGCTGCGCGCCGCGGAGCCGGGCAGTCAGCACCAGCTGACCTGGGCGCGCTTCTTCGCGTCCGCCGCCACGCGCGACGCCGACTTCGAACTGCTGGAGGGGCTGCTCGACGGCTCGGAGCAGATCGACGGCCTGGAGGTCGACCAGGAACTGCGCTGGGCCTTCCTGTCGCCGCTGGCCTCGCACGGGCGGGCCGACGAGTCGGTCATCGACGCCGAGCTGGCGCGCGACGACACGGCGTCGGGCAAGCGGCACCAGGTGCGGTGCCTGGCCTCGCGGCCGTCAGCGGCGGTCAAGGCGCAGGCCTGGGCGGCGGTCGTCGAGTCGGACAAGCTGTCCAACGCGCTGGTCACGGCGACCATCTCGGGCTTCGTCCAGTCGTCGCAGCGGGAGCTGCTGGCGCCGTACGCGGACGCGTACTTCGCCGCGATCGAGCGCGTGTGGTCCGAGCGGTCGATCCAGATCGGTATGGACGTGGTGTCGGGGCTGTTCCCGGGGCTTCAGGACAGTCCGGAGACGCTGGCGGCGGCGGACGCGTGGCTGACCTCGCACGCGGACGCGGCTCCGGCGCTGCGGCGGCTGGTCCTGGAGGCGCGGGACGATCTGGCGCGGGCATTGCGCGGGCAGGCGGTGTGACCCGGGTCGTGCGTCCCCGATCCGGGCTCGGGCGCCGGGCGGGCTGAAGCCGGTGCCGGGGTCCCGGGCCGCCCTGTAGGGGTGGCCCGGGTCCCGCCAGCCCGGAACGGGACCTCGCCCGTACGTGCGGGGTTCGTACACGCACACGGTCGGCCGCCGCACGATTTCCGGCGGGACGGGCCTTTTCGGCAGTCGAACTCCCGTACTTTAGGGCGGCGTTGTCCCGGATTGTCGACGGGCGTGTAACAGAGGTTAGGGGCCCCTCAGTTCGCGGGAACGTCGGGGTCATGACGCAGAACACCCCTCTCTTCCCCCACCCCCACGAGGTACGCCACCGCGTGCGGTCCACCGCGCAGTTGCGGGCCCAGGGCGTATCCGCCGCACAGACCGCCGCACAGTGCCTGCCCGGCGGCTCCTGGCAGCAACTTCTTCCCGGCGTGTACCTGCTGCACCCCGGTCCCCCCACCGGCGAGGAACGCCTGCACGGCGCCCTTCTGTACGCCGGGCGCCCTCCCGCGTCGGCGCGGCGTCCGGTTCCCGAGCAGCCCGGGCCCCAGTACGGGGAGGCCATGGTGACGGGCCTGGCCGCGCTCGCGCTGTACGGGTTCCGCTCCGCGCCGCCCATGGTCTCGCTCCACCGGATCGACGTGCTGGTGCCCCGCACCCGGCGGCTGCGCTCGACCCGGTACGTCGAGGTGCTCCGCGGTACGGGGCTGCCCCGTCCCGTGCAGGTGGACGGGATCCCCGTGGCCCCCGTCGAGCGGGCCCTCGCGGATGCCCTTGCCGGGATCACGGACGGCTCCGTGGCGCGCCGGCTGCTGACGGACGCCGTCAGGGACGGGTACTGCGAACCTTCCTCGGTGGTGCGGGAGCTGAGCGCGGCGAAGCTTCTGGGGCGGGCCCACGTGAGGGAGGCCGTCGACGCCCTGCTGACGGAGGGCCGGGCGATCGCGGAGAGCCGGCTGTACGAGATGGTCCGCACCCAGGGGGTGCCGGACCCGCTGTGGAACGTGGACCTGCGACTGCCGGGCGGCCCGCACCTGGGCGAGGTGGACGCCTACTGGCCCGAGCAGGCCGTGGCCGTCGAGATCGACTGCCGCGCCCCGGGAGAGGACGACGAGGCGCACTGGTCCGCGTACGCCGAGAAGCGCGACCACCTGGAACGGCTCGGGATCACCGTCGTGCACGTCACGCCGGGGAAGCTGCGCGAGACCCCGGCGCAGCAGGCGACCGTGGTGCGCACCGCGCTGATGGCGGCGAACGACCGGGTACCGGCCGCCTATGTGGTGATCCTGCCTCGATGACGACACCTATCGACCCATTCGTCCCACGTGACGCTTTGACCTCATTGGCGGATCTACGCCATGTCCCATACTCGCCCCCGTCAACTCTCCACAAACCCCTGTCATTTACGACAGGGTGAGCGGTCATCGGGTACCGAATTCCGGACTCTCTCTTTCACATACAGGGATGCTGATGACCAAGGAATCCCCCAGCTTCATACCCGGAGCGAGACGAGCGGCCAGAATCGCCGCCGCCGCCGGTCTGGTGGCCGCACTGGCAGCCTCCGGCGCCGCCCCGGTCTTCGCCTCCGAGGACCCCGCCACCGCACCGGTCAAGTCCACTGCCAAGGGCGACAAGCTCGGCAGCGCCGACGCCGACGTGCTGGCGAAGGCCGAGGCCAAGGGCGAGAAGAGCATCACGCTGATGGTCGCCACCGCCCCCGGTGCGACCGAGGAAGTGACCAAGCAGCTGGACGCCGTCAAGGGGTCCGTGCTCGGGCAGACGTACGACAAGCTCGGTTACGTGCGCGCGACCGTGCCCACTGCCACCGCCGAGGCCACGCTCAAGGCGGCGCAGAAGCTGTCGTCCGTGTACGGCATCGATCTCAAGCAGGAGATCAAGCTCGACGACCCGACTCCCGCGGGCGACCGCGCGGCCGGTGCCTCGACGCAGGCGACGGGCTCCTACCCGGCGCCCGGCAGGTCGACTCCGGCGAAGAACCCGTACAACCCGTCCTTCGAGACGGGCGCCGTCGACTTCGTCGCGCAGAACCCGAAGGCCGACGGCCGCGGTATCACCATCGGTGTCCTGGACTCCGGTGTGGACCTCGGTCACCCGGCGCTGCAGAAGACCACCACCGGCGAGCGCAAGATCGTCGACTGGGTCACGGCAACCGACCCGGTCAGCGACGGCGACGGCACGTGGCTGCGGATGACGGCATCCGTGGCCGGTCCCACCTTCACGATCGCCGGACGCACGTACACGGCGCCGGAGGGCGCGTACAAGATCCAGCTCTTCTCCGAGGCCGCCACCCGCGGTGGCGACATGGCGGGAGACCTGAACCGGGACGGCGACACCACCGACGTGTGGGCCGTCCTGTACGACGCCGTCGCCGGTACCGCGCGCGTCGACCTGAACAACGACGCCGACTTCACCAACGACGCCGCCATGAAGCCGTACAAGGACGGCAACCAGGTCGGCTACTTCGGTACGGACAACCCGGCGACCGACGTCGTCGAGCGGATTCCGTTCGTCGTGGAGACCCGCAAGAACGTCGTGTACAACGCGGCCGGCGCCAAGGCCGACTTCGTGAACATCGGTGTCATCGAGGGCTCTCACGGCACGCACGTCGCGGGCATCACCGCGGCCCACGGCCTGTTCGGCGGCAAGATGAACGGCGCGGCGCCCGGCGCCAAGGTCGTCTCCTCGCGTGCCTGCACCTGGTCCGGCGGCTGCACCAACATCGCGCTGACCGAGGGCATGATCGACCTCGTCGTGAACCGCGGTGTCGACATCGTCAACATGTCGATCGGCGGCCTGCCGCCGCTGAACGACGGCAACAACGCCCGCGCGGAGCTCTACAAGCGGCTCATCGACACCTACGGCGTCCAGCTGGTCATCTCGGCCGGCAACGACGGCCCGGGTGTGAACACCATCGGTGACCCCGGTCTCGCCGACCACGTCATCTCGGTGGGTGCGTCCATCTCCAAGGAGACGTGGGCCGCCAACTACGGCTCGAAGGTCACCAAGAAGTACGCCATGCTGCCCTTCTCCTCGCGCGGTCCGCGTGAGGACGGCGGCTTCGCGCCGATCCTGACCGCTCCGGGTGCCTCGATCAACACCACCCAGACGTGGCAGGCCGGCGGTCCGGTCAAGGAGGCCGGCTACAGCCTGCCGGCCGGTTACTCCATGCTGCAGGGCACGTCGATGTCCTCGCCGCAGGCCGCCGGTGCCGCCGCGCTGCTGCTCTCGGCCGCGGAGCAGAAGGACATCGAGCTGCCCCCGGCCGATCTCCGCACCGCGCTGACCAGCACCGCCACCCACATCAGCGGTGTGCCCGCGCACGCCCAGGGTGCCGGCCTGATGAACATCATCGGTGCCTGGAACTCCATCAAGGCGGGCGCCACGGCGCACGAGTACTCGGTGAAGGCCCCGGTCGACACCGCGATCGACTTCGCGCTGAAGACCCCGGGCTTCGGCACGGGCCTGTACGACCGCGAGGGCGGCCTGAAGGCCGGCCAGAGCAAGACGTACGACGTGACGGTCACCCGCACCACGGGCCCCGACCGCAACGTCGCGCACTCGCTGTCCTGGAAGAACAACGACGGCACCTTCTCGCTGGCGGGTTCGAGCACCGTCTACCTGCCCCTCGGCAAGCCGGTGACCGTCAAGGTCAAGGCGCGCCCGGGCAGTGCCGGTGTGCACAGCGCGATCCTCAAGGTGAACGACTCGCGGACCGTCGGTGTGGACCACCAGATCCTCGCCACCGTCGTCGTCTCCAAGCAGCTCGTGGCGCCGGGTTACTCCTACACGACGACCGGGTCGGTGCAGCGCAACGACCACAAGTCGTACTTCGTGAACGTGCCGGAGGGCGCGAAGACCCTTGAGGTCGCCCTCAGCGCACTCCGTTCGGGCAGCCAGACGCGGTTCATCTCCATCCACCCCTACGGGGTCGCGGTGGAGGACAGCGCCACGATCTACTGCTACCCGAACTACGAGAGCCCGACCAACACCTGCCGCCCGGACACGCGTTCCTACCAGGACCCGCAGCCCGGCGTCTGGGAGATCGAGGTCGAGTCGCGGCGTACGTCGCCGCTGCTGGACAACCCGTACAAGCTGGGTGTCTCGCTGCTCGGCGCCACCTTCGACCCGGCGGTGCAGACCATCGCCGAGGCGAAGGTCGGCACCCCGGCCGCGGTCAACTGGACGGTCACGAACAACGCGGGTGACCTGGAGGGCAAGCTCAAGGGCGGCTCGCTGGGTTCGGCCAAGGTCGAGCGCCCGTCGATCGCCACGGGCGAGACGTACGAGACCACGGTCACCATCGGTGAGGGCGTCGAGAAGCTCGACTTCGCCATCGGTGGCACGTCGGACGCGAACGCCGACATCGACCTGTACGTCTACAACGGCGACACCGAGGTCGGTGCCTCCACGTCGGCCGGTTCCGAGGAGTCGGTCAGCCTGGTGAAGCCGGCCGCCGGCACGTACACCGTCGTCGTCGACGGCTACGCGGTTCCGGCGGGGACCACCGAGTACGACTACCGCGACGTGTACTACGCGCCGTCCCTCGGTGCGATCACGGTCGACGAGTCGAAGTCGGTGACCCTCGCCAACGGCGCCTCGGCCCAGCTCGGCGCCGAGGTCCTGGTCGCCGGTGCGGCCCCCGAGGGACGTCAGTTCTTCGGTGAGGTCCAGCTGGTGAACGCCCGCGGCACCGCGGCGGGCACCGGCAGCGTCGTGATCGAGAAGGTCACGCCGTAACGACCGGCAGTATCTGAGCAGCGGGGCGGGCGCTCTTCCGGGAGCTCCCGCCCCGCTGTGCGTCATCCGGGGTCCGTGCACTCCAGGTCGCGCGAGGCGGGCAGCGCGGCCTGCATCGACTGCCATGCGACGGCCCGGTCGTCACCGAGGTAGGACTCGACCCCCTCGCCGGGGAAGCGCGAGACGACCACGAGCATGGGCCTGCCGGGCCGGAAGTAGTCCTCCTCCTCACCCGTGACGACGAACGAGGTCTCCCGGGGCCCCTTGTCGGGCTTGAGGTACCGGTCCACCGTCAGCACGACCCGTACGAGGCCGGCGGCCCGTTCCGTCCGGCTGACCGTGCCGTCCGCGATGACCCGCGCACAGGCCAGCCTCCCCTCCTCGGTCAGTTTGGCGTCGCCGTGCTCCCCGGACGGCTGCGCGACCGTCCAGAGGATCCCGGTCCCGGCCAGACACGCGGCGACCACCACCGACGCCGCCAGCGCGAGCGGCCCCCTCCCGGTCCACCGGGGACGGCCGGGCGCGCGGACCTCCGGGAGTGCTTCCGGCGCGGCCAGCCGGTCCCCGACGACGCGCAGCTGCTCCCCGAGCACCGCCATGTCACGGGCAGCCGAGGCGTACCGCGCCGCGCCGTCCGCGTCCTGGTCCGCGTCGGGCGCCGGCTCCCCCAGCAGTACGGCCATCAGCTCGTCCTGTCCGTCCGTGTTCACCGTCACACCACCTCGTCCGCGTGCAGCCGCGTCAGCCGTTCGCGCATCGCTCGTGCCGCCGTGTGCAGGCGGCTCTTCACCGTGCCCTCGGGAATGCCCAGCTCCGCCGCGATCTGCGGTACGGAGAGATCGGCGTAGAACCGCAGCACCAGGGCCTGGCGCTGCGCGGCGGGCAGCTCGTCGAGCCCCTCCGCGACGGTGAGGGCCAGCAGCCGGGCCTCCTGGCCGCCCTCGGTCAGGGGGTCCGCCGGGCTCAGCGCGGCGAGCCGGGCACCGATCCGTTCCTGTCTGCTGCGGCCCCGGTGCCAGTCCGCGGCCAGCCGGGAGGCGACCACCGCCGCCCAGGCGCCGATCTCGCGGGGTGCCTCCTGGCCGCTCGCCGCGCGCTCCAGGAGACGCAGCCGTACCTGCTGCACCCCGTCCTGGAGGTCGGAGTGCGGCACTCCGCCGAGCGAGAGCACCGCACGCACCCGGTTCACCTGTGCCGGGCCGAGAGGATCTTCCCCCGCGCCGGCGACCTTCCTTCCCAGCAAGGACTGCCTCCCCCTGAATGTGTTTCCCCTGTGACGCGGAAGTGCGGCGGAACGTTCACCCGGACGGCGTGCCCCGTCCGAGGAACGGACAATGGATTGGACAAGGCGGGCGGGGACATACGCATCATGGAGCGGCAAGCGGGTCGCACACACGTACTGAGGAGTCTTCGTGAAGGTCGGAATCGTCGGCGCCACCGGTCAGGTCGGCACAGTCATGCGCAGCATCCTGGCCGAGCGGAAGTTCCCCGTCGCCGAGCTGCGGCTCTTCGCCTCCGCCCGTTCCGCGGGCTCCACCATCGTGTGGGAAGGCACGGACATCACCGTGGAGGACGCCTCCACGGCCGACTACACGGGCCTGGACATCGTCCTGTTCTCGGCCGGTGGCGCGACGTCGAGGGCGCTCGCCGAGAAGGTCGCGTCCCAGGGCGCCGTCGTGATCGACAACTCCTCCGCCTGGCGCATGGACCCCGAGGTGCCGCTCGTCGTCTCCGAGGTCAACCCGCACGCGGCGAAGGTCCGCCCCAAGGGCATCATCGCCAACCCGAACTGCACCACGATGGCCGCCATGCCCGTGCTGCGCCCGCTGCACACCGAGGCCGGTCTGGAGACGCTGACGGTCGCCTCGTACCAGGCGGTGTCGGGCTCCGGTGTCGCCGGTGTCGCCGAGCTGCACAACCAGGCGCTGAAGGTCGTCGACCAGGCCGACAAGCTGGCCCACGACGGCGAGTCCGTCGACTTCCCCGCGCCCACGATCTACAAGCGCCCCATCGCGTTCAACGTGGTGCCGCTGGCCGGCTCGATCGTGGACGACGGTTCGTTCGAGACGGACGAGGAGCAGAAGCTCCGTAACGAGTCCCGCAAGATCCTGGAGATCCCGGAGCTCAAGGTGTCCGGCACCTGCGTCCGTGTCCCGGTCTTCTCGGGCCACTCGCTCCAGATCAACGCCCGGTTCGCCCGTCCGGTCAGCGTCGAGCGCGCTTACGAGCTGCTGAAGGACGCCGACGGCGTCGAGCTGTCCGAGATCCCGACCCCGCTCCAGGCGGCCGGCAAGGACGCCTCGTACGTGGGCCGTATCCGCGTCGACGAGACCGTCGAGCACGGTCTGGCGCTGTTCGTCTCCAACGACAACCTGCGCAAGGGCGCGGCGCTGAACGCCGTACAGATCGCGGAGCTGGTGGCGGCCGAGCTGAACGGCTGACAGCCGTACGTCGGAAGGGGCGGCCACCGGAATCCGGTGGCCGCCCCTTTCGCGTGCCTGTCGGGTCAGAGGGCGAGGTGCCGCCGAAGCGCCGTGTCGATCTCGGTCATGCGCCGGCGCGGGACGGTACCGATGCGTTCCAGTACGCGCTCCAGGGCGACTGCCCGGATCTGCTCGCACTGGACCTTCGAGTCCCTGGGCAACCCGCTCTCCGCAGACCTGAGGAGCGCCTGGAACGTGAGAACACGTGCCGTGTTCGACGTCAGGGGCACGACAGTGATCACACCGCGGCCGTTCGACTCGGCAGACTGGTTGGCGGCGTTGTTGGACACGATCACGGCAGGTCTGACCTTGTTGGCCTCGCTGCCCCTGGCAGGTTCGAGATCGACCAGGTGGATGTCACCTCTACGCATCGGCGATTCCGTCCCCGACCGTGCGGTCCCAGAGGGCTGCGTCCTCGCTCGCGTCCCATTCCTCGAACGCCTCGGTGTACTCCGCTTCGAGCCCGGCCTCGCGCAGCAGCTCGATCGCGGCGTGGATCACCGCCGACCGGGAATCCGCCTCGGTCTTCGCGGCGTACTCGTCGACGAAGGCGACATCCTCCTGCGGCAAGCTCACACTGATCTTCATGCTTGCTATGCTACCCGCAGTAGGATCAACCTGGCTACCCTAAAGACGGCACCCTGTCCTACCCGCGCCGCACCTCGAAGTGGAAGCACCCGTACTCCACCGCCCGCACGTGCACCAGCGCCACTTCCGGGTCCGCGAACGCCTCGGCGAACGCGCTGTCGAACCCGTGCTCCTCCTCGACGGGGATCTCCAGCAGCCGCCCGCCGACGATCCGGCCCTCCGCGCTGTAACGCCGCACCACCCGCAGCGCACCGGCCCGTGAGAACGGATACCCCTCCCCCTCGGCCACCGGCCCCCCGCACTCCTCGGCATGGATGAAGACCGGCCCCTGCTCGTCGTACGCCCCGGGCTTCGCCCAGTGCGTGGCCGCCCAGCGGCGCAGGGGCGCGTACGAGACGAGCGCGATGCGCTCCCCCGGTTCCGCGCCCCGCAGACAGCAGCGGAGCGGATCGCCCGCCTCCGTGGCGGTGTACGGGACACACGGCCGGCCCGCATCGTCCGTCCTGCGGAGCTCTTCGAGTGCGGTCGGTCCGATGGGACGTGCCTGGTAGCGGTTCATGGTTCGAGGGTCGCGCGGCCCTCCCCGGGAGTCCGGCGGAAAACGGACATCGCGCTTCGCCCATCTCCCATGGAAGGATGACCAAAAACTCGCATATCAAGGAGATGACCGCGTGCCTGGCACGAATCTGACCCGCGAAGAGGCACAGGAGCGGGCGCGCCTGCTGACCGTGGACGCGTACGAGATCGATCTCGACCTCTCCGGAGCGCAGGAGGGTGGCTCCTACCGGTCCGTCACCACCGTGCGCTTCGACTCCGCCGAAGCCGGCGCGGAGACCTTCATCGACCTGGTCGCCCCGGCCGTGCACGAGGTGGTGCTGAACGGCAAGGCGCAGGACGTCGCCGCCGTCTTCCGCGACTCGCGCATCGCACTGAAGCACCTGCACGCGGGCCCCAACGAGCTGAAGGTCGTCGCCGACTGCGCGTACACCAACACCGGCGAGGGCCTGCACCGCTTCGTCGACCCGGTCGACGAGCAGGCGTACCTCTACACCCAGTTCGAGGTCCCGGACGCGCGCCGGGTGTTCGCGAGCTTCGAGCAGCCCGACCTGAAGGCGACCTTCCGGTTCAGCGTGAAGGCCCCGGCCGGCTGGACCGTGATCTCCAACTCGCCGACGCCCGAGCCCACGGACGACCTCTGGGTCTTCGAGCCGACCCCCCGCATCTCGACGTACATCACGGCGCTGATCGCCGGCCCGTACCACGCGGTGCACAGCACGTACGAGAAGGACGGCCAGATCGTTCCGCTCGGCATCTACTGCCGCCCGTCGCTCGCCGAGTACCTCGACGCGGACGACATCTTCGCGGTCACGCGGCAGGGCTTCGACTGGTTCCAGGAGAAGTTCGACTACGCGTACCCCTTCGCCAAGTACGACCAGCTCTTCGTCCCGGAGTTCAACGCGGGCGCGATGGAGAACGCGGGCGCGGTGACGATCCGCGACCAGTACGTGTTCCGTTCGAAGGTGACGGACGCGGCGTACGAGGTCCGTGCGGAGACCATCCTGCACGAGCTGGCCCACATGTGGTTCGGCGACCTCGTCACCATGGAGTGGTGGAACGACCTGTGGCTGAACGAGTCGTTCGCCACGTACACCTCGATCGCCTGCCAGGCGTACGCCGAGGGCTCCAGGTGGCCGCACTCCTGGACCACGTTCGCCAACTCCATGAAGACGTGGGCGTACCGCCAGGACCAGCTGCCGTCCACGCACCCGATCATGGCGGACATCAGCGACCTCGACGACGTCCTCGTCAACTTCGACGGGATCACGTACGCGAAGGGCGCCTCGGTCCTGAAGCAGCTCGTGGCGTACGTCGGCATGGACGCGTTCTTCCAGGGCGTGCAGGCGTACTTCAAGGCGCACGCCTTCGGGAACACCCAGCTGTCCGACCTGCTGGGCGCGCTGGAGAAGACCTCCGGCCGTGACCTGAAGACCTGGTCGAAGCTGTGGCTGGAGACGGCGGGGATCAACATCCTGCGCCCGGAGATCGAGACGGACGAGAACGGTCACGTCACGTCCTTCACCGTCCTCCAGGAGGCCCCCGCGCTCCCCGCGGGCGCGAAGGGCGAGCCCACGCTGCGTCCGCACCGGATCGCGGTGGGCTGCTACGACCTCGACGAGGCCGGGAAGCTGGTCCGTACGAGCCGGATCGAGCTGGACGTCGACGGCGAGCGCACGACCGTGCCGTTCCCGGCGGACACCGCCCGCCCGGCGGTCATCCTCCTCAACGACGACGACCTCTCGTACGCGAAGGTCCGCCTCGACGAGGAGTCGCTGCGCGTCGTCACCGCGCACCTGGGCGACTTCGCCGAGTCCCTGCCGCGTGCCCTGAGCTGGGCCTCGGCCTGGGACATGACCCGCGACGGCGAGCTGGCGACGCGCGACTACCTCTCCCTCGTCCTCTCGGGCATCGGCAAGGAGTCGGACATCGGCGTCGTCCAGTCGCTGCACCGTCAGGTGAAGCTGGCCCTGGACCTCTACGCGGCGCCGGAGGCCCGCGAGGCGGCCCTGACGCAGTGGACGGACGCCACGCTGGCCCATCTGCGTGCGGCGGAGCCGGGCAGTGACCACCAGCTTGCCTGGGCCCGCGCCTTCGCGGCCACGGCCCGCACGCCGGTCCAGCTGGACCTGCTGCAGGCCCTTCTGGACGGCACGGAGACGATCGAGGGCCTGGCCGTCGACACCGAGCTGCGCTGGGCGTTCGTGGAGCGGCTCGCCGCGACCGGCCTGCACGACGAGGAGGAGATCGCCGCCGAGTACGAGCGCGACAGGACGGCGGCGGGCGAGCGCCACGCGGCGTCCGCGCGCGCGGCGCAGCCGAGGGCGGAGGCGAAGGCGGAGGCCTGGGCCTCGGTCGTCGAGTCCGACAAGCTGCCGAACTCCCTCCAGGAGGCCGTGATCAGCGGCTTCGTCCAGACGGACCAGCGCGAGCTGCTGGCCCCGTACACGGAGAAGTTCTTCGAGACGGTCAAGGACGTCTGGGACTCGCGGAGCCATGAGATGGCCCAGCAGATCGCGGTCGGCCTGTACCCGTCGTTCCAGGTCTCGCAGGCCACGCTGGACGCGACGGACGCCTGGCTCGCGACCGCCGAGCCGAACGCGGCCCTGCGCCGGCTGATGTCGGAGTCCCGCGCGGGCGTCGAGCGCGCGCTGAAGGCCCAGGCGGCCGACGCCGCGGCGGCGACCGCCTGACCGGCACCGACCGAACGGTGAGGGGGCGCCACGGTTTGTGGCGCCCCCTCGTCCACGTCCGCCTACTCCGTGCCGTCGGCGTCGGCGTCAACGTCGGCGTCCTGCGGATACCAGCGCAGCTCCACGGTGTTGCCGTCCGGATCCTGGACGTAGACCGACTGCGCCTCGCCACGGGCCCCGAAACGCCCGGCGGGCCCCTCCAGCACGGTGAGCGTGCCCGAGTCGATCACCTCCTGCCAGTCCAGCGGCTCGACGACGAGACAGATGTGGTCGACGTTGGACGTGCCACGGGGGCGGTCGAGCAGATCGATGATGGTCACGGGACTGACCCGCACCGACGGGAACGGCGCCTTCCCTGCCCGCCACTCCTCCACCCGTACGGGTTCGAGACCCAGCGGCCCGCAGTAGAACTCCAGTGCCCGCTCGACGTCCTGCACATTGAGCACCAGATGATCGAAGGCCTTGACTCGCAGCATGGGACACCCTTCAGGGATTCGCTTCTGCCGACTTGCGTCGCTTCCGCGATTCACCAACGCCCGTGCTCCCAGGGTTAGTCCCAGCCGCCCCACGCGTACGCGAATGGAAACCGCCCGTCGGGCGGGCGCCTTGCGCAGCCGTCCGACGGGCGGGAGTGAGGGAGGAGGGGCTTACGCGCCCGACTCCTCGTAGCGGCGGGTCAGTTCCGCGGTGCCCGACTCGGTCAGGGAGCCGTGCAGGCGCATACGGGCCACCCCGCCGTCGGGGAACGCGTCGAGGCGGACGTGGGTGACCACGGCCTGGGCGCGCAGGACGAAGCGGTGCGGGGTGTCGGGCTGGAGCTTCGTGCGGGGGATGATCTCGAACCATTCGCCCGTCTCTCCGTTGCGGCCCTGGAGGGCGATCCAGCCGGCCGCGTTGCCCTTGAGGTAGGCGGTGTCGATCTCGACCGCGCGGACGGCGCCCTGGGCGGGCAGGCGGAAGCGGACCCAGTCGTTCGTGTCGCGGACCCTGCGGCGGCGGTTCTCCCAGCCGTCGTCCATCTTGCGGGAGGTGCCGGGGAGGATGATCTGCGCCGGGGAGGAGTAGAAGCGGTCCGAGGCGTCCTCGTACGTGCCGCCGTTCAGGATCGAGATCAGGTCGATCGTGCCGAGGGCCGCGAGCCAGGCCGGGTCGGGGACGACGTCGCCGTGGACGCGGAGGCGGGCGATGCCTCCGTCGGGGTGCTGGCAGAGCCGGACGTGGGTGTAGCGGCGGCCGCCGGTGATCTCGAAGGCGTTGGCGGCGTGGCCGCGTACGGGGGTCGGCGCGACGATCTCCTCCCACTTCACGTCGTCGGCGAGGAGTTCGGCGGGGCCGGGCGAGCCGGTGACGGCCGTCGCCTGGACCGAGACGCGCTGCGGGTAGTTGCCGCGGAAGTGGGCGGTGTCCACTATCAGACCGCGGATGACACCGGGGGCGCCGAACCGGACGATGGCCCAGTCGTGCTCCTGGGGAGCGGGGAAGGGATGCGCTGCGTCGGCGCCACGCCGGCGGCGGGTCTCCCAGCCGTCCATGATCTTGCCCTTGTGCCCGAAGCGCTCCGGGTCGAAGACGGCGCGTTCGCGGATGAGGAGGTTCTCGCGCTCGGCGAAGAACTCGTCGTTGGCGGCGATCACGCCCGCCCCGAGACGGCGGTCCGCGAGGTCGACGAGGTCGGTGAAGGGGAGGCCGGTGGCGGTGCGGTAGTCGGCGTACGGGTCGCCGCCGCCGTAAGGGGCCGCGTCGTTGGCGTGGGGGTCGTCGTCCTGGAATGCGGTCTCGCTCACGTCGAAGGTCATGTGATGACTGTCGCGCCGACCAACCCATCAGGTCCATCGAAAGTTTCCGCACGGTTCGTTCAGCTGAACTTAACGGTAATGCCCGGCCACTGTCCGCAGGGCGCCCAGGACCCGGGCCACCGCCGGGCCGCTCTCCGCCCCCTGACGCACCGCCGCCACCACATGGCGGCGCGGCTGGTCCGCATCGAGGACCCGCATCACGACGCCGTCACTGCGCTCCCCCGACGCCATCCGGGGGATCAGCGCGATCCCCATGCCCGCCTCGACCATGGCGAGGATCGCGCTCCAGCCGGAGGCGCTGTGGGCCTGCTCGGGTACGAAGCCCGCGGCTTCGCACGCGGCCGTCGTGATCTCCGACCAGGGTCCCGAACCTCCGAAGATCCACGGTTCGGACGACAGGTCGGCCAGGCGCAGGCCGGGGGCCGCGGCAAGGCGGTGGTCGGTCGGCAGTGCCACGTCCAGGGGGTCGGCGAGGAGCGGGACGAGGGCGAAACGGGGGTCGCGCGCGGTGGGGGCGTGCGCCGCGAGGGACAGGGCCAGGTCCACGTC
Source organism: Streptomyces sp. NPDC048560 (assembly GCF_040650955.1). Taxonomy (NCBI): domain Bacteria; kingdom Bacillati; phylum Actinomycetota; class Actinomycetes; order Kitasatosporales; family Streptomycetaceae; genus Streptomyces; species Streptomyces sp. NPDC048560. The sequence continues at coordinate 460,426 of NZ_JBEZIJ010000005.1, forward strand.
ACCGCAGGAGAGGAGCTCGTACGCCTCTGCCGCCTCCGCCTCCCGCACCCGCACCTCGGGACCCGGGCGGTCCTCGGCGCGCAGGAGGCGGACCGCCGGTACGACCAGGGCGGGCACGGCCGTCGAGAAGGCGCCGACCCGGACCTCGCCCGCCTCGCCGCGCAGATAGCCGGCGAGTTCGGCGTCGGCGCGCTCCAACTGGGCGAAGACGGCCTCGGCGTGGCGCAGGACCAGATGGGCGGCGTCGGTGAGGCGCACCCGCCGGCCCTGGGCTTCGAGGAGGGGGACGCCGAGCTGTCCGGCCAGGTTGCTGAGCTGCTGGGAGACGGCCGACGGGGTCATCAGCAGGGCCTCGGCGGTCGCGGTCACGGTGCCCCGGTCGCGCAGGGTGCGCAGGATGCGGAGCTTCTTGACGTCCCACTCGGTCATGGGCGCAACCTACCCGGCGTCATGAAGGTGCCCGGACATGCCGGTGCACCGCGCGGTACCCGGTACCGGCGGTGCACTCGGGAAGAGCTTCTAGACCGTCTTCTTGGACTTGTCGAGGACCATGACGAGACCCACGATCACCGCGAAGAGGGCGATGGGTGCCACGACGTACAGCCCGATCGTATCCATCACGCTCAGGCCGGAGCCCGGGTCGTCACCGTCGTCGCGGGTGAGAGCGAGCGCGGGCGACGACATGAGCAGCATCATCAGCGTCGTACCGGCTGCGACGGCGCCGGCGCGCATAGCGTTCTTCTTGTCCACGGTGCAAACGTAGCGAACGGCTACGGGAGGCGCGCGCCCGGGGGTGCCGTAGGGGACCCCGGATGCTCCGGGCGGGGTCTCAGCACCTCCATCAGCCGGTGCAGTCTGGGCGACGCGGCGAGCTCCTCCAGGGTGACCGGGTGACCCTCGGCATCGGCGATGGGCAGGCGCCAGTTGGGGTACTGGTCCCAGGTCCCCGGCAGGTTCTGCGGGCGGCGGTCCCCCACCGTGTCGGGGAGCCATACCCCGGTCATCCGGGCCGGGGTGAGCAGCAGGAAGCGGTGCACGGCGCGGATCGCGGCCTCCTCGTCGCCCTCGCCCTCGGGCAGGAGACGGAGCCGGGCGAGGTACGCCATCCACTCGGCGGTCTCCGTGGCGTCCTCGGTCAGCTCCTGCTCCAGCGGGCGGGTGAGCAGCCCCAGACGGTGGCGGAGCGTCACGTGGTCCCCCGTCAGCCGGGCGGCGGTGGAGGGCAGGTCGTGGGTGGTGGCCGTGGCCAGGCAGTCCCGGCGCCACCGCTCCGGGGGCAGGGGCTCGCCCGTACCGTCCCAGTCGCGCTCGAACCAGAGCACGGAGGTGCCGAGCACACCGCGCCGGGCGAGGACCTCCCGCACACCGGGCTCGACGGTCCCGAGGTCCTCCCCTATGACGACGGCACCGGCCCGGTGCGCCTCCAGGACGAGCACGGCGAGCATGGCCTCGGCGTCCTGGCCGACGTACGTGCCCTCGGTGGGCGGACGCCCCTCGGGCACCCACCAGAGCCGGAACAGCCCCATCACATGGTCGATGCGCAGGGCGCCCGCGTGGGCGAGGAGGCCGCGCAGGAGTCCGCGGTAGGGGGCGTAGGCCGAGGCGGCGAGCGCGTCGGGGCGCCACGGCGGCAGCCCCCAGTCCTGGCCGCGCGCGTTGAACGCGTCCGGTGGCGCGCCGACCGACATCCCGTGGGCGAAGGCGTCCTGCTGGGACCAGGTGTCGGCGCCTGCCGGGTGCACGCCCACCGCCAGGTCGTGGACGATCCCGACGGCCATCCCGGCGTCCCGCGCGGCCTGCTGGGCGGCGGCGAGCTGCGTGGCGGTGAGCCAGGCGAGCCAGGAGTGGAAGTCGACCCGGTCCAGCAGCTCGGCGCGGGCCCTGGCGGTCTGCGGGGAACGCGGGTCCCGCAGACCCTCGGGCCAGGAGTGCCAGTCGGAACCGTGCGCCTCGGCCAGGGCGCACCACAGGGCGTGGTCCTCCAGCGCCCGCCCCTGTCCGGCCAGGAAGTCGCAGTACGCGGCCCGGCGGCCGGGGGTCAGCGGCACCTCGTGGATGAGCTCCAGGGCCTGCCGCTTGAGCTCCCAGACGGCGTCCCGGTCGATCAGGGCGCCCTTGCTGAGCACGGCCTCGGAGAGCCCGGCGGCGTCCTGGCGGAAGTCGTCCAGGGCCGCACGGTCCCTGACGTGCCCGTACTCGGGCACCGACTCGATGTGCAGATGGACGGGGTCGGGGAAGCGGCGCGAGGAGGGGCGGTAGGGGGAGGGGTCGGTGGGCGCGCCAGGTACGGCGGCGTGGAGCGGGTTGACCTGGACGAATCCGGCCCCGAGGCTCCGGCCGGACCAGGCGGCGAGGTCGGCCAGGTCACCGAGGTCGCCCATGCCCCAGGACCGGGCGGAGAGCAGGGAGTACAGCTGGACGAGGAAGCCGTGGACCCGGGCGGGCGGCTGCGGGGCGCGGGGCGGGGCGACGACGAGCGTGGCGGCGGCGTGCCTGTTGTCCGGGGTGCGCGCGGACAGCCGGTGGACCCCGAGGGGTGGCTCACTCCACCAGCCGGGGATCCCGGAAGGAGGGCCGTCGGCGGACCCGGCGGAATCGGCAGGCGCCTGGCGCGCCGTCGGGTTCGCCACCCCGGTCAGGGGCTCCGGGGGCGTGGCGGCCGTCCCGGGGGCGGGCTCCAGCTCGATCGTGAGCGTCGTGTCCGGCGGCAGAGCAGTCAGGGCGGCCGGCAGCGGCTCTCCCGACCAGACCACCACCGTCGGCGGGAGCAGGCGTGAAACCGCCGCCGATTCCGCGGCGTCCAGCGCCCTCCGTACGGCGTCGGGAGTGCCGGCGTCGACGCCCAGCGCGGCGAGCACGGCCGTGACCGTGTCGTCGGGGACGGACACCGTGACATCCGGGGACGGCGAGTAGGAGGTGGCGACACCGTGCAGTGCGGCGAGCCGGGACAAGCCCATTCAGACTCCTGGGGACTCCATGCCCCCTGCGGTGCCGGGGGCGGTCGGCTCGCTGGTCAGAGGGGCGACGGCGGCGAGCGGTGGCTCGCTCGTGAGAGGGGTGGCATCGGCGAGCGGCGGCTCGCTGGTCAGCGGTGCGGTGTCGGCGAACGCGGCCTCGACGCTCAGGTGGGAGACATCGGCGAGCGGCAGTTCGCTGATCATCGGAGGCGCGAGGTCGGTCAGGTGCGGCTCGGTGGTCGGTGCGGAAGGACCCGCGGGGCTCGGTACCTGTTTGGAGAGGGCGGAGAGCAGAAGCTGCGCGGCGGCGGGCATGGGGGCCTCCTGGCCGTTGGAGAACAGGACATCGCCAGACCTACCCAGCCGGTGCGACCGCAGACGTGGACGTGACATAGGCGTTATGACAACGAGCCCAACGTGCCGTAGGTCACATTCCGTTCCCCCGAACGGCGGTCACGGGCCGTTTCCGGCCACTCACTGCCGCCTCCGCAGTGCCCTCGCGCCCCTCGCACCACCCGCAACGACGCGTACAAGCCATACGCGGGAGGGCGACCCGGCATATCTGGCGCAACGGTCACCCGCATTGACACCCTCGCGCCCGGGTGGTGGGCTCGGATCCCACCGGGACGAGAGGGGCGCGACGTGCAGTTCGGGCGCAGGAAGCACGCGACGGCCGTCGCCGTCGCCGTGATCGGCGGACTGCTCGGCTCCGTCGCCCCCGCCGCGATGGCGGCCCCTGTCGTGCCCGGACCCCGGACCGCCGTGCCCGACCGCGTCGACGACTCGCGGCTGCCCTCCGTCTGGCCGCGTCCGCAGACCATCAAGGCGTCCGGACAGGCGGTGCCCCTCGGTACCGAGGTCACTGTCGTCGCCGACGCGGGCGCCGATCCGTACGCTGTGGACGCGCTGCGCAGCGTGCTGCGCAGCGCGGGCGTCACCACCCTGCACGACACGCTGCCGGGACGAGGTCCCGTCCTGCGCGTCGGCGGTCCGGGGGCTCTGGAGGCCCTGCGGGTCATGCGGGCGCCCGAGCGCGCCGACCTGCCCGCCGGCGGCTACCGCATCGCGGCGGGCCAGGTCGCCGGGCGCTCCACCGTCGCCCTGGACGGGGTAGGCGGCGACGGCCTCTTCCACGCCGTCCAGACGCTGCGCCAGCTGATCCGCGACGGCGCCGTCGCGGGCGCCGTCGTACGGGACTGGCCTGGCACGGCCGTCCGGGGGACGGCCGAGGGGTTCTACGGGCAGCCGTGGACCCGCGAGGAGCGGCTCGCGCAGATCGCCTTCATGGGGCGCACCAAGCAGAACCGCTACCTGTACGCGGCGGGCGACGATCCCTACCGGCAGGCCCGCTGGCGCGAGCCCTACCCCGCCGAGGGCCGCGCGGACTTCCGGGCACTGGCGGCGAAGGCGCGCGCCGAGCACGTGACACTCGGCTGGGCCGTCTCCCCCGGTCAGGCGATGTGCATGGCGTCGGACGGGGACGTCAGGGCGCTGACGCGGAAGATCGACGCGATGTGGGCACTGGGCGTGCGGGTCTTCCAGCTCCAGTTCCAGGACGTCAGCTACAGCGAGTGGCACTGCGAGGACGACGCGGACACCTTCGGCAGCGGCCCGGAGGCCGCGGCCAGGGCGCAGGCGCGCGTCGCGAGCGCCGTCGACCGGCATCTCGCGGAGCGCCACCCGGAGGCGGAGCCGCTGACGGTGATGCCGACGGAGTACTACCAGGACGGATCGACGGACTACCGCAAGGCCCTCGCCGCCGAGCTGGACGACCGGGTGCAGGTGGCCTGGACCGGGGTCGGGGTCGTACCGCGGACCATCACCGGGCGGGAGCTGGCCGGTGCCAGGGCCGCCTTCCGTCATCCGCTGGTCACCATGGACAACTACCCGGTCAACGACTTCGCGCAGGACCGGATCTTCCTCGGCCCCTACACCGGCCGGGACCCGGCGGTCGCGAGCGGTTCGGCCGCGCTGATCGCCAACGCGATGGAGCAGCCCTCCGCGTCCCGCATCCCGCTGTTCACGGCCGCGGACTTCGCCTGGAACCCGAGGGGCTACCGGCCGCAGGAGTCCTGGCAGGCGGCGATCGACGACCTGGCGGGCGGCGACGCCCGTACCCGGGCCGCGCTCGGTGCCCTGGCGGGCAACAGCGCGACATCCGTGCTCGGCGGCGCCGAGTCCGCCTACCTGCGGCCCCTGCTCACCGCGTTCTGGGCGTCCAGGTCCGCGAGCGGCACCGTGCGTGACGGCGCGGCGCGCGAGCTGCGGGCGGCGTTCACCGTGATGCGGGAGACCCCTGACCGGCTGGCCGCCCCGGCGGACGGACGGCTGGACGACGAAGTGCGTCCGTGGACGCAGCAGCTGGCCCGGTACGGCCGGGCGGGTGAGCTCGCGATCGATCTGCTCCAGGCGCAGGCACGTGGTGACGGGCCGGGCGCCTGGCAGGCGCAGCTGGCACTGGAGGACCTGCGCGGGGAGATCGCGGACGGCGCGGCGACCGTCGGCAAGGGCGTGCTCGGCCCGTTCCTGGACCGCGTCCGCAAGGAGGCCGACGGCTGGAACGGCGCCGACCGCGACTCCGGCACGGTCGGCAGGGACGCGAACAGCTACACCGTTCAGCTGGGCAGGACCCGTCCCGTGGACGCCGTGACCGTGATGACGGACCCGGGAGGCCGCGCGGCCGGCGCGGTCCTCCAGGCCCATGTGCCGGGCGAGGGCTGGCGCGGCCTCGGCCGGCTGTCCTCCTCGGGCTGGACCCAGGCGACGACGAAGGACCTGCGGGCGGACGCGCTCCGTGTCGTGCTGCCCGCCGGCTTCCCGTCCTTCACCGGCACGGCGCCCCCGCTCCTGCCCGGCCGTGGCGCGGGAGCGGCAGGCCCGAGGATCCGTGCGGTCGTGCCCTGGTTCGGAGACGAGCCCGCGGCCCGCCTCGCGCTCGTACGCGGCGAGACGGACGCGGTGATCGGCGGCAGCCCGCAGCGGGTCGAGGCGCGGCTGGCCGGGCGCCGCCCCGCCGAGGTGCGGGGCGCGCTGACCGCCGAGGCGCCCAGGGGCATCGAGGTGACGGTTCCGAAGCGGACGACGGTCCCGCGCGGTTCCAGCACCGACGTACCGGTGGACATCACGGTCCCGGCGGACACCCCGGCCGGTGAGTACGAGGTGCCGTTCAGCTTCGGTGGTGAGCGGAGCACGCTGACGGTACGGGCCTTCCCGCGTACGGCGGGCGCCGATCTGGCGCGTACGGGCACGGCGTCCTCGTCCGGCGACGAGACCCCGGACTTCCCCGCGGCGGCCGCCACGGACGGCGACCCCGCGACCCGCTGGTCCTCACCCGTGGAGGACGGCGCCTGGTGGCAGACGGAGCTGCCCGAGCCGGTGCGGCTGGGGCAGGTGGTACTGCGCTGGCAGGACGCCTACGCCTCGCGCTATCGCGTCCAGGTCTCCGCGGACGGCCGCACCTGGCGTACGGCGGCGACGGTCCGCGAGGGCCGGGGCGGGCGCGAAGCGGTCCGGATGGACGCGAAGGACACCCGCTTCATCCGGATACAGGGCGACGGCCGGGCGACGGAGTTCGGGTACTCGCTCTGGTCCGTGGAGGCGTACGCGGTGGCGGGCGCGGAGCGGTAGCGGTGCTGACCGGCCCGGCCCGCTGCCGCTGTCCCGCCGGGCGACGGGCGGGCCGGACCGGCTGACCCGGACCGGGACCCGGATCGGCCGGTCCGGCCCGGCTCACGCCGAAATGCCGTCGATCCTGGCCAGCACGTCGTCCGCGCCGAACGGCTGCAGGTACGGGAGCCAGCGCGGATCCCGGTGCCCGGTGCCGATGATCCGCCAGGCGAGACCGCTGGGCGGGGCGGGAGCGTGCCGGAGCCGCCATCCCAGCTCGGGCAGGTGGCGGTCGGCCTTGACGTGGTTGCAGCGGCGGCAGGCAGCCACCACGTTGTCCCAGGCGTGCTGGCCCCCGCGGCTGCGCGGAATGACGTGGTCGACGCTGGTGGCCGCGGCGCCGCAGTACATGCAGCGTCCGCCGTCCCGGGCGAAGAGCGCGCGCCGGGTCAGTGGAACGGGCCCCCGGTAGGGGACCCGCACGAACCGCTTGAGGCGGATGACGCTGGGCGCCGGTACAGCACGGGTGGCACTGTGCATGAAGGCGCCGGACTCCTCGAGGCAGACGGCCTTGCTTTCGAGGACGAGGACGAGCGCGCGGTGGAGCGGTACGACGCCGAGCGGCTCGTACGACGCGTTGAGAACCAGGACGTGCGGCACGTGGATGCCTCCTTGTACGCCGGCGGCGCGTGGCTCGCGCCGGGACGATCCGATCTCAGTCTCTCCTTATGCCTGGTCGAAACGCCACCACGTGCCGGTAACGGGCCGGAGGGATTTTTCTCATCCCACTCGCCGGTCACGGCCGTGACACCCGGTACCAGGCGCTCGACCACGGCGGCCGCACGCCCGGTGCGATCGGCCACACCTGCTGTATCCCCGGGTGAGACGTGTCTCTCCCTCGAACACGGCAACGATCCACTCCCATGGCTTCGTTACTGTTGTTGGTCACCCGTCGCCGCTCCTGGAGGTCCCCACCGTGTACTTGTCCGCCCTCTTGGCCGCAGCACCTTCGCCGGAGCCGGCCGGTTCGCTGGGTGAAGCCGCCGAGCAGGCCGGCAACGCCGCGGGCTGGGTCGAGGAGAACTGGTCCACCTGGCTGAACACCGGTCTGCGCATCCTCCTCATCGCGGCGATCGCCATCGTGCTGCGCTATGTGATCCGCCGCGCCCTGACCAACCTCATCGAGCGGATGAACCGCAGCGCCCAGGCCGTGGAGGGCACCGCCCTCGGCGGTCTGCTCGTCAACGCGGAGCGGCGCCGCCAGCGCTCGGAGGCGATCGGGTCCGTACTCCGCTCGGTGACGTCGTTCCTGATCCTCGGCACGGCGGGCCTGATGATCCTGGGCGCGTTCCAGATCAATCTGGCGCCCCTGCTGGCGTCCGCCGGTGTGGCGGGCGTCGCGCTCGGCTTCGGGGCGCGCAACCTGGTCACCGACTTCCTGTCCGGCGTCTTCATGATCCTTGAGGACCAGTACGGCGTCGGGGACACGGTCGACGCGGGTGTCGCCTCGGGCGAGGTCATCGAGGTGGGCCTGCGGGTCACGAAGCTCCGCGGCGACAACGGTGAGATCTGGTACGTCCGCAACGGCGAGGTGAAGCGGATCGGCAACCTCAGCCAGGGCTGGTCGACGGCCGGTGTCGATGTGACGGTGCGCCCCACGGAGAACCTGGACCACGTCCGCAAGGCGATCACCTCGGCGGCGGAGGCCATGGCCAAGGAGGACCCGTGGACCGAGCGCCTCTGGGGCCCGGTCGAGGTCCTGGGCCTGGACGCGGTGCTGCTGGACTCGATGACCGTCCGGGTCACGGCGAAGACGATGCCGGGCAAGGCGCTGTCCGTGGAGCGCGAGCTCCGCTGGCGCATCAAGCAGGCGCTGGACGACGCGGGCATCCGGATGGTCGGGACCCTGCCGCTCATGGTGGACGAGGACGGCACGCCGGACCCGACGGCCGGCATGGCCGCCCCTTCGGCGTACGCGTCGGCGACCTCGCCGCAGTCGCTGGCCGCGACGCCGATAGCGCCGCCGAACCTGACCAAGTAGCGCGGCTGCCACGCGACAGGAAATGCCGCCGCCGGACGGGGCCGGGCAGCGGGAGAACACACGTGAGGGGCGTTCCGCACATGCGGTGCGCCCCTTCGGCGTACGCGGTGTTCCAGGTAACGCTTTGATAGCCGCGAGGGTGCGGGCCATTGACGGTCCGGTGACCTGCGCCATACCTTCCTCTCACGAATAGGAAAGTTTCCTAACAGAGGGCAGGTGGGCACCATGGCGGGAACGACGCCGGGGACTCCGGGCACGCCGCGGGTCCTGCGCGCCATGAACGACCGGGCCGCCCTCGACCTGCTCCTGGAGCACGGCCCCCTCTCCCGTACGAGGATCGGGAAGCTGACGGGCCTCTCCAAGCCGACCGCCTCCCAGCTGCTGGCCCGCCTGGAGGCCGCGGGACTCGTCATGGTGACCGGCACGAGCGAGGGCCGCCCCGGCCCCAGCGCCCAGCTGTACGCCGTGAACGCCCGCGCCGCCCATGTGGCGGGACTCGACGTGACCGCCGAGCGGATCGTCGCGGCGGTCGCCGACGTGACCGGCGAGACCGTCGGGGAGTACGAGCTGCGCACCCCCGGCAGGCGTGCGGCGGGTGTCGTCCGGCAGGTAGCCGACGCCCTGGACGGCGCGGTCAAGGACGCCGGTCTGACCCGCGCCGACGTGCACCGCGTCGTCATCGGCACCCCGGGTGCCTTCGACCCGGGCACGGGCCGGCTGCGCTACGCCTCGCACCTGCCCGGCTGGCACTCCCCCACCCTGCTGGAGGAGCTGGCCGCGTTCCTGCCGATGCCGGTCGAGTACGAGAACGACGTGAACCTCGTCGCGGTGGCCGAGCAGCGGCTCGGCGCGGCCCGCGGGCACGACGACTTCGTCCTGCTGTGGAACGAGGAGGGCCTCGGCGCCGCCCTGGTGATCAACGGGCGGCTGCACCGCGGCTGGACCGGCGGCGCGGGCGAGGTCGGCTTCCTGCCGGTGCCCGGCACACCCCTCGTACGCCAGGTCGTGAAGGTCAACAGCGGCGGCTTCCAGGAACTGGCGGGCGCCCAGGCGGTGCCGAGGATGGCCACCGCCCTCGGCATCGACACCCCGCACCAGCCGTACGCCGAGGTCGCGGCGGGGCTGCTGGCACGCGCGGCCGAGGCGTACGAGAGCGACGCGGCGCTCACCGAGCTGCTGCGGCAGTACGCCCAGCGCCTCGCCACAGGGCTCGCCTCCGTCACCGCCGTGCTCGACCCGGAGCTGATCGTGCTCTCCGGGAAGCTCGTCTCCTCGGGCGGCGACCTGCTGCGTTCGCTGATCCAGTCGGAGCTCGCCGAGCTCGCCGCGTCCCGGCCCCGCCTCGTCCTCGGAGAGATCGAACGCCACCCCGTCCTGCGGGGCGCCCTGGAACGGGCCCTCGCCGACACCCGCGACGAAGTGTTCGACACCTCTCGCTGAGCCGCCGCCACCCAGCCCTTCCCCCCTCCCCCTCTCCTTCCCCCGTCCCTGGGAGTCCTGTCATGCGCAGAAGCCGACCGACCACCACCACCACCGCCGCCGTCGCCGTCGCCGCGATATCGGTCCTCGCGACCGCCTGCACCGGCCAGGCGGAGCAGGGGGCGACCGACGACCCGAACGCGAGGACGACAATCAACTTCTGGCACGGCTGGAGCGCCCCCGCCGAGGTCAAGGCCGTCACGGACAACATCGCCCGGTTCGAGAAGGCCCACCCGAACATCAAGGTCGACGTCGTGGGCAACATCAACGACGACAAGCTCAACCAGTCGCTGCGCGCGGGTGGTTCGAAGGGGCCCGACGTGGTGTCCTCGTTCACCACCGCGAACGTCGGCAAGTTCTGTTCGTCCGGCGCGTTCGCCGATCTGAAGCCGTTCATCGAGAAGTCGCGGCTGGACCTGGAGAAGACGTTCCCGAAGGTGCTCCTGGACTACACCCAGTTCGAGGGCAAGCGCTGCGCGCTGCCCCTGCTCACCGACGCGTACGGCCTCTACTACAACAAGGACGCCTTCGAGAAGGCCGGCGTCACCGAGCCGCCGCAGACGATGTCCGAGCTCGCCGCGGTCGCCAAGAAGCTGACCGTCGAGAAGGGCGACAGCTACGAGCAGCTCGGCTTCATGCCGACCTTCCACGGCTACGAGACGGTCGCCGACCACTACCAGTCCTCCTGGGAGCACGCCTACTTCGACGAGGACGGCAAGTCCAACATCGCCAAGGACCCGGCGTTCGCCGAGATGTTCACGTACCAGAAGAAGCTGGTCGAGGACCTCGGCGGATACAGGAAGCTGGAGAAGTACCGCGGCACCTTCGGTGACGAGTGGGGCGCCAAGCACCCGTTCCACACCGGCCAGGTCGCGATGCAGCTGGACGGTGAGTGGCGGCTCGGCATGACGACCGACGCCAAGGTGCCGTTCGAGATCGGTGTCGCGCCGATGCCCGTCGCGGACGACGAGCGCGACAGCTACGGCAAGGGCTTCCTCTCGGGCACGATCATGGGGATCGCCCCGGGCAGCACCAAGCAGAACGCCGCCTGGGAGCTGGTCAAGTTCATGACGAGCGACACGCAGGCCGTGGTCGACTTCGCGAACGGGATCCGCAACGTGCCCTCCACGTTCGAGGCGCTGAAGTCCCCGGACCTCACGTTCGACCCGCGCTTCAAGACCTTCCTGGACATCGCTCAGCACCCCGGTTCCAGCACCCCCGACGGCGCGGTCAACGGTTCGACGTACCTGCAGACCATCCAGGACTTCGGCTTCCAGTACGAGAAGGGTTCGGTGAAGGACCTCAAGGCCGGCCTTGAGAAGACCGCCGCGCAGATCGACACCGACATCGCGAAGGCCAAGTAGCCCCGATGACCACGCACACGCTCCGCTCGAAGCGCAGGAGGTCCGCGCTGCGCACGGCGGCCTTCATGTCACCCTGGCTGATCGGGTTCACGGTCTTCTTCGCGTACCCGATGGTCTCGACCGTCTACTTCTCGTTCACGGACTACGACGGCTTCGCGGCCCCGGAGTTCAACGGACTGGCCAACTGGTCGTACGTCTTCGTCGACTACCCGATGTTCTGGCCCTCGCTGCGCAACACGCTCTGGCTGGTGCTCGTCATGGTCAGCTGCCGGGTCGTGTTCGGCATCGGCGTCGGACTGCTGATCACGAAGATCAAGACGGCCACAGGGGTCTTCCGCACCCTGTTCTACCTGCCCTACCTGGCGCCCCCGGTCGCCGCGACCCTGGCGTTCGTCTTCCTGCTCAACCCGGGGACGGGACCGGTCAACGCGATCCTCGGCGATCTGGGACTGCCGACGCCCGGCTGGTTCAACGACGCGAGCTGGTCGAAGCCGGCGCTCACCATGCTCGCGGTCTGGGGCATCGGCGACCTGATGGTCATCTTCATGGCCGCGCTGCTCGACGTGCCCAAGGAGCAGTACGAGGCCGCCGAGCTGGACGGCGCCTCCGCCTGGCAGCGGTTCCGCTTCGTCACGCTGCCGAACATCTCACCGATCGTTCTGTTCGCCGTGGTCACCGGAGTGATCCAGGCGATGCAGTACTACACACAGCCCCTGGTCGCCGGGAAGGTGGCCTCCGGTGTCATCGGCGGCTCCGGGCAGCAGTTCGAGCCCGGCTATCCCGACAAGTCGACACTGACCCTGCCGCAGCTCGTCTACAACCTCGGCTTCCAGCGCTTCGACTACGGCTCCGCCTGCGTCGTCGCCCTCATCCTGTTCGCCCTGGCCATGGCGTTCACCGCGCTTCTGATGCGGGGCCGCAACAACCTCATCCAGGCCGGTGACTGAGCCCATGACCACACGACTCCTCGACAGGCCCGCCCTCGCGGCGACGACCGGCGCACGCACCCCCGCCGAGCGCACCGCGCGCCGCAAGGCGCTGCTGCACTGGATCGCCGTCCACTCGCTGGGGATCGCCGCGGCGCTCTTCTTCGTCCTGCCGTTCGTCTTCGTCCTGCTGACCTCGCTGATGAGCGACCAGCAGGCCCTGACCCGGGATCTCACCCCGAACACCTGGGAGTGGGACAACTACCGGAAGGTCTTCGACACTCCCGGGTTCCTCACCTGGTGGCGCAACACGCTGCTGTACGCGGGGGTGGGCACGGTACTGACCGTGCTGTCGTCCGTGCCGGTGGCGTACGCGCTGGCCAAGTTCCGCTTCCGCGGGCGCAAGCTGTCGCTGATGCTCGTCATCTCGATGATGATGCTGCCGCCCCAGGTCGTCATCATCCCGATGTACCTGTTCTGGGCGAAGCAGATGGACCTGTCCGGCACGCTCTGGCCGCTGATCATCCCGATGGCGTTCGGAGACGCCTTCTCGATCTTCCTGCTGCGGCAGTTCCTGCTGACCATCCCCGACGAGTACCTGGACGCGGCGAAGGTCGACGGCTGCGGCGAACTGCGCACCCTGATCCGGGTGGTGATCCCGATGGCCAGACCGGGGATCGCCGCGATCGCCCTGTTCCAGTTCTTCGCCGCCTGGAACGACTACTTCGGCCCACAGATCTACGCCTCCGAGAACCCTGCCGCCTGGACCCTCAGCTACGGCCTGGAGTCCTTCAAGGGCGCGCACCACACCGACTGGAATCTGACCATGGCCGCGACCGTCCTGGTCATGGCCCCCGTGATCCTCGTCTTCTTCTTTGCCCAGAAGGCATTCGTCGAGGGCGTCACACTGACCGGAGTAAAGGGCTGACATGAAGCTCGCAGTAGTGGGTGGCGGGTCCACCTACACCCCTGAACTGATCGATGGTTTCGCCCGGTTGCGGGACACCCTGCCGGTCGAGGAGCTCGTGCTCATCGACCCGGCGGCCGACCGCCTCGAACTCATCGGTGGCCTGGCCCGGCGGATCTTCGCCAGGCAGGGCCACCCGGGAAAGATCACCACCACCTCCGATCTGGACGCCGGTGTCGCGGACGCCGACGCCGTCCTGCTCCAGCTCCGGGTGGGCGGCCAGGCCGCCCGCAACCAGGACGAGACGTGGCCGCTGGAGTGCGGCTGCGTCGGCCAGGAGACCACCGGCGCCGGCGGCCTCGCCAAGGCGCTGCGCACGGTCCCGGTCGTCCTGGACATCGCCGAACGGGTCCGCCGTACCAACCCGGACGCCTGGATCATCGACTTCACCAACCCCGTCGGCATCGTCACCCGGGCCCTGCTCCAGGCCGGGCACAAGGCCGTCGGCCTGTGCAACGTGGCGATCGGCTTCCAGCGCAAGTTCGCCAGGATGCTCGACGTCACACCGGGCGAGGTGCATCTCGACCATGTCGGGCTGAACCATCTGACCTGGGAACTCGGGGTGCGCCTCGGCGGCCCCGAAGGCGAGAACGTGCTGCCGGGGCTGATCGCCGAGCACGGCGGCGCCATCGCCGAGGACCTGCACATGCCCCGGGAGCTCGTCGACCGGCTCGGGGTCGTCCCCTCGTACTACCTGCGGTACTTCTACGCGCACGACGAGGTCGTACGGGAGCTCGGCACGAAGCCGTCCCGGGCCGCCGAGGTCGCCGCGATGGAGAAGGAACTCCTCGCGCTGTACGGGGACCCGGCCCTGGACGAGAAGCCCGCGCTGCTCGGCAAGCGCGGCGGTGCCTTCTACTCGGAGGCGGCCGTGGACCTGGCGGCCTCCCTCCTCGGCGGGGGCGGATCCGCCGTGCAGGTGGTCAACACGTACAACCGGGGCACGCTGCCGTTCCTGCCGGACGACGCCGTGATCGAGGTGCAGGCGCGGGTCGACGGCACGGGGGCGACTCCGCTCGCCGTTCCCCGCCTCGACCCGCTGTACGCCGGTCTGATCGCCAACGTGACGGCGTACGAGGACCTGGCTCTGGACGCCGCGCTGCGCGGGGGCCGCGAGCGGGTGTTCAAGGCGCTGCTCTCACACCCGCTGATCGGTCAGTACGAGTACGCCGAAGGTCTCACCGACCGGCTGATCGCCCACAACCGGGAGCACCTCGCGTGGGCGTGAACGTCTCGGTCGTCGCCATCGACGCGGGCAACAGCAAGACCGACGTGGCTCTGATCGGGGCGGACGGCACGGTCCTGTCGACAGCCCGCGGCGGTGGCTTCCAGCCGCCCGCCGTGGGCATCGACGCGGCACTGGACGTGCTGGGAGCGATCCTCGGCCGGGCCCTGGAGGCGTGCGGCGCGCGTGTCGGCCCCCACGGCCATCTGTCCGCCTGCCTCGCCAACGCCGATCTCCCCGTCGAGGAGGCGGAGCTGACGGAGGCTCTGCTCGCCCGGCGGTGGGCGAGCACGGTGGAGGTCCGCAACGACACCTTCGCGATCCTGCGCGCGGGGGTGGACGAGCCCCGTGGGGTGGCCGTCGTCTGCGGTGCGGGGATCAACTGTGTGGGCATGGTGCCGGACGGACGGACCGCCCGCTTCCCCGCGATCGGCCGGATCTCCGGTGACTGGGGCGGCGGCGCCGGGCTCGCGGAGGAGGCCCTGTGGTTCGCGGCGCGGGCCGAGGACGGCCGGGGCGAGGCGACCGAGCTGGTCCGCACGCTTCCCGCCCACTTCGGCCTCGGCTCGATGTACGCGCTCATCGAGGCGTTGCACCGGGGACGGATCCCGCACACCTCGCGCCACGAGCTGACACCCGTCCTGTTCGCCACGAGCGCCGCCGGCGACCCGGTGGCCCGCTCCCTGGTGGACCGGCTGGCGGACGAGGTGGTCGCCATGGCCTCGGTGGCGCTGACCCGCCTGGACCTGCTGGAGGAGGAGGCGCCCGTGCTGCTGGGCGGCAGCGTGCTGACCGCGGGTCATCCGCAGCTCGACGAGCGGATCACCGAACTCCTCGCCGCACGCGCCCCGAAGGCAGCGATCCGGGTGGTCGCACAGCCGCCGGTCCTCGGGGCGGGTCTGCTGGGTCTGGACCACACGGGTGCCGCGCCCGAGGTGCACACGAGGCTGCGCGCGCAGTACGTGTGACGTCTCCCGGGTGCGCACACCCGGGAGACCTCCTCGTCCCCGACCGCCGGACGGGCTGTTCGCACGCCCGTCCGGCGCGAGGTGCCCCACGGGTCCGGGAACCGATCACCCGCCCTGTACGTGTTCATTACGGGGAGGTCGATCTGCCTGTTCCTGGTGTGGATGTCGGTCCCTCGGCCATACTGCTGGCCGGGTACCAGTCCCCCGCACGGCCGGGGGGCCGTGCCGTGGTCAGTGACCGAGGGGGAGGTCAAGTGACATACCCGCCGAACGGGGGCTCGCTGCGGGAGCGTGCGCCCGCGCGAGCGTCCGCGCCCGCGCCCGCGCAGCATCAGGGCGCCTGGGCCGGACCGACGGAGCGGCTGCGCGCCGCGGCGACGACCGAGCCCGGCCGCCTGCAGATCATCGGGGCCGTGCTGGCCCTGCTGGTGGTGACGTTCGGGGCCGTGACGGCTCTGGAGATCTCCGCGAGGTCCGGCGCCGCCGACGACGTGGTGACCCGCAGTCAGCCGCTCAGCGCGGACGCGGCGAGCATCTACCGCTCGCTCGCCGACGCGGACACCATGGCGGCCAGCGGATTCCTGGCGGGGGCGCAGGAACCCAGGGACGTGCACGAGCAGTACGAGAAGGACATCGGCGAAGCGTCCCGGCTGCTCGTGAGAGCGGCCGCGAGCACGGACGCCTCGACCTCGTCCGGCCACGAGATCACCACCCTCGCCGAGACGCTTCCCGTGTACACCGGTCTGATCGAGCGGGCACGGGCGAACAACCGCCAGGGACTGCCGCTCGGCGGCGCCTACCTCCGGTACGCGAACCACAAGATGACGTACGAGCTGCTGCCCGCGGCGGAGCGGCTGTACAAGGCGGAGACGGGCCGGCTCGGTGAGGACTCGGCCGATGCCCGGCAGTGGCCCTACCTCTCGCTCGGCGCCGGACTCCTGGTGCTGGCCGCTCTGGTGTGGATGCAGCGGCGCAACTACCGCAGGACGAACCGGGTCCTCAACCACGGGCTGCTCGCGGCGACCGCCGCGTCCACCGTTGTGCTGCTCTGGCTGGCCGTGGGACACACGGTGGCACGCGCCGAACTGCGTGCGGCGATGGTTCACGGGCAGGAGTCACTCGATGTCCTCAACAACGCACGGATCAACTCGCTGAAGGCGCGCGCCAACGAGAACCTCACGCTGGTCGCCCGCGGCGCGGTGCTGACGGCGGACGGCAGGAACGACAAGTACGAGACCGACTACACCACGGGCATGAAGGCTCTCGGTGCACAGCTGAAGAGCGCCGAGAAGCTCGCCGAAGGCACCCAGGGGAGCGCGCCGGTGGTCGACGCCATGAAGAACGTGTCCGAGTGGCAGGTGCGCCACCGCAAGGCCCGCACGACCGACGACCAGGGCGACTACGACGGTGCGCTGAAGCAGATCATCGGCCAGGCGCAATCCACGGGCGAGTCCTTCGAGCAGGTGGACGAGGCACTGCGCAAGGCGCTCGCGTACGAGCAGCGGGAGTTCACCGACTCCGCGAAGGACGGGCGCGGCGCGCTGGGCGGGCTTCCCGTCGGAGCCGCCGCGCTCGGCCTGCTGGGCGCGGCCGCCGCCGTCGTCGGGGTCAACCGCAGGCTCTCGGAGTACCGGTGAGAGGGGGAGCGATGGCCAGGGAACGAGACCGGTCCGGGCGCAGCAGGCTGCGGGGCTGGGGCGGGGTGACGGGCATGGCCGTGGCGTGCGCGATCACCGCCTCGCTCACGCTGCTGCCGCTGTCCCACAGCGGGGACGGCTCCTTCGGTACGAAGACCGTGGGCCAGGGCGCGACCTCCGCGGTGCAGGCACGCGCCGACGAGTGCACGGATCCCGAGGCGAGCCTTCCGCCCAGGAGCGCCGACGGCCCGAGCATCGACAGGATCAAGGCACGCGGCAAGCTGATCGCCGGTGTCGACCAGAACAGCTTCCGGTGGGGGTACCGCAATCCGGAGAACCGCGAGCTGGAAGGCTTCGACATCGATCTGGTGCGGGCCATCGCGCAGGACATCCTGGGCGACCGGGACGCGGTGATCTTCCGTGCGATACCCACCAACCAGCGCATCGCGGCGCTGGAGAACGACCGGGTCGACGTCGTCGTGCGGACGATGACCATCAACTGCAAGCGGCTGGAGCAGGTCTCGTTCTCCACGGCCTACTTCCAGGCCGGACAGCAGGTGCTGGCCCCGAAGGACTCCGCGATCACCGGGTACGACAAGTCGCTGGACGGCAAGCGGGTCTGCACGGCCGAGGGCTCCACGGCCTACGAGGCCCTGGAGAACCAGTCGTTCGGCGCGGTGTTCAAGGACGCGGGCGACGGCACCGAGCAGGACAAGGACCAGCTGACCGTGCCCAACCAGCTGGACTGTCTGGTCCGGCTGCAGCTCGGCGAGGTCGACGCGATCGTCACGGACAACGCGCTGGCGGCCGGTCAGGCGGCCCAGGACCCGGCCGTCGTCCTCAAGGGCGACAAGCCCTTCACCACGGAGTACTACGGCGTCGCGGCGAAGAAGGGCGCGGACGATCTCGTGGCCCGCGTCAACCAGGTGCTGGTCGACTATCGCGAGGGCGGTGCGGACAGTCCCTGGATGGTGTCGTACCGCAAGTGGCTGGCCTCCGGCCTGCCCGGGATCACGGCGCCCCCGGCGCCCAAGTACCTGAGCAACTGAATCCTCCGGCCCGCGGGCCGGACGGCAAGAGCGGAGAGGTGATCGATGGGCGTGGCGGGTTCCTTCCCCGGCTTCGCGGGGAGGCCCCCCGGCCCGGTCCTGGACCGGGACGAGGCGGACCGTGCGCTGGCCCGGCTCGGCGCGGAGCACGAGGCCATCGAGACCTCGCTCCTCGCCCTGCAGGACCATGCGGGCCGCCGGCTCCTGGAGGGCGCCGGTCTGACGGGCGTCACCAAGGACCGCTGGGCCGCCACCGAGCAGTCGATCACGCTGCTGTGGGAGTACTTCGACGCCTACGCGGCGGCGCTGACCGAGGCCCGCTCGGTGCGCGCCCGCAGGCGCTATCCCAACCGGGACGACCTGCAGGCGCTGACCGAGCTGCTGCGCGGCCGGAGTGTCACGGTGGCCGGCGCGGCGGGGCACACCCCTTCGGTCACCGGGCCCGCCATGCTCTCCGAGCAGTTCTCGCTGGAGGAACTGGTCGCCCGGATGAACGAGCTGTACGCCGGGGCACTGGACATGGTCGTGGCGTCCGACTCCGTATGGTCGGCGCTGCCCGCCCGGATAGATCTGCTCGCCGCGGAACTGCGCCGCACCGCCTCGCTGGCGCACTCGGTCGGGGTGCGGCCGGGTGAGCATCCGTCCGGTGACGACCTGGAATCGATCACCGAGGAGCTGACGACGCTCCGGGTGCAGGTGATATCCGACCCGCTGGCGTTCTGGCTGCCGGGTCCCGGCAGCGCGGCGCCCGGCGGAGGCCGCCCGGACACCACCCGCTACGACCGGGCGGCCCGCGCCCTGGAGGACGTACGACGGGAGATCGAGGCGGTCCTCGCGGTGCGCCAGGACGCGGAACAGCGCCTGGTCCACCTGCGTGACGTCCTCTCCCGTGCCGACCGCACGCTCGCCGAGGCCCGGTCGGCGCGCGGCGAGGTGCTTGCGAAGATCGCGGCCTCCGAGGTGCCCGCGGTCAGCGGTCCGCCGACCGCGCTGCAGGAACGGCTGGCCGCGGCTTCGGACTACCGCAGACATGCCCAGTGGCACCGGCTCTCCCCGCTCCTGGAGGCTCTGGAGCGGGAGGCCGAGGACGAACTGCTGCGGGCCCGTGAGTCGTTGACCTCCGTGACGGCGCCGCTCGCCGTCCGCGCGGAACTGCGCGGCAGGCTGGACGCGTACAAGGCGAAGGTGGCCCGGCACGGCCTCGCGGAGGACCCGCTGCTCATCGAGCGGTACGACGCGGCCCGCCGGATGCTGTGGAGCGCGCCCTGCGATCTGCGGGTCGCCGAGCAGGCGGTCCTGCGCTTCCAGCAGGCCGCGGCGGAGCTGCTGACTCCCCAGCGGTCCCCGGGACCGGAGGACCGGCGGGACGGGCAGGGACGCGCATGAGCACACGTGGGGCCGGACGGACAGGAACGGGGCCGCCGAGGCGGCGGGGCGAACAGGGGGAGACACGATGAGTACGCAGTGCCAGCGCCCCGCGTGCGAGGGCGACTACGAGGACATGGGCGGCGGTGAGATGTACTGCGGCACCTGCGGTCTGGCTCCGGTCGTCTCGCCCACGGGCATGGTCAGTTCACCGCCGACCGGTATCGCGGGCGGCGGCAGGGGTGGCAGCCGGGGCAGCAACAGCTCCTCGCAGCGGTCGGGTTCGCGGGCCTCGTCGAGGTCGTCGTCGCGCTCGTCCACGTCACGGCGGTCCGTCTCCGGGCGGCTGTCCCGCTCCCTCTCTGGCAGCGCGACGGCCCGTTCGGTGTCGGTGCGCTCCTCGGGCTCGTCGACCAGCTCGTCCGGCCGGGGACGGCTGGGCGCCGGCCTCGTGCTCGTGCCGGACGTACCGCGGCCCGATCCGCGGACCGCGGTCATGGAGAACCCGGAGGTCCCGGAGCGCAAGCGGTTCTGTTCGCGCTCCGACTGCGGGGCACCGGTGGGCCGGGCGCGCGGCCGGAGGCCGGGACGCACCGAGGGGTTCTGCACCAAGTGCGGCCACCCGTACTCCTTCGTGCCGAAGCTGCGCGGCGGCGACATCGTGCACGGGCAGTACGAGGTGGCGGGCTGCCTGGCGCACGGCGGGCTCGGCTGGGTGTACCTCGCGGTGGACCGTGCCGTCTCCGACCGGTGGGTGGTCCTCAAGGGCCTGCTGGACACCGGTGACCAGGACGCCATGGCCGCGGCCATCTCCGAGCGGCGCTTCCTCGCGGAGATCGAGCACTCCAACATCGTCCGCATCTACAACTTCGTCGAGCACCTCGACCAGCGGACCGGCTCCCTCGACGGCTACATCGTCATGGAGTACGTGGGCGGCAAGGCGCTCAAGGAGATCGCCAACGAGCGCCGGACGGCGGCCGGGAAGCGCGACCCGCTGCCGGTCGAGCAGGCGTGCGCGTACGGCATCGAGGCGCTGGAGGCGCTCGGCCACCTCCACAGCCGCAACCTCCTGTACTGCGACTTCAAGGTCGACAACGCGATCCAGACCGAGGACCAGCTCAAGCTGATCGACATGGGCGCGGTGCGCAGGATGGACGACGAGGAGTCGGCCATCTACGGCACGGTGGGCTACCAGGCGCCCGAGGTCGCGGAGGTCGGCCCGTCCGTCGCCTCCGACCTGTACACGGTCGCGCGGACGCTCGCGGTGCTCACGTTCGACTTCCAGGGCTATACGAACGTGTTCGTGGACTCGCTGCCCGACCCGGACAACATCGAGGTGTTCCGGAGGTACGAGTCGTTCTACCGGCTCCTCGTGCGGGCCACCGATCCCGACCCGGCCCGGCGGTTCGCCTCGGCGACGGAGATGGCCGAGCAGCTGACCGGGGTGCTACGTGAGGTGGTGGCCCTGCAGACGGGCCGGCCGCGCCCGGCGCTCTCGACGCTGTTCGGTGCGGAACTGCGGGTGACGGACACCGAGTTGTTCGCAGAGCTGACGGGCGACGTGTCACGGCTCGGCGGCCGCGTCGCGTCGGCCGGAGCCGGTGGCCGTCGGAAGCGGGGTGGGCCCGCCCCCGCACCGGCCGCACCGGTCCCGGTGGCCGCTCCACCGACGCCGGGGGCCTTCGGCGGTGCCCCGGCCGCGTACGGCGCTCCGGGTGCCGCGCCGCTGTCGGCGCCCGACACGCACGTCCGGGGCGGCGGCGGTGGCACCGGTGGTGCCGGTACCGCGCTCGCCCCCGCACCGGCGTACACCGCCATCCCGGCTCCCCGTCCCGCTGCCCCCGTGCCCGCCCCGCTGCCCGGGGCGTACACCGGCGGCGGGCCGCGGCTCGCGGGGTTCGACGCGCGGGCGACCTCCCTCGCGCTGCCGGTGCCCCGCGTCGACGCGAACGACCCGAACGCCGGCTTCCTCGCCGGGGTGATGGCGTCCGCGCCGAACGAACTGATCGCCGCGCTCCAGGCCGTACCCGCGGCCTCTCTGGAGACACGGCTGCGCGAGCTGCGCGCCCGGCTGGAGATGAGCGACCTCGACGCGGGCGTACGGGCCCTCTCCCATCTGGAGGGCGAGCACCCGGACAACTGGAGGGTCGTCTGGTATCGCGGTGTCACCTCGCTGGTGACGGGGGACAAGGAGAACGCGGCACTGTCCTTCGACGCGGTCTACGACGCGTTCCCCGGCGAACCGGCCCCCAAGTTGGCCCTGGGTATCTGCGCCGAGGTCCTGGGCCAGCTGGACAACGCCGCCGAGTACTACCGGCTGGTGTGGACGACCGACCCGAGCTTCGTGAGCGCGGCGTTCGGCCTGGCCCGGGTGCAGATCGCGGCCGGGGACCGGGTCGGGGCCGTACGGACACTGGAGTCCGTCCCGGAGTCGTCCATCCACTACACGGCGGCCCGGGTGGCGGCCGTACGGGCCCGGCTGCGGGAGCGCGCCCCTCAGGAGCCGCTGCTCGACGACCTGTCGGCGGCGGCGGCGCAGGTGACGGGTCTGGCGGGCTTCGGCCTGGACGCGGTACGGCGTGAGCAGTTGTCGACCGAAGTTCTGGGTACCGCGCTCGACTGGGTACTCTCCGGTAGTCCGGCGGCTCCCTCACCGGTCCCGGCGCAGCACGCACCTTCGGGCCCGAGGACGCTGCTGGGCAGCGAACTGGACGAGCGGGGCCTCAGATTCGGTCTGGAGCGCTCGTACCGGATACTCGCCCGCCTCGCGCAGCGTGGCGACGAGCGGATCGAACTGGTGGAGCGGGCCAACCGTTTCCGCCCCCGGACGTGGGTGTGAAGATGTCACAGATCCACCAGCAGACCTCCTTGACCAACTGCCCCGGCTGCGAGGAACCGCTGGAGACGGGCGACCTGTTCTGCGGGGCGTGCGGGTACGACCTGTCGGCCGTGCCCGCCCTGCCGGACGACCGCCCGACCATCGCGATCGCCGTACCGGCACCGGGCGGCGGGGGCGAGCCGGGCCCGGCTGCCGCGCCGGCAACCGTCCCGGCCCCCGCCTCCGCACCGGCCGCCGGTCCGGTCGAGTGGCCGGCCGCCTCGGAGGTGGACAGCTCCGACCTGCCCGCGCCCGTCCACCACCCGGCTGAACTGCCCGGCACGGACTCCGGCGGCGCGGCGCTGCCCGTCACGGAGCCTCCGGTGCGCCACGACGAGCCCGGCGGGGAGCCCAGCTCGGGCGACTTCGAACTGGCGGCCCCGGGGGCTCCCGATCCGCGTACCGCCGAGCACACCGCTCCCCCGGCCGCGGGCGGCAAGGTCTGCGTGGCCTGCCGTTCGGGCCATGTGGATCCCGACGGCTACTGCGAGAACTGCGGTCACGCCCAGCCCCGGGAGCGCGATCACATGGAGCAGGAGCTCGGTGCGGTGGCCGCGGTGAGCGACCGGGGCCTGCGGCACCACCGCAACGAGGACGCGTTCGCCGTGTCCTCCACCGCCCTGCCCGACGGCTCCCCGGCCGTCGTCGCGATCGTCTGTGACGGCGTCTCGTCGGCGAGCCGCCCCGACGAGGCGTCGGCCGCCGCCGCGAGCACCGCCAACGAGGCGCTGCTGGAGTCCCTGCCGCGCGGTACGCACCCGCAGCAGGCGATGCACGAGGCGATCATCGCCGCGTCCGAGGCGGTCAACGCCCTGGCCGAGGAGCCGGCCCGGGCGATGGAGCACGAGCAGCACCGCCATCAGAACGCCCCCGCGTGCACCCTGGTCGGCGCGATCATGGCCGGTGGCCTGCTGGTCATCGGCTGGGTGGGCGACAGCCGGGTCTACTGGGTGCCGGACGACCGCGCCGTGGCGCCCGCCCGCCTCACCGAGGACGACTCGTGGGCGGCGCAGATGGTGTCGGCGGGCCTGATGAACGAGGCGGAGGCGTACGCGGACGAGCGCGCCCACGCCATCACGGGCTGGCTCGGCGCCGACGCCTACGATCTGGAGCCGCACACCGCCTCGTTCAAGCCGGACCGTCCGGGCCTGGTCGTGGTGTGCACCGACGGCCTGTGGAACTACGCGGAATCCGCGGCGGAAATGGCCGCCGCCGTACCGGCGGACGCGCACGAACGGCCGCTGCACGGCGCCCAGGTGCTGGTGGGTCACGCCCTGGACGGCGGGGGGCACGACAACGTAACAGTGGCGCTGCTGCCGTTCGTCGTGACGCCCCAGGGGGCAGCACCCCCGTGGAGCACCGCCTGACCCGCCTGGATCCCGCGCGAATTTCCGACCTACGTGGAGCCTCAAGGAGCCGACCAGATGGCCAACTTCTCCAAGTCGAACGTGCCCCAGTTCTCCGTCGAGGTCTACCAGAACGAATATCTGCCCGAGGGCGGCCGTGAGGTCAACGGCATCGTGACCGTCACGTCGACGGGCGGGGGCACCACCGGCGGAGTGCCGCTGGCCGGAGCGTCCGCGAGGCCCTCGCAGGTCCCCGGGCAGGCCGCCAGCGCCGCCGTGGTGATCATGGTCGACTGTTCGGGCTCGATGGACTACCCGCCGACGAAGATGCGCAACGCGCGGGACGCCACGGCGGCCGCCGTGGACACCCTGCGCGACGGCACCCGGTTCGCGGTCGTCGCCGGTACGCACGTGGCCAAGGACGTCTACCCGGGCGGCGGCCGGCTCGCGACGGCCGACGCGCAGACGAAGGCTCAGGCCAAGGACGCGCTGCGCCGGCTGAGCGCGGGCGGCGGTACGGCGATCGGCACCTGGCTCCGGCTGACGGACCGGCTGCTCGGCGGCGCCGACGTGGACATCCGGCACGGCATCCTGCTGACGGACGGCCGCAACGAGCACGAGTCGCCGGAGGATCTGCGGGCGGCCCTCGACTCCTGCGCAGGCCGTTTCACCTGCGACGCACGTGGTGTCGGCACCGACTGGGAGGTGAAAGAGGTCACAGCGGTCGCCTCCGCACTCCTCGGTACGGCCGACATCGTGGCCGATCCGGCGGGGCTGGCGGCGGACTTCACGCAGATGATGGAGAACGCGATGGGCAAGGAGGTCGCGGACGTGGCCCTGCGGCTCTGGACGCCCGTCGGGGTCGAGATCAAGTTCGTCAAGCAGGTGGCGCCGACGGTCGCCGACCTCACCGGCCGCCGTACCGAGGCGGGTCCGCGCGCAGGGGACTATCCGACCGGTTCCTGGGGCGACGAATCCCGCGACTACCACGTGTGTGTGCAGGTCCCGGAGGCCGGGATCGGCCAGGAGATGCTGGCCGCCAGGGTCTCGCTCATCCTCCCCGACCCCTCGGGCGGTGCTCCCCGAACGCTCTCGCAGGGTCTCGTACGGGCGGTCTGGACGGACGACATGGTGGCGTCCACGTCGATCAATCCCCAGGTCGCCCACTACACGGGTCAGGCGGAACTGGCGCATGTCATCCAGCAGGGGCTCGACGCGCGCAAGGCGGGAGACTTCGACGGCGCGACCGCCAAACTCGGCCGTGCGGTGCAGCTGGCGTCCGCCTCGGGGAACGAGGACACTGCGAAACTGCTTTCGAAGGTGGTCGACGTTGTCGATGCTGCGACCGGTACTGTGCGACTGAAGGCAAAGGTCGCGGAGGCGGACGAGATGACGCTCGAAACGCGCTCCACGAAGACCGTTCGCGTCAAGAAGTAACGGCGCGGCAGCCACCGGCAACCGCACGAGCATGACGGCCCCCGGGCCGGACGAGGAGAGGGGGAAGCGCCGACATGCCGACCTGCCCGAACGGACACCAGTCGGGTTCCGAGGACTGGTGCGAGGTCTGCGGACACCGCATGGCCGGGACGGGCGCCCCCGCGGGCGCCGTTCCGCCGCCGCCTCCCCCGCCGCCCGCGTCCGGCTACGGCTACCCGCAGGCCGCAGGCCCCGGTGAGCCGACGGCCCGCGTCGAGCTCTGCCCGCAGTGCCGCACCCCGCGCGAGGCGATGACGCCCTTCTGCGAGGAGTGCCGCTGGAACTTCCTCACGAACACGGCGACCTCGTACACGCCGCTCGCCCCCCAGGGCGTACCCGGGCCCCCGGTGCCCGGTCTCAACCTGCCGCCCGGCTTCCAGGCGCAGCAGGGACCGCCGCCCCAGCAGCAGCGGGACCCGTTCGAATACCAGAGTTCGCGGCCCTCGCAGATGAACCGCCCGGCCGAGCCGCTCTCCTCCGAGCAGAGTGGTCACGGCGGTCCGCCGCCCCCGCCGTCCTTCCAGCAGGGCCCGCCGCCCCCGCCGTCCTTCCAGCAGGGTCCGCCGCCCCCGCCTTCGTTCCAGCAGGGTCCGCCGCCTCCTCCGTCCTTCCAGCAGCAGTCGGCGCCGCCCGCCCCCGCACGGCCCCAGGCTCCGCAGGGCGGCAGCGACGACTGGATGCTGCCTCCGCCCTCGCAGGGCATGGCCCCGCAGCCGCCCGCTCCGCAGCCCCCGGCACCTCAGCCGTCCGCTCCGCAGCCGCCGCAGGGCTTCCAGCAGCAGATGCAGCAGCCGTTCCCGGGCCAGGGTCAGGGCGGCCAGGGTCCCGGGCAGGGGCACGCTCCCGACCACGGACAGAACCACGGGCAGAACCACAGCCCGCAGTCCACGACCTGGACGGCCGTCGTCGCCCCGGACCGCGAGTACTTCCTCGCGATGATGCAGCGCAGCGGCCCCGAGGCGACCGGGCTCAACCTGCCCGCGTACTCCCCCGAGCAGCACCTCCCGCTGACCGGCAGCCAGATCACCATCGGGCGCCGCCGCCAGAGCACCGGCGAGTCCCCCGACATCGATCTGTCCGTTCCGCCGGAGGACCCGGGCGTCTCGCACCAGCACGCGGTGCTGGTGCAGCAGCCCGACGGAGGCTGGGCCGTGGTCGATCAGAACTCCACCAACGGCACCACGCTCAACACCGCCGAGGACCCGATCCAGCCCTATGTCCCCGTCCCGCTCCAGGACGGCGACCAGGTGCACGTCGGGGCCTGGACGACCATCACGCTCCGTCGCGGCTGACGTCGCCGGGCGGGCCGGACGTACGGGGCCGGCCGCGCCGTCGGGCAAGGGCCACCGCCGGCCCTGCCCGGCCGTGATGCCGTACCTCTCCCTCCGGGGCCGTCCTTCGCGCCGCCGGAGGGAGACGCCTCGTGCGGATCGAGAAGCCCACGGCCGAGGGGCGGGGGGCGGGGGGCCCCCGCCGGGGGGGGGGGGGGGGGGGGCCGGGGGGCGCGTGTTTGATTTCTGGCGCGACGGGTGAGTGGCTGA